>JBDLJH010000011.1:0-105385 GCA_039714395.1 Pseudomonadota bacterium | reverse complement strand
CCGTGATCTGATCGCAAAACACCATGCATGTTCCCTATAAGGTGAAAATAAGTGCTAACTTATTGAATTTCTTTGAAGATTTGTGGGGATTCCTCAGGGACAGTCCCCATTAATTGCTCGCTATAATCCGGTTGCGTCCCTGCTCTTTCGCTCGGTACATGTGCTGGTCACCAAGCTGCAGCAAATTTTCATAATCACTTCCATCATTTGGGTACAGTGCAATGCCAATACTGGCGGAGAGGGGGATGGAGAGTTCGCCGTGATGGCAGGGGGTATCAGCAATTGATTGACGTACGGTATCCGCGGCTTTTATCGCTCCCTCATATCCTTCGACCGGCAGAAGTAGGCAGAACTCCTCCCCACCGGTTCGAAATGCCCAGTCACTCTGTCTCAGGCCATCGCGCAGAAGTTTTGCAACATGTACCAGCACTGCATCACCAGCATCATGCCCCCACTGGTCATTGACCTTCTTGAAATGGTCAAGATCCATTACGACAACCGCAAGCAATTGTTGCTGTCTGTCTGCCACCATGGAAAGGTGTTTGAATGCCTTCTCCATTTGTCTGCGATTGTAGAGTCCTGTCAACTCATCGGTAGTGGCCAGCAGGTGCAAAGCCTTGCTGCTCATTTCACGATACCGCTCATAAAGATGGGAAATAACCCAGATGATGCTCATGCATATCACAACATCGATAATGATGAGTAAATTGATCCGATCTACGATATTTCCATATTTTGAAAGATAGGAGATCAGCGCCAGTATGGAACAAAACAGCGTTAGAAGAAAACCTAAATACCGCCCCAGCAGTGAGTATGTAAGCACAGGCACCAGGAAAATCCAGATGAATGCATTCTTGGGAGTGTCAGGGTGGAACATTACCAGTAGTATCAGTGACAAGCCTGGCACGACGAGGGCTAACGCCAACCACTTCGAGTATGGTTGTTTTATGACAAAGTAGAGGAGAAGTAGTGAGTAGCAGGCGAAAGCCCCCTCAAAGATGGCCAGCATTCTTATTCCATACAAGTATTCCGCAACAGAGTGCCAACCAAGAAAAGCCAGAACAAATGCCAGCAAGCCTATCAATACCGGCCGCCTGAAATCCACATCACTGTAAGCTGTGAGCTTCGACTCCTTTCCTGCATATTCCATATTTAAGACTCAGCTGTTAAGTGGTGAGACAAAGAACAACGGGGGGCATATAAAAACAACATAGTCAGGTCTCGCATTGCTACATTCTCTCTCGCGATTTTGAACACCAAAGTGCTCTAAGCTATTTAACTAAACCCTGTAAATTCAGGTTCCAAGTACACCACGTCTCTTATTCCCCTTCGAGCACCGTTCTTACCGGGCCGAAGGTACGACGGTGAATCGGTGTGACACCCAACTCGTGCAGCGCCGCGATATGCGCCTTGGTGGGATAGCCCTTGTGACCGGCCAGGCCGTAGCCCGGATATCGGCTATCCAACTCCACCATCTCCCGATCACGTGTCACCTTGGCAATAATCGAGGCGGCACTAATGGCAGCCACCTTACCATCACCTTTAATCACAAACTCACAGCTGCACGGTAAGTCAGGGCAGCGATTGCCGTCGATCATCGCGTGCTCCGGCTGTGGCGAGAGCCCGGCCACGGCCCGCTGCATGGCAGTCATCGTCGCCTGCAGGATATTCAGTTCGTCGATCTCTTCGACCTCGCAGCGACCAATGGCCCAGGCCAGCGCCTTCTCTTTGATCTCATCAAACAGAAGCTCACGCCTCTTCTCGCTTATCGCCTTGGAGTCGGCCAGCCCTTGAATTGGTTGATTCGGGTCAAGGATCACCGCAGCGGTAACTACCGGCCCGGCCAGTGGGCCACGCCCTACCTCATCAACACCGGCAACCAGCCGCGCCGATGAACCAAAATTAAAGTTGGATTGCATAAATGTAGGTCTTCGTTAAGGGGCGTCTACTGCGCCCATGACTGCTTTAGTCCATCACGCGTACGAAGGATTTCATCCTTCAAACGGGAGCTGTTAATGAATTTGGGAAAGGTATCGACCAGTTCGCTAAGGAAGGCGATCACCTGTAAACGTCTATTACTCTCTGTCTGCAGCGTTAACACCGCCCTGCTCTGCTCCAGGCGCATCACATCAGAGGTATTGATGAGGCGATTGAGTCCCTGATAGTAGGCATCTTCCAGCTTGGGGGAACCTTTTTCTTTGAGCATCGCCCAGCCATTCATAAAGGCCATCACGCTACCCCCATCCAGCGATGCCTCTGCCCAGAGTAGACTCTGTTCGGAGTAGTATTTCAGCAGTAACTCCTGCACGGTTTCCAGCATACCGTAATCGATCTTACCTCCCTCCAGTAGAGCAATGAGAAAGTGATAAATATTCTCATTGGCGGCGTGACCTCGCTCCAGTGCTGTGCGAATCAGCCACAGTCGGGTTTGACGTGGCTGCTTTTTATCCTCCAGCAGAGTCGCGGCATAGTAAGGGGCATCGGCATTGTCAGCATAGCGTGAGAGCAGTTGCTGCAATGGCTCCGGATAATACTCTCCAGCATAGCGCTGCTCATTGAGCACGATATTGATAGTATCGCGAGTATTCAGCAGCATCATCTCACCGCGTAGCGGCTCCAGATAAGGCTTCACCTCCAGCTGACGATGCAGCCAGCCCTCCGCCGCCTTGATATCACCCTGCAACACCAGCTTATCAAGCTGTGCCCTGGCAGCAGTGATCGCCGCTGCTTTTAACTCTTTACTGTCGGGCTCAGTGACCAGTACCTTATGCGCGATTATCAGGGCATCAGAAGGGTTGTCCTCGGCCAACAACTGCTGTGTCTTTTCCAACGCCCTCTCTTCTGTTGAGGGTATCAAAAACACCACTACGGCAGAGATCATCAGCACCGTCAGCGAGGCAAATGCTGTGTGCCGGCAACGGGAAGATTTAGTTGCCGCCGCAGGCTGCAGCTGTACACGGGTAGCAGTCAGCTGCGGCACACCATCCGCGAGGCTAACGTCATGGGCCAAATGCTTCGCCAGATCGGAATCGGGTTCATGAATCACCTTGTAGACGCGGATCGGGTGTGGGATGCCCTTAAACACCCTCTCCCCGACCTCGGCCGAGGGGGCCTCGGCACGATTCATGGTCTGATAGACCGCATCGGTAAACCACACCTCCCCGGCCTCGGTTACCCCTTCCAGGCGAGCAGCAATATTCACCGCCTCCCCCATCACATCATTACCTGTCAGCTCGACCTCACCGACATTAATGGCCACCCGTACCTCCAGGCACTCCTCCCTGGACTGCTGCTCGTTGTACTGACGCAGCACCTCCTGGATGGTGACACCACACAGCACCGCATCGGTGGGGCTATCGAAATAAACCAGGAAGGCATCACCGATGGTCTTGACGATGGTACCGTCAAAGTGGGCGAACACCGGTACCAACAGGCGCTCATGCTGTGCCAGCAGCGCCTTCATCGCCTCACGGCTGGAGGCCGAAGTACGCTGCGTGAACCCCTTGATATCAGTGAACATAATGGAAAGATTACGAGTGACCATGACTTATCCCTCAGGCTGAATCGTTATTCTATGCACGTCTCTTTTGGACGCATCTCTCGGACACCTTTTACAGCAGCGCACAATACTCTCATCGCCCCTCCGCTACAACATTAACTGATTGATTTTTCACCTATTAAATGCGAACATGCGCCGCTATTTCACCCCTAATTTCTCAGGACGACGATCATGAGCTCCCCATTGAAAACTGCTGTCATTGGCGTCGGCTACCTCGGCCGCTTCCACGCCCAGAAATATACCGCTCTCGATAATGCTGAACTGGTTGGCGTTGTCGATGCCAATGAGGAGAATGCCAAACGTGTCGCTGAAGAGTGCAGCACGCAGCCTTTCACAGACCATCGTGAACTGTTCGGCAAGGTCGATGCGGTAAGTATTGTAGTCCCCACTCAGCTCCACTATCAGGTGGCTAAGGAGTGCCTGGAGAACGGTATCCACGTACTGCTGGAAAAACCGATGACCGTCACCGTAGCCGAGGCCGATGAGCTGATCGCTATCGCCGCGGATAAACAGCTGGTGCTGCAGGTAGGTCATCTGGAACGCTTCAACTCGGCAGTGCTGGCACTGCAACCGGTACTGACTCAACCGCAATTCATCGAGTCACACCGCCTCGCACCGTTCAATCCACGCGGCGCCGATGTCAACGTGGTGCTTGATTTGATGATTCACGACATCGATATTATTCAAAACCTGGTACGCTCCCCTATCGCCCATATCGATGCCAACGGTGTCTCGGTATTGACCGACGAGCACGACATCGCCAACGTTCGCATTACCTTCGAGAGCGGCTGTGTTGCCAACGTCACCGCCAGCCGGGTCAGCATGAAACCGCAACGCAAGATGCGTATCTTCCAGCCTGATGCCTACATCTCCATCGATTTTCAGGACAAAATCCTCAGCCTCCACCGCAAAGGGGAAAAAGAGATGTTCCCGGGGATCCCGGAGATCATCTCAGAGGAGTCAATTTTCGATAACTCGGATGCCATCCTCGCCGAGGCCGAGGCATTTCTTAATGCCATCGCCACCAACAGTGCACCACCGGTTACCGGTGAGGATGGTCGTCAGGCACTCGACACCGCAATCCGCATCAGCAAACTACTCAACAAGAATTCCTAAGACTTTCCAGGAGAGAAATAATGATCCCAATGGTGAACCTGAAGGGCCAGTATCAGGAGATTAAAGATGAGATCGATAGCGGCATGCTGGCTGCTCTTGATGCGACCCAGTTTATCCTCGGGCCGAATGTACGCGGCTTTGAGGAGGAGGCCGCCAGCTACCTCGGTGTAAAACAGGCCATCGGTTGTGCCTCCGGTACCGATGCGCTACACCTTGGGCTAATTGCTGCCGGTGTCGGTGCCGGTGATGAGGTCATCACTACGCCCTTCACATTTATCGCTACCGCCGAGGCGATCCTCTACGTCGGTGCCAAGCCGGTGTTTGTTGATATCGATCCCAAAACATTCAACATCGATCCAGAGCAGGTTGCCGCCGCCATCACCGACAAAACCAGGGCGATCATTCCGGTACACATCTTCGGCCAACCAGCCGACATGAGTGCGCTGCAAGCTCTTGCCAGCAAGCATGAACTAAAGATCGTTGAGGACTGCGCCCAGTCCTTCGGTGCCGACATTGATGGTAAGCAGACCGGCAGCATCGGCGATGTGGGCGCCTTCAGTTTCTTCCCCAGCAAAAATCTTGGCTGCTTTGGCGATGGTGGCCTAATCACCACCAACGACGAGAAGATCGCCGAGCACCTGCGAGTGCTACGCAACCACGGCAGCTGGAAGCCGTACCACCATTCAGAACTGGGCTTTAACTCCCGCCTTGATGAGCTACAGGCCGTAGTGCTGCGCGCCAAATTGAAGCGTATCGATCAGTACAACAACGGTCGCCGCCGTGTCGGACACCGCTACTCTGCCGCACTGGCTGAAATGGGAATCACTCCTCCGCATGAGGATGGTATCGGTAAACACGTCTATCATCAGTATGCGCTGCTCACCGACAACCGCGATGCCATCATGGCCGCTCTGCGCAAAAAAGAGATCGGCTGTGCTATCTACTACCCGATCCCGCTGCACCAGCAAGAGGTCTTTGCCGAGAGCTGTAAAGGTCAAACTCTTCCGGTGACCGAAGAGGTTGCCTCGCGCGTCATGTCACTGCCAATTTTCCCCGAACTACCGGACGAGCAGGTCGATGAAATCCTCGATGTGATCCGTGGAGTTGTGGTTGGCTGATTCTAAACGCGTCATGATCATCGCCGGTGAGGCCTCCGGCGATCACCATGCTGCACGTCTGGTCGAAGAGCTGCACAAACTCAATCCCCATGTGGCATTTTCCGGTATCGGCGGTGAGAAGATGCGTGCCGCCGGTGTCGAAACGCTGGTCGATACGGCCGAGATGGCGGTGATGGGGTTGGTAGAGGTGCTCATTAACTATCGCTTCCTCAAGGGTGTACTGGAACGTATGCGCAACGAGCTGCGAACCAATCGTCCTGACCTGCTGATTCTGGTCGACTACCCCGGCTTCAACCTGCGTCTGGCCGAGACCGCCCGTGAGCTGGGTATCAAGGTGCTCTACTACATCAGCCCCCAGGTCTGGGCATGGAAGAAAAAACGCGTCTTCAAGATTAAAAAGCTGGTCGACATGATGGCAGTGGTATTTCCTTTTGAGACCCCCTGCTACGACAAAGTGGGAGTGCCTGTAAAGTTTGTCGGTCACCCGCTGGTCGATGAAGTTCATAGCGACTATACACGCGAGTCGATCATCAACGAGTTAGGGCTCAACCCCGCACATCCGGTACTAGGCCTGTTTCCCGGTAGTCGTCGCAGCGAGGTGAGTCGTCTGCTACCACTAATGCTGCAAAGTGCTGTGCACATTAAGACTGTGATCCCAGAAATCCAGTTCCTGATACCACGCGCCTCCACACTCCCCGAAGAATTGATACAACCCTTTATTGATGAGAGCGGACTGCCGATCAAATTAATCAGTGGGCGCCCCTACGATGTGATGCGTGGTTGCGACACTATCATCAGCGCCTCTGGCACCGCTACCCTGGAAATAGGGCTGATGCAGGTGCCACTGGTGGTGACCTACAAGCTGTCACCACTGAGTTACCAGATCTTTTCACGTCTGGTAAAACTCGATCACATTGCACTGTGCAATATAGTCGCCGGTGAGCGCGTAGCCCCTGAGCTAATTCAAAAGGATGCCACAGTGGAAAACATTACCCGTGAAACACTGGCACTGTTGCAGGATAGCGAGCGTGCCGCAGCGATGCGCGCGCGCATGGGAGGGATCCGAGAGAAACTTGGCGCTTCTGGTGCCTCAAAGAATATCGCCAAACTAACGTTAAAGATGCTTGAGAATGAATAAAAAAAGCCGGAATTAATTCCGGCTTTTTTACGCTTGTCTGGCATTCCCTTTAACGGAGAATACTACGCGTAGTCTGCTGTAAAAACTCAGAGAAGAGACGTATATCATCGTCCTCCTCACCCAGCTTCTGAAGTTGCTGCTTTGCCTCATCAAGACTGAGCCCCTGACGATAGAGCACTTTATAAGCACGTGTAAGTTGGCGCAGCTGCTCCTCACTGAAGCCGCGGCGCTTCAAACCTACCTTATTCAAGCCATGTGGTGTCGCTGGGGCACCCGTCACAATCAAATAGGGCGGCACATCCTTAGCTATAGCTGAGCCCATACCGGCGAATACATGCTGACCCACGGCACAGAACTGATGCACCAGGGTAAAGCCCCCGAGGATAACATCGTCGGCCACCGTGACATGGCCCGCCAATGAGGCATTATTAGAGAGGATCACGTTATTGCCGATGATGCAGTCATGTGCAATATGGATATAGGCCATCAACAAATTATCGTTGCCGATGCGCGTCACCCCACCACCCACACCGGTGCCACGATTAATGGTGGCAAATTCTCGAATGGTATTGCGGTCACCAATCTCCAGTCGGGTATTCTCTCCCTCGAATTTCAGATCCTGAGGAACCTCGCCTACCGAGGCAAACTGGAAGATCTTGTTTTCCCGGCCGATAGAGGTTGGACCATTAATCACCACATGCGGACCAATCCAGCTATCATCACCAATCACCACATGCGGACCAATCACGCTATATGGTCCGATGCTTACCCCGCTGCCTATCACGGCACTAGGATCGATAACGGCTGTGGGGTGGATGGCACTCATTTAATCGTCTGTTCCGCACACATCAGTTCGGCACTTGCGACCAACTTACCATCCACCTTGGCCTCAGCATTAAATTTCCAGATCCCACGCTTCTCCTTTATCACCTCAACCTCAAGCAACAACTGATCACCAGGAACAACCGGCTGCTTAAAGCGGCACTTATCAATACCAGCAAAGTAGTATAGAGAAGAACCGTCTGGTTTCTTACCGGTACTGCGAAATGCAAGAATACCGGTGGCCTGAGCCAGTGCTTCCATGATTAATACTCCAGGGAATATCGGGCGCTCGGGGAAGTGGCCCGTAAACATTGGCTCATTAACCGAGACGTTCTTGATTGCCACCAGACGTTTGCCCGGCTCACACTCCAGCACTCGATCGACAAGAAGAAAAGGGTAACGGTGTGGGAGATGCTCTAGGATCTCCTGAATGTCCATTGCGCTCAAAGTATTCAACCTTCTATTGTAGTTGCTTGTAACTGTTCAGGTTGCTCCTGTACAAGCCCAGAACAAGGCCCAAAATGTGAGTTTACACGTGTAAATGACCATTTTGAAACGCAGTTCTGGGCTTGTACAGGGGTGAACTGAATAGTTATCGTTGCTTTAGCTCTTTTTCCAACGCCCTAATACGGCGTGACATGTCGTCCAGCTGTTTAAAACGAACATAATTCTTTTGCCACTGCGCCTTCGGCTCCAGCGGGGTACCTGCAGAGTAGACACCAGGCTTTTTAATCGAGCTGGTCACCAGCGACATCGCTGTCACCGTTACTCCATCAACAATCTCAAGGTGGCCAAGAATACCGACGCCACCACCCAGCGCACAATGCTTGCCGATCACTGCACTACCAGCGATACCGACACAACCAGTAACTGCCGAATGATCACCAATAGTAACGTTATGTGCAACCTGCACCTGATTGTCAATAATCACATTATTGCCAATCACCGTATCTTCAATCGCACCGCGATCGATACTGGTGTTTGAGCCTATCTCCACATCATCGCCAATCACCACACGACCCAGCTGATAAATCTTTATCCAGCGCCCAGCCTCATTGGCAAAACCGAAACCATCGGAGCCGATCACCGCTCCACTATGAATATTGGCATTTCGACCAATTTCGCAATCATGGTAAACCGTAACATTGGGATGCAACTGGCTGCCCATGCCGATATGCACCCCCTGTTCTATCACACAACCGCTGCCGATATGCACTCCGGCCTCAAGCTCTACACCTGCAGCGACTACCGAGTTGGCACCAATTGAGACGCCCTTAGACAGAATCGCTTCTGCATCAATTACGGCACTTGGATGAATCTGTTCTGCGCTATTAGCAACAGGAGAAAACATGGCGCTAACACGAGCGTAAGCAACATAGGGGTTGTCACAAACCAGAGCTGCCACCGGGCAGTATTCCACATCTTCCTGACGCAAGATCACCGCAGCTGCACTGGTGTTTTTCAGATATTTACGGTAACGGGACTGGGTAAGGAAACCAATCGAATTTTGGCGTGATGATTCCAGCGTAGTAACACCGCAAATACGGGTGTCAGCATCACCTTCAAACCGAGCCCCTATATGTTGTGCGATCTCGCCGAGTGTATATTCCACGTTACTGTTTTTTGTCGTTATTTTTCATGCCAAAATTTTGCTTCAGGCGCTTAATCACCAGACCGGTGATATCAACGCGAGTACTCGCATACATTACGCCACTTTCCAGCACCATATCATAAGCTAACTCTTTGGCCAAAGTGACGATAGAGAGGCGAATTTCGCGTTGCATCTTCGCCAACTCCTCATTCTTACGAATATTGCGATCCTCATTGTACTCCTCATGGCTACGCTTCATTTCGCGTTCCTGAGTAAGTAACTCACGCTCAAGTTTACGGCGTTGTTCTTCATCCATGCTAAGACCTTCACGTTCTAGCCGGCCTTTGAGTAGATCGAGTTTTTTATCTCCAGTAGCCAGATCCATATCACGTGCAGCGAACTCCTGATTGAGGATTTCACGCACCGCATCGGCCTGCGGTGCCTGTTCTAGAATTTGTGGGATATTAACGAAGGCAATACGTAACGGTTCATCGGCCACACTCTGCGTGCTAAAACCGATAGCGAAAAAAAGTATTAGTACAACAAATAATCTTGTCATCGCTCACTACTCCGCGTGCTACCACCTTACATCATACCAAGGCTGAACTGGAAGCTCTCAAGTTGGTCACCGTCCTTAGCATTAATCGGCCAGCCGTAACTAAATATCAGGGGCCCGACCGGGGTCAACCAGTTCATCGATATACCGTAAGTCATACGCAGCTCTTCCAGATATACATCGAAATCCTGTCCAGTATTATACACATTACCTGCATCAATAAAGGCATTAAATCTCATGGACTTACTGTCCAGATCCCATGGCGGTGGCATTACAAACTCAGCACTGGCCAGTAGACGGGCGTTCCCCCCCCGTGGCAAACCAAATTCATCAAGCGTGCCTGGAGTAGAGAAAAGTTGATTGGCCTGATAACCGCGCAGGGTGCGAACACCACCTGCGTAGTAACGTTCATAGGGAGGAAGCACCGTGCTATCACCGTAGTATTTGGCATAGGCCCCCTCCCCCCTAACAGCCAAAGTAGCCCAGTTAGCCAACTTTAAATAGTGCTTCATATTCAAACGGATTTTATAGAACTGCGGGGCATCACGAAACTCTTCCCCTAGTGCATCACTGCCACCTACTGATACTTCCGTTCCTAAACTAAGAGTTCCCCCGTCGTCCGGAAAGACAGCTCGATTCCGGGTATCATGTGTCCAACTGGCACCGAGTTTATAGGTACCAAACTCACACTCTAGTGAGGTTGCAACATCATCACAGAAACCAAGAATATCTATTGGTGTGGTTGTAGTAGTATTAAGCAAGGTATGTTCGTAATCAAAACGATAGCGCACCGTATCGTACTCACTCACGGGCACACCAAATCCGATGCCTAAACCATAGCTATCTGTTGTGTAATCACTGGTATCTGCTGCATCAGCGTCTGTCTCTTTATAAAACAGCTTAACGTTACGACTAACCCCATCAATCGTATAGTAAGGATCCGTGATGTCGACACTGTAAACCGTATTAACGTCACTATTATCGAATTTGATACTAAAGCGCTGGCCGCTGCCGATGAAATTTTCCCAGTCGACACTGGCGTTCATAGTAAGTCCCTGAGTATCACCGTAACCAATACCCAAATTGAAACTACCAAACGACTCCTTCTCGACCACATCGATATCAAGATCAACCTGATTAGTGGCGCCAGCAACCGCAGGCGTCGCCACCTTTACCTCATCAAAGAATCCCAGGCGATTGAGACGAGTTCGTGATCGGTCCACCTTGGTACTGGCAATCCACCCACCCTCCATCTGCCGCATCTCACGGCGCAACACCTCGTCTTGTGTTTGCGTATTACCACTGATATTGATACGACGCACATAGACTCTCTTACCCGAATCTATATAGTAATTTAAGGACACCTCAAGCTTCTCATCATCAAGGCTGGGTATAGGATTAATATTGGCGAATGCGTAACCATTGTCACCCAGAAGATCGGTAATGCGCTTGCTGCTTGCGGTTAGCTTCTTGCGTGAGAAGATATCCCCTTTATGCAGCAGGATTAGAGCTTGCAGATCCTCTTTCGGCACTACCGTATCACCAGTAATACCCACTTCACTAACACGATACTGTTTACCCTCAGTAACATTAATAGTGATATAAACATGGCGCTTGTCTGGGGTAATTGTGACCTGAGTTGAGTTTACCCGGAAATTAATATAACCATTGTCCAGATAATGCTCTCGCATTGTTGCTAGATCTGCACTCAGCTTCTGCTTTGAATACTGATCATCACCACCAAACCATCCTCCATCACTACTGAGAATGAACATATCGCGCAGCTCACCTTCATCATAGGCAGTATTACCGATGATATTGAGATGATGTATCGCGGCCACATCACCCTCTGCTATTTCAATACGCAGGGCGACGCGATTACGCTCACGTCGTTGCACTTCGGTACTCACTTGTGCATTGTACTTTCCTAACGCTAAATACTGGCGTTGCAACTCGGTCTTTATCTTATCCAACATAGAACGGTTGAAGACCTTACCTTCACTTAAACCAATCATCTTCAGATTAGCCTCTAACTGATCACTAGGAATATCCGAGTTCCCCTCGATCTCAACACTGGCAATAGCTGGGCGTTCAGCAACAAACACCACCAGGGTATTACCCTCACGTTCCAGAACCACATCCTTAAAGAAACCGGTTTTAAATAGTGCACGAACCGCAGCCGAGGCTGATTGTTCGTCCAGGGTCGCCCCCTTCTCCAGGGTCAGATAATTATAGACCGTACCTACCGAGATACGTTGCAAGCCCTCAACTCTAATGTCGTCGATGGTAAATGGCTGTAACGCTACAGCCGATGATTGCCAGAACAACAAAAGAAGAAATAATTTCGCAGGAAATGAAGGAAAAGATCGCATCAAAATTTATCTACCCTACCAATCTAACCAGATCGTTATATATAGCCAAAGCCATCAGCGAGACAATCAGCACCAGGCCAACACGCTGTCCTAACATTTCAGTATGCTCGGAAACCGGAGACCCCTTAATTAGCTCTACAAAATAGAACATCAGATGGCCGCCATCGAGCACCGGCACCGGTAACAGATTCAAAACACCAAGACTTAAACTGATGAGTGCTAAAAATGCTAAAAATTGACTTACCCCTGCTACCGCTGAACGCTTGGCAAATTGAGCAATACCAATCGGGCCACTAATATTCTCAACCGAGGCTCGGCCCATTACCATCTCACCTATCATGCGCAGGGTCAGCGCACTCATATCCCATGTTTTGATCAGGGCAATACCGATTGCATCTGCTGGACTATGTCGTAATTCGGTGCGAAGTGCCTGCAACTTCGCCTCATCAATACGCGGAGAAACCCCGATACGACCAACAGTTTTTCCAGCTACTTTCCTGGCTCGAGGACGAACCTCAATGTTCAATTCACCACCATCACGCAGTATCACCATATTCAATGGCTTACCGGGATTAGCAGAGATGACCTCCACCAGACTAGACCAGTCATCAACAGGCTGCTCACCAATAAAGCGGATCTCATCACCACTGCGCAACCCAGCATTCTGTGCCGACGAGTCATCAAGCACCTTATCGATAACCGGTGCAATGCTGATACGAAAAACTTTAAGCCCCAGCTGATCAACCATCTCAGCGGGCTTCTGCATCCCCGAAAGTGTCTCAGTATTAAGCTTACGCTCGACACTCAAACCCCCATCAAATACCGTCAACTGTACAGGCTGCTGCAATAGAGCCAGTGGAATGATGGCCTCCATTGCTGACTGCCAGGTAGGGGTCGTTTCACCATTCACGGCAATGATCTCTTCACCACCACGCAGCCCGGCCTTATAAGCAATGGTGTCGGGTTCAACCTCATGGATTAGCGGTTTAATGCCCTGCACGCCAATGACGAACATTAACCAGTAAGCGGCGATAGCGAAGATGAAATTAAACACCGGACCGGCAGCTACGATGGCACTACGTTTAGCCAGTGTCTGTCGATTAAAGGCGCGAGGCAACTCCTCTTCAGTCACATCACCCTCACGCTCATCGAGCATTTTGACATAACCGCCCAGCGGGATGGTGGCAAGCGTAAACTCGGTATTATCTGTACCAAATTTACGTTGCCACAACGGCTTGCCAAAACCAATGGAGAAACGCAGAACCTTTACCCCACTCCAACGAGCCACCAGAAAGTGACCCAGTTCGTGAACCGCAATCAACAGGCTGAGGGCAGCCAGTAAGGCCAGCAGAGTTTGCAGAAAATCGAGCATTAACGCATCCCCTTCACTAGTGTCACAGCCACCTCACGGGCATGGGCATCGGCCTCAAAGATAGTCTCCAGGCTGTCGGCATCACGCCGCCCCACCTGCGCCATGCTCTGCTCGATCACACGGGATATCGCAGTAAAACCGATCTCCTCATTGAGGAAGGCCTCAACCGCAACTTCATTGGCAGCGTTAAGTACGGCCGGTACCGTGCCACCCGCCTCCATCGCCTCAATCGCCAGCCGTAAACAGGGAAAACGATCGAAGTCAGCTGTCTCAAAGTCAAGTCGTGCCACATCGAAAATATTCAAATCAGCAACACCCGATGCGATGCGCTCGGGCCAGGCCAGGGCGTGCGCAATGGGTGTACGCATGTCCGGATTACCGAGTTGCGCCAGTACCGAGCCATCATAGTAGGCAACCATCGAGTGAATCACGCTCTGCGGGTGCAACACCACCTGGATATGTGAAGGCTCGGTATTAAACAACCAGCACGCCTCGATCACCTCCAGTCCCTTATTCATCATGGTGGCTGAATCAACCGAAATCTTGCGACCCATCGACCAGTTTGGGTGGGCTACCGCCTGCGCCGGAGTCACCGACTCCAGCTCAGACAGCGGTGTGGTACGAAAGGGGCCACCAGAGGCGGTGAGCAGGATATGACGCACCCCAGTTTGTGCCAGGCCCTTCTCAAAATTTTGTGGCATGCACTGGAAGATGGCGTTGTGCTCCGAGTCTATCGGCAGCAACTCAGCACCGTGGGCTTTTACCTCTTCCATAAAGAGGTGGCCCGACATCACCAATGCTTCTTTATTGGCCAACAGCACCCGCTTACCGTGACGAGCAGCGGCAAGGGTGGGCAGCAATCCGGCTGCTCCAACAATAGCAGCCATAACGTAATCCACCTCATCCAGTGAGGCGATCCGCTCCAGCCCCTCAATACCGCTAAGCACCTCGGTGTCAGAGCCCTGATCACGCAACTGCTTCTGCAACTGCTCGGCGGCATCTGCGTTAACCATTACTGCAAAGCGGGGGTGGTGAAGTTGACACTGCTCAAAAAGGCGATCGACCTGCGTATTGGCACTCAGAGCCACCACGCGATATTTATCCGGATGACGAGCCAGTACATCGAGAGTACTGACACCGATAGAGCCGGTAGCACCAAGGACGGTAATGCCCTTTACTAGCTCAGCCATAGCAATCCCAGGGTATATAGTGGTGCAGCAGCGGTGAGGCTATCGATACGATCAAGAATGCCGCCATGACCCGGCAAAATGCCACCACTGTCCTTCATATTCATCACGCGCTTGAACAGGCTCTCCATCAGATCACCCAGCACAGAGATAAAGACGGTAGCCACCACCAGGATAAAAAATCCACTATAGCCGCCGATGGGCTTTAACCAGAGGGTCGCAAATGCTGCCACGCCCAGGGCCAGTAGCAAACCGCCGATCACACCCTCCCAGCTCTTTCCGGGACTCACTCTGGGGGCCAACTTGCGCTTACCAAAGGCACGACCCGCAAAATAGGCACCGGTATCGGCACCCCAGATAATAAAGGCCATCAAAATAAAGTAACCGTGGTCAAACCGGCTATGCAGCAACACCAGTGCAGCCCAGGAGGGAATCAACACCATCAGTCCGGCAACTGCGCGTGCTACCGCACTGCCCTGCCACAACGCAGCGCTGCGTGGATAGGTAAGCACCGACATTAGCGCAAAAACCCACCATGTCAGTGACAGCACCAGAATAAATTGCGGCCAGGTCCCCTGCTGCAACAACGGATAAATAAAATAGAAAATAACAGGGAAGGCGAGACTGTAAACAAGCCGTGCCAGATGGCTCTGCAAACCAACCAGTCGCGACCACTCCCATGCACCAAGGGCAAAAACCGCGGCAAAGATAATAGCGAGAGTACCGCTGCTCATGGTCAAAACACACCACAGCGCCAGTGACGCCATGATCGAGGCGGTGATAATACGTTGCTTAAGCACTCTCACTCTCCTCCACCTGCTCGCCAGTACGGCCAAAACGGCGCTGACGACTGCTAAAGGAGTCGAGTGCCTGCTGCAACGCCTTGGCGTCGAAGGAAGGCCATAACAGATCGGTAAAATAGAATTCGGTATAGGCGAGCTGCCACAACAGGAAGTTGCTCACACGCTCTTCACCGCCGGTGCGAATAAATAGATCCGGCTCGGGTAGGTCAGCAAGGCAGAGCTGCGCACCCAACAGCTCTTCGTTGATATCATCGCTGGCGATCTCACCACGCTCAACCTGGGCAGCGAGGCTACGTGCTGCCTGAGTGATATCCCAACGGCCACCATAATTGGCCGCAATATTCAAACAGAGAGTGGTATTGCTCGCGGTAAGAGTCTCAGCCTTGACAATGCGCTGCTGCAACTCGGAACTGAAGGCAGAAAGCTCGCCAACCACCCGTAGGCGCACACCGTTTTGATGCAGTTTCTTTACCTCACTATCGAGTGCCGTGATAAAGAGCTTCATTAACAGCCCGACCTCTTCCTTGGGGCGGCGCCAGTTTTCACTACTAAAGGCGAACAGGGTCAGAGACTCGACACCCTGCTCAACACAGGCCTTAATGGTTTTACGCACCGCCTCCAGCCCCACACGATGACCGGCCACACGGGGCAGATGACGTTTGCGTGCCCAGCGGCCATTACCGTCCATAATAATCGCAACATGTCGCGGGATTTTACTGGAGCTGTTGTTGTCGGCTTTAGCCATGCCTGATGCTTTCCGTCGTCTTTAGCGTCATCATTATAGGTCTGAACACCGAAACGCTGCCGGGTTCCCAGGAGATTTACATGGAGAGCAGATCTTGCTCTTTCTCCTGCAGTACCGCATCGATATCAGCAACGTATTTGTCGGTTAACTTTTGAATGGCATCCTCTGCTCCGTGTGCCTCGTCTTCGCTAATCTCCTTGTCCTTAAGCAGAGATTTAAAATCGGAGTTGGCATCACGACGAATGTTACGCACCGCTACCTTGGCCTGCTCACCCTCACCTTTAACCACACGGGTCAGGTCACGGCGACGCTCTTCGGTAAGAGGTGGCATGGGTATACGAATAAGATTGCCATTTGTGGCGGGGTTAAGGCCCAGATCGGAGGCCATAATCGCCTTCTCTACCACTGCTACCATCGGTTTTTCCCAAGGGGTAACAGAAAGAGTACGGGCATCCTCCACATTGATATTAGCTACCTGACTGATCGGTACCTCGGAACCGTAGTAGTCCACGGTAACGTGATCGAGAAGACTGGGGTGCGGACGACCGGTACGAATCTTTGTAAGCTCCGTCTTCAGTGCCTCAACACTCTTCTGCATACGACGTTCAGCATCTTTATTAATGTCGTTAATCATTATCAGTGCTCTCCACGCTCTACCAGAGTACCCTCATCCTCGCCCTGCATCACACGCATCAGAGCTCCGGGCTTGTTCATATCAAAGACATTAAGCGGCACGCTGTGATCGCGACACAACACGATCGCCGTCAAGTCCATGACACCCAGTTTTTTATCCAGTACCTCATCAAAACTAAGGTGTGAATAGCGCTTGGCATTGGAATCTTTCATCGGATCAGCGGTATACACCCCATCGACCTTGGTCGCTTTAAGTACCAGATCAGCTTTAATCTCAATACCACGCAGGGTAGCCGCCGAATCAGTAGTAAAGAAGGGGTTGCCGGTACCGGCAGCGAAGATCACCACGCGCCCTTTCTCCAGATGACGCACCGCACGGCGGCGCACATAATCTTCGCAGACCTGATGTATCGGCAGAGCCGACATCACACGCACCTCCAGTCCGGCCTTCTCCAGGCCATCCTGGACCGACAGGGCATTGATCACCGTAGCGAGCATACCCATATGGTCGGCGGTGGTACGTTCCATACCACTGGAGGCAAGACTTACTCCACGAAAAATATTACCGCCGCCAATCACCAGACCGACCTCCACACCGGCATTCACCACCTCAGCAATCTCCTCGGAGACACGCTGAATAACGGCGGGGTCAATACCGAAATCCTGTTCACCCATCAGCGCTTCACCGCTGAGTTTAAGCAAGATACGCTTATAGGTCAGTTTGCTGTCGGTAGCACTCATCTTTAGCTACCCTTCACCTGAGCCATTACTTCGTCGGCAAAGTTCTCAACCTTCTTTTCAATCCCCTCGCCCACTTCAAAACGGGTAAAACCGTTAACAGTGGCACCAGCATCACTCAGCAGCTTCTCCACACTGGTGTCAGGGTCCTTGACGAAGGGCTGGCCTACCAGAGTGATCTCCTTAAGATATTTCTTGATACGACCACCGATCATCTTCTCGACGATCTCGGCAGGCTTACCACTTTCCAGGGCCTGAGCGGTGAAGATCTCCTTCTCCTTCTCAATCAGCGCCGGGTCAACATTGGCCTCGGATACGGCACTGGGGTTACTGGCAGCAACGTGCATCGCAATGTCACGGGCCAGCTCGGAGTTACCACCGCTCATATCAACCATAACGCCGATACGTGCGCCGTGCAGATAGCTGGCGAGCAGACCATCGGTGCTGAACAGCTGAAAACGACGTACGCTCATATTCTCGCCAATCTTGGCGATAAGGCGTTTGCAGGTGTCGGCAACATTCTCGCCACCGCTCATCCCACACGCCAGCAGGGCATCAAGGTCCGCAGGCTGATTGCTCAGGGCAAGGGCGGCAACTTCATTGCTGAAGTTGATAAAATCATCGCCCTTGGCAACAAAATCAGTCTCGCAGTTAACCTCAACCATTACGGCCTGCTTGTTATCATCACTGTTAGCGACCACAATCAGGCCATCAGCGGCGGTACGACCCGCCTTCTTGTCGGCCTTGGCCAGACCAGTCTTACGCATGTGCTCAATTGCCGCCTCGATGTCACCATCAACCTCAACCAGTGCCTTCTTGCACTCCATCATGCCGGCGCCTGTACGCTCGCGCAGTTCCTTAACCAGTGCAGCGGTAATAGCCATCTCTGATTTCCTCTATATATATATCGTATAAATGTGTTTATTAACGTCCCGCCCCGGGGAAAACATGGGGCGAAGCGTAGAATACTTTCAAAAAAGGGGGCTGGGCCCCCTTTTTTTTCGATAACAAAAGCGCCGTGCTTATGCCTCGCCAGCTTCCTCAGCCACTTCGACGAACTCATCGCCACTATCACCACCGGTGGTGGCGCTGGAGGAACGGCCCTCAAGTACGGAATTAGCTACGCCCTGTGCGTACAGAGTGATGGCACCAATCGAGTCATCATTCCCGGGGATCACGTAATCAACGCCTTCAGGACTGCAGTTGGTATCAACAATAGCAATAACTGGAATACCCAGCTTCTTCGCTTCGCTTACTGCAATCTTCTCGTGACCGACATCGATAACGAACATGGCATCGGGCAGGCCGCCCATATCCTTGATACCACCAAGACTACGATCCAGCTTCTCCATCTCACGACGACGCATCAGCGCCTCTTTCTTGGTCAGACGCTCCAGAGAGCCATCGGCATCCATCGCCTCAAGGTCTTTCAGACGCTTAATAGACTGCTTCACCGTCTTATAGTTGGTGAGCATACCGCCGAGCCAACGGTGGTTCACGTAAGGCATACCAGCGCGCTCGGCTTCCTGCTGTATCAGGTCTCCGGCCTGGCGCTTGGTACCGACGAACATGACACTGCCTTTCTTGGCCGCCAGCTTGGAGACAAAGTTCATCGCATCGTTATAGAGCGGCAGAGACTTCTCGAGATTGATGATATGGATCTTGTTACGATCACCAAAGATGAAGGGAGCCATCTTGGGGTTCCAGTAACGGGTTTGGTGACCGAAGTGAACACCGGCCTCCAGCATTTGACGCATAGTGACGCTAGCCATAATTTTTAACTCCTGGTTTGGGTTGTTCCTCCATGTACCGGGATGTCCAACCCCCTCATGGAGGCACCCGGACAGACCCTGTCAGCACATGTGTGGATTTCGGTTTGACGGCCAATCCGCCTCACCGATATTTGTATTTGCCTATAAGGCGCGCACTTTATACCATAACCCTCCCTAATCAACAACGACGGAGCCACTTTTTCCGCACTTTCAGGGTAAGCTGCATAAAACCCTGCCGTGTCCGGCAAAAGCCTGTAAAATCAACAACATGAGCGTAAAAATAAAAACTGCCGCAGAAATCGAAAAGATGCGTGTTGCGGGTCGACTGGCCGCCGAGGTTCTGGAGATGGTCGCCCCCCACGTAAAAGCCGGTATCAGCACCGAAGAGTTGAACCGCATCTGCCACGATTACATCATTAATGAGCAACAGGCAGTCCCGGCCCCACTCAACTATCACGGCTTTCCCTGCTCCATCTGCACCTCAATTAACCACGTAGTTTGTCACGGGATCCCTGGTGATAAAGTGCTGAAGAAGGGTGATATCGTCAACATCGACATCACCGTAATCAAGGATGGTTATCATGGCGACACTAGCCAGATGTTCTTTATTGGCGAGCCTTCAGTAAAGGCCAAGCGGCTGGTGGAGATCGCCCGCGAGTGTCTGGTTCTTGGAATCAAAATGGTCAAACCCGGGATGCACTTGGGTGATATCGGCCACGCTATCCAAATGCACGCTGAGGACAACAACTACTCGGTGGTGCGCGAATACTGTGGCCATGGCATCGGTAGTGAATTTCATGAAGAGCCGCAGGTACTCCACTACGGTAGCCCCGGCAGTGGTCTCGAACTGCAACCAGGCATGATCTTTACCATCGAACCCATGATCAACGCCGGCAAGCGCAACGTTAGTCTGATGCGTGACGGCTGGACCGTGGTTACCAAAGACCGTGGTCTCTCAGCCCAGTGGGAACATACCCTGCTGGTCACCGAGGATGGGGTAGAAGTGCTGACTCTACGCCAGGGTGAACAAATCTAGAATGAACAAAATTAAAGTTGAGCCACTTTTCGTAGCCGACGAATTTGATGCCAAACTTAGCGCTACCAGTAACCCGATAAAACTGTTCCGTGACACCATAAACCAGGCACGCGAGCAGCTAGAGTATCGCTTCCGTAACAATGACAACGTAGCCTCACTTGTTACACACCACGCCCAGCTTCTTGACCAGCTACTAGTACGCGCCTGGTGCCACCATCTGGGTGAAGCTACCAGCAAGATTGCCCTGATAGCAGTAGGCGGCTATGGTCGCGGCGAATTGCACCCCAACTCCGATATCGACATTATGATCCTCGCCGAGGAGCCGGCACTAGCCGCCCACAGCGAGGTGCTGGAGCGCTTCCTGCTGCTGATGTGGGACATCGGCCTCGACGTAGGTCACAGTGTACGTACCCCGCAGGACTGCATAGAACAAGGGCGCGATGACATCACCGTCGCCACCAATATTATGGAGGCGCGTCTGCTCAGTGGCCCCGCGACGCTGTTCCAGACCATGCGAGATAGCACCGACCAAAACCACATCTGGCCTGGGCGTA
Organism: Pseudomonadota bacterium; assembly: GCA_039714395.1. Lineage (GTDB taxonomy): Bacteria > Pseudomonadota > Gammaproteobacteria > Thiohalomonadales > Thiohalomonadaceae > JAPHSX01. The sequence goes on along the minus strand of JBDLJH010000011.1, from coordinate 84,273 downwards.
ACTTCTTTCAGGCCAAGTGGGAGGAGCAAATCACCCGCCACGGCAAATTCCACGACACCGCTTATAACCTGGAACCCAACGTCAAAGAGGGACCGGGCGGCCTGCGCGATATCCAGATGATTGGCTGGGTCGCCAAACGCCACTTCGGCTGCGAGACCCTGGCCGGACTGGTAGAACATAACTTTTTAACCGAAGAAGAGTACCAGGCGCTAATCGCAGGCCAGAGTTTTCTATGGAAGGTACGCTACGGCCTGCACATATTGGCGAAGCGACGCGAAGATCGCCTGCTGTTTGATCACCAGCGCAACCTCGCCACCCTTTTTGGTTACCAGGACGACAACAAACACCTGGCGGTCGAATACTTTATGAAGGCGTACTACCGCACGATAATGGAATTACAGCGCCTCAATGAAATGCTGCTACAGCTATTTCAGGAAGAGATACTCTACAGCAACGAATCGGAAGAACCGAAGCCCATCAATACACGCTTTCAGAGCCGCAAAGGCTTTATTGAGATTACCCACAATAAGGTCTTCGAGCAGGCCCCTTTTGCACTACTTGAGGTTTTTCTAATTCTGGCACAACAGCCAGCTCTTAAGGGGGTACGTGCCAACACCATTCGTCAGATTCGCCACCACCGTCACCTCATCAATGACGACTTTCGCAATGACCTGCGCTGCCGTTCACTGTTCATGGAACTGCTGCGTCAAACCCAGGGCATCACCCACGAGCTGCGGCGTATGAACCGCTACGGCATCCTCGCCGAATACCTGCCACAATTTGGCCACATAGTGGGATTAATGCAACATGACCTGTTTCACGCCTACACCGTAGACGAACACACCCTCTCCGTGGTGCGTAACCTGCGCCGTTTCACCGTCGCTGATCATCATCACGAATTTCCGCTTTGCAGTAAGGTGAGCCATAGTCTGGCCAAACCAGAGCTGATCTACATTGCCGGGCTTTTTCACGATATTGCCAAGGGGCGTGGTGGTGATCACTCAGTACTGGGTGCTACGGAAGTGGCCGAATTCTGCCGCCAACACGACCTTAGCGAATACGACTCCAATCTCGTCAGCTGGTTGGTAAGAAATCACCTCATCATGTCAATCACCGCACAACGCAAAGACATCTCCGATCCGGAGGTAATCAATAAATTCGCCGCTAAAGTTGGTAACGAAAAATATCTCGACTACCTCTACCTGCTCACTGTCGCCGACATTCGCGCCACCAGCCCCACCGTGTGGAACTCATGGAAAGACGCCCTACTCGCCGAACTCTATCACACCACTCACAAGGCGCTACAGCGTGGACTATCCAACCCGATGATACAGAGTGAGGTGATCACTGAACACAAAAAAGAAGCATTAAAACAGCTCAAACTTCAGCGCATTACTGATGCACAGATCAATAACTTCTGGAACCGACTTGGTGAAGATTATTTCCTGCGCTACTCCGGCAATGAGATCGCATGGCATACCAGGGCGGTGATTGAAAACAACAACAATCCATCCCCACTGGTGGTGCTACGCCAGCAGACCGAACGCGGTGGTACAGAGATTTTTCTCTATACTCCGATCCTTGGCTTCCAGTTCGCTACCAGCACCACCCTGCTGGATCAGCTCGGGCTCGATATCGTCGATGCGCGCATCCTCCCCTCCAACGACAACTACACTGTCGACACCTATATCGTGCTGGAGGACAACGGTGAACCAATAGCCGGGCGCTTCCGCCTTGAAGAAATCAAGGTGCAGCTGCAACACCTGCTGGCCAACCCCGAACAGGGGGCCAACAGGGTACATCGTCAGGTGACACGCCAGCTCAAACACTTCCCTATCCCACCAAGGGTCTTCTTTCACCATGATCCCAGCAACGAGCGCACCATCATGGAGGTGGTCGCCTCCGACCGTCCCGGCCTGCTCTCCGTCATTGCCAGGGTGATTGCCGAGCGCAACATCCAGCTACAAAATGCCAAGGTTTCTACCCTTGGCGAACGGGTGGAGGATATTTTCTTTATTACCGATGAGAACAATCAGCCACTGAACGATGAGAGCAGAAAATGCCTGGAAGAGAAGATCACCCAGGCACTTAGCAACTGAGTTTAGACTCAAGAGTGCTGTCTCTTAAAAAAGCATGGTGAACACATCATTTCAATTAGATACCGTCAATAACTCAAACGATACGCTGACCGCTATCGACAGGCTGTATCAAATAGGTCTAAATTATGAAGTAAGAGTAGATAATCAACATTGAGTGACATACCATAGGCCAGAGAATGGTCAGACATGAACACACAAATTCGATGCCTGCAGACAAATAATTAAATATCGATGTCTTTGAGAAAATGCGTTTCGGCATATCAACAATAAAGATCCCGGATAATCTCATCCGGTACGCATACTATGTGCTGAGCATGGTCTCGCTAGAGGTCTATCAGCTCCTTACTCTTCGTCCGGTTACCATACTCGTTCTCCTTCTTCCGCTTGCCTGCCTCGTCGGTTTACTAGTGGTTAGTAAGCTAGTTCTGGCTCAGTGCAAGTGGAGTGAGGAGAGACCAGAAAGTATATCAAAGCAGCAGCGACACCACTTTCTCAGGGAGTTGTCTATCTATGCAGGCATCGCCATCGGCTACATTATTATGTCAAATGGCCTACTGGACATTCCACTCACCAATGCGCTCTGTAGTAGCCTGATTATCATTACCTTTGGCTATTTTGCCGGTGTTGACACCACACTTGCTGCCAGTCGTGACTGGTTTAGCAAGGGTGTCGAACAGGATGTAGAGACATTTAGATTGATCCCCACCTCAGTTAGCCTGAGGCGAGCCACGCTTAGTGTACTCACTCTTATACTGTTATTTGGCCTAAGCACAGCACTCAAGCTCTACATCGGGTTCTCCGCTCACCAAGCTGATTACCAGCCCGTTGTTACTGAATTTGTCATTGACCAGGTATTCTTTCTCATTACACTTTCTGGTTTGATGGTATTGGCCATTCGTGGCTACTCACACAATTTGCACTGCATTCTTGAACCACAGCTAAAGGCACTGCGAGATGCACAGGCTGGAGAATTTACCCGGAAAATACCCATACTAACTCAAAATGAATTAGGCCTAATGGGAATACAACTCAATCATTTGGTTGACCATGTTCATGAGCGAGAAAAAGTCGAACACTTACTCAGACGAGTAGTTAGCCCGGATATTATGGAGAAACTACTAACAACCGATACCGAAACGCTCAAGCACGGGGAAGAGAGAGAGGTTGCTATCCTTTTCTGTGATATTCGCGGCTTCACCGAAATGAGCGAAATAGCCTCTGCGGAGGAGGTTATTATGTTCCTTAATACCTTCTTCTCCGAACTTAGCGAAATTGTCTCGCGCTACAACGGTATTATCAATAAATTCATGGGAGATGCTATTTTAGCTGTATACAGCACCGAACACCCGACCTGGGCTATCGACAACGCAATGGCTACCGCCATAGACATCGCCCAACGTGTTCAACAAATGCGATTACCCGATGGCACCCCTCCATCAGCCGGGATCGGCATCCATTTTGGTAAGGTAGTTGCAGGAACTATTGGTTCCGATCAACGTTACGAGTACACATTTTTAGGAGATGCGGTGAATACTGCCAGTCGGCTTGAGGGGCTATCTAAGCGCCTGGATCACTCAATTATCGTCTCATCTGAAGCCTACCAGATGCTGTCGAGTCCGCTAAAGGCTAATCTTGTCGATCTCGGGCTACATCAGGTGCGAGGAAAAGCCGAGCAAATACATGTCTATGGTGGTCCAGTCGAACAGGGTGAATAACGCTTATCTCATAAAATTGAAGATCAGATAAGCGACTCATTAAGTAAGTAGCTACGCATGTCTATCCCGTACGCATCGGGATCCAGAACCTGCTTAACGCCATATTTTCCAGGTTCCTCTTTTGCGAATAGCGCTAGATTCATGATCTTGGGCTTATCATAGGGTTTCTTGTCACGCCCCATAATCATTAGCAGCTTTGGGTGAAGTAACTCGCCAGGTTGAACAGAAATTACAATTCCAATATCTCCTGTCTCCAGTTCAATCAGGCTGCCCACAGGATAAATACCCAGGCACTTTATAAACACCTCTATCAGTGCACCATCAAAAAACTTATCACGATAGAGATATAGGTAGCGCATCGCCTCAGTAGCAGAAATACTGCGTTTCTCGCTACCCCGGGTAAGGTTGTCATAGGTATCGACAATGGCAACGATTTTTGCAAACAGACTAATTTCATCGACATGTAAGCCTCTCGGATAGCCTTTCCCATCGACCTGTTCATGGTGACTGTAAGCAACATCGACAGCACTATCTAGTATTTCATCTGTGTCACGCAAAATCTTAGCACCAAACTCCGTATGCCTCTTCACCAGTTCGGTCTGTTCTGGAGTTTTGGAACCACCCCTGATCAACTCAACAGGGATTTTTACCTCACCAACATCATGCAGTAATGCAGCGATTCCAAGCTCCTCAATCCTTTTATGAGAAAGCTTCATAAAACGACCCAGTGTGATACACAGGATACTGGTATTCATAGCATGAGCCTCTGATTCCCGCTCATGACTTTTCATACTCCCAAGCAGTACCAGAGCATCGGGGCTACGGCTTAAACTATCAATAATGTCACTTACCACTGAAAGGGCCTGCTTGACATCGAGTGCCTTGCCTTCCCTTGCCTGTTGCATCAGGATCGACATCAACTTTTGAGCAGTCTCACGAACCTTCCGCGCATTGGTAATCTCATCTTCTACTGCAAGTTTATGAACAGGCCTTTCGAATTTAATCCTGGATTTTTTCCCACCATCACTTGTAGATTTTGGAGATGACAAAAGCTCCTCTTTTTTATATTTGCTCCGTTCCTCATCGATAAAAACATACTCACAGCAACGCTCAAGCTCATTAATATCACCTTGACTGGCAATGGCAAAACCCTGAAAAAGAAAAGGGGTCTCGAGCCATGGGCGATCAAGCTCCGCGACATACATGCCTACCAGTAAATCTTTTGTATCGATCTTTGTTTTCATTAAAAGTTGGTCACAGAATTTGTAATTTTCGTTAAACTTATTGGTTGATACATTCCAACCTTATAGTGCATGATTCTACAGCATATCCCGAAGAGAAGCCCCGCCCTAAATAGACCTGTTTGTGATGCGATCTTCGCGCCAGCTCACATAAACCCAAGTAACAAGTTCATTATCCAACCCAGCAACACACCCCAAAAGCTAGATCCTATCCAGAACATCATTACTGCTCGGATGCCCATACACCCCACTCTAGCCCATAATCAACTCCACCCCATTACCATCAGGATCACGGCAAAAAATGGCGGCACGGCCTGAGCTGCTGCGGGTATAGAAGACACCGTGCTCTTCCAGCCTTGCGGTCAATTCATCTAAGCCTTCGACGCTAAGAGCCAGGTGGCGATCACGCCCGGCATGGTCAGGACGACCACATGTTGGATCCGAGTTAGGCAACTCCAGCAGATGTAGTTGTTGATTACCTATGGTAAGCCAGGCACCTGGAAAGTCGAGATCGGGCCGTTTTGCCCGTGGTAAGCCTAGCAGACCGTGGTAGAAGGCCAGGGCTCGCTCAGTATCGGCAACAATCAAGCTTAGATGGTGGATCGCGTTAATCTGCATGGCTTTCGCCCCCTCTTCACGACGTGGTTTATAGCGTAGCCCACTTACCATATAATGGTGGGCTGTTTTTCGCACGTACCAAATGATGAACCCGGACCTGAATGCACTACAGCCCTACCCCTTTGAGAAGCTCAACCGGCTGAAGGGCGAGATGACGCCCGTAAACAAGCCCCATATTGCCCTATCTATCGGTGAGCCCAGGCACCAGCCACCGGGCTTTGTGGTGGAGGAGCTAATCACCCATCTACACGGCCTGGCCAGCTATCCACTGACCAGGGGCCGCCCCGAACTACGCCAGGCGATCACCGACTGGCTCACCCACCGCTTTGGCCTGCCCGAGGGGAGTGTCGATGCCGAGCATCATGTGCTACCCGTGGCCGGTACCCGCGAGGCACTCTTCGCCTTCGCCCAGGCGGTGGTGAACCGCAGCCAGGATGCCCTGGTGCTCTCCCCCAATCCCTTCTACCAAATCTATGAAGGTGCCGCACTGCTAGCTGGGGCCAAGCCTTATTTCCTGAATACTACCGCCGAGAACGGTTTTCTGCCCGAGCTGGAGGCCGTGCCTGCCGAGATATGGGCACGTTGCCAGCTGATCTACCTCTGCACCCCTGGCAATCCCACCGGTGCAGTAGCCGGTATCGACTACCTGCAAAAGCTGATCAAACTGGCCGACAAGCACGACTTTATCATCGCCTCCGATGAGTGCTACTCAGAACTCTACTTCGAGACCCCGCCCCCCGGTCTGCTGCAGGCTGCCGCCACAATGGGGCGCACCGATTACAAACGCTGCGTGGTATTCCATTCGCTATCCAAACGCTCCAACCTGCCGGGGCTGCGCTCCGGTTTCGTTGCCGGGGATGCCGAGGTGCTGGCTGGGTTTCTCAAGTACCGTACTTATCAAGGCTGTGCCCTGCCGGCCCACACCCAGGCGGCCAGCATCTCCGCCTGGAGCGACGAGAGCCATGTGGCTACCAATCGTGAACTCTACCACCAGAAATTCGATGCGGTGCTGGCGATCCTGCAACCGGTGATGAAGGTCGAGCGACCCGATGCCGGTTTCTACCTGTGGGCTGAGAGTGCACCGCTAAGCGACAGCGATTTTGCACAACAACTATTTGCACAACAAAACGTGACGGTACTACCCGGCAGCTACCTGTCGCGCGATGCCCACGGAATCAATCCTGGGGCAGGGCGAGTGCGCATGGCCCTGGTAGCCGAACTAGACGAATGCATCGAAGCGGCGGAACGTATCCGCGACTTCATAACATCCCTTTAAAGAACTGAAGAATCAAGATTAGGAGAACTACCGTGGACGATATTAAAAACGTCATTGAACAAGCCTTCGAAAACCGCGCCGAGATCACCCCGCGCAGTGTAGACACCCATGTTAAAGAGGCGGTCGATGAGGCGATTCGCCTCCTCGATAGCGGTGAGGCTCGCGTCGCCGAGCAGAAGGGTGTGGGCGACTGGGTCGTGAACGAGTGGCTGAAGAAGGCGGTACTACTCTCCTTCCGCATCAACGACAACGACGTAATGCGTGGCGGCTTCACCAATTACTACGATAAGGTAGCCTCCAAGTATGCTGACATGAGCTCACGCGAATTGCGTGAAGGTGGTGTACGCGTTGTGCCACCCGCCTCCGCCCGCAAAGGTGCCTATATCGCCCCCGGCGTAGTGCTGATGCCCTCTTACACCAACATCGGTGCCTACGTGGACTCCGGCGCCATGGTAGATACCTGGGCCACCGTTGGTTCCTGCGCCCAAATCGGCAAGAATGTTCACCTCTCAGGTGGCGTTGGCATTGGTGGTGTACTGGAACCACTGCAAGCCGCCCCCACCATCATCGAGGACAACTGCTTTATCGGTGCACGCTCTGAAGTGGTTGAAGGTGTGATCGTTGAAGAAGGCGCCGTGATCTCCATGGGTGTTTACATCGGTCAGTCCACCAAGATTTATGACCGCGAGACCGGAGAAATCCATTACGGTCGCGTACCTGCCGGCTCAGTTGTGGTCTCCGGCAACCTGCCTAGCAAGGATGGTAGTTACAGCCTCTACTGCGCGGTCATCGTCAAGAAAGTGGACGAAAAGACCCGTAGCAAGGTCGGTATCAATGAGCTGCTACGCGATATTTAAAACAGGCCCCAACTTCGGTACCGGTAACGGTGCCGAGGCCGCGGGAACCTGATCTGCATCACAGAATGTAAAAGGGACTACACTAATAATTACGCAGGGTTTCCCCCCTCGCTTACAAGGAATATTACGATGTCGATAGATCTATCCAAACTCTCTGCCAAAGAGCTGTTTGAACTGGCACAACATAAAGAGAAAGAAGAGCAAGATGCTGCTGAGCGCCAGGGCAAGCTCGATGAGTTCAAAGACAAACGCAAAGCGATGATCAGTGAGCACAAGAACATCCTCCTGCTCACCGATAAAAAAATCCGTGATATGCAGAAGCAGCGCGAGAAGCTGGCTTCCGATCAGGAACAGGCACTGGCAGAACTCGACAAGGAGATCGGGACACTGGGTGGTGGCACAGCAAAGAAAACAGCTAAGCCTGTAGCTGCAAGTAGCAGCGGTGGTGGCGACGAAAAACTCAAGTCAACTATTCGTCAGATTATGAACAAGCGTCCCTATATCAGCTCCAGCCTGTTAAAGGAGAAGCTTGAAGGCTACGACATCAAACCCAGCGACTTCCAACGGGATCTGGAACGGTGGATAAATAGTGGCTGGCTCCAAAACAAGGGTAAGGGTAACTATGCCCTGGGGAAAAAAATCTAACACTTGATGAATACACTTTCTGGAATCAAAAACTGTGACTCGGTAAAAAAGGCACGCAAGTGGCTGGAGGCACAGAATGTCGACTACCGCTTTCATGACTTTCGCTCCGATGGGCTGGAGCAACAGAAATTGCAGCAGTGGAATAAAGTGGTCGGCTGGGAGATCCTGCTCAACCGTCGAGGTACTAGTTGGCGACAGCTGCCACAGCCTGTAAAGGACAACATCGACGAATCTTCGGCACTGTCACTAATGCTGGAAAATCCCACCCTGATCAAGCGCCCGGTACTGGAACTGGATGATGGCTCGGTACATGTCGGCTTCAAGGCAGAAGAGTACACCCGGCTGTTCTAAACTATCAGCGATGTGCAAAGCACGATGCAGCCGATATAATCAACGACACTCCCATCACAAACAAAACATCTCATGAGCCCCACAACCGAACTGGCCCAGGCCCTTATCAGCCGCTCCTCTATCACCCCCGATGACGCAGATTGTCAGGCACTGTTGTGTGAGCGCCTGAGCACCCTCGGTTTTGTCTGCGAACCACTGCGCTTTGGTGAGGTAGATAACCTGTGGGCAAGGCGCGGCAGCAGCGGACCCATTTTCTGCTTTGCCGGGCATACCGATGTGGTTCCTACCGGACCGGAAGAGAAGTGGCAACACCCACCCTTCTCCGCCACACTGAGTGACGGCAAAATCCACGGTCGTGGTGCCGCCGATATGAAGGGCTCTATTGCCGCCTTCGTCACCGCCTGTGAGCGCTTCATCGCCAACCACCCAGAACACACCGGTTCTATCAGCCTTCTCATCACCAGCGATGAAGAAGGCCCTGCGGTAGATGGCACGGTAAAGGTAATCGACACCCTCGAAGCACGTGCTGAAAAGATTGACTGGTGCCTGGTAGGCGAACCAACCAGTACTGCCAGGGTGGGCGATGTGGTAAAGAACGGTCGCCGTGGCTCACTCAGTGGCTACCTCACAGTAAAGGGAATACAGGGCCACGTTGCCTATCCGCATCTGGCACGAAACCCGGTACACCAGGCCGCACCGGCACTGGCCGAACTGACCACCATCGAGTGGGATCAGGGTAACGAACATTTCCCCCCCACTAGTTTTCAGATCGCCAACATCAACGCCGGTACCGGAGCCAGCAACATCATCCCCGGCGAGATAGAAGTGATGTTCAACTTCCGCTTTTCTACCGAGCAGACCGAGGCGGGGCTACGCGAAAAGGTCGAGGCACTGCTGGATCGCCACAGTCTGGAGTACGAGATACGCTGGGCACTCTCTGGCAACCCCTTTCTCACCGAGGGAGGGAAACTACTTGAGGCGACTACTGCCGCCATTGAGTCAGTTTGTGGCTACACACCCGAGGTAAACACCGCCGGTGGTACCTCTGATGGCCGTTTCATCGCCCCTACCGGGGCACAGGTGCTGGAACTCGGCCCGCTTAACGCTACCATTCATAAAGTAAATGAGTGTGTCAGCGCCGCCGATCTCGACACCCTCTCCACTGTCTATGAGCAAATCCTCATTCAGCTACTAACCGAAGGCTAAAGTTTCCGGCTGTTATGGGGGAGTCATACAAGTCCCATAGCAGACAGCCTGATATCTCCTTTTCATTTCACGCCGCCTACTCTTGGCAACGATCCTCGTTCATGCCCTATCGGCCGACCAGAAACTGTGCGTGAGCAACTTGTCGTTTGATGTCATCCCCGTGCCGCCGAGAAGCTCCCGACCACGTCACTATCACCACACTGGTCGTCGTACCCCGCTATAATCTCATCACATCACCAAGAGAAGACTTTATGCAACGGATTTTTACTCTTTGCCTCATCCTGCTTATCACGGCCTGTTCAGGTGACGAGGGGCCACGCCTAAACACCCTGCCCCACGATGCCGTGATCCTCGCCTTTGGCGACAGTCTTACCTACGGCACCGGCACTACAGAAGAGAGCAGTTATCCGGCCATGCTGGAACAGTTGAGTGGTCGACAGGTGATCAATGCAGGCATCCCAGGCGAGCTTAGTGCCGGAGGGCTGGCGCGTCTCGCAGACACTCTGGAGGAGCATCAACCACAGCTGCTGATTCTCTGCCTTGGCGGCAATGATATGTTGCGTCAAAAATCTGTGCAGGAAGTGGAGAAAAATCTTGAAGAGATGGTAACGATCAGTCGTGAACTGGGGGTGCCTGTGTTGCTACTTGGAGTGCCACGACCGGCTATCTTCAGTTTGCAGAGTGCGCCCTTTTACTACACCCTGGCGGATCGGCTACAGTTACTGCTAGAGGCCGAAATCATTCCGGAGGTTCTCTCAGACCGAGAGCTGAGATCTGATCAAATCCACCCCAACACTGAGGGTTATCGCCTACTAGCCAGGGCGGTATTCAACAAGCTCAAGGATAGTGGAGCACTATGAGCAAAAAATCACTGTCCCGCCTTCTTCGCAACGTTGTCACGCAGGTAGCGCGGTAGCGCCTGTTCAGCTCTCACCGCCTCACCGCGGTTGTAGGCAGCTACTGCCAGGCTTGCGACATCCTGTGCGTGGGGAAAGTAATCGCCATTAAAACCGGAAATAGCCCCACCTTGCCGCTCCACCAGTTCCTCGGCATAGCTCTGCCAGCCACTGCCAATGCCATACCAACCATCACCTTCAATCAGGGGCACCTGCTGCGGAGCAACCACCTGCTCTTCAGTGACAGGGTGCATGATGCCATCGCCGTGATCCTCAAAGCTTCCCCAGTAGACCTCCGCCATACGGGCATCGATCGCTGCGGCCACACGGGTCCAGCCAAACTCACGTCGTGCCCCCTGTGCCAGGGTGGCTAGAGTGGAGACCGGCAGCACCGGTAATTCAGCCGCAAAGGCAATACCCTGCACCACCCCGGTGGCAATGCGCACCCCGGTAAAAGCTCCGGGTCCACAGCCGAAGGCAATAGCATCAAGTTGTGCAGCTGAAAGTCCCGCCTCAGCCAGCAACTCATCCGCCATAGGCAGAATCAGTGCAGTATGCTGGCGAGGTGCTATTTGATAGCGTTCGCTGATCTCGCCATTCAGATAGAGGGCGGCAGAACAGGCCTCGGTAGCAGTTTCCAGGGCAAGTAATTTCATGGGCGGAAGCAGAACACAAAAAGGCCCGGGATGCCAGTGCAGCCCGGGCCTTTTATTTGAGAGCTATGGATTAAAAACCGTAAGAGATACCCAGTGCGATCACCGGGTTGGTATCGAACTGGTCCAGGTCGTTCTTCATATTGGCGATCTCCTGGTCGATATCTGTGGTGTTTACTGCGGCTGCATCAGCACCAGTTAGTACTAATGAAACATCGGGTACCCCCATTTGCACCACACCCGCCTCAAACACAAAACCAAAACCGGAGGCCGGTACGTTGCCCCAACCTAGACCCACATAGGGGCCACTACCCAGTTTAACGGAACCGTTAAGTGTAATATCCACTAGCTAACTATCGTAAGTAGTACCACCAATATCAAACGAGCCTGTAGGGGGCGCTATAGCGTTCATTTCACTGCCATTATTCAAGTAGCCCGCAGTGAAGTGAAATGATCCACCAAGTGGGTGCCAGTCAAGCAGCAGCGAGGCGGACTGTAGATCCAAATCCGTGTTGTACTGAATGTCATCAATATTCTGGGTGTCACTGATTGAGTACTTGTTCAAGCCTACACGGGCAGTAAAAAAGTCGGTAAATGATTTTCCCAGCTCAACACCAACACCCAGAGTGCTATAACGGGCACCAATACCAATACCATCTGCCTGGGCACTGCCCACGGCAGTAAATAGTCCTGCCACAACCCATGCTTTAGACATACCGTTTTTCACAATTATTCTCCTGATTAAAACAACACAATATTTCACTATGTGCGGTAGTTGAGTGATTATCTTAAAATTATCAATAAAAACTCAAACATCCAGCTTGTAAAAACGCTGCACCACCTCCAGCTTTAGCGTCTTGCTCATCGGCGGCAGGCTATCCAAAAATACACGGCCATAACTTTTCGTTCCAAGCCTTGGGTCACATAACACCAAAACACCACGGTCACTGACATCGCGGATCAGGCGTCCCACCCCCTGCTTCAGGGTAATCACTGCCTGTGGTAACTGGTATTCCATAAACGGGTTACCACCCGCCTCGCGCATCGCATCAATACGCGCCTGTAGCACCGGGTCACCCGGTGAGGCAAAGGGCAGCTTGTCGATGATCACACAGGAGAGCGCCTCACCACGCACATCGACTCCCTCCCAGAAACTACCGGTACCTAACAGCACCGCATTGCCATTCTCTCTGAACTGCTCCAGCAGGCGAGTACGCGGGGCGTCACCCTGGATCAGCATTGGATAATCGATACGTCCAGTCAATAACTCCGCCGCCTCACGCAAGGCCCGGTGACTGGTAAATAGCAGAAAGGCACTCCCCTGACTCGCCTCAAGCACCGGTAGCGCCGCATTCACCACCGCCTCGGTGTAGCCCGGGCTATTGGGCTCAGACATCTGAGATGGTACATAGAGCAGCGCCTGCTGGGGATAATCAAAGGGGCTGTCCCAGCGGTGAGTCACCGCCCCCTCCAGCCCCAGTTGGTCGCTAAAATGTTGAAAGCTCTCACCTACCGCCAGGGTGGCGGAAGTAAAAACCCAGGCACAGGGGTGGACAGTGAGCTGCTGCTGGAATAACTGCGCTACATCCATCGGCGTGAAATTGATAGTAAAAGAGCGGCTATGGGTCTCGTACCAGTGAATCATATCCTCCGGGGTTGATCCCGTCAGTTGAGTAAAACGCTCCACCAACACCTCACTGCGTTGGTGGCATGATTCCAGCCCCTTACCACGGGCCGACAGCGTCTTCAGCTTCTGCGACAGATCATCCAACAGTTCAGAGACCGACCCTATCGCCTCCTTAAGATCGCTTTGTGTAGCGACCTCTTTCCACGCTCCTCGACGTAACTGCTCACCAAAGGCGAGGCGCATATCACGTACCGCCTTCTCCAGCTTATCGGCACGCACCCGCAACTCACGACTCTCACCTGCCTCGCGAATCTCCTCGGCAATACTGTCACGGATCAGTTCTAACAGCTGGTTGGCACTAATAGTGGTGCCGAAAAAATTGGAGGCCGTATCGGCCAACTGGTGTGCCTCATCGAGAATAAAGGCATTGGCACCTGGCAACAGCTCACCAAAACCCTCATCTTTGAGTGCCATGTCGGCAAACAGCAGATGATGATTAACCACCAGCACATCAGCCTCCTGCGCGCGCCGTCGTGCCTTTGAGAGAAAACACTCCTCCAGGTAATCGCAATCACCACCCAGGCAGTTATCAGCGGAAGAGGTTACCTGCGGCCAGAGCGGCGAATCCTCACTAAGACTGGAGAGCTCGGCAATATCACCCGAGGCGGTACGCCCCGACCATTTACCAATCTCCTGTAACTCTGCCGTCTGACTGCGAGTTAGAAAACGCCCCTCCTCCAGTGCCAGCTGCAGGCGATGGTGGCAAAGGTAGTTGGCTCGCCCCTTGAGCAGAGCAACATCGACCGGTACACCAAGGGCATCACGCACCAAAGGAATATCTTTGTGAAACAGCTGGTCTTGAAGGTTTTTAGTCCCGGTAGAGATAATCACCTTCTGCCCGGAGAGCATCGCAGGAATGAGATAGGCAAAGGTCTTGCCGGTACCGGTACCAGCCTCGGCAATCAGGAGTGAGTTATCAGCCAGCGCCTGTGTTACCGCCTCTGCCATCTCCTGTTGCTGAAGGCGCGGGGCGAAGCCAGGCAAATGCTTGGCGAGCTGGCCATTTGGACCAAGGATATCGCTAGGGGATTGCATCTGAATTATTACTAAATTTAGAGATCAAAAGTTTATAGGAGTACATTGCCATCGCCTTTACGGCAATAATACCTGTTCAGGGGAAAGTTGTGGAAAATTAAAACACTTGAAGAGAGGTAACCCGCTTATCCCTGAGAGCGATGAAATAGATCACCGCCAGTGCGATCTCGCCAGGAAAAATAAATGAACCCATAGATATGGAGGAAACCTTCTTTTTCGCCAGCTATGGCACACCAGAAAAAGGACTAAACGGTTTGAGCAAGCTAACGACGCCTTTTGGTATACGCCGTTGGTGCAGCCTGCCACGGGTCATCGGGCCAGGGGTGCTTAGGGTACCGTCCCTTAAGCTCCTTCTTCACCTCCGGGTAGGTGTTGCGCCAGAAGCTCGCCAGATCCTGCGTCACCTGTATCGGTCGCTGTGCCGGGGAGAGCAGGTGCAGCATCACCGCCACTTCCCCCCCTGCCAGGGCTGGAGTCTGCGCCAGTCCGAACAGCTCCTGCAACTTCACCGCCAGTACCGGTGGGGTGCCATCAACACGGTATTGCAGCTTCTTGCGTGAACCGCTGGGTACCGTAAGGTGGGTAGGGGCCAACTGCCCGAGTTGTTGCTGGCGATCCCAGCCGAGCATGGCCTGTAACGCTCCTTTGAGATCGAGTCGTTTGAGATGCTCACGGCGACTGATGCCATTAAGCCAGGGGGCGAGCCAGTCGCCAAGATCCGCCAGCAGAATCTCATCGCTGAGATCAGGCCAGTCTGCCTCAGGCAACCACTGGCGCAGGGAGCAAACCCGCGCCTGTAGCTGACGACACTCCTCATCCCACGGCAGCACACCCAACCCCATCTGCTGAATGCCCTGCAGCATCGCATTGTTGATGGCCTCGGTATCGGGCGAGGGAAGCACTGCCTGCTCCAGCACCAGTGCACCCAAGCCTCGCACGCGGCGGGCAATGACTACCTGCAAGCGCTCATCCCAGGCCACCTCTTCACGCCACTCAAGCTGCTCGGAAAACAGTGATTCAAGTTGTTGCAGGGTGATAGGGGCCGCAGAAAAGATGCGTCCTTCTCCGGTTTTAGAGGCACTACCGGCATCAAGCGCGGCGACAACGACAAACTCAGAACTAGCTACACACTCTCGGAACAACGCTGCGCCGCGACCACCCGCCAGCAGATAACGTCCACCGTCTTCATCACGCCGCCGTGCCACCCGATCGGGATAGGCCAGTGCCAGTAGTGCCCCCACCCGCTCCTCGGCAACAGTGGAGTTTTCAGCTTGAAGCTTTAATAGACGCCGCCACTGCTTTGCAGCCCGTTCAACAGCACGGCACGCCCTGCCATCGGCACCATAACCACGCGCGCCCTTGCCACCATTTTTACGATGAGCACGTAGTGCCGTAACCCGCAGGGCGAAGTCACACTGCCTCTCCCCCTCCAGGCCACGCAGAATGTCGCGCTCCGATAACAGGGCAGCAATATCACAGGCGAGCCCCCCCTGACCCATAAAATCTGCCCGCACCAGCATATGGGCCAGACGCGGGTGCAGTGGCAACCGAGCCATTTTCGCCCCATCCGGGGTGATACGTTGCCGAGTGTCCAGTGCGCCCAGCTGCTGCAACAGCTGTTGTGCCTGTGACAGGGCGGCGGCGGGCGGGGTATCGAGCCAACGTAATGATACCGCATCGGCCACGCCCCACTGCGCCAGCTGCAGCGCCAGCGGGGCCAGATCCGCCTCGATGATCTCGGGATTATTGTAGGGCACCAGTCCCTGCTGGGTGGCTTCACTCCACAGGTGGTAACAGACACCCGGCTCCAGCCGTCCGGCACGCCCGGCACGCTGCACGGCAGAGGCACGGGATACACGCACCGTCTTCAGCCGGGTAAGCCCGCTACGGGGATCGAATTGCGGGATGCGCTGCCAGCCGCTGTCGATCACCACCCTAACCCCCTCGATGGTGAGACTGGTCTCAGCGATATTGGTGGTGAGCACCACCTTGCGCTTTCCGGCAGGGCTGGGGGCAATGGCACGCTCCTGCTCGGCATGGGGCAGGTCGCCATAGAGGGGGTAGAGATCGATGCCGGAACAGGCGGGCTCTTCACGCAGCAGATCGAGGGTGCGACGGATCTCTCCGGCACCGGGCAGAAACAGCAGGATATCCCCCTGCTCTTCACTCAGAGCACGACGTACCGCGCTTACCGCCACCTCGGGGATACGGCCCTGTGGTTCACGCGGCAGATAATGATGATCCACCGGATAACACCGCCCCTCGCTGCGCAGTACCGGGGCCTTGAGCAGCCGCGCTACCCGGTCACCGTCCAGGGTGGCCGACATCACCAGCAATTTCAGGTCTTCACGCAACCCCTGCTGGGCATCAAGACAGAGGGCCAGCGCCAGATCGCTGTGCAGATTGCGCTCATGGAACTCATCGAAGATCACCAACCCTACGCCGCTAAGTTCCGGATCCTGCTGCAGGCGGCGGGTAAGAATCCCCTCGGTGACCACCTCTATACGAGTGTTAGGCCCCACCCGGCTATCGAAGCGTACCCGATAACCGACCTGCTTCCCTGCCTCTTCACCCAACTCCGAGGCCATATAGAGGGCAGCATTGCGGGCCGCCAGGCGGCGCGGCTCCAGCATGATGATCGACTTTCCTGCCAGCCACGGTACATCCAGCAGTGCCAGTGGCACCCGAGTGGTCTTGCCTGCGCCTGGCGGGGCCTCCAGCACCACGGACGGCTGCCTCGCCAGGGCAACGAGCAGTTCGGGAAGCAGGGGGTCAATAGGCAGGCTGCTGGTCATGGGAGAACATTGTAACGCAGGACGCAAAAACCACGGAGGTGTCCTATGATTAAGATTACCTATTGTCGATAAGAAAGGGGGATACAGATGAAGAATACCTGGCTATTAATCGCCAACGGCAGCGAAGCTCGCCTGTTTGAGACCGAATTCCGACCCAAGACCCTTACCCTAATACAGGAGATTAAACACCCCGAGAGCCGTGAAAAAGGGGCCGAGCTGGCCTCCGACAAGTCCGGCCACTATCAGGGGGATGCGAAAGGCACTGGCGGTTCCACCCAGGGCTCCTTCAGCGAGGCCACCGATCCCAAAGAGTATGAAATGGAGCGCTTTGCCGGCGAGCTGGTCAAGACTCTGGAGGCGGGACGTAACGCCAACAGTTTCCAGCACCTTATCGTTGCCTCTTCACCCAAGTTTCATGGCCTGCTCAACAAAAAGATGAATGGCCATATTTCAAAGCTGGTTGAAAAACACATTAATAAGGATCTCACCTCACTCAAAGAGGCTGAGTTACTGGGGCGTATTAACTAGCACAACCACTACGCAAAGTGGTCGAACCCCGGCTGTTAATAGCAAGGGGTTCGACCTTTGTACATTCAATACAACTTTTCTATTTATGGCGTGCTGTAACGCTTATAGTCGGCGGGCAGTTCAAACAGCTTCGCTTTAGCCTTGAAGACCGGATCGATATCAACCAGCAAGCGTCCGCGTCGCATTGAGACATCAAACTCCTGAATCGCCAAACCTGACTCCAGCAACCACTCCGGGTGGAAGGTGTGGAGTGCCAGATCACACCCTTCGATCATCTCGCTGGGCAACTCTCCCAGCATCTTACCCTGCTCGCCTGCCAGCACACGGTTAAAGCTACGTAGCGCTTTAACGGTATCCGGCAACAGTCCAGGCACCACCACCGCATCGTAACAGAGCTTTTCATTCACAAAGAGACGCAGCTGATACGGCTGCTTACCGCCAATCTCCGGCGCCTTCGCATCAAGCTCCAGTGTGTGATCCCGTTTTAAAGTGATGGGCGGTTTTTGTGGCACCTCGCGCATCGGTATCTCCAGCACCGTATCATCCTCATGGGTAACACTGCTGATCAGTTGTTTTTCACGATCAAATAACAGGTAGTCACCACCGGGCTCTCCATCATCCATGCGCACCAATGCCTTCGTTACAATAATACGTGAAGGGTGGGGCTCCAGCCCTGACTCACTCACCATATATTTCAGCATTACGCCATCAATGGTCTCTGCCAACACAGATGCACTCATCCCCAGTAGCATCAATGCGATGATCTGTTTGCCCATCAACCTACCCCTTCCAGATACGCCAACTCTTCTTCACTAAAACCGGCCTCACGCCGCGCCTCGATATGGAACGGCGGTCGCAACGGCCCCCCCATATACTCATCGATGAGACCATTAAAGGTCGGCACAGGTTCCAAACCCCTCTCATCACAATGGTAATGGAACCAGCGGTTACCGATTGCAACATGGCCGATCTCATCGCGCAGGATAATATCGAGTAGTGCGGCGCCTGCCTCATCACCGTTATCCAGCAGTCGCGCCTTGATGCCGGGGTTCACATCCAGTCCTCGCGCCTCCAGGCAGCGCGGCACCAACGCCATCCGTACCATGCCATCAAAGGCTGTCTTTTGCGCCATTTCCCACAAGCCATTGTGGGCGGGAAAATCACCATAGTCATAACCGAGACCACGCAGGTGATCACGCAGCAGAGAGAAATGTGTCGCCTCCTCATCGGCCACCCGTAACCAGTCATCGTAAAAATCACGTGGCATATCACGAAAACGGTAGGCCGCATCCAGTCCTAAATTGATCGCATTAAATTCAATATGGGTCAGGGCATGAAACAATACCGCCCTGCCCTCAGGCGTCACCGGTTTGCGTTTAGACAGATCTTTTGGCTGCACCAGCTCAGGCCTAACAGGGCGCCCAGGTACGGGTACCGCCTGAGGCGCCTCTGCTCCATCAATAGAGAACTCACCCTGACGCCACACCGCAAACAGCTCATGGGTCAGACGTACCTTTTCATCGGGATCATCGGTCATCAACGCCTGAAAGACGGCGGGAAATAGTAGTTGTTTGGACATGGGGACGTAGTTTATCACCATCAAGTGAGCACAAAACGAATGGACTTCATCATTACCACTTCCAACCGATGACGAGATCCATCACGTTGGTGCCGGTAGGGCCGGTGTGTATAAGATCACCACTCACCTCCAGAAAGCACCCCGCATCAGCACCCTCCAGCGCATCCAGTGCACTCTCTCCCTGCCACTCGCCACGCTGTAGGCTACCACCGTCTACCAGGGCACCACTGTCCTCGGTGGGGCCATCACTGCCATCAGTACCAGCAGACAACAATAAAAGATCATCGTGCCCGGTCAGGTAACGTGCTGCAGCCAGAGCCAGGTGTTGATTGCGGCCACCCCGGCCGGGATGCTCAGGCAGCACCACACTACTTTCACCACCCCAGATCTGCAGTCCCACAGGGGCATGCACTAGCTCTTCACAAAATTGTGCGGCAAGGGTCTCTGCATCACCCTCAAAGTGGCCGGGGTGGTTATGCGTGACGATACCCATCTCCTGTGCTGCCAACACCAATGCCTCACGCGCATAATCGTTACTGGCGATGATGTGGGAATCAATGTTAACGACATCATCTGTTTCGGTTATCGGCTGGATATCAATTAATAACTGCAACCACTCAGGCAGAGAGGCTATGATCGGGACTGGCTTTGTATCGGGAATCAACAGGCCGGAGCCGATAACATTCAGCTCATCACCAGGCACATCGGAGATCAACAGTTGCAGGCAGGGACGTCCCTTCAGGTAGGGGATTAATTTACCCCCCTTGATACGCGATAGATGTTTGCGGATCGCATTCATCTCTCTAATAGAAAGACCCGATGCCAGTAACCAATGATTAAGTTCTGCAAGCTGTTGTGCTGACATCTCTGGTGGTAGCACCTCGACCAGCGAGGAGGCGCCGCCGGAGAGAAGAAACAGTAGTGGTTCGTTTGCGGGAAGTGTGGCTAGAAATTCGAGCAGTGCATTACCTGCGGTAAGGCTGCTCAAGTCGGGAACCGGATGGGCGCTTTCCATCTGAACAATACGACCTGTATCAAGGCGTGGATCACTATGACCGCGTTTGGTGATAATCAGACCTGCACGCAACTGTTCTCCAAGCTCCTGCTGCGCCCCCTTCGCCATCGCGGCGGCAGCCTTACCGACAGCAACAACAGAACATTTTTTATTTATTGAATTATCGTGCAGAAACCGAGTGACCGCCGCCTCACCCGAAACCGCATCAAGGGCGATACGGTAGAGCTGCAGCAGTTGGCTTCTTCGCTGTAGCAGGGACAGCTCAGTGATGCTCATCGACAGGGCTTATCACGAACAATATCGAAACAGAAAGTAGTTAAATTTCTGTTCACCACCAGCCGGCGTGGTATGCGTCTCGGTATGTTTTTCTAACAGTTCAAACTCACCACCAAGAGTCTGCACAATCTTCTCACTATCATAGCGTTCTACAGGCAAACCACTGCACATTTCGGGTCCGTCCTCGGCAAAGGTGGCGATCACCAGGTGGGCATTCGGCTCCAATGCTTTACGCAGCACGGCGAGATATTTTTCACGATCGGCGTTGTCGGTAAGGAAGTGAAATACGGCACGGTCATGCCAAAGTAAAAAACGGTGGGGTGGCTCAAAGGCCGTGACATCAGAAGCAAACCACTCAACCTTGTTTGCCTGCTCACAGAGCCGTTGCTGTGCACACTTCAAAGCGGCAGCGGAGATATCGAGTACAGCCGGCCGGCTATAGCCCTTTTGCAGCAGGCTATCAACCAGCACCGAGGCACCACCGCCCACATCAATAATGGCGTCATCCGGTGACGACACTGCCTTTTCGATCATCTGCACCGACTGACCGGGATACTCCTGATACCAGCTAACCTCGGTGCTCTCCTTGCTTTGATACACCTGCTCCCAGTGTCTCTGACGTTCGCCCATGACACACTCCTCTATTCGTTAATCACCTCGACCTTACTAACGAACCAGACCGCATCAAAAGTACGCTGATGTTTTTTACTGTAGAAATTCTGCATCAAGGTGCCGTTGCTATAACGAACCGTATCTCCCTGATTAAACTTCTCAGCAGGCGCGGCCAGCCAAAACTGGCCCTCATCGTTCTTCACCTCAATGTACACATATTCATTGCTACGGATCGATTGTACCACCGTAGCACGATTCGGCAGGTGATCGAGATTAGGATTGCGCGGCAGACGCATCGTCTCTGCTGCCTGTTCCACCGAAGGATGATCCGGCGGTGGGGCAGCAAAAGCCACCACTGTAAACAACATGAAGGGAAGAATGATTTTTATCATTTTCTTACTCCGTTTATTTAACAAATTTAGGCCACAAGTTACACATCAAAACCACGCGCCAGATCTGCTTTAAGGTCTTCTACCTCCTCGAGGCCGACGGAGATACGCACCAGTCCGTCAGTGATCCCTGACTCCGCCTTTTGCTCTGGGGTAAGACGACCATGAGTAGTGGTCGCCGGGTGGGTGATAGTGCTCTTGGTATCACCAAGGTTGGCGGTAATAGAGATCACGCGAGTGGCATCGATAGTGCGCCATGCATGCTCCTTTCCACCGTCCACCTCAAAGGCAACGATACCGCCAAATCCGCTCTGCTGACTGGTGGCCAGTTCATGCTGCGGGTGTGAGGCCAGGCCCGGATAAAAGACACGTTTAATCCCCGGCTGCTGTTCTAACCACTGCGCCAGTTCAAGGGCATTTTCGCTATGTGCGCGCATGCGTATTTTGAGTGTCTCCAGACCCTTAAGAAAGATCCAGGCGTTAAAGGTGCTCATCGTCGGGCCAGCCGAACGCAGAAAGGCGTAAACATGTTGCATCAGCTCCTTACTGCCCACGACGGCACCACCCATGGCGCGTCCCTGACCGTCGATATATTTGGTCGCCGAGTGGATCACTACATCGGCCCCCAGCTTCAGGGGCTGTTGTAGCGCCGGAGTACAGAGGCAATTATCTACCACTAACAGACAACCCTTCGAATGTGCCAGTTCAACGAGGCGTGCGATATCGGCCACCTCAAGCAACGGGTTGGAGGGTGTCTCAAGAAACAGTAGTTTGGTATTGGGACGGATCGCCGCCGCCCAGCCCTCATAGTCTGTCAATGAGACGTAGCTGGTCTCCACCCCAAACTTGGCCATGAAATTATCGAACAACACCACCGTGGTACCGAAGACCGAACGCGAGGAGACAATGTGATCGCCCGCCTTGAGCAGCCCCATGCAGGTGGAGAGGATCGCAGCCATCCCAGAGCTGGTAGCAACACACTGCTCCCCCCCCTCCAGCGCGGCAAGACGCTGCTCGAAGGTACGAACCGTGGGATTGGTAAAGCGTGAGTAGATATTACCCGGCTCGGTACCGCCGAAACGGGCCGCCGCCTGTGCTGCACTATTATAGGTAAAGCTGGAGGTGGGAAAGATCGGCTCGCTCTGCTCACCCTCACTACTGCGCACCTGCCCGGCACGCACCGCCAGAGTATCGAAGCCAAATTCATCCCAGTCATCTTGTGAAATGGTCATCACCCTTCCTCATATAGTGGCCTTCACATGGGCACAAAAAAACCTGCTCAGCATTCAGGGTGGCTCTAATTATTCTGAGTACGACAGATTGGGCGTTCAGATTCGTGCTATCAAGGCGCAAATTGCACGTAATAGCTAGCTATTACGAAGATTTGCAACGCGGAGAGCGCGAATATGAGCGTTCAAGATGTGTGCTCATGAATGGTTAGATACACCCTTTACTAAAGCAGGCTTCTCGCCTTCGCTTTAGCTGTATTTTTTTCGCGCCCGCAAGCTGAGTTTCAAATCGGCGCGTATCAATACCCTAGGTAATGACCGTGGTGATGTCAACAGGGCGCCTCTGTTAATTCTGAATGCTGCAGATTGGGATCCCAAGATGCTCATTCATGAATTGATAGAGTTCTCCTTTAGTCGCTGTTGTGCATCTCGATAACACTACTCTCACGCTTGTCTCGATCCGATTTAGCACTATCGTTACGTTTGTCTTCGAGTCTTTGTAGGTAAGCAACATCGATATCACCCGTGACATATTCGCCGTTAAACACAGAGGTGTCGAAGCGACGCACCAATTTGCTCTTTTTGTAGAGCACCGCCTCAATCAGATCATCCAGATCCTGATAGATTAGACGGTCAGCCCCAATCAGCTCGGCGATCTGCTCTTCGTTTCGATCATGGCCAATCAACTCCTCCTTGCTCGGCATATCAATACCGTAGACGTTGGGGTGACGTACCGGCGGCGCGGCAGAGGCGAAATAGACCTTATTGGCACCGGCATCACGGGCCATTTGAATGATCTGCTGTGAGGTGGTGCCTCGCACGATAGAGTCATCCACCAGCAGTACATTCTTACCGCGGAACTCCAGCTCAATGGGATTGAGCTTCTGGCGTACCGACTTCTTTCGCTGTTGCTGACCGGGCATGATAAAGGTACGGCCAATATAGCGGTTCTTAATAAAGCCCTCGCGATAGAGGATATTCAATTCATTAGCCAACTGCATCGCTGAGGTGCGGCTGGTATCGGGAATCGGGATCACCACGTCGATATCGTGATCAGGGAAGACCCGCTCAATCTTCTTGGCCAGGGTCTCACCCATGCGCAGGCGCGCTTTATAGACCGAAATACCATCAATAATGGAATCGGGACGGGCAAAATAGACATACTCGAAGATACAGGGTGAGTGCACCGGATCCTTGGCGCACTGGCGCGAGTAGAAATTTCCCGCCATATCAATAAAGACAACCTCTCCCGGCTCCACATCGCGCACCCGCTCAAAGCCCAAGGAGTTAATAGCAACACTCTCAGATGCCACCATGTACTCATTACCCTGATCGGTACTGCGCTTACCAATGATCAGCGGACGGATTCCGTTGGGATCGCGAAAGGCGACAATGCCATAGCCAATTAGCAGTGAGACCACCGCATAGCCACCTTTAATGCGGTCATGCACACGGGAAACCGCCTCAAAAATATCATTCTCATCAACACGATACTTGCCCTGACGCTGCAATTCATGAGCAAAAACGTTGAGCAGAATCTCTGAATCAGAACTGGTGTTGATATGCCGCAGATCTTCACGGAACAGATCTTCCATCAACGTATCGGCATTGGTGAGGTTGCCGTTATGCGCCAGCGCTATGCCGTAAGGGGAATTAACGTAAAAAGGCTGTGCCTCGGCAGAGGATGAGCAACCAGCCGTAGGGTAGCGCACGTGACCGATACCCATATTGCCCTGCAGGCGCCGCATATGACTGGTACGGAACACGTCACTTACCAGGCCGTTGTCCTTGCGCAAATAGAGACGCTTGTCATCACAAGTTATGATCCCGGCGGCATCCTGGCCTCGGTGTTGCAATACGGTCAGACCATCATAGATCGCCTGATTGACAGGGCCCTTGCCCACGATACCGATAATGCCGCACATGCTCTCAGTTACCTCGTGTTAATCAGGCTGCAAACAACCCGACTAGTATTGAATACTCTTGGCGATATCAGCGGGGAGGAACTGGCGTAGCCAGATCGCCATATCCTGGAAATAGTGCATCAGCTGCGACTGGTTCCACCAGGGGTCCTGGGGCATAGGTGTCATGCCACCCACCAGCACCAGCACCGCTACTACCACGCAGCCTCGAGCCACACCAAAAAAGATACCGATCATGCGGTCGGTGCCGGAGAGACCCGTCTTCTTGATCAGCTGCACCGCCAGATAGTTGATAAAACCGGCCACGAACAGGGTGGCGATAAAAAGGATGGCAAAGGCCACTATCAGCCGTAGCGAGGGCACCTGAATATGAGGTTCGAGCAACACCTGCAGTTTATCGGCAAAGGTAAGGGCTACCCAGGCGGCAATAACCCAGCCCGCCAATGAGAACGCCTCTTTAGTAAAGCCACGCCACAGACTAATCAATACAGAGGCGGCAACAATAGCAAGTATGGAGTAGTCGACCCAGTTCATATTTTCACTAGTAACTCGGTTGCGGCCAGCGGGCCTAAATTGGGAAAGGAGCGGATCTTACCAGAGCCGTGCCTCACGACAAAGCTCAGTTGCATCAAGAGTGCCCCATAATAATGCCCTTCAGCTGGAGCTTACTTTTAATACGTTGCAACTGCTTCTCGGCATTCTCCCGTTTAAGCTCAGGACCAACCCTGACCCTATAGGAACTCTTGCCCTTATCACGGTACTTCTCAACGAAGGCAGTAAAACCATTTTTGCGTAATTTATCACGCAGTGTCAGGGCATTGCCCGACTGACTGAAGCTTCCCACCTGCACCACCCAGGTAACCGGGGCTTCCGTGGCTGCAGGCTTAGAGACTTCTTTAATATCGGCCGTGGGCACAGACTTTACTGGCTCTGTTGGCTTACTTTGCGCAGGTTTGCTGGCAGCGGGAGCAGGCTTCTCCACCTTATCGATAACGCGGGGCCTGTCTGCAGTAATCGGGGTGACCGGCTGCAACGGTATATCCAGCGGCTCAAAATCAAATTCGGGTTGTTGCGGAATATTGCTGCCAAAACGCGGCATAGATGAGTTATTACCGCCATCGAGCAACATAGGGATGAAGATCACGGCCAGCGAAACCAGCACCACAGCACCAACCAGTCGCCGCTTAATCTGTTCGTTCAACGAGACACCTCAAAATTATTGGAACACCTGCTTCAAACGCCATTATACGGTCTGCGCCGACGTACAAGGAAGTACTAGTGTCACGAGAGGCCGGACGACGGAAGCGCCATCGCCTCGGCTACCGTATAAAATGAACCGAAGATCACAATGCGATCACCGGGCACAGCCCTGCTCTGGGCCGCAACAATCGCCTCCGTCACGGTTCCATAGCTAACACTACTTATCTCACTGATATCTGACAGGGCCTGTTGCAATACAGCACTATCGGCGCCGCGTGGCACCGTAAGCCCTGCCGGGTACCAGTCATCCACGACACCCTTAAGGTGTTGCAACGTGGCAGATAGATCCTTATCCGCCAGCATGGCCACCACTGCATGGGTCTTGCCCACCACTGGTATCATCCGCAGGTTATCAGCCAGCACCTGCGCCGACTGGGGGTTGTGAGCTACATCCAGGATGATGGTTGGCTCGCCCGGAATTATCTGAAAACGCCCAGGCAGACTCACGGCCAGCAAGCCCTGTTTAAGATGTTGTTGTGCCACCGGTAACCGCTCTGCCAGCTGCTGCAACACCATCAGCACCCCTGCCGCATTCTGTAATTGTGCCTTACCTTGAAGCGCCGGTAGTGGTAATGCATCACGTTTACTCAAACCACCCAACCACTGCCAGCCATCTCCCCCATCCAGATAACGATAATCACGTCCCAACAAGGATAACGGTGCTCCCACCTGCTCGGCCAGAGCAATCAAACTTTGAGGCGGTTGAGAGTCACTGCAGACAGCGGGGCGGGCATGACGCATGATACCGCCCTTCTCAATAGCGATAGTTTCACGCTCATTGCCCAGCCAGGCGGCGTGATCCACATCAATGGCGGTGATCAATGCCACATCAGCATCAAGCAGGTTGGCCGCATCGAGCCGCCCACCCAGTCCAATCTCCAGCACCGCCACATCGAGTCCGGCACGGGCGAAAATATCAAAGGCGGCCAGAGTGCCAAACTCAAAGTAGGTGAGGGAGGTCTCACCACGCGCCTGGTCAATACGCTCAAAACTCTGGCACAACAACTCATCGCTAACCGCTTCGCCGTTGAGGCGAATGCGTTCGTTATAGTGAAGAAGATGGGGTGAGGTATAGCAGCCAACACGGTAGCCGGCAGCAAGCAAAATAGATTCCAGCATGGCAACACTGGAACCCTTACCATTGGTACCGGCAACGGTGATCACGATGTGTGCAGGCTCGCCCAAGCCCATCGCCGCCAGCACTCTGCCAGGACGCTCAAGACCCAGGTCAATACCAACCGGGTGTAGCCCCTCCTGCCAGGAGAGCCACTCGTCTAGGGTAGAGAATCGCACAAACTAGTCAGGAAAAAGGCACCGGACGACGGCCCGGTAACCTATCAGTACTAGGCCGACCTGGGTACAGGCTGATTGGTCATCATGCTGAGCAGACTGGATATGCGATCACGCATATCACCGCGTGCCACGATCATGTCGATAGCCCCCTTCTCAAGCAGGAACTCACTACGCTGGAACCCCTCGGGAAGAGTCTCACGCACCGTCTGCTCGATAACCCGCGGACCGGCAAAACCGATCAGGGCGTTAGGCTCACCGATGTTCACATCGCCCAGCATTGCCAGCGAGGCAGAGACACCGCCCATCGTCGGGTCGGTCATCACCGAGATGAAGGGGATACCCTTCTCACGCATAGTGGCCAGCACTGCAGAGGTCTTGGCCATCTGCATTAGAGAGAACAGAGCCTCCTGCATGCGCGCACCACCCGAGGCGGAAAAACAGATCAGCGGGATGCCGTGTTCAATACTGGCATTGGCAGCACGCACAAAGCGCTCACCGACCACTGAACCCATGGAGCCACCCATAAAGCGGAACTCGAAGGCGGTAGCGACCAGCGGTACCCCTTTGACCTGCCCCATCATGGCGATCAGCGCATCGGTCTCGTCGGTTGCCTTCTGCGCCGCGATAATACGGTCCTTGTATTTCTTACTGTCCTTGAACTTGAGGTGATCCACCGGAACGATAGCGTCACCAATCTCCTGACGCGGCTCGGCATCGAGAAAGGCTTCAAGACGGCGGCGCGCACCGATGCGCATGTGGTGGCCGCACTTGGGGCAGACGTCGAGATTGCGCTCCAGTTCGGCACGATAGAGGACGCCATTACAGCCGGGGCACTTGGCCCACAAGCCTTCCGGCACGGCCTTCTTACTGCTTCCCTCGGTACTGATCTGTGGCAGGAATTTCTGTAACCAGCTCATTGTTCTTTATCTCCCAATTTGGGTAATGATCATCGCGCCCCGTTCAGGAGCGCTTGTCCATGGCGCTACGTAACTCGCCCATAAAATTCGATAGTGTCAGCGGGATCTTCTCCGCTTCATCCTGCAGCTCCGCCATGCGGTTAACCACGGCGCTGCCGACAATCACCGCATCGGCTACGTCGGCCACGCGTGCGGCGGTCTCTCCGTCCTTGATACCAAATCCGACGCCTACCGGCAAATCGGTGGCAGCGCGAATCACATCCAGTCGTGCCGTCACCTCATCGGTATCAAGGTGTCCGGCACCGGTGATCCCCTTAAGTGAGACATAATAAACGAAGCCGCTGGCCAGTTGGCAGATACGCTCAACACGAGGTTTCTCGGTGGTCGGTGCCAGCAGGAAGATGGGATCGAGCTGCCTGGCACGCAGCGCGGTGGTCAACTCATCCGCCTCTTCCGGTGGCATATCGACGGTAAGTAGGCCATCGACACCGGCCTGTGCTGCCTCATCGGCAAAAGCCTTATAGCCCATGATCTCTACCGGATTGAGATAGCCCATCAGGATCACCGGGGTCTCGCTATCTTTTTCGCGGAACTGGCGCACCATCGTCAGCACATCATGCAGGCTAACATTATGCAACAGCGCGCGTTCGCTGGCGTACTGAATTGTCGGACCATCGGCCATTGGATCGGAGAAGGGAACGCCCAGTTCGATCAGGTCAGCACCACCCTCGACCATTGCATGCATCGTCGGCACGGTGATATCAGGTTGGGGGTCTCCTGCGGTAATAAAGGGGATCAACGCAGTACGTCCCGCCGTCTTCAGCTCGGCAAAACGTTGTTCAATACGACTCATACTTCGATACCTTCGATTTCAGCGACGGTGTGAATATCCTTGTCGCCACGGCCAGAGAGGTTAACCAGGATTGTCTTATCCTTATCCATAGTCGGGGCCAGTTTGGCCGCATAAGCCAGGGCGTGGCTCGACTCCAGCGCCGGGATGATCCCCTCGGTACGGGTCAGGTCGTGGAAGGCGGCCAGTGCCTCATCATCAGTAGCGGCCACATAGTTGGCTCGCCCTACATCCTTAAGCCAGGCATGCTCGGGGCCCACACCTGGATAGTCGAGACCGGCAGAGATGGAGTGGGTATGAATGATTTGGCCATTCTCATCTTCCATCAGATAGGTACGGTTACCGTGCAACACACCGGGCTTACCAGCGCAGAGCGGTGCGGCATGCTCGCCGCTTTCAATACCGTGTCCACCACCCTCAACGCCGTAGAGGGCAACCGCCTCATCTGCGAGGAAGGGATAAAAAAGTCCCATCGCGTTGGAGCCACCGCCGATACAGGCGACCAGTGCGTCGGGCAGGTTACCGGTCACCTCCTCCATCTGCACCCGTGCCTCTTCACCTATCACCGCCTGAAAATCACGAACCAGCGTCGGATAAGGGTGAGGTCCGGCCACGGTACCGATGATGTAAAAGGTATCGTCAACATTGGTGACCCAATCACGCATCGCTTCATTCAGTGCGTCTTTGAGTGTTTTGGAACCGGAGGTAACCGGCACCACCCTGGCACCGAGCAGGGTCATGCGGAAGACGTTGATCTTCTGCCGCTCAATATCCTCGGCCCCCATATAGACCACACACTCCATGCCGTAGCGGGCACAGACAGTGGCAGTGGCGACGCCATGCTGACCGGCACCGGTCTCGGCGATGATGCGCTTCTTGCCCATACGACGGGCCAGTAGTGCCTGACCCACGGCATTGTTAATCTTGTGGGCACCGGTGTGGTTGAGGTCTTCGCGTTTGAGCCAGATCTGCGCCCCACCGAGCTTCTCGCTCCAGCGCTTGGCATGGTAGACCGGCGAAGGCCGGCCAACGAAGTGTTTCAGCTCGTAGGCCAGCTCGGCCTGAAAGTCCGCATCATCTTTGTATTTATCGTAGGCCTCGCGTAGCTCGCCAATAGCCTCCATCAGGGTCTCGGCGGCAAACACCCCGCCATAGGGTCCGAAGTGACCCCGCTCGTCGGGCAGCTGCAACAGCTCTTCAAAGCGCTTAGTTTCGTTCGCCATCGGCTCTCTCTACTCCTCGCATAAATGCGATAATTTTATCGGCATCTTTGATGCCTTTCGAAGCCTCAACGCCGCTACTGACATCCACCGCATAGGGGCGAACCGAGCGGATCGCCTCATCAACATTCTCAGGCCCCAGCCCACCGGCCAGGATAATAGGTTTATCCAGCCCTTCCGGGATGCGCGCCCAGTCGAAGGCGTGACCGGTACCACCGGGGACGCCGGATTGATAACTATCGAGCAACAGTGCCGAGGCACTGGCATAGCGTGCCGCCTGCTCTGCCAGGTCGACTCCCTCTGCCATGCGTATCGCCTTAAAATAGGGGCGATCAAAACTACGACAATAAGCCTCCTCCTCATTACCGTGGAACTGCAACAGATCCAGCGGCACCTTATCTAACAAGGCCCTTACATCCGCCTCAGAGGCATCAACAAACAGGCCAACCGTTGTCACGAAGGGGGGCAACGCCGCAATCACCTCACACGCCTGCTCTGTCGCCACGTAACGGGGACTGGGCGGATAGAACACCAGCCCAATGGCATCAGCCCCCCGTGAGGCCGCGAAGACCCCATCTTCAGGCCGCGTTATACCGCAAATCTTGGTGCGCGTGCGTGTCTGGCTTATCGTGTTCATGGAACTCGGCAGATTACCAAACTGGCGGCACGTGTGAAAGCGCAGGAAGCCCAAATTTCTCCGGATATCCCACTTCAGTCAAATAGAGTCCGTATGGCTGGGCGGTAACACCACCAAGCGTACGATCTCTTGCATCCAGCACCTCTTTACACCACTCGACGGGCCGCTCAGCATCACCAATAGTCATCAACACCCCGGCGATATTGCGCACCATGTGATGCAGAAAACCATTGGCCTCCACGTCAATGAAGATAAAAGGTCCCTGGCGGCTCACCTCCAGCTTATGCAAGGTTCGAATCGGACTCTTCGCCTGACAGGCAACGGCGCGATAGGAAGAGAAGTCGTGCTCACCAAGAAGCGCCTTTCCCGCCTCAGCCATACGTTCCACATCCAGTTCCCGATAGTGCCAGGTGACACGATGGGCGAGAAAGGTGGGACGAACGTGACGGGTAAAAATAACATACCGGTAGGCCCGGCGTTGTGCAGAGAAACGGGCATGAAACTCTTCAGTTACCGGTTTGGCCCAAAGTACCGCTACATCCTTAGGCAGGTTAGCGTTACAGCCAAATACCCAGGCATGCTCATCGCGTTCAGCGTCAGTATCGAAGTGAATAACCTGTCCGGTGGCATGCACACCTGTATCCGTGCGCCCGGCGCAGAACACCCGAACCGGGTGATTGGCCACCCTGGAGAGTGCCCTCTCTACCTCCTCCTGCACGGTACGCACGTCTTGCTCCTGGTACTGCCAACCAGAGAAGCGACTACCGTCGTATTCCACACCTACTGCAATTCGCATTATCTATCACTGTAAATGAAACGCCCCGTTCCGGCGAAGAACCGGAACGGGGCGTCAGGTTTCAAACCAAGCGTCGAAGATTTAGAGCTTATCGATCAGCGCCTGAGCCTGCTGCTTCTGCTCATCACTACCTGCTGATACAACTTCCTGCAGCATATTACGAGCCCCCTCAGCATCACCCATTTCGGCATAAGCCTGAGCAAGATCCAACTTAGTGGTCATCTCATCTTCGCCAACATCCAGGTCACCAAGGTCATCCAGGCCACCCAAATCATCCAGCGACATATCGAGATCCATATCGAGACTCATATCCTCTCCCCCTTCATCTTCCTCAGTAGTAAGGTCGCCCATATCGAGATCCAGCGCCATATCATCAGATGACGCCGTAGCCTCACCCTCATCAGTAGCCAGATCGCCCAGATCAAAATCCATTGCGTTATCATCACTCTCGGCAGCAACTTCATCGTCACTCCCCAGATCGAGGTCAAAATCAAGCCCTGCATCTTCGGCTGAACTCTCTTCCTCTGCACTATCCGTATCAAGATCGAGAGCACCAAGATCCATATCGAACTCAGAAGACTCCTCTGCGGCCGGCTCACTCTCTTCAAGCCCAAGGTCGATATCAAACTCACCTTCACCACTTTCCTCAGTGGTGGTCTCATCCGGTTCACCCAGGTCGAGACCGAGGTCAATGTCCATGCCACCGCTGCCCTCACCCTCCATCTCGGTGGTTAGTTCATCCAGATCCAGACCAATGTCCATTACTGTATCCGCAGCAGCATCTACTTTGGGCTCAGCAGCAGCGGCCGGAGCAGCCGTACCGGCACCGGCCTTAAACAATACGTTTTCAGGGCAAAGCTCGTAGCCCATGGCCAGCACCTTGCCCCACAACTCATCATTACCCTGCAGGGAACCAACAGCTTCCTCGGCCAGTGCCTCAAACTGAGCACTATCTTTGCTGTTGTAATAAACCTCCAGTAATTTAGCGGCAATATCGGCACGATCAGGTGAGGCCTCACGCGCCTTCTTCAATACCTCTTCGGCCTGCTGGTTACGACCGTAGGCCATGAAGACATCGGCCTCGGTGAGGGGATCGACCTCGCCCTCATCGGTTTGAATAGTGCCTGGACCCATGCCACTAATGGCAAGATCGCTAAGGAAGGAGGTCTCACTCCCCTGTTCATCATTGGCCTTCATCATGGATGAGGTGCCACCGTTCAGAATACTCTCCTGGAAAGAGCCCTTACGACGACGCTTAATAATCAGTCCCAGCAAAATCAGGATAAAGATCAAGGCACCGCCACCAGCACCCAGCATCATTTGATCCTCCAGCAGGGTATCCAGCAGAGAGGGTTCCTCAACTGGCATCGGGGCAACTTTACGTTTTGGTTTCTTTTTAGCTGCTGGCTTTTTGGCCTCGGGCTTAACTTCGGCAGGTTTTACCGCAGTCTCAACAGCAGCAGGTTTCTCTTCAGATTTGGTGGCTTCTGTCTGTACCGGAAGCTCTTCCGTCACAACAGCTTCTGCAGGCTCAGCATTAACTACCAGCCCCGGCTTCTCGGAAGGCAGCTCAACACTCTCGCCCTGCTCGTGCATCTGTCTTTGCAGTACAGCAAGATCATCATCCTTAAGGCTGATGATCTTCTCCATATCCTGAAGCTGACCTTCCAGGGCCTCCAGACGTGTCTTCAGCGTCTCGTTTTCTTTACGCTGTGCAGCAGAACTCTCCAGCGCCCGCATTAACTCCTCGCTGACTGCCTCCGAGGTCTTACCCTCGGCACTACCGCTGGGCGCGGCACTATCGGCACCCTCACCTTCCGGTGAAACCAGCGTAAGTTTAGGTTCACTTTTACTCGCAGTAGCGGCGCCAGGGGTTTTTTCAACGGCAGCAACCTCAGCAGGGCGCTGCTTGGCACGGGCGGCAACACTTTCACGGTAGTCCTGCCAGGAGCGGGTCTGACGCGCAACTTCACGGACAGCATCAGCCTTACCCATGGCAGTTAACATAGAGGGGTCGTCAATACGCAACACATAACCGCGCTTGAGACGGTTGATATTGTTGTCAATGAAGGCGTAGGGATTTGCCTTGAGCAGGGCAAGCATCATCTGCTGAACAGTGATGTCCTCGCTGGGACGCAGCTTCTGTGCAATACGCCACAGGGTATCATTAGCTTTAACTGGACCATAAACAATACTGCCAGAAGGCGTTGCGGGCATGGCAACGTCCTGTCCCCCTGCCATATCTCTGGGGGCAGGAGCCATTGATGCGGACGTCTCGGCAGTGCCGGCTTCGCTCGGCATCATCGCAGGGGCTGCCGGTGCGGCTGCCTGTGCAACTTCATCAGCATCAGTAGTTGAGCTTGTGCTAAGCGTTGCAGTGGTTGAACTGGGTGCCGTAGAGGGAGTGCTTAGCGCAGGTGATGTCTTACGGTCACTGCTGGGTGGGTCCAACAGCAAAGTATATTCACGCAGTACACGACCAGACATCCAATTAACTTCAACCAGGAAATCGAGGAAGGGCTCACTAATTGGTTCCCGAGTAGTAATCTTGATGGAGTAGTTGCCTGCGGCACCTTTCTCCAGAGCAAACTGCAGGTGCATGAGGATGGAGGGGCGATCCAGACCCAACTTATCAAAGGTCTCCTGTGATGCCAGGCCTACGCGAACACTATCGGCCTCGCTAGGATTAACCGATAGTAATTCTATATTTGCCTGTAACCGCTCACTTAGCGCCGAGTGCAGGTGCACATCACCCAAACCTAGCGCAAATGCACTCAGTGGCGCGATTAGTGATAGAGACAGCAGCGATTTGATCAGCTTCCGCACCATCTTAACTCCCTTCTCAGTCAGATCTGTTTATTATCGTCTCAAGAACAAATATTCGTTTTGTACTTGTACTTGAGATACAAACTTACCAATTAACTTTAGTTATTGCAACTAACTCTAACTCATATAAGGCTTTTTTCCAATATTCCCACGACCTCAATCATGTTTCTGGCAACGCCAAAACGGACATTATCTGCCACAATCCAGAGCTTTAATGCGGTCCGGTCATCACCTTCCTGACGTAGCCTCCCGACAAATATCTCCTCATGATTCGCCGCAGATTCTCCTGCACTGGGTGCCACACCCAGCTCAATACCAGGAATTTGCTGCAAAATCTGTTCGGCTGCCGCGACATCAAGCTCTTCCGCCAGCTGCAGATGCACCGCTAATGAATGACCAAAAAACACGGGCAACCAGACCGCCGTGAGGTGGACAGGCAGGGCCTGGTCGCCGAGCAGGTTGCGACACTCCTCCACCATCCCCTGCTCTACCAGTGTGGCACCGCTGCTGTCGATGGAACCGACCTGCGGCACCGCATTGAACACCACCTGCTGCGGGAAGACCTCACTCTTCACCTCCCGCATATTAAACAGGCTTACCGCCTGGGAGGAGAGTTCATCCACGCCAGCCTTACCCATCTCTGATACCGCCAGCAGCGCTGTAACATCAATGCGTTGAATACCCACCGCATCGTGCAGAGGCTTCAGGACGGATACCAGCTGCGCCGTGGCAGCGCGTGGAAGTGTCACCAGACCCTCGCTACCCGCTGACTCCAGGGCCTGCGGGTTAATATTTGGCAACACTACCGGCACGCTCTTGTCGCCGTGGAAGTGGCCGCTGGCATCAACCACATAACTTCCCTCGGCAGCGGCCTTGCGTGCAAAGCTTGCACTCAACTCAGCACTGGCGGCAAAGATCGCCACATCGGCCTGAGAAAAATCAAACTCGGTTATAGGCTGAACGATATATTCCTTGCCCCGATGACGCACACGCTCACCTGCCCCTTCATCCCCATCAACAAGGAAAAACTCACTGGGCTTGAGTGCGCTATTATCCAACACAGTGAGAATACTCTCACCTGCAATACTGGTTGCCCCTACCAGGACAAGGCTAATACCTTCGGCCATTGTCTTTTATGCCTCCAGCAGAATACGCAGCATACGACGCAGCGGTTCAGCAGCGCCCCACAGCAACTGGTCACCGACGGTGAAGGCCGACAGATAGTCATTACCCATGGTCAGCTTGCGCATGCGACCAACCGGCACGGAGAGGGTGCCGGTAACGGCAGCCGGAGTGAGGGCAGCCATTGAGACCAGACGGTCATTCGGTAACACCTTTACCCACGGATTATGGCTGGCGATGATGCCGTGGATCTCATCCAGTGGGACATCTTTAGTCATCTTGATGGTCAGCGCCTGGCTGTGGCAACGCATCGCACCGATGCGCACACAGAGACCGTCGATCGGGATCGGATTGTCGGAGCGACCGAGGATCTTGTTGGTCTCCACCTGAGCCTTCCACTCCTCTTTTGACTGACCAGAGTCGAGCTGCACATCGAGCCACGGGATGAGGGAGCCGGCCAGCGGCACGCCCCACTTGTCCTTGGGGTAGTCGTCGGAACGCAGAAAGTCGGAGAGCTTTCTGTCGATATCAAGGATGGCACTGGCCGGATCTTCATTGAGTACCTTAACCTCGTTATTAATGGCACCCATCTGCTTGATCAACTCACGCATATTCTGTGCACCAGCACCGGAAGCGGCCTGATAGGTCATTGGAGTGATCCACTCCACCAGCCCCTTATCAAACAGACCACCAATGGCCATCATCATCAAGCTAACGGTGCAGTTGCCACCGACATAGGTCTTGATGCCGCTGGTCAGTCCATTTTCGATCACATCTTTATTGACCGGGTCGAGGACGATGATCGAGTCATCGACCATGCGCAGGGCAGAGGCCGCATCGATCCAGTAGCCATCCCAACCCGCCTTGCGCAGCTCAGGATAAACCGCCTTGGTGTAGTCGCCACCCTGGCAGGTCACGATCACATCCATCGCCTTCAGCTCATCGATATTCTTCGCGTCCTTTAGCGGTGGCACATCCTTGCCCACCTCGGGGCCAGCCTGACCCGCCTGCGAGGTGGTGAAGAACACCGGCTCGATATCGGCAAAATCGTTCTCGTCACGCATGCGCTGCATCAGCACTGAGCCGACCATACCGCGCCAACCAACCAGACCTACTTTTTTCATTGTCCTAACCTCAATCCTGTTCGTATTACCATCGGGTACTTCTAGAAATAGCAATTTTTTTGCAAGAGCAAGGAAGCACCGCACGCAGAACCGCAGTGTACATTAGTACACGAGGATTCGAGCACGGAGCTGACACAGCAATTGCGGAAAAAGTGCATTTATTAGGAGTGCCCTTTACGCGTTCATTGCGGCAACAACCGCATCACCCATGCCGCTACAGCTCACCTCGGTACAACCGTCGGTCATGATATCGACGGTGCGAATACCCTTGGCCAGTACCGCCTTCACCGCATCCTCGATACGCACCGCATTGGCCTCATCGCTAAAGGTGTAACGCAGCATCATCGCGACAGACAAAATGGTGGCGAGCGGGTTGGCCTTGTCCTGACCGGCAATATCGGGTGCGGATCCGTGGATTGGCTCATACATTCCTTTGTTATTCTGATCCAGCGAGGCCGAGGGCAGCATGCCGATGGAACCGGAGAGCATCGAGGCCTGGTCGGAAAGAATATCGCCGAAGATGTTACCGGTAACGATCACATCAAACTGCTTGGGCCACTTCACCAACTGCATCGCCGCGTTGTCGACGTACATGTGGCTCACTTCTACTTCGGGGTAATCTTTCGCCACTTCCAGAACCACTTCACGCCACAACTCGGAGCACTCCAGCACGTTGGCCTTCTCGACTGAGCAGAGACGCTTATCGCGCTTCATCGCGATATCAAAAGCAACTTGCGCCACGCGGCGAACTTCACTCTCTGAATAGAGCATGGTGTTAAAACCGACACGCTCGCCGTTACGCTCTTCAATACCACGCGGCTCACCGAAGTAAACATCACCGGTCAGCTCGCGCACGATCATGATGTCGAGACCGGAGACCACTTCAGGTTTCAGGCTGGAAGAATCAGCCAACTCTTCGTAGAGCAGTGCTGGACGCAGGTTAGCAAACAGGTTCATCTCCTTGCGGATACGCAGCAGACCACGCTCCGGGCGCAGCGGGCGGTCCAGCTTGTCGTACTCGGGACCACCAACAGCACCCAACAGCACCGCATCAGAATTTTTTGCCAGCTCCAGGGTCGCTGCCGGAAGTGGATCACCCGCGGCATCGTAACCGGCACCACCAATGTGGCCCTCGGCCATCTCGATGGCCATACCATCGGCCTTCAGTACCTCAAGTACCTTCACCGCCTGCGCCACAATCTCAGGACCAATGCCGTCACCGGGTAATACTGCAATCTTCTTAGTCATCGTTCTCTTCCGTCTCTTAAATTCATTCTGGCAACCGTAGGGTGGATAAGCAGCGCGCATCCACCAAATCACTTTCAAAATGGTGGATGCACTTCGTTTATCCACCCTACATAATTTCTATTCGTATTAAGCAAACAACCAGGGGGCTTCGGCCTTACGCTTCTCTTCGTAGGCCCTGATATCGTCCACGTGCTGCAGGGTCAGACCGATATCGTCAAGGCCGTTAATCAGGCAGTGCTTGCGGAACGGATCCACCTCAAAGTTGATCTCCTCACCACCCGGAGTGGTGATGGCCTGCGCTTCAAGGTCAACGCTCAATTGGTAACCCTCGCCCGCCTCGACCTCTTTGAACAGCTGATCCACCTTAGCCTCATCGAGCACGATGGGCAGGATGCCATTTTTAAAACAGTTGTTAAAGAAGATATCGGCAAAGCTCGGCGCGATGATCACACGAAAACCGTAATCTTCCAGCGCCCACGGTGCGTGCTCACGGGAGGAACCGCAACCGAAGTTATCGCGTGCCAGCAAAATATTGGCACCCTGGTAACGCGCCTGATTCAGCACGAAGTCGGGATTGAGCGGACGCTTGGAGTTATCCATCCCAGGCTCGCCGTGATCCAGATAGCGCCACTCATCGAAGGCGTTAGGGCCGAAGCCACTACGCTTGATCGACTTGAGGAACTGCTTGGGAATAATGGCGTCGGTATCGACATTCGAGCGATCCATAGGTGCCACAATCGCTCGCATCTTTTCAAACTTTTCCATTACTACAGCTCCTCCATCTTGCGCACATCATAGAAGTGTCCGGTAAAGGCCGCCATCGCCGCCATCGCCGGGCTAACCAGATGGGTACGACCGCCTTTGCCCTGGCGCCCCTCGAAGTTGCGGTTAGAGGTCGAGGCGCAACGCTCACCCGGCTCAAGACGGTCGGCATTCATCGCCAGACACATGGAGCAGCCCGGCTCGCGCCATTCAAAACCGGCCTCGATAAACACCTTGTCGAGCCCTTCGGCTTCCGCCTGCTGTTTTACCAGACCGGAGCCGGGAACGACCAGCGCCTGCTTCACGGTCAGCGCGACTTTACAGCCCTTGGCCAGCGCTCTCTGCGCCACCTCGGCAGCGGCGCGAATATCTTCGATGCGAGAGTTGGTACATGAGCCGATGAAGACCTTGTCGATGGGGATATCGCCAATCGGCATCCCTGCATCCAGATCCATATATTGCAGCGCGCGACGCATCCCCTCGGCCTTAACCAGGTCGGACTCATCATCCGGATTGGGCACAGTGGCGTCGATGCCAACCACCATCTCGGGCGAGGTACCCCAGGTGACCTGAGGGGTAATGGAGGCTGCATCGATCACCACCTCCTTATCGAATAGCGCATCATCGTCGCTTTTCAGATCGGCCCAGGCAGCAACCGCCTGCCCCCACTGTTCACCCTGAGGGGCGAACGGCTTACCCTTAAAGTAGTCAACGCTCTTCTCATCTACCGCTACCATACCGGCGCGGGCACCCGCCTCGATCGCCATATTGCAGACGGTCATGCGACCTTCAACACTCAAGTCCATGATTGCCTCACCGGCAAATTCCAGCGCGTGACCATTGCCACCGGCAGTACCGATCTCGCCGATAATCGCGAGGACAATATCCTTGGCGGTAACACCGGGGCCAACGTGGCCCTTAACCGTCACCCGCATGTTCTTCATCTTCTTCTGCACCAGACACTGGGTGGCCATTACGTGCTCCACCTCAGAAGTACCAATGCCGTGGGCCAGTGCACCAAAGGCACCGTGGGTCGAGGTGTGCGAATCACCGCAAACCACGGTCATACCGGGCAGGGTCGCCCCCTCCTCCGGTCCGACCACATGCACGATGCCCTGACGCGGGTCATTCATCGGGAAGTAGGTAAAGCCGAACTCCTTAACGTTGGCATCCAGCGTCACCACCTGAATACGGGCGATGGGATCTTCAATACCCTTGATGCCTGCGCTCTGACCGGTGGTCGGCACGTTGTGATCCGGAGTGGCAACTACCGAGTCCTGGCGCCATGGCTTACGACCGGCCAGACGCAATCCCTCGAAGGCCTGCGGTGAGGTCACCTCATGCACCAAATGCCGATCTATATATAAGAGTGCAGTGCCGTCCTCTTCAGTGCGCACCACGTGGGCATCCCACAACTTGTCATATAAGGTCTTGCCAGCCATCGACTTGCTCCAACTATTGGCTTTTTCCGAGGTTTGAAGTGTAGCCATCACAACACCATTACACAAATTCATCTTTTTCATCTATTCTATTCCATTATGGAATTCAATAGCCTTAAGGCCTTTATCGCCGTCGCTGAGAGCGCCTCCTTCACCGAGGCATCCGAGCAGCTGTTTCTCACCCAGCCGGCGGTAAGTAAACGTATCGCCGCCCTGGAGGGGGAGCTGGGCGCGCCACTCTTTGATCGCATTGGCCGCACCATCACCCTCACCGAAGCGGGCAAGACCCTGCTACCCCGGGCGCGACGTATCCTCGATGAAGTAAAGGAGAGCCGTCAGGCGATCAGCAACCTCTCTGGCGAAGTAGCGGGAGAACTGAGCTTTGGTACCAGCCACCACATCGGTCTACACCGCCTGCCACCGATCCTGCGTGCCTTCAATCAGGCCCACCCCCAGGTAGAACTAGACATCCATTTCTACGATTCGGAAGATGCCTGCCGAGAGGTGGCCCACGGCAATTTGGCACTAGCTCTTATCACTCTGCCCACCGAGCTGGAGGGACCACTGGATGAGTTACTGGTATGGGACGATCCGCTGGCCGTGATCATCGCTCATGACCACCCACTGGCTGACAACGCACGCATTAGCATCGAAACACTGGTCACTCAGCCCGCGATTTTGCCATCAAAAAATACCTATACCCGCCAGCTCATCGACGAGGCGTTTCATCATCACGGCGTCAACGCTAACGTGCGCCTCTCAACCAATTATCTAGAAACAATAAAAATGATGGTATCGGTAGGACTGGGCTGGAGCATTCTGCCAAAAAGTATGGTGGATGAAGATGTCCGCATCGTTGAAGTTGAGGGGCTTGCCCTCTCCCGCCGCCTCGGCGTCGTCACCCACAAACAGCGCAGCCTCACCAACGCCGCCCAGGCACTGCTATCCCTGCTACACGACGCATCAAAAGGGAAGAGTTAAATCGTGCTCAAACAGCCGCCAGCCCAGCCCGGCATCCTCGCCCAGTGGTACGCCGAGCCACTTAGCCCGGAGCAAGCCAAAACACTATTAAGTTTGTCTGTTGAGCGAGAACAGCGATTACTCAGACGCTTTGGCAGACCCTATCTCTCCCCCCTACTCAAACTCATCGCCCTGCACTGGCTCAACGAACCGATAGAGGGCCACTACCAGCACCTATTATCGAGAAAAGAAAGATCGATACACGCCGAAATACTCAAGCCCCTCATCTACGGCCAATTACTGATGAGTCGGCGCATAGAGGGGGCCATGGACTATCTGGACGACGCCTTTCAACAGGCGAGACTGCTACTAAGCCCCGAGGAGTACTTCGTGATAATGAAACGCCATCAACTACTGCGCACCCTTCCGCTGGGAAAAACCAAAACACAGGGTGAAAGATTAGAGTCGCTACTCACCGCCGCTGCGGTGATCGAGCGGATGAAGGAGAGCCTGGGGGAGAGGCCGGAATTTTGGCATGACCCGAATGATACGTATGGTTGAGGTGGGATAAAGCTATATTGAGCTGATGATTAGTTGTTTAAAAGAAAGACGGCAATGCGACGATTCTGTTGAAAAACTCCTTTTTGAGCCTAGCGCTGAAAATATTAGCTTCTTACGCGATTTATAATTTCAATCTAGTGGGGAGTCAGTGGCCTTGCAGAGAAATCCTTCCGTAAAGCCTCTGATGCGTGCAAACATCGAAATATCTTTAAACCTCAAGGTAAAGCGAGTTTCAGCGAAAACTTCGACTCTTAATATTTTCGAGTTTTTCAACAGAATCCGACCAAAGCAGACCTACAGGATTAAATCGGACAACTTTCGCTATAACCAAAGCAGACGTTAATGGCTTCTATAGTTAACTTCCGCAACTTAGTCATTTACGGACTTAATTAAGTTTTATTTGAGCAAAACAAACAATCGATAAAACTTGGTCGTTCAGTACACTCGTCATATCGTTGTTGTAAACAGTGGCACCGTCATCATAGATCGCAAAGCTGAATATTTTAGAGTGCCTCAATCTTTCAGTCGTCATCGTCATCGTGGTCCTTGTATCCCCTTTCCCTAAACCGGTCCATCTCTAATGGCTTCCACCTTCTTTCGTCAAAGTCTTTCGAGCGCCAGATACGCTTCGCCTCATCTTCATCACCACTACGGTGACACTCGACACAGCTCTCATACTCTCTAATGCCCTCCTCAAAATGCTCCTCGCGAATTTCTGAGCGCGAGTGTTCGTGGCAGCCGTAGCAGGTATAGCTGGTGTAGTCGTTGTCAATGTGACAGGTCTCGCATTTGGTCTCGTGCTCCCGGTCAAAGCGGAAGTATTCATCATGATCCAGGGTGGCCGGTGTCCAGGCATCCAGGCTATGGCACGAGCTACAGTTGGCCTTGCTTTTCTGGTGTATTTCATCGCGGGGCGCTTTATGGCAGCTGTTACACTGCTCCTGCAGAGTGGGAACCAGTAGCTGGTGGGAGAATTGACTGATAGGGCGGAATGCCTGTACCCCCTTGTGGTCACTGTGGCAGGCGACGCAATCCTCTTCCACCAGCTTCTGGTGGAAGGCGACGTTCTTCTTCTCCCTCGCGATGTAAACCCCCTTGGTGGTTCTGAGGCCGATCTCCTCCACCGCATGGCAGTCGATACACTTATCTGGGGGGCTACCGATAAATGGGGTATGGCAGGCAAAACAGTCTGTCGTCAGTTCAGCGTGGGCATCGATGGGTTTTCCCGGGCTGATCATCAGGTGTGGTGAGAATATCGCCAGCAGGAGTATGGCTAACAGGTTAAGCGCAACAATGAAGAGTAGCGTCTTGCTTTTCATCGCCACTCCCAGAACAGAAAGATAGTCAGAATGTGGGTAAGTGCCAGCACGGCGAAGGCCAGTGTGATCGGCAGGTGCACCGCACGCCACTTTTTCATCAGCTCAAGGGTGGTCGCATCCCAGAACAGTTTCTTTTCGATCGCCTCATCAGACAAACCTTGTTGTGAATAGACCGTCCTCTTTTCCACCATGAAACGACGGGAGCGATCCAGTAGATACTTGCCGGTCAGACCGCTGATGACGTTGACCAGCATGGCGGTCAGGGCCAGCCACGGCAGGATGGTGTAAATATGAATGCCGGCATGCACCAGGATCATCAGCGCACCTATCCAGGTCAGTGTCTCGTGCAGCGTGAGCAGGGTCTTTGGTTTGCCGAAGCCAATCACTTTACGCTTGCGCATCGAGTAGAGGAACGAGAGCAAGATCAGCATCGTACCCGGGATACCAAGCCAACGTCCTATCCAGACCAGATCAAACAGGTGCAGCAGCGCGTCAGCGATAATGGTCGCCAGAATCAGCGAACCGAATATCTTCAGGAAAGGGATGACCTCTTTCTGTATAAGTGTTCGCTCCATAGTAAGCCTCTATGCCTCCAGCGCCAAGTCGCCCTTCGGCGTAGAGATACACAACAGGCAGTGCCCAGGTGCCACATCGGCATCGGGTTCCTGTTTGTAGTCGACCTCACCATTGCTCACTGGCGTCTGGCAGGAGCCACAACTCCCCGCACGGCAGCCCGACTCCACCTCAATACCGTTGGCCTCAGCAAATTCCAGCAGTGAATCGGCTGCGGGGTCCCAGGGAATGCTCTTGCCGGAGCGACTGAAGGTAATGGTGATGGGCTGTGCAGCTGTCGTTGTCGTTGCGGGTTTTTCGTGTGTGATCAGGGTGGCGGGGCCAAAAGACTCATAATAAATATCACCACTATCCACACCCCACTCCTCCAGCCCCGGGACCATGCTCTCCATCATCGCCTTGGGGCCACAGACATAGAACTGATAGCGTGCCATCTTCAGCGTGGCGCGCAGAAGCAGAATATCCACCCGACCACGGTGTTGATAATCATCCCCCTCCTGTTCACCCTCCTCGGGGGCGCTGTAGCAGACATGGAGATGAAAATTCTCGTGCGTCCTGGCAAGCGCCTGCAGGTGACCCTTCATGATCTGCTCTTTTCCGTTACGCACACCGTAATAGAGCCATACCTCCCTGTTGATGCCGCCCTCCAGGATAGAGTTCAGGATACTCAACATCGGGGTGATGCCGATCCCACCACCAATCAACACTATCGGCAGCAGCTTCTCCTCCTCCATCAGATGGAAGTGGCCGGACGGCGCCTTAACCAAAAGTCGGCAGCCCTCCTCTATATGGTCATGGAAGAAGTTGGAGGAGAGGCCG
The DNA here is from genome assembly GCA_039714395.1 of Pseudomonadota bacterium. Taxonomy (GTDB): domain Bacteria; phylum Pseudomonadota; class Gammaproteobacteria; order Thiohalomonadales; family Thiohalomonadaceae; genus JAPHSX01. The sequence goes on along the minus strand of JBDLJH010000011.1, from coordinate 39,923 downwards.
GGGGGCACTTCGGGCTTGCCTGACGGTGCTGGGACACGTTTGATCGTTACCCGATAGTGGCCTGAGTGTGGGGCATCGGAGAGGGAGTAACAACGTACCACCGTCTTGGGCTGGTGTGTCAGTGGATCCTCAATCGCTAATTTGAAGGTCAGGAACTGACCCGGTCGAAAGGGCGGCAGAGGCTGTGCATCAACCGGCTGCAGATAGAAGGAGCAGACGGAGTGATTCGCGTCCTCAAGCTCCCGCCGTTGCACCGAAAACTCCCTCAATCCTTCCCAGGAAGGTGTTGAGGTCATCGTCTCCTCAGCAGCAATAGTCACCTGGGGAGTAGAGGTGGCCGTGGCTCCGCCCTGTTGCCTTCCCAGTTCCTTGTATTCCTGGCGACGACGATAGAGCCCGTACAGCACGGCTATCGCAACCTGTGCCAGAATCGCGGAGAAAATGAGTAGCGCTAAAGTTCCGGTCGTCATCGTTGTAAGAATTTTTCTGACCTGTTCTGCTTGTTTCAGGTGATGTTAAATGTCATATCCTCATAAACTATAGCGTTACTTCCCTCATTTTTCTTCCTTGATATACGCGTCAGTGTTGCAGCTATACAGGTACACAGTGACAACTTATGTTGGATTCGGCCTATAGAATTACAAGTGAGCATGAGTACTTTAGCGGTAGTAGCAGACATTGAAGCCTCTTAACCTTAAAGACTGCTAGTGGCCGAGTACAGCCCAAATCAGAACTATCTCCCGCCTCCTTTCAAGTAAACGCCTGGTCCGCGACCGAAGGCAACCTTAGCTTTGAGATACTAGGAATTCCGCAGTTAAACCGACAGCTGACATAAGATACCGTGGTCTGTTCCCGGAGGATATTTCTGTTATATTGAGTTGATATTTTTCTGACTAATAACATCTATCCATGCTGTATTCACTCTTTACATGAATGCTACTTGTTTTGCTTATCTTTTGCGTATCGCGCACTCTTTAAAGTCCAGTCATCTTCTCCTTCATGCATTACTACCTGAAGATTAATAGGTTTGCCCAACACCTGTTCATCACCATGCCCTGTAGTTGCTGATACCCGCACAATTGCGCTGAATGAACCATTATCAACCTCTTTCATGTCAGCGACTGAAATCACATTGACCTCAAGGCTATCAAGATCGTTTTTTGTTAGGTTTAACCCCATCACCCCTAAGAAAGGGGCGCTCACATCCCTCTCCAACGCAAACTCTACCCCATCGATCATCATATCCTTGAGAGCCACTTCAATATCTGACTTCTCTGGCCCACCTGAACACCCCATTAGGGATAGTGTTAAAAACATGTTTAATATGATCTTTTTCACGCGTATCTTCCTTATTTGTTGTAGTTACACTCTGTCTTAATAAGAGCATCTGTTTTTCCCGCACTTTTAAGCATGCCCAGTACTATATTCTCCACCGCGCGCCACAATGACGTCTTATCCTGCATTTTTCTCGTATTCAAACCTTAATTCAAATTATCGCAATCATATGCCCTAAAATAATTTTTCGAGAGTGAGTCACCACCTTTTTCACCCTGCAAAAGGTACTCGCACGCCTTATTCAGCATCTTCCTATCTTCTCGTTTGTAACTTCGATGCATATAGTGCACCCCCAGCTCCCTCGCTGCTCTAGGCTCACCATTATTTGCTGCCCGTGTTAGCCACTGCAATCCCTCCCCTTTGTTATTGCCATATCGCATTCTACATAAACCGAGAATCAGTTGAGCTCGTGAATTTCCACTTTCTGCTGCAGACAGTCCTTCCTCAAACACCAAATCACAATTTGCATTGTGGTATGCCTTGCTAAGCCTCTTCTCATCAATGGGTAACATCTGATTAGAATTAGACTTTGCAATCGTAGCAGGCATAAACACATTCATTTCATCAGCCAAAGAGTTTATCCCACCATGCTCGGGATTATTTACAACCTGCTCGTCAGTTCTGAGCTCCTTATAGAACCATTGATACTCTGAATCAGACATATCAAGATCAGTCAGGACCCACTCAGAGTTGACTTTATTCAACACAAAGTTATCTATATAGTCATTTCCAGCCATGACCACGAAGACATATCGATATTTATGTTCATGCATCACATACAATTTTTTTGTCAATGTCACACTTTTCCCTTTGTATTTCTTCACCCTGGCTAGGTAAGATTCTCTCGCTTTACTCATGCCAAACCTGTCTTTCAGGTCATATCGTGACTGGTCCAACTGCTCAGAAAACACCCTCCAACGGTCATTAACCAAAGCCCACAATGTTCTGACAAGTACAGATTCTGGTTGTTCATAATCTCTCTTCTTGTACAAATCTTTTGCAGTCAAATCAAGTGGTGTAATGTTTATAATCTCTGCCTCGTAGAACTGCTGCACAGCTCGTTCAACAACATTGAGCGTATCTAGTCTTCGATCATCAAGGATGTCCGCCGATGCTGTAGCGGCCAGAATGACACTTACAACAACAAGTATTTTATAACGCATACGATCACCACTATTTGATTGGTAGCGTCACTTTCATGACACTGTCATTTGGTGTTATTACTTTCCTAGTTTCATTGGCAGCAAAGCTCTCACCAGTGACTAAATCAACACGGCTAGCTATTGCGTCATATAATGATTTCATTTTGTGGTCACGATATTTATCAACAAACTTCCATTCCCCTCCCTCTTCTACTAACCACTCTTGAAACGAGACTTCAATAGAGCGACCGTTGGATTCCTGAGTCTTCGTTCCTACAACCACATAAAATGCATTATGTCTAAATACATAATCGATATAATAACGGGGATACACTCCACGCTTGGCTTTACGTTTAGCTAAGGATTTTTTTAAAGCAGCTGCAACCTCATGCACATTTTTCGCCTGCCTACCCATCATCTCTGTAGCCCTTTTGGAGCGTTCCGGATTTTCTATCGCATTCCACATCCATGTCGCTGAAAAATATGAGGCTAGACTTTTCTCAATGCCTGATGAGAAATCGTCTTCACCAGCTGGGACCTCTGCAAGAAAGACCGCGGGTTTGAGGCGCTTGTATTCAACAGTACTAACCACCTTATCTATATAGACTTTACGCTGTACTGCTTTCTTATACTCAACTGTTATACCGCTCTGTGCAGCTGCACAATTAGAAAAAAGTACGACTAGAAGTATAAATACAAGACCATTATTTGTATTAATTATTGATTTTTTATAGAACACAACCACTTAAACTCCCTCCACTTGTGGATTCTTGACTAAATTTCTTTATAAAATGCCATCTAATTAAGCCCCATCTGGGTCTTCTCTCAGTGTTATCGAGGGCTAATAGAGGAGTGTAACAGACTGTTTTATTAGACAATTTACGACTCCCTGTCTCATTATCAAAATACGCAAATCGGGGGCCCGATTTGTACATGCCCCAGTATAACCCTCCCAACTTCAAGGTAAATAGGTAGCAATCTAGCAGCAGAACAATATGGGGTGGATGTCCGTTATGGGATTGATAGCGGTAGCCCTTTTGTATTATTCGTGAGGTCCGCTACTGGCCTAGGCTGTGTGAAAACTATTTAGTAAATTGAAATTGACTAAAATCGTCCTAATTATTCCGCTCTAACGTTCATGAAATGTGGTTTGACTGCATCAACTTCCTCAGATTTCACGTGAGAACGCATACTGTATTTGAAAACCTGAGTATTCACACAGTCTGGGCCGACACCAGGCAAAACCACCGCTCCAAGTCCCCCCAATACTCATCTATGACTCTTCAGCGACCAAAGGCGACATTGGCTCAATGCAGTTGGGCAGTCCGCTACTTGGCCAAAAGCAGGCATCGTTAATAGTGATTCTAACTCGTTATTCAATTACTATTCAGAATCATGAGTATGCAAGAATATAGCACTATTGTGCTACGGCAGATCGTCACTCAAATGGTTGCACCAGATGAGAGTGCACTTGAGTCCTTCTGCAACTGCTTCAAGCCGAGAAAGCTGGCTGCTAGCGAGTGCTTTATCGAGGCGGGTGAGCAGAGCACCCAGTTTGCATTCGTCAACAGTGGGTTATTACGGTTCTTTTACCGACAAGAAAACGGCCGAGAACTCAATAAATCCTTCGCCGCCGAGAACCACTTTATCGGAGCCTACAGCGCCTACCTCTCAGGCAGTCCAGCTAGATTTACTATTGAGGCACTGGAGCCTACCACTTTATTAAGTGCAAGCCTTGATCGTATAGTTGAGCTCTCAGACCAATACCCATGCTGGGAACGTTTCCGCAGATTAGTTACCGAACAACTCTATGTCCGCAAAGAGGAGCGCGAGGCAGAGTTCTTGCTCGATGATGCGGAGCATCGTTACCACCTGTTTCAACAACGTTATCCTGGCTTGGAGGAGCGCATTGCTCAGTACCACGTCGCAAGCTACATCGGCATTACCCCAGTTTCTCTAAGCCGCATTCGCAAACGTCCAAAATAATCTTCGCCCGCTATTAACCTATGTTAATGCTCTCTCTATCGATAAGGCTAACACTTAGCATAAAGAGAGAGGTAATAAACAATGCAACTCAACAACAACACCATTTTAATTACCGGTGGAAGTGCAGGTATTGGTCTAGCCATGGCAACTGCAATGCATGAACTAGGTAACAGAGTCATTATATGCGGCCGTAATGAGCAACGTCTTTCCAGTGTGATATCACATAACTCCGGACTTCACACAATTGCCTGTGATATTAGCGTATCAGAACAGCAGGCAGCTCTGGTCAAAAGGGTTGTTGATAAGTTTCCGAAACTTAATGTGTTAATTAATAATGCGGGTACTCAATATCGTGCTGACTTTAGATCGGGTGAATTTTCGTTTAATCATATTCGTGAGGAGATAAACACTAACCTTTCTGCGCAGATCGAACTTACAGCAAGAATGCTGCCGCAGCTGGCAGCCCAAAACAGTTCATCAATAATTTTTATGGGATCAGCACTGGCAAAGGTGCCTAAAAAGTCGACTCCTGTCTACTGTGCCACCAAATCGGCGCTGCATAGTTTTGTACGTACCCTGCGCTATCAACTAGAAGGAAGTACAACCGAGATCTTTGAGGTCATTCCAGATCTAGTTGATACCGCAATGACACAGCACAACTCAAGGAAAAAGATTTCACCAGAGCAACTCACGCAAGAAGTAATTAAAGGTCTACAGAAGGGAATAAAGGAGATCCGCATTGGCCGTACCCCACTATTATTTGCCCTACATAGATTCTTTCCTTCAGTAGCCTATCGTCTGCTGCGAAATGAATAAGGAGAAATAATATGAAGGATTTAATTAAATTAATGGTGGTTCTAGGTCTATTATTTCTATCAACCTTTATTCTGCTTAAAGTGACTGGCGTTCTATCACTTGATCAGGTGCGAGATGCACTGACTGCAGCGCAACAGATTTCCCCCATATATCTGGCATTGCTTGTCGTGCTTCTACTTTATGCGGATCTATTTGTCGCAGTACCAACCATGACAGTATCCATATTAGCCGGTTATTTTCTCGGTTGGCCACTTGCCGTTGCTGCGACACTATTGGGGTTTTTTCTGGCAGGTATAACAGGTTATCTACTAAGTCGTAAATATGGATCGGCACTACTACATCATATCTACCGTAATGGAGAAAAGCTCAATGAAATAGAAAGTGCCTTCCAACGCACGGGACCATGGTTACTGATTATTTGTCGTGCGTTACCTATCCTGCCAGAGGTCAGTTGTTGTATGGCGGGGGCAACAAGTATGAAATTTGCTAAGTTTCTTCTGTTTTTTGCAATGGGAACCGTACCCTATGCTCTAATCGTAACCTATGCAGGATCTATCTCCTCATTAGAACGACCACAGCCGGCTATCTATACCGCCATTGCCGTTAGCCTGTTCTTGTGGGGGAGCTGGCACTTGATTAGAAGATATGCGAATCGTAAAGCATATGAATTTTTATGATTACTTCATTATCTAGGGTGTCCGCTTTAGTGATAGCTAACGCCCGCTCTTGGCCGCATAGCGACTATATAGCCCAGCTACCACACTTTGTTTCCTTGCAACCAACACGAGGAAACCGCCATGAATACTACATTCCCACTACTTTCAGATGGTAATACCCATACGCCTTGGAATAAAGGCAATCTCGTAGGTCAAAAGAAGCCTCTGAAGCTCAGAGAGATATGGGCTATACGTACGAAACTTCAGATTGCACACAAAATCAGAGACTTAGCTCTGTTCAATCTGGCAATAGACAGCAAACTCCGTGGCTGTGATCTAGTGTCCCTACGCGTGCATGATGTATCGAATGGTGGTCAAGTACTGTCACGGGCTATGGTGCTACAGAGAAAGACTGGCCAACCAGTGAAGTTTGAGATCACAGAGACGACACGTGATGCTGTAGGCAAGTGGATCGAGAGTTCCCACCTCAGGATGGAGCATAACCTATTTCCGAGCAGGAAAAACCGAGAGAAACACTTAACTACTCGTCAATATAGCCGAATAGTAAAATCCTGGGCGAGCCTCGCATCTCTAGATCCAACTGAGTACGGCACACACTCACTGAGGCGCACAAAAGCAACATTGATATATAGGCGTACCAAAAACCTGCGAGCAGTGCAGATTCTGCTTGGTCATACCAAGATCGAAAGTACCGTCAGATATCTTGGCATAGAGGTAGATGATGCCCTAGAAATGGCAGAACAGACTGAAATCTGACAATAAGAGCGACCTTAGCGGACGTTAAGGGCTGGCTTAGCTAACTTCCACAGCCAGGACATTAAAATTTCATCTGACCCTACTTATTATTTCAACAGCTCCTGCCGAGCCAGGCTCACACAAAAAACCGGGGTAACCCCCGGTTTTTCTGAAATAAAGCTTTGTTTATTTGGCAAATAACGCTGAATAAAAATCTAACGTCCGCTTCCAGGACACTTGATCGGCATTGGCATCATACTTCAATGCGACTATCCCACGTTCACCCGCGCTGGGAACAGTGAAGCTGTGGCGCACGTCACCACCAAAGGTGACGAATTCCCAGTCTGCCCCGGTTTCCTGCAGCTTGTCCTGAAAATTGCTAATTACCTCGGGTGCAACAAAAGAGTCTGCCGCACCGTGAAAAATAAGTACTTTCGCTTTGATCTGGCCCTTGGCCGTTTCAGGTGCTGCGGGTAGAGAGGCATGATAACCGATCACCCCTTTGGCCTTGGTGCCGGAGTAGGCCATCTGTAATATGGTTCCACCACCGAAACAATATCCCATGGCAGCGGTACGCTCTGGGTCGACCATGCCACTATTTATAAGTTGCTCCAGCCCCAGCGCGGCACGTTCTTGCCAACCTTCAACATCAGCAGTCACCTCCAACATCCACTCTTTTGCTTGATCAGGGTTGGTCGTTACTCTATTGCCACCGTACATATCGGCAGCGAAGGCCACATAGCCCTCTTTGGCAATCATGTGGGCTCGTTTCTTGGCATAGTCGTCCAGTCCCCACCATTCATGAATGACCATCACGCCGGGACGCTTCCCTTTTATGGCATCATCCCAATAGAGGTGGCCGGTTAGCTTGGCCCCATCATGTTCGTAGGCCACGGCTTTGGTTTGAATTTCCGCGAATGTTGGCAGTGTAACCAGTAGTAGTGCGATAGCTATAAACCTGTCCATACTCCATTCTCCTTTGGTCTACTGTGTGATTTTGTAGCGTTACTAAAACAGTGCTAACTCAGTATAGATCAGCGCTGATAGAGTACCAGTTGTCAGGAGGGTGCTGATGATTGCTGAAGTGGCTAGGGACACTCATTCGAAGTAGTGGGAATTTTAACGGTAATGAATACCGCCACATTGCGTAACGCGCTATGCGTTGTGCTACAAAAGACCTGTGCGTTTAAGATTGGCTATTTCGTTTGGAGTAGCGAAATGGGCGATGTCGTCGATAGTCAATTGCGGTCGGATACGGCGGGCGTCATCAAGAGCAGCGCGGGCACCGTCCGGTTTTTCTGCCGTGTTATGGGCCACTGCCAGAACCAGCCGGGGAAGAAAGATCTTGTCGTCACAGCGGCATGCATAATCGGCTGCCTCGATGGCCTCGTCGACACTACCTAAGCTTAACAGGCCGCGCGCCAGCATTGTGCCCCAAACGGCCAGTCGGCTGTCTCGCGGGCTGATGCGGATGCCGTAGCGCATCTCATTGATGCCCTCCTCTTTACCTATTCTCAGCAGCGCCGCGCCGAGAGCAGCATGGGCTTGAGCATTGCTTGGGTCCAACTCCACCGCACGTCGCATCATTCCGATGCCACGCTGGAAATTACCCATATCAGCGAAGGCACAACCGACATAGCCGAGCACGTCAGAATCCTGGCTGTCCAGCGCAAGGGCAGCCTCGGCTGCGGCCTCTGCCTCTTCGTGGCAGCCATCATCGTTGACCAGCCCGATTAGATGGCCGATGGCTAGGATGAGTGCGAGATAGGCGTGGGCGAAAGCCAGTTCTGGGTCGCGGGAAATGGCCTGGCGCAACAGGTCCGCCGATTCGCTGAAGCTCTCTTCGCTCCAGCCCTTCAGGCTAAGAATCGCATGGCCCTGGCGGTAGAGCGCCCAGGCGCCCAGATCAACAGGGCGGCGTTGTTTCAGAGTCGAGAGCTCAGCACGGTTCAGCTCCGGCTCGATGCGGCTGACAATCTCGCGAACCACATCGTCCTGAAACTCGCCCAGTTTGTCTGCCGGTATCTCGGTACGGTCGGCCCACAAGAACTGGCCGCTGGAGGTTTCCAACAATTGCACGGATACCCGAAGGTGTTTGCCCGTTTCCCATATCGAGCCCTCAACCACATAATCGGTACCGAGCTCGCGGCCGACCTGACTGATACTAAACTCTCGCCCACGGTAGTACGCGGTTGAGTTGCGCGATATCACCAGAAAACCGGGGATGCGGGCTAGCTGGATGCTTATGTCCTCGCTTAGCATATCTGCTATCCATGCGATCGCGTCACGGCCGTGGTTGTGGGCAAACGGCATCACTGCCACCGAAGGTCGATCATGGTGTGGCTTAGACTGGTGCGAGAACAGGCTGGCTGCTCCGGCCCCTGCTTCAGCAGCGTCCTGTTCAAGCTCCTCGGCCGCCGCGACAAAACGGTATCCCCGCCGGTTAAAGGTCGCAATACAATTCTGCGCTTGCCCACTGTCGCCAACCGCCTGACGGGCTGCCTTGATACGGCTGCTCAAGGTCGAGTCGGTGACCACCTTTCCCGCCCACAGTTTGTCCAGTAGTTCCTGGCGACTAATGATGCGGTCTCGGTGCTGTGCCAGATAGACCAGCAGGTCGAACACCTGTGGCTCAATCTGAAGTGGTTGGCCGCTGCGGCGCAATTCGAACAGCTCGGTATCGAGTTCGTATTCCCCAAAAGTCAGCAACACCGGCTAATTCTCCATCAAAGTACTCGAAATTAAACGGTAGCAGACAATCTCCACAAAATCTCCACAAAACCTCCCTGGCAACCTCAGGTATTGACGGGCCGGTCTAACTAGACTTTTCACCAGGAAGCAGGAAAACACCGGGGATAAATACAGGAGAGAGGAGATGAATGAACACACCATCTGGAGCTATTGGACTTTAACAGTCACCTTTCTTGCCATCGGCCTGTTGATTTGGCCTACGGCCTTGTTTCTGGCAATGATTGTTAATCTGGCCCACGCCATCCATTTCTTGCTGCGGCAACCAGGGATATTTGCATTCCCGATGCAGGTTCGCATTTGTTTCCTCAGCCTGTTGGTCCTGGGGCAGGCGCCCTTCTTCGGCTGGGTACATTGGGTTCAACTGATCGGCGGCACAGTAAAACTGACAACCGGTTATTGTCCACTCGCTCGCATGATGTCACTACTACCGTGGAACCGTAACCAGCCAATAAGTTGGGGGCTGCTTAATACTGTAATTTTTACACCGCCGGTTTCCGGCAGTATTGTCAAGATTGTCTCCCCGGAATAGTCGACTGCTATTGCTCTAGCCAAGCTCTCAACAGGAGAATTTCCATGCCACTGGTAACCATTAATGTACTTGAAAGCACCTTCACCGAAGAGCAAAAACGCGAAATGATCGAAAAAGTCACCGACGCCATAGTGTCAATCGAAGGAGAGGCTATGCGTGGTATTACCTGGGTACTGGTAGAGGAGGTCCGTGAAGGAAACTGGGGTATTGGTGGCCAGAGCATGGTCAGCTCAGCATCGGCGGTGGACGACCATTAACAAAACCGAATAGCGATTCATGCGCGAAGTCCTGAATAGCTAAAACGATTTTTTGAACACGGAAACGTAAAGGAGAGTAACTATGTCATACGAACAAACGGTATCAGAACATTACTCAAACGGGAACTTGCTTGATACTATTCAAGCGGCCCTTCCTAAGCTTGGAAAAACAGTCGACAACATAACTGTTGAAGATCTTGGGCCTGTTGATGAGTTTCATATTGGTGGGCGACTAGCGACTGACAACTTGCTAGGTCAACTCAATTTTTCTGAGCACGACCATATTCTTGATGTGGGGTGCGGACTAGGAGGTGCTTCACGGTTTATTGCTAACAAATACAACAATCATGTGACTGGAATTGATTTGACACAGGAATACATCGACACAGGGAAAGTACTTTCGAGCTGGGTCGGATTGGATAAGAAAGTCACTCTACACCAAGGAAGCGCGCTTTCTATGCCTTTTAAAGATGCGACATTCGATGGTGCATTAATGCTGCACGTCGGAATGAACATAGAGAATAAAGCACAGCTTTTTAGCGAGGTTTATCGCGTACTGCGTCCGGGTGCCTTTTTTGGTGTCTACGATGTAATGCTAAATATTGACGGTGAGATGGTTTTCCCCGTCCCCTGGGCAACAGAAAACAGTACCAGCAAATTAGCGACGCCAGATCAATACGAGAAAGCCTTGACTGAGGCCGGATTCAAGATTTCTGCAAACAATAATCGTCGAGATTTTTCACTTGAGTTCTTCAAGCAGCTGCGTGCAAAAACAGAAGCCAATGGAGGCCCCCCTCCTCTAGGCCTACACACACTTATGCAGGCAAGCACACCGATTAAAATTAAAAACATGATTGACAATATTGAAGCAGACCTTATTGCACCCAGTGAAATTATTGTTCAAAAGGTCTGAGTAAATACAACCGGGTAGCCGGGGGCGTCACCCTCGGAGTCCTATCACGCTTTTCTGCTGCCCTAACTACACTTTATTATGAATGACCGCTTTAGGATGCTGCCGTTGTAGCCTATCAATCTTTACTTCCGCTCATGGCCGACTCCGGCCCAAATCAGTGCTCTTTCCCCTCTCCCCACTAGAAAGCAACTACTCAGCGACCAAAGCGGAAGCACGTAGGTCCGATTAGCGTAGCGTAATCGGACGCATGCATTATTCCTCGTTCGTGCGATTACGCTACGCTAATCGCACCTACGCCCTTGGCTTATTTCAAGAAGCGCCAAACAACCCCCAACGCTAAAACACACATCACCCCAGCAATATAGAAACTGACATCCCCCCCCATCGCATCCCAGGTATAACCACTGTAGAAGGCCCCTAACGCGCCACCGGCACCGAAACTAACCGAACTGTAGAGTGCCTGTCCCCGTCCGTGGTGACGACCGGTAAAGTAGTGGTGAAAATAGGCAATGGCGACGGCGTGGAAGATGCCGAAACTGGCAGCGTGGAACAGTTGGGCGAAGAGCACTACGGGGAAGTTTTCTGGCAGGGCACCGATCAGAACCCAGCGCAGAGCAGTCAGAGCAAAGGCGGACATCAGCAGGTTTCTCAAACCGATAGTTTTAACCATACGGTGCATGATGAGGAAGATCACTACCTCAGCGATCACCCCCAGCGCCCACAGTTGACCGATGAGGGTGCGACTATAGCCGTAACCCTCCATATAGATAGTGTAGAAAGTGTAATACGGGCCGTGACTCGCCTGCATTAAAAAACAGACCGCCAACAGGGCGAGTACCTCGGGACGTTTGAGCACATCGATAATGGAGCCCTGCTGCTCATGGTGTGGCACCACCACCACCTCCGGCACAGTGAGGCTAACGCCCCAGATGGTGATAAAGATCATCAGCAGAACCGGTGGCAACATCGCCGGAGAGTTCCCCTCCAGCACCAGCCCCAACAACGCCACGGCAACGATAAAACCGATGGAGCCCCAGATACGGATCACACTGTATTTATGATGCTCTTTACCAAGAAAGCTGAGGGTATTGGCCTCGAACTGCGGCAGTGTCGCATTCCAGAAGAAGCTGAACAGCAGCATCACCAGCGCTAAGCCCCAATAACTGTCAACGAAAAAGATGCCTATAAAGGTAAGCAGCGCCAGCAGCGAGCCGATGCGTACGATCCACATGCGATGGCCGGTATGATCGGCGATCCAGCCCCAGATATTGGGTGAGACGATCTTGGTCGCCATCAGGATTGCCATCAACTCGCCTATTTGCAGCGGAGTGAAGCCGAGGTGCTTAAGGTAGAGACTCCAGTAGGGAACCAGGATCCCCAGACTGGCGAAGTAAAAGAGGTAGAAGCTGGAGAGGCGCCAGTAGGGCATGGGGGCAGTCACAAGTCGAAAGTCACTAGTCGCTAATCACATGCGTTGCGCTAGACCCCGTTATACTCAGGGCTTGTTGGCAGATGCAGGGATCACCGGGGTGGCTGACTGCACATCTGCATTCTGCGCCCGATGACGCAGTAAGTGATCCATCAGCACCAGTGCCATCATAGCCTCAGCAATGGGGGTAGCACGAATACCTACGCAGGGATCGTGACGCCCCTTGGTCACCACCTCAATAGACTCACCGGCAAGATTCACGCTACGACCCGGCAGATGCAGAGATGAGGTCGGCTTCATCGCAATCGCCGCGGTAATCGCCTGGCCGGAGGAGATACCACCGAGTATGCCTCCGGCGTGGTTGGAGAGAAAACCTTCCGGGGTGATCTCGTCGCGGTGCTCGGTCCCCTTCTGCTCGATGCAGTCGAAACCGGCACCGATTTCGACACCCTTGACGGCATTGATGCTCATCAGGGCATGGGCAAGATCCGCATCGAGACGATCGAAGATCGGCTCGCCCAGGCCGGGCTCAACCCCCTCGGCCACCACGTTGATCCTGGCACCAATGGAGTTGCCCTCCTTGCGCAGGGCATCCATGTAGGCCTCCATCTCATCAACTTTTGTCGCATCGGGGCAGAAAAAGGCGTTATTTCCCACCTCATCCCAATCGAAGTTCTCAATCTTAATCGGCCCCAATTGCGAGAGGTAGCCACGAATGGTGATCCCCTTGCTAGCCAGATACTTCTTGGCGATCCCCCCAGCAGCAACACGCATTGCCGTCTCGCGGGCCGAAGAGCGACCGCCACCACGGTAGTCACGCACACCATACTTCTGCTGATAGGTGTAATCGGCGTGGCCGGGACGGAAAGTCTCGGCAATATTTGAGTAGTCCTTGGAACGCTGATCTGTGTTCTCGATCAACAAGCCGATGGGCGTACCGGTGGTCTTGCCTTCAAAGATCCCTGAGAGGATATTCACCTGATCCGCCTCACGGCGCTGGGTAGTGTGGCGTGAGGTGCCGGGCTTACGTCGGTCCAGATCTGCCTGCAGATCTGTTTCGCTCAGCTCAAGTCCGGGCGGACAACCGTCAACAATGGCCCCGAGGGCCGGACCGTGAGACTCACCAAAGGTGGTCACCGTAAAGAGTTTTCCAAAGCTATTTCCTGACATGGCGGCTATTCTATCGGTTTGTTCGGGGCTCGTCGTAACACCGGATTAAGTTATTTTCACACCTAACTTTATCGATTAACTGTGTGTATGATGGTCGAATAATAACAGAGACCAGCTCAGGTAGGGATAAAAAAGCTTGTCGTATCAACAACGTACAAATAGCTGGAGTGGCCGTTTCTTGCAAGCGGTCGGATTCACCACGATTCTGGTTCTAATGACCCTGCTGACCCTGCTCGGCCTGAAGAAAATGGCTAATATCAACCAGCATCTGGAGCTCATCGTCCACCAGCACAATGCCAAGGCCGCACTGATTAAACAGATGCGCAATAGCGCCCGTGAACGTGTCTTCACCATGCAGAGCATGTTATTGACCGACGATCCCTTCGAGCAGGACGAGGCGGCACTAAGCATTGACGAGCTAGGTAGCCGGTTCACCGGGGCAAGGCAACAGTTGATGCGTATGCCACTAGGCCCACACGAAAGGGCGATGCTCGATATACAGAGCAAATGGGCACAAAAGGCGGTGCCTCTGCAACGTGAAGCCGTCACCTTAATCATCGCCGGAAAATACGATCAGGCCAAGACTCTGCTGGCAGAACAGGTGCTACCTACCCAGCATAAGGTACTCGCCACGCTGGCCCAGCTGGAGGCAAAACAGGATGCGGCAATTGAAAGCACCTCCAAAGAGGCCGTAGCAACCTACAAACGAGCGCGGGTGCAAATCATAATCCTCGGTGGCATCGCGACCTTACTCGGCGTATTGATCACGCTGTTCACCATCCACCGCAGTCGCATCAGTGCCCAACAGCTATTCAGGGAAAAGGAACGTGCTCAGGTCACACTACACTCCATCGGCGATGGCGTTATCACCGCAGATGCCTACGGCAACATTGAGTATATGAATCCGGTGGCAGAGCAGCTTACCGGTCGGCGTAGCGGTAGCGTAGAGGGCAAGGCACTGCTCGACATCTTTCGTGTCGTCGATGGTGAAGATGAGACCCCGCTCTACAGCGATTTAAAGCAGCTGTTATTACAAAGTAGTAAAGATGGCCCGCTGCATCAGAGTATGCTGCTGGATTCCAACCACGACACCATCGCCATCGAGTTCACCGCCTCCAACATCCATGATGCGAATATGCAGCTTATTGGTATCGTTGTGACCTTCCGCGATGTTAGTGAAATTCGTGCGCTGGCCAACCACCTATCCCATCAGGCACGTCACGACCCCCTCACCAACCTGGTCAACCGTCGCGAATTTGAGCTTCGCCTTGAGCAGGCGTTGATGCGTGCACAGCACGAAAATCAGCAGCATGCACTCTGCTTTCTCGACCTGGATCGCTTCAAGATCGTCAATGACACTTGTGGCCATGCTGCCGGTGATGAACTACTGATTCAACTGGTGGCGAGCCTCAAGGATCTGGTGCGCAGCAACGATCTGCTGGCCCGTCTCGGTGGCGACGAGTTCGGCCTGTTGCTGGAGAACTGCCCGCTAGAGAAAGCCATGGCGATTGCCGAAGAGGTTCGCTCAACAGTTAACCACTTTGTCTTCGTTTGGGATAAACAACGTTTCAATGTAGGGGTAAGTATCGGCGTGGTGTTACTTGATGCCGACAGCGGCCCACTCGCTGAAGTAATCGCTATGGCCGATGCCGCCTGCTACTCGGCCAAAGATGAGGGGCGCAATAGAGTGCACCTCTACGCAGACAACAAAGACAATAAGATCACGGAAAGCAAGGTTCCCTGGGCAGAGCGCCTGCAGGCAGCACTGCAGGAGGACAACTTCTCCCTCTACTGTCAGAGCATTGTCGCGGTCAATCCGATACGCGAGCAGTTACACCTGTGCGAACTGCAACTTCGCTTTAAGGATGAACAGGGGCAACAAATCCCGCCGATGGCCTTTATTCCTGCCGCCGAACGACACAACCTGATGCCCGCTATCGACCGCTGGGTACTACGCCACACCTGCCAGCTTATCCGCATCGTTAATGATCCCGCAGCCATCTACTGTCTTAACCTTTCCCAGCAGACCGTGAGCGACGGGGAATTTATCCCCGCGATAGAACAGATGTTGAGTAACTATGGTGTAGAACCACAACAGATCTGCTTTGAGATTACTGAGACGCATGCGGTAGGTAACCTGCAGAAAACTGGTGATTTTGTTCGCCAACTCAGGGAAATCGGTTGCCGTAGCGCACTGGACGATGTAGGCCGCAACATTAGCAGTTACGACTACCTGAAAAATTTGCCGGTAGACTTTATCAAGATTGATGGTCATCTCATCGGCGGCGTGGTGCACAACACCATTAACAGTGTGCAGGTGAAGGCAATCACCCAAATCGCCCATCTACTGGGGATCTGCGTCATCGCCGAGATGGTAGAGGATCACCAGACCCTGAAGCTGTTGAGTGGATTAGGCATCAACTACGCACAAGGATTCGGCATTGCCAAGCCTCGTCCAGTGGCTGAATTAAAAACGGTACTGGCTACCGCCGCCGAGCCGACAACGGTGCAGGAAAACTAAGGCTGTTAAATAACCTTGGAGAAGCGTTGATTTTGCTTCTCGCGCAGATAACGATCAAACACCATGCAGATGTTGCGAATAAGCAACTTACCTGAAGGCAGCACTTCGATACGCCCCTGCCCCAGTTTCAACAAACCATCGCCCTGCATGCCTTCAAGATCCTTCAGCTCATTAGCGAAGTACTCATTAAACTGAATGCCATGGGCCTGCTCCACCGACGCCTTATCCAACTCAAAATGGCAAATGAGACGGGTGATCACATCTCGACGTAGCTTGTCATCTTTATCCAGATCAACCCCACGGAAGACGGCCAGCTTGTCCGCATCAATGGCAGCATAGTACTCATCCAGCCCTTTCAGATTCTGTGCATAGGAATCACCCACCATACCGATGGAGGTGGCACCAATCCCGATAAGGTCACACTCAGAGTGGGTAGAGTAGCCCTGGAAATTACGATAGAGAGTACCGTCACGCTGCGCCACAGCCAGCTCATCGTCAGGCTTGGCAAAGTGATCCATACCAATATAGACGTAACCGGCAGCGGTCAGTTTCTCAATCGACATCTGTAGGATATCAAGCTTCTCCTGCGATGCGGGGAGATCATCCTCATTTATGCGTCGCTGCGGCTTGAAGATCTCCGGCAGGTGAGCATAATTAAATACGGTAAGACGATCGGCATCAATGGCAATGGCCCGCTCCAAAGTACGCTCAAAGCTCTCTACGCTCTGGAACGGTAGACCATAAATAAGATCCATGGAAACGGACTTAAAGCCCTCGCTTCGTGCCGCCTCCAACGCCCCTATGGTCTGCTCATCAGACTGCACTCGATTGACCGCCACCTGCACCTTCTCATCGAAGTCCTGCACACCCAGGCTCATGCGGTTAAAACCGATCTCACGCAACAGGGCAATGGTGTCGCTCTGCACCTCACGCGGGTCTATCTCAATTGAATACTCGCCAGTATCGTCATCGTGCAGCTTAAAACATTCGCGGGTCTTCGCCATTAACGCACGCATCTCGTCGTGGCTGATAAAGGTCGGCGTACCACCGCCCCAGTGCAGCTGGTCGACAATGCGCTCACTGTCGAACAGCGCACTCTGTAACTCCAGCTCACGGTGTACACGTTGCAGGTAGGGTGCCGCTCTGGAACGGTCTTTGGTCGCCACCTTATTACAGCCACAATAGAAACAGACCGTATCGCAGAAAGGGATATGGAAATAGAGTGAGAGCGGACCACCGGCGGCATTGCTCGCCTCGGCGTGACGCTTATACTCGGCCTCACCAAAACCATCGTGGAACTGCACCGCGGTCGGGTAGGAAGTGTAGCGGGGACCGGACTTGTCGTAGCGCTTGATTAGCTCCAGGTCAAAGACGATATTCTGTTGTTTCATAGTGACTCCCCGCGGTTACTCGTCGGACTCTATCTTGAGGCCATAACGATGAGTTTGATTGATCGCCTCAAGTAGTTGCGTAAAAGGTAGCTGCGAGCTCAGTCGGTTAGCTACCTCCATAAAAGGCAGATCCTTGTTCTCAAACTCGTAGCTGCCATCGGCCATGCCCTTGCGCACATGGGTTACCTCTTCAAGCAGCGGATTAAGTACCAGTAACTGATCGCCGGGCTCATCCATGTCAAACTCCAAACAGGCGATAAATTCATCGATCTCAACGATCGCCTGTTCTACCAGGCTCACATAGGCCTCTACAGTTTTTGCTCTCATATCAACCATGGATTAATTCACTCATCTCATTATTGTTACTGTAATTCATGACATTATTGCCGGGCGTACCAGACGAAACAGCTGGTGATGCTTGCGAACCTGCTCTGCGGTGAGCAGAAAGACCCCTTCGCCACCGTGTGCAAAATCTAACCACAAAAACTCAACCTCAGGTAGTAATTTCACCAGTGCCTCACGGCTATTGCCCACCTCAACGACCAGAATGCCCTCAGGATCCAGGTGATTCATTGCCTCATAAAGGATAGTGAACACCAGATCCAGACCGTCATCGCCCGCCTCAAGAGCCAGTCGTGGCTCGTGGCGAAACTCTGGCGGCAAATTGGCCATATCCTGTACATCCACATAAGGGGGGTTGCTAACGATGATGTTGTAGCGCATTCCCTTCAGATCACTGAAAAGATCAGACTGTACCGTCCGCAAATGTCCACCCAGCTCAAACTCACTAATATTACGCTGAGCCACGGTCAGCGCATCCTGCGATATATCAGCGGCATCAACAAATGCCTCAGGAAAAGCGATGGCGCAGGCGATAGCGATGCAGCCACCGCCAGTACACAGATCCAACACCCGCTTCACCTCATCAGGCTTAACCCAGGGCTCGAACTGCGCCTCGATCAACTCGGCAATAGGCGAGCGTGGGATCAATACCCGCTCATCGACATAAAAGGGCATACCGGCAAACCATGCCTGGTGAGTCAGATAGGGGGCGGGAATGCGTTCATCCACACGGCGCATCAGTATGGTAACTATCCGCTTGCGCTCGGTCTCAGTAAGACGGCTGTCAAAATAGCTATCATGGATCTGCAACGACAGCTTGAGACTATGCAAAACCAGATAGGTTGCCTCATCCTGCGAATTATCAGTGCCATGGCCAAAAAAAAGACCGGCCTCGTTGAAGCGACTCATGCCCCAGCGAACATAGTCACGAATGGTGGAAAGTTCACGAATAGCCTGAATACGATCCATAACTACTTTCCCTCAGGTCGCTTGGCATGTTTCGGACGAAACGCCTTACAGAAGCCCTCATCGGTCTCCAGAAACGGGCCATCAATCAGATCAACACAATAAGGTACCGCCGGGAATACCGCGTTCAGGCAATCATCGATGGCCGAGGGCTTACCCGGCAGGTTAATGATCAGGCTGTTACCGCGGATCCCCGCGGTCTGGCGAGAGAGAATCGCCGTGGGCACAAACTTCAGTGACTCCTGACGCATCAGCTCGCCAAAACCGGGCATCATCTTCTTGCATACCACCTCAGTCGCCTCGGGAACGATATCGCGCAGTGCCGGGCCGGTACTGCCGGTGGTCACCACCAGACAGCACCCCTCCTCATCACATAACTCTTTGAGGGCAGCCTCAATCTGATCCTGTTCATCAGGGATCAGGCGGGAAACCGCCTCCCAGGGTGAGTTGAGTGCCTTGCCCATCCACGCCTGCATCGCCGGGCCACCCAAATCCTCATATTCGCCGCTACTGGCACGATCCGAGACCGTAACAAAACCGATACGTGCTGCTGCTGACATCTTGCTGACCATCCAGAATTCAAAGAGCGCCATAGTATACGCGGCTTACCGCAAATTTACCTCGCCCTTGGGATATCCTAAGACCTGTTATGTGTTAAGCGGCATCAGACTCCTCCCAGGCTACCATCGTATACCTAGCAATAATGAACAGAGAACACAGAAACATTCGATTAACTGACTGAAGCAATCGCCAAATTAGACCTCATAGTCCGCTAGCCGCACTGGCACCCTTTTAGCCCCCCAATCACCAGCTTTCGTCTCGAACACCCCGGCACAGTGCGTACCGCACTGGTTACAGTTACCGTCAGCATCAATATTCCAATCGCTGAGCACGTACCAGTCACGCCCAATCAGGGTCTGGCCACAGCTATGACAATAAGTGCTCTCTCCGCTCTTATCGTGCACATTTCCAGTGTAGGCGTAACGCACACCATTTTTCATCGCAATATCGCGAGCACGGGTCAATGTGGCCTGCGGCGTTGGTGGTACATCAAGCATCTTGTAGTCGGGGTGGAAGGCGGTGAAGTGCATCGGTACATCGGGGCCTAGCTCCTTTACCACCCAGCTGGTCATGGCATCGATCTCTTCATCCGAATCATTCCAGCCGGGAATCAACAGTGTAGTCAGCTCTACCCACACATCAGTTTCATGTTTCAGGTAGATCAGGGTATCAAGCACCGGCTGCAGGTGGCCACCAGTGAGCTTGTGGTAAAACTCTTCGCTAAACCCTTTGAGATCCACGTTGGCCGCATCCATCCACTGGTAGAACTCCTTGCGTGGCTCTTCACAGACGTATCCTGCCGTCACCGCTACCGATTTTATCCCCTTTTCGCGGCAAGCCCTTGCAACATCTATTGCATACTCATGAAAGATCACTGGATCGTTGTAGGTATAGGCAACCGAACGACAACCTAGCTCTTCGGCAGCGCGAGCGATGATCTCAGGGCTGGCGGCATCGGCCAGCGTATCTACTTCACGCGACTTGGAAATATCCCAGTTCTGGCAGAACTTACAGGCAAGGTTACAGCCAGCGGTACCGAAGCTGAGCACCGGGGTGCCGGGCAAGAAGTGGTTGAGCGGTTTCTTCTCAATGGGGTCGACACAGTAGCCACTGGAGCGCCCATAGGAGGTGAGCACAATTTTCGCCCCCAGATTAGCGCGCACAAAGCAGAGGCCGCGCTGCCCCTCCTTGAGTTTGCAGTAGCGTGGGCAGAGGTCGCACTGCACCCGCTCCTCATCGACTTTATGCCAGTAACGGGTATCGACCATGCTGCCCGGTTGTAGTTCTGCCTCAGTCACAATATTGGAACTCATCACCCTCTCCTTCTCTGTCCTTTAAAGGTAGGCGCTGATACCTGTATGTGGCAAGCATCGGTGAGTGCTATATTTAACAAAATATTTTCATAGGGAGCTGTAATTGATGTCGACCATTCGCCCCACCGCCGTAGCCGGGATGTTCTATCCGGCCGAGCGTGACGAGCTGCACGATATGGTAAGCGGCTTTCTGCGCGAGGCACAGACTTCTCCCGATGCTACCCCTAAGGCGATCATTGCCCCCCATGCCGGCTACATATACTCCGGCCCCATTGCCGCCAGTGCCTACGCCTGCCTCACCCCGGCACGCGACACCATCCGCCGTGTGGTACTGCTGGGGCCATCACATAGGGTCGGCTTTGTTGGTATTGCCGCCAGCAACGCCGACTACTTCCACACCCCGCTGGGCGACATCCCGCTGGATCACGAACTGCTGGAACAGGTCACGCAACTACCATCGGTGCAGTGCTTCGACCAGGCCCACCAGATGGAACACAGCCTGGAGGTACAGCTGCCCTTTCTGCAGGAGGTGTTGGGCGACTTCACCCTGTTACCACTGGTGGTGGGTGATGCCAGTCCTGAGGATGTCGCTACGGTATTAAACACGGTATGGGGCGGTGAGGAGACGCTGATCGTGGTGAGTTCTGACCTTAGCCACTACCACGATTATGCTACCGCCCAGCGTATGGATCGTGCCACCTCAAGCGCCATTGAGCAGCTACGCCCAGCTGACATCGACTACGGCGATGCCTGTGGCCGCGCCCCCCTCAGCGGGCTGCTGCTGGTGGCCAAAGAGAAACAGATGCATGCTGAGACCATCGACCTGCGTAACTCTGGAGATACCGCCGGGCCGCACGACCAGGTGGTCGGCTACGGCGCTTACCTGTTCCATTAATATGATCAACGACAACCAACAACAGACCCTACTTGCGCTCGCTGAGGCGGCGATCCGCCACGCCCTGGAACACGGCACGCTGCTGCCGGTTAATCCCGATGAATATGAGGAGGCGTTACGCCAGCCTGCCGCCTGCTTTGTCACACTGCAGATAAAGGGACAGCTGCGTGGCTGCATCGGCTCACTGGAGGCACACCTGAGCATGGTTGAGGATGTGGTTCACAACGCCGATGCCGCCGCCTTCTCGGATCCCCGCTTTCCACCCCTGCACGAGGATGAGTTAGCCGGGCTGGAGCTCGATATCTCACTCCTCACCCCCGCCGTGGAGATGCGCTTCAACTCAGAAAACGATCTGATATCACAGCTGCAACCGGGCATCGACGGCCTGATACTGGAAGAGGGTTACCGCCGCGGCACCTTCCTCCCATCGGTGTGGGAGCAGCTACCCAAGCCCGAGCAGTTCTTGCAACACCTCAAGCTCAAGGCAGGCTTACCCCCAAACCACTGGTCCGAGAACATCCGCATCAGTCGCTACACCACCCAGATCTTCGGCACGCAGATACAGGCATAAGCCTACTTCAGCAAAAAAAGAGTCTATTTGCGGAACCAATCACCCCTCCCCCTGTCTATTTCTATAATTATCAATAGCTTATAACTAGCACTCTCTACTTAAGAGTGCTAATTATTGTGGTATAGTTATCCACAGTAGTTAACTGAGGAGATTCAGATGAACACCGCATTGACCCTTGGCAACCCACACCTGCCCATCGCCACGGGAAATCTCGATAGTTACATCCAGGCCTCCCACGCCATGCCAATGTTAAGTGAGCAGGAGGAGTACCAGCTTGCTGTACGCCTGCGAGATCACAATGACATGCAGGCCGCCCAACGCCTGATCCTCTCGCACCTGCGCTTTGTCATCCGTATCGCCCGTGACTACAAAAACTACGGTCTGCCGATCGCTGACCTGATTCAGGAGGGCACTGTCGGTCTAATGCGTGCGGTCAAACGCTTTGACCCGGAGATGGGAGTACGCCTCGCCGGCTATGCCGTGCACTGGATCCGTGCCGAAATTTACGAATACGTGCTACAAAACTGGCGCATCGTTAAGGTTGCCACCACCAAGGCGCAACGCAAACTCTTCTTCAATTTGCACAAGATGAAAAAACGTCTCGGCTGGTTCAACCGTGAGCAGGTGGAAGCGGTCGCACAAGAGCTGGGGGTTAAACCCGAAGAGGTCGAACTGATGGAGGGGCGCCTCGCCGCCCGCGATCAGATGTTCGATCCCTGGAGCCATAGCGACGATGAGGACCATGATCGCAGCCAGGCACAGAACTACCTTGCCGATATGCGAGAAGAACCATCGCAGCGCGCCGCCGATGATCAACAGCAGCAGCAACAGAGTGAAATCCTCTTCGACTCACTGAGCAAGCTAGACGATCGTTCACAGGATATCCTGCGTCGCCGCTGGCTCAGTGACGAGAAAACCACCTTCAAAGAGCTAGCAGCAGAGTATGGCGTTTCCATCGAGCGTATCCGCCAGATTGAGGCCACCGCTTTCAAAAAACTGCGTGGTAGACTCGCACCACTACAAGCGCAATAAAGCTGCACAAACAGAGGTAAACAAAATGCCCGCATCAGGCTATCCGACGCGGGCATTTTATTTGAGGAACTGCCCACTGAGAATCGCACCAACCACAAGGGCGGCCTAAATAAGACTGCAAATATCTAGATTCTACAGCTGTGCCAGGGCTGGGCCGAGCTTATTCAGTGACAGTACCCGATCACTCAAACCTGCCTCAGCCACCGCCGCCGGCATACCGTAGACAACGCAACTCGCCTCGTCCTGCGACCAGATCTGAGAACCACCCAACTTCAGGGTACGCGAGCCATCACGGCCATCCGTACCCATACCGGTAAGTATCACGGCAAGGGTCTGCGAGGGATAGACCTTGGCAATAGAGCTAAAAGTGATATCTACACAGGGCTTGTAGGTCTGCCCAACCTCAGCCTCAACTACCCGAAGGATCTGGTGACCATCCTGAGCATTAAGCAGCATCTGCATACCCCCTGGAGCCAAATAAGCTGTTCCAGGTTGCAGGATATCGCCATCTTCGGCTTCTTTGACATTGATGGCACAAAGCTGATTAAGGCGCGCGGCAAAGGCCGGGGTAAAGCTGCCTAACATGTGCATTACTACAACAATCGGAACAGAGAAACTGACGGGCAGTTTGGTCAACACTTCCTGCAGGGCCACCGGTCCACCAGTGGAGGCACCAATGGCGAGCAGCTTAAACTGACCGCAGTGTGGTGATAGTGCCGAGGCACGCGCGACAGGGGCAGTAGAACGACGGGAGACTCCCGAGGGGTGAGTGTGACCACAACTCAGAGTATATACGCGGTCACAGAGTAGCTGGCTCGCCTCATCACTATTTTTCAAGATATCCTCAAACCGCCTGGGCAGATAATCGACGGCTCCGGCATCAAGGGCATCCAGAGTCGTTCGAGCGCCGTCAGTGGCAAACGAGGAGAAGAGCAGAATCGGACAGGAACTTGCCTGCATAATACGACGGGGGGTGGTAATGCCATCCATTACCGGCATATTTATATCCGTGGTGATGACATCGGGCTTGAGTTTAGTCGCCATTTCAATCGCCTCGGCACCATTGACCGCCTCACCAATTACCTCAAGGCGAGGATCGCTATTCAGCATCTCCTTAACGCGACGACGAAAAAAAGCTGAATCATCAATAATCAATACCCGTATGGGCATATTCCCCCCTTCTTCGAATTCGCCAAAATCTGGCAGTCAACCGGGAGGTGTACAACCAACTAGCGCAAGAAATACTCACGGTAGTGCTGCAACTCGCTGATTGAGTCACGGATATCGTCTAACGCAAGGTGACATCCTCCTTTCTTCAACCCCTCAAACACCTCGGGGCGCCAACGCCGAGCCAGCTCCTTGAGGGTACTCACATCCAGATTGCGGTAGTGAAAAAATGCTTCTAAGCTCGGCATGGTACGGGCAAGAAAACGACGATCCTGACAGATACTGTTACCGCACATGGGGGACTTACCCTTATCGACATACTGTTCAAGAAAGGCGATGGTCTGCGCCTCCGCCTCCTGCTCATCCATACGGCTCTGGCGTACGCGCTCCAGCAGGCCCGAGCCACCATGCTGAGTTTGATTCCACTCATCCATCCGGCCCAACGCCATCTCACTTTGATGAATGGCGAACACCGGCCCCTCGGCCAGGGTGTTCAATTCAGCATCGGTAACAATAGTAGCGATCTCGATAATACGGTCACTATCGGAATCCAGACCGGTCATCTCCAGATCGATCCAGATAAGGTTATCGGGGTGTTTGCTCATAACAGTTTCCTAACGGAGTTTGAGTTAATCGGGTACACCGAACCGCCGCGTACCCATCTGAATATGGGGGCCAAACACCGTAATACAAAGACTACCGCGCCTCTATGCCACTATCTAACTTGCGAATCATTCTAGCAAAAGCTACCCTGCCGCAGCATACCAAATTAAAGGACAAAACCAGCACATGCACAGCTTTACCCTGCTCTTTCTCGCCATGCTTATCATCTCGCTCGCCACTTCCTTATGGCTGGAGCAGCGCCAACTACGCCATGTGAGTGCCCACCGCGCCGCAGTGCCTGACGCATTCACCGGGCAGATCAGCCTGGAGGCGCACCAGAAGGCCGCCGACTACACCGTGACCAAGGTGCGGCTATCGCGTATCGAGTTGGTCTACAGCACCGTAATTCTACTAGGGCTGACTCTGGGCGGTGGGCTCGACCTGCTGGATCGCCTCTGGCTCAGCCTGGAACTCAATCTACTGTGGAGCGGCATCGCCTTTCTGCTCAGCCTCACTTTGCTTACCACGGTGCTAGACCTCCCATTCTCCGTCTACCGAACCTTTCGCATCGAGCAGCGCTTTGGTTTCAACAAATCGACCCCCGGACTCTACATCTCCGACCTGTTCAAGCAGCTGCTATTAATGCTACTCATCGGTGGCCCAATGGCGGCACTGGTGCTGTGGCTAATGGACACAGCCGGGGCCAACTGGTGGCTCTATGTGTGGCTGGTATGGAGCAGCTTCACCCTGCTGATGATGTGGGCCTACCCTGCGGTGATCGCACCACTGTTCAACAAATTCACCCCGCTGGAAGACGAGGCACTACGTCAACGTATCGACCAGCTACTGGAACGCTGTGGCTTCAAATCCAACGGTGTCTTCGTGATGGATGGCTCACGCCGCTCCAGCCACGGTAATGCCTACTTCTCCGGCCTCGGTAGCAACAAGCGCATCGTCTTCTTCGACACCCTGCTAAAGAGCCTCAGTGGCGATGAGATCGAGGCGGTACTGGCCCACGAGCTGGGCCATTTTCGCCGTAACCACATCAAAAAGCGTATCGTCCTGATGATGGTGATGAGCCTCACCGGTCTTGCCCTGCTTGGCTGGCTGATGCAACAAACCTGGTTCTACAGTGCGCTGGGCGTTACCACCCCCTCGGTGCACACCGCACTGGCACTATTCCTGATGGTACTGCCGGTCTTCACCTTCTTCCTGCAGCCGCTGATGGCGATGTCGATGCGCAAACACGAGTTTGAGGCCGACGACTTCGCCGCCGAACATGCCGATGCCAACGAGCTGATCCGTGCCCTGGTCAAACTCTACGAAGAGAATGCCAGTACCCTCACCCCGGATCACCTCTACTCGGCGTTTCACGATAGCCATCCACCGGCACCGGTGCGTATTGCCCATCTCTCCTCTACAATGGAAACCAATTAACCGTTTCGGAGCTGAACAATGAAGATGACCCTCGCCACACTCATGCTGCTACTCGGCAGCCTGTTTACCACCAACGCTCTCGCTGCCGATGCCAACCGTGGTGCTACACTGCATAACGAGCAGTGCATCGCCTGCCATGCCTCACGCTTCGGTAACAACGGCAACGACATTTACACCCGTTCCACCCGCCGCGTGCATACCCTCCCTGGCCTGCAAAAGCAGGTAAACCGTTGTAAAAATAATCTGCAAATTGTCTGGTTTGACGAGGATGTGGCCGACGTCACCTCCCACCTCAACGCCACCTTCTACCACTTCGGGCAGGAGTAGTGCACAGCTCCACCTCTTCTTTCGGCCTATTCAAGGCCGATAGCCTTCCGCCCCGGCAGCACCACTCACTCTCATTGATGTTTCGTTAATGGCTGGTCGCAAACTGAATCGGCGCCAGCAGTGGCGCATTGAGAAGATCCAGGATGAACGTCGTGCCCGGCTGGAACGCAAACAGGAACGGTTGGAGCAGCGCATCAGTGGTGATGGGGGACTGGGCGCAGAGCAGACCGGACTGGTGATCGCCAGCTTCGGGGCCTCACTGGAGATCGAGGCGGAAAACGGAGAACGGCTGCGCTGCCTGCTGCGCCAGAACCTGCCATTGATCGTGGTTGGGGACAGGGTGGTGTGGCAGGCGGCACAGGAGGGTGGCGTTGTCACCGCACTGCTGGAGCGAACGACACTGCTGGCCCGCCCTGATGCCCACGGCGAATTAAAAGGGCTGGCCGCCAACCTGGATCAGATCATCGTCGTTGCCGCCCCCGCCCCCGCCTACAGCACCGAGCTTATCGACCAGTACCTGGCCGCAGCAGAGCTAACCGGCATTACTCCATTGCTGCTGTTTAACAAGATCGACCTGATCCGCGAGGAGGACGAGGATGAGGTATCGCAGCTGCTGCAACGCTATCGCGATATCGGCTACCGGGTACTCACCTCCAGCACCAGGATAAACCATGGGCTGGAGCAATTGATTGAACAGTTAAAGGGGCACACCAACGTCTTTGTTGGCCAGTCTGGCGTCGGCAAGTCCTCACTTAGCAATGCCCTGATGCCAGAGGTCAATATCGCGGTGCAGGCGCTCTCGGAGCAGAGCGGTCTGGGCCAGCACACCACCAGTACTGCCCGCCTCTATCACCTGCCACAGGGTGGGATCGTAATCGACTCACCGGGAGTACGTGAGTTCCGTTTATGGCCCATGGATGAGACCACCCTGGCCGAGGGGTTCCGCGAATTTCATCCCTTCCTGGGGATGTGTAAGTTTCGTGACTGTAAGCACCAGAAAGAACCGAGGTGTGCCCTCAAAACAGCCCTGGAAGAGGGAAAGATTAGCAGCGAGAGACTTCATAACTACCACAAGATCGTCGGACAACTGCGCGAGTTCACTGAAGACTATAGATAAATTACTGGAGCGGAAGATTTTCCAGGGGTCGCAGCAACTTACGTTCCAGATCACTGCCTGGTTCACCCCCAAAAGCAACACCGTCGCCCTTCAATGGAGTGGTGAGGGAAGACTAAAGTCAGGTAGTGGCGGTGGCTACAGCGGCCTCCTCCACCGGTTAAACAATCACCTCATCCAACACCCTCTTCTCAAACCTCCCGCCTCCCGTGAAACGCATGCGACAGCGTCCCCCCATCTACATACTCCAACTCCCCACCAAGGGGCACACCATGCGCAATGCGCGTCACTCGCATGCCACGACTATGCACCATATCGCTAATGTAGTGGGCAGTAGCCTCACCCTCGACGGTAGGGTTGGTAGCGAGAATCACCTCGGTGATATTGCCTTCATCAAGGCGCCTGGCCAGTAGATCAAGACCAATATCCTCAGGGCCGATGCCATCGAGAGGCGAGAGATGCCCCATGAGGACGAAGTAACGACCCTGATAGCCGGTAGAGTGTTCCAGCGCCTCAACATCGGTAGGGGATTCAACAACACAGAGGATGGTGGCGTCGCGCTTTTCACTGCTGCAGATGGTGCACAAATCGTTCTCGCTTAAGGTGCGACAACGGCTGCAGTAGCCGACCTTCTCCATCGCCTCGCTAAGGGCTGCGGCAAGACTGAGGGCACCGCCGCGGTCACGCTCCAGCAGATGATAGGCCATACGCTGCGCCGACTTGGGACCGACACCGGGCAGGCAACGCAACGTCTCGACAAGGCGTGCGATAAGGGGGGTGCTCATAAGGTGGGCTTAGAAGGGGAGCTTCATGCCGCCGGGCAGATTCATGCCGGCAGTAACGCCACCCATCTTATCCTTAGAGGTCTCCTCAAGCTGACGTACCGCATCATTAACGGCGGCGGCGATGAGGTCTTCTAGCATTTCCTTATCATCACCCATCAGGCTGTCATCAATACTCACACGCTTAAGATCATGACGCCCGGTCATAACTACGGTAACCATACCGCCACCGGCCTTGCCGGTGACCTCTGAGTTAGCCAGCTCTTCTTGCACGCGCGCCATATCTGCCTGCATCTTCTGCGCCTGCTTCATCAAATTGCCAAGTCCGCCTTTCATGCTCATAACCTCTAGTGTCTGTTGATGATGTGTCCGCCGTGGCGAACCGTTCAATGTAAGTAGTGTATCAGCCCCGGCTACTCTTGCCCGAGCGGTCTGACCGAGCCGGGCTTAATAGTGCCATCGAAGTGTTCAAGTATCGTTTGTAGTGCCGGATCACCATCGATAGCCTGTTCTGCCGTCTGCTGTTCTGCCATCTGCTGCTCTTTACGCAACTGCAGCGGGGTAGAGGCAGTGGGAGCATCGCCGTCAAGGCTGAGGCGCACCTCACCACCAAGATAGTGACCAAGGGCCTGCTGCAGCCCCTGCTCCCACTTGGGGTTACGCAGGTTATCAAAGGCGGGGTCCAGCGACAGCATAATGTTACCGCCCTGATAGCTGACCAGGGCACAGTGCTCGGCCATTTGCCGTGTCATGCCGGTAAGTGGCAATTTGGCGACCAGTGAGGCCCAGCCTTCGGCATCACCCGGTGCAGGCATATCACCGACCACGGCAGAGGCCGCCGGTGGTGTTTGTGACGACTGCGTTTGAGCCTGAGGTGCTGCCGGCTCTGCTACCTGCATTGGTGCCGGTGCAGGCTCGGCCACGGTAGGGGCTGGAGCGGCCTGTGCCGGTTCAGCCACCGCTGCTGAGGATGCTGCCGTTGGCTGATTTGCCGTTTTTTGCCAGGTTGCAGCGGCAGGGCTGGCAACACCGCCTCCCCCTCTGGCGGGTTTGAAAGCGAGCATACGCAATAGCACCATCTCAAAGCCACTACGGGGCTCAGGGGCCAACGGCAGATCGCGTCGACCAAGGATACCGATCTGGTAGTAGAGCTGCACCGCCTCGGGGCTGAGCTGCTCGGCCAGTGCCTTGACCACCTCGCCATCACCCAGACTCTCGTCCAGCGCAGCGGGGATCTGCTGCACCAGGGCAACACGTTGCAACAGGCTGGCCAGTTCAGCCAGCACCCCGGCAAAGTCGGGGGACTGTTCGGCCAATGACTCAATCTCAGCCAGTAAGGCCTCGCCATCGCCACTGGCAAGTGCCTGTAGCAACGCCGCTACACGGTCGCGGTCGATGGTACCGAGCATCGCGCGCACCTCGGCAGTAGCGACACAGCCACCACCGTAAGCGATGGACTGATCGAGCAGGCTGAGGGCATCGCGCATAGAGCCATCGGCAGCGCGGGCTATCTCGTTCAGTGCCGGGGCCTCTGACTCCACCCCCTCTTTACCGAGAATATTGGCCAAATGATCTTGAATCAGGTCCACCGGCAGGCGTTTGAGGTTGAACTGCAGACAGCGCGAGAGGATGGTGACCGGCAGCTTCTGCGGATCGGTAGTGGCGAGCAGGAATTTAACATGGGGGGGAGGCTCCTCCAGGGTCTTCAACAGGGCGTTGAAGCTGTGGTTGGAGAGCATGTGCACCTCATCGATGAGGTAGACCTTGTAGCGACCACGGCTGGGGGCGTACTGCACATTGTCTAACAGGTCTCGGGTGTCCTCAACCTTGGTGCGTGAGGCGGCATCCACCTCAATGAGATCCACAAAGCGTCCCTCATCAATCTCATGACATGCCGAGCACTCACCACAGGGGGTAGAGCCCATCCCCTGCTCACAGTTGATCGACTTGGCAAGGATGCGCGCTACTGTGGTCTTACCAACGCCACGGGTACCGGTGAAAAGGAAGGCGTGGTGCAGGCGATCGTTGTCCAGGGCATTGATAAGGGCGCGCAGCACATGCTCCTGCCCCACCATTTCGGTAAAATTGCGGGGACGCCACTTACGGGCCAGAACCTGATAACTCATGCCTTACGCTCCAGAGATTCAGCGGTAAAGCGCCATTATAGCGCAGCACAAAGTATATGGGGGCGTAACTATTCAGCTACAGGTATTAAGAGTTGGGGTAAACGGCTACTGGAGGGGAAACAGAAAAAGTGACGACCCGCACCAGCCACACCTCGGCGCTCGAATCCACCGCTGCGGCTGCTCCCTTCCAGGCCTGACCGGGTTCACGGTTTATCGTCGCGAGGGGACCAATACGAGTCGCCGCGGCGGATTATAAAGGAGTCACCGCGCCATTGCTATGAGAGGATGGAACAATAGGTCAGGCAAGACGTGATTGCAGCAGTTTCCGTAGCATCGCCTTGATCTCAATACCACCGAGCTTGCTAACGGGAGTGAAGACATCATTAATACAGATGGGTATGCAAGGGGCGTCTCATTGAAATGAAAATCTCGGGTTCGAATTGTGGCTCATACGACAAAAACAAAAAAACCCGCATAAAGCGGGATTTAACGTTTGGCGGAGAGGGAGGGATTCGAACCCTCGATACCTTGCGGTATACACACTTTCCAGGCGTGCTCCTTCGGCCACTCGGACACCTCTCCAGGGTTCTATTTTCGAAGATGCTGCGATTACGTGAACCACAGGGCGTGCCCCGAAAAAAGAGGCGCAAGATTAAACTAGATGTCCCGGCCACGCAAGCCAAAGCGAGTCATTTTGGGTTATCCACACAGAATATGTACAATCTATCATTGGGACTCAAACAACTGTGAATGCAGGGGAATGGACAGGATGGACAGTAAACAGGACGAAGTCAGCCTTGATATCAACACTGAGAATATTCCTACCCTGGATGCGCTGTTCCTTAAACGCGTCGAAGCTACCCCCGACACAGTAGCCTACCGAAGCTTCGATAAAACACAGAACGAGTGGCAGAATTTTAGCTGGGAAGAGACTGCTCAACAGGTGGGACGCTGGCAACAGACGATGCGTCAGGAGGGACTCGAAGAGGGTGATCGTGTCGCCCTTAACCTGCGCAACTCCCCCGCATGGGTTCACTTTGAGCAGGCGGCACTGGGGCTGGGATTGGTGGTGGTGCCACTCTATACCGATGATCGCCCCGATAACCTCGCCTATATTCTGGAGGAGACCGGTGCCAGACTGCTGCTGATTCAGGACATCGACCGCTGGCGCCGGGTCGCTGAGGCACTAACCAAAGATGCCCTCCCCCACCTGGATCGTATTATTGCCCTGGAGGGAGAAAACGATAATGCCAATCCACGTCTGCGCTCTGCCAGCCAGTGGCTATCTGAGGAGGGATGCGTACCCATGCAACGCGAAGGCGATCCCAAGAAGCTCGCCACCATCGTTTTTACCTCCGGTACATCAGGCCGACCCAAGGGGGTAATGCTCAATCACATCAACATCATCAGCAATGCCATGGGAGCATACAATTGCGTTCAACTCTCTTCGGATGATCGTTTCCTCTCCTTTTTACCTATGGCACACATGCTTGAGCGGATGGCTGGCTACTACCTGCCAATGCTTGCGGGTAGTGAGGTCTGCTTCGCCCGTTCCATCAACCTGCTCGCTACGGATCTTGCCGAACAAAAACCGACCGTCCTCATTTCTGTTCCCCGAATCTATGAGCGTGTACAGGGTAAAATCGACGAGCAGTTGGCAAAAAGTTCATTCCTGCGTCGCGGGCTATTCAAACTCGCAGTAAAGGCTGGCTGGACAAAATTCCAATACCAACAGGGTCAGAGGGGCTGGTCTCCCTACCTGCTCATCACCCCGCTAACTCAACGGTTGGTCGGTAACAAGCTGATGGCCAAGTTTGGTGGCCGAATGCGCTTCGCAATATCTGGTGGTGCACCTTTGACTCAAAACATCGCCCGAACCTTTATCTCATCCGGACTGACTCTGCTGCAAGGCTATGGTCTTACCGAGACAAGCCCGGTGATCGGAGTCAACCATCCTGAAGATAATATTCCAGACAGTATCGGCCCCCCTCTCGAAGGAGTTGAAGTCAGGCTGGGTGAACAAGACGAGCTGCAGGTGCGCGGCCGCAATGTTATGTTGGGCTACTGGAACAACCACGCCGCTACCGCGCAGGCGATCGATCATGAAGGATGGCTCCGCACCGGCGATCAGGCATCCATTGGTCCACGAGGGCATATACACATCACCGGACGCCTCAAGGATATTATCGTACTGTCCAACGGCGAAAAGGTATCACCCAGCGACATGGAACAGGCCATAGTCACCGATGCCGTATTTGAACAAGTCATGGTGATTGGGGAGGGAAAGGCCTACCTGGCAGCTCTACTAGTCCTCAATGGTGAGGTGTGGCCCGCCTTTGCCAAAAGTTGTGGTGTTGACCCGCTTGAACAGTCCTCACTACACAACAAGCGGGTGGTGAGCCGAGTAATAAAAATGCTGGCCAGTCAATTACACGAATTCCCCGGTTACGCCAAGATCCGTCGGGTTCATCTTACCCTCGAGCCATGGAATATCGATAACGGTCTAATGACACCGACGATGAAGGTGAAACGCCCCAAGGTAATGCAGCAGCTAGAAAATGAAATTGAATTACTATTTAACGGTGGTTAAGGCTCTTTTGAAGAATCGCCCTCTATTGTAGGAGATCAAAACCTGATCAGAGTGGATGCCTGCGATCAACTTTTAGAAACTCATGAACAGAGCGTGTTGCTAACGGTGAACTAATCTCTGAGACAGAGAACACCAGCGACGAGCTCTTTGCTCCACGTACAGAGTTGCTTTTTCCAATTAGTTTAACGGCAGCCAGATCCAATCGGCTACGGGAGGTATCTATTGCGATATCTCCACTCAAGCGAGTTGCCGTAATCAACACATCAGAACCCGTAATACTCAGTGCAATCTTATCGGAGACGATTTCGCTATTCTCAATAGAGGCCCTTGATGAACGTATAATTAATTCATTAATTGTTGCGTTTTTAATTACCACCCGACTACAACTGATTAAGGTTAGTGAATCGTAGTGACCCTGATATAACTTGCCTGACTCTTTACGGCAGACCTCAGTCCTCGGGGCACTATCCACTCCATCATCCACAGGGACAACATCAACACTGCCCTTAACACCGTTAATATAATCCAAAAGCACACGATTAAACTTTTCCGGCTGCTCTACCATCGGTACATGTGCCGCCCCGGCAATCACCTCAAATCTCGCCTCTGGAATATACTCCAGCAATACCTTAGCCGTACGTATCGGTGCCACCAGATCATCCTCACCCCACACAACCAAAGCAGGCAACTCCATCTTCAACAGCGCGTCACTTAGATCTTCATTTGCCAGGGTCATTGAAGAAATCACGGAGGAGTCAACATTCAACAACTCACGTTTTAAGAGCTGTTGCGCCATCATCTCGGTTATAGGCCCTGCAATCGGCTCCATCTTGCTAAGAAGTTTGTTTGCAATCTTGTCAGCAAAAGAGAGAACCCGGCTATCATTCGTCGCATTAGACTTTACCCAGCCATTGGCAAGCTGCCGGGCATAAGCCATGCGATGTAAAACGCCCGCCACATCAACCAGCACCAGTTTCTCAACAGTCTGTGGATAGGTAGCCACATAGCGCAAAGCTATCGCCCCCCCCATGGAGTGGCCAACAAGGGTAATATTTCCATGTGCATAACGTTCCGTCACATAGCGAATAAACCTTGTGTACTCAGTGGGCGAGTAATAAGCCACATCTTTACCCGAATCTCCAAACCCGGGAAGGTCAAAGGCAAGGACATGATATTTCTTCGCCAGTAACGGGATCTGGTTCTTCCAGTCACCCAATGCGCGGCCATTAAGACCATGCACCAGCACAATAGTTTTTTCTGCATCAACATTGGCCTGATAGATACAGGCAGACCCATCAAAAACCGGCTCGACAATGCACTCTTTCTCAACACCATCAAGACCGGCTGAGGCCGCATCTATTACAGTCGATGCCTGAGAGGCAGATCTCACCATAAGTAGGACTATCACTATAATGAGACGCAGGGGGTAAAGATTCATGCAAACACTCCGCTTTTCTCTAATCCGTTATTGGCCACCGGGGCCTTGTTAGGGAGCCTCTGATCTATTCTTGAACTCGTATCTCACGCCTAAAATATCCAACTTCAGCGTTGCAATCTTTCGTAATAGCTCGCTATTACGTGCAGCTTGCGCCTTGAATCTGAATATTTTAGTCATAACCTGCTTCGTCCAGAATAAATCAGAGGCTCCTTAGTTATGCGACGAGGTAACTGAGGACTATACCCACGAACACCACCATCCCAAAGTAGTGATTATTAAGGAAGGCACGAAAACTTAGTTGCGGATCACGGCCTCGAATCAGGGTTTGCTGGTACGCACTAAAGCCGCTTGCCAGCAATAATCCAACATAGTACGGCCAGTGCAAATCAAAGCTCAAACCGGCCAGCACCAGCACCACAAGCACCAGCATCTGCATCACAGCAATGGCAAGGCGATCAAAACGACCAAACAGAATAGCCGAGGACTTCACTCCTATCTTCAGGTCATCCTCACGATCAGCAATGGCATACATGGTGTCGTAGGCCAGTGCCCACAACACTGTAGCGATAAACCACAGCCAGGAGGCAAGCGGCACTTCACCGGTCTGCGCGGCAAAGGCCATCGGCACTGCCCAACCAAAGGCGACGCCAAGATAAGCCTGCGGTAAGTGGGTAAAACGTTTCATAAAAGGGTAACTGCCTGCCAGAAGTACCGCTGGAATGGAGAGCAGGATAGTCAGCCAGTTGAGTTGTAGCACCAGCACAAAGGCAATGAGGCTAAGAACAATAAATACCCCCACTGCCTCCTTCGGTGAAATCGACCTGCGAGCTAAAGGTCGCTGACTGGTGCGCGCCACATGCAGATCGATATCACGATCCGCGTAGTCATTAATAGCGCAGCCGGCCGAGCGCATCAGCACCACTCCGGCAAGAAAGACAGCCAGAACAAGCGGTAGCGGCATACCCTCTGCCGCTACCCACAACCCCCACAGAGCGGGCCATAACACCAGGTAGATGCCAATAGGGCGGTCAAGACGGGTAAGTTTTATGTATTCAACAAGACGTTGCTTGATCATCAAAGTGAAGCTTCGTTGCACTAAATCAGCGTATTATTCTACATGGCTGCAGACTAGGCATACAGGCTTACTCTTCTGCGCGACTAAGGTTAAACTGACAATATCCGGATCACAGTGGGTCGTTATGACATTCTCAAAGGCAACAAGGCATTTTCTGCTCTCATCCCTCATACTCGCAGTAGCCGCCTGTAGCAGCGATGAGGGTACTAGTACCGAGACAAGTATTGAAGAGCCTCGCCAAACACTACGGGTGATCCTCCCCAGCCACCCTCACGGGCTGGAGTACCTGCCGCGTAGTGGTCTCCCCAATAGCGACGAATACCGCCTGCTCGACCTCTTTGCCACGGCAACCAACACTGATATCAAAAAGATCTACGTTGATAAATTCGACCAGCTAATCCCCTCCCTGCTCGCAGATAAGGGAGACATCATCGTCAGCAACCTGACCGTCACCGACAAGCGCAAGCAGCAGGTCACCTTCACCTCTCCCATCGCCTTTGTCCACGAACAGCTTATCGGTCGTCCTGGCGAGACACCAAAAAGCGCACACGAGCTAAAGGGGAGAAAAGTTGCGGTACACCGTTCTGCTGCCTACTTCGATACTCTCACGGCAATACAGAAACAACGCTTCCAGCCTCCCTTTAAGATTATCGAGGTTAATGAGAGCGTTCCCACCGATCAGATTATCAAGAATGTTCTCGACGGTGCCTACGACCTCGCCGTAACCGACAGCAACCAGCTAGAGGCGTTACCTTACAGTGACAGCGTGGAGATAGGCTTTGATATCGGTCCAGTTCGACCTATCGCCTGGGCTGTAAATAAAGAGAATAACGCACTACTTACAAAAATTAACGACTTCCTTGGTCGCCACCACCTGGTGGGACAGGGTGAAATCATCTCACGAGGCGACCTGGCAAAGATTAAAGATCATCAGGTATTGCGCGTACTCACCCGCAATAATGCCAGCACCTACTTTCTGTGGCGTGGCGAGCTACACGGCTTCGAGTACGAGCTGGCAAAACGCTTTGCGGATAAGCACAATCTACGCTTGGAGATGGTGGTACCGCCCAGTCGCGACCTGCTGATCCCCTGGTTGCAACGGGGCAAGGGCGACATCATCGCCGCCGCTATGAGCAACACGGATGAGCGTCAACAGGAGAAAGTCGCCTTCTCTCGCGCCTATAACACCATCTCCGAGATCGTAGTCAGCCGCAGCAATGACACCATCGACCGTGCAGAACAACTGGCTGGACGCAGTGTGGTAATACGCCGCAGCAGCTCCTACTGGCAAAGCATGGAGGCACTGCAACAACAGGGCATCGCATTTGAACTCATTGCTGCGCCCGAGGAGCTTGAGACCGAAGAGCTGATCGCCCAGCTCGCCCACGGTGACATAGACCTCACCGTGGCCGATAGCCATATCCTGGATATCGAGCTGACCTGGCGCGATGATATTCGCGCCGCCTTCGCCCTGGAGGAGCGCCAACACGGCTGGATGGTACGTAAGGAGAACCCTGAGCTACTCAAGGCGATCAACTCCTTTCACAAAAAAGAGTATCGAGGCCTCTTCTACAACATCACCTACAAGAAATATTTTAACAACTCAAAACGCATTCTCAGCCATATTGAGGAGCGCGCTGACACCGCCGATAACAACGCTCTCTCTCCCTACGATGAGCTGGTACGCAAACATGCCGAGCACTACGGCTTCGACTGGCGGCTTATCGTCTCACAGATGTATCAGGAGAGCCGTTTCAACCCCAGGGCCAAATCATGGGTAGGGGCACTTGGACTACTACAGGTAATGCCTCGCACTGCCAGAGAATTTGGCATTAAAGATCTCCATGATCCCAATACCGGCCTGCTGGCCGGAGTGCAATATCTCAACTGGCTGCTCAAACGTTTCGAACCGGAACTCGATATCGGCGAGCGTACCTGGTTTGCCCTGGCCTCCTACAACGCCGGGGTCGGCCATGTGCGTGACGCACGCCGTCTTGCAAAGCAGAAAGGATGGGATCCCGACAGGTGGTTCGATAACGTGGAAAAGGCCATATTGCTACTATCGAAAAAACGCTACGCCAAGAGGGCCAAACACGGCTACGTTCGTGGTCATGAGCCGTTCAATTATGTACGCCAGATACGTGACCGCTACCTCGCTTACATCAAGTTAAAAGAGACTGATATTTTAGCGCAGGCAGATTAGCGAAAGTAAACAGGGTTCTGGCAATATGCCAGTATGAAGCGTTTCACTTTTTCGGCGGACGAATGGCCCACACCACCACAGCAACCACAACCAACAACACAAACAATTCAATAAGGATCACTTCTGTTTCTCCTTCAGTGATGCATAGAATAGATTGAGTTCCAGTGCCACAGGCTGTGGTGTCTCCATGTGCAGATGGTGGCCACCAGGAAGCACTTGATGTTGCAGACCTGGCAGCGCCGCCCTGCGTTCAGCAAATCCCTGCCACCGTTTCAATGCGCCCTCTTCGGCACTCATTAACAGGGTCGGGGATTCTATCGTGGCGAGAATACCTAGCACCTGCTCCTCACTGTAGTAGTGGGTGGAGGGCTCCTTCAACCGCTTATCGTAGCACCAGTGATAACCATCATCTTCAAGACGCAGATTGCGTTCAACAATGGTAGTTGCCGCCTCGATAGTAATGGGAAAGCGGCTATGTTTTTGTCGCAAATGCGCCGCGTTAATGATGTCACCAAAAGGACGACTGGCTTTGGAGGTGTCACTGGCAGAAAATAGATGGCGTAACCATTTCACCTCAAGTTCAGGCGCAATAACAAGAGGCCCAAGGCCGTCGATAAGAGTCAACCCCATCACTCTTTGTGGCATCGCCGCGGCAGCAATACAGGCAATCGCCGCCCCCATCGAGTGACCGAGTAACACAAATTTCTGCCAACCCATCTCATCAGCCACTACAGAGAGCCAGTAAAGGTTATCCGCAAGATGATAACTGGCAGAGGGTGGAAGGTGATCGGAGTGACCGTTACCCGGCAGGTCTAGTGCCAGCACGTGATGAGCAGAGAGATATTCGGCAATCGGTGTAAAAGAGGCCGCGTTATCCAACCAGCCATGCACGGCAATAATCGGAAGTCCCTCACCGGGCCACTCCAGTGCTGCCAGCTTCAAACCATTAACCGTAAATGTGCGTTCCTGCCCCTCCATACCCTAACCTGCTTTTTGTTTATTTAGTTCCCGTTCGGTGCAACACAATCACGCTAAAAGTTGTCGTTGTTCACGATAACCGAGTCGTAGGCAGTAGAGCAGCAGGTCGTGCAGAAGAAAGTTAATCTGACGCTTGTCATCCTTGTGGTAACGTCCATGGCTCTCTACCTGATAACGGGCAGGGATACGGTGACAGCCCTGATAGGCAGTCACCTCCACCACGCGGGCATCATGGTAGACACGCAATTGAATTAAAAGATCCGGCAGCCACTCACCGTCAAGATTGAAAGGTTTATTCAGGGAGACCATGGTGGTGTAGCGGCAACGCTCCAGGATCAGCAGTTCCAGCTCCTCCCCCTCCTGTCCGGCAAGAATGAAGCGATCTTCCCCCTGCTCGAGTTCAGGAAGCAGGCGTTGCAGCAGACGATA
Organism: Pseudomonadota bacterium; assembly: GCA_039714395.1. Lineage (GTDB taxonomy): Bacteria > Pseudomonadota > Gammaproteobacteria > Thiohalomonadales > Thiohalomonadaceae > JAPHSX01. The sequence goes on along the minus strand of JBDLJH010000011.1, from coordinate 322 downwards.
GTTCTCCTCAAAGACCCACATTGGGCTGCGCGGTGAACATTTGCTGATAGTGTGGCTCATAGGGGGACTTTATCACAGGCAAGGGAACCGCATCAGGCCATCAAAGCCTCACGGATTGCATGGTTTATAACAGGTAGTCACGCCGGTTCAGCCCTGCCCGTAGCAGAGACCAATGATCAGCTACCCACGTTTTGGAACATTCTAAAAACGAATTATCGACTTACTATCTAACATCAACAGCAAAATCTTCGTAACACGAATGCCACAATGTATAGAACAGGAAATCACTAAAAAATACTGTGGATATCGTCAAAAAACGGCC
>JBDLJH010000010.1:0-124041 GCA_039714395.1 Pseudomonadota bacterium | reverse complement strand
TTGGTGCGCCCGACACGATTCGAACGTGTGACCGCCTGGTTCGTAGCCAGGTACTCTATCCAGCTGAGCTACGGGCGCTTTAAAGAGGCAGCATTATCCTTTTGCCCCACTTGCCTGTCAAGGCAAAGTTCCTTTTTACTACACAGCACTGAACATGGAATATCTTTGCACTCTTCTGCTCCACTACCATGAAGCATTAAAGCTACATTATCAGATTATCTCAGGTTCAAATCAGCAGGTAACTTTATATTGCCTAGCCAACTCGCTGATACTTCATATGGCGGAGAGCGAGGGATTCGAACCCTCGATAGAGTCACCCCTATACACCCTTAGCAGGGGTGCGCCTTCAGCCACTCGGCCAGCTCTCCTTATAACTACGCGCGCAAGGATACTAGCGTAATCGCTGAAGGTAAAGAGGGAAATTAATAATTTCCTTCGTTACCACTCTCGTTACCACTTTTTTCGCGCTGAATACGATCGTAAATCTCCTCACGATGCACCGAAATATCCTTGGGGGCATTTACACCAATGCGTACCTGGTTGCCTTTAATACCCAGTACAGTCACGGTAACGTCATCACCAATCACCAGGGTTTCACCCACGCGTCGGGTCAAAATAAGCATCTTACTTCTCCTATAAAATCCATAATATTGCGGCAACTAATTGTGGCACATGGCCACAGGGGGAGCCTGTAAAAACATTCCACAGGGGGGAGTAAACATTTCTGTCACCGCTCCTGTGAATCATTGTTGGGTCGCCAGACGGAAAAATCAACCGCCATCATAAGTCTATGATACGCCCGGTGCTTCATCCAGATTGAATGCATGGTGCAGAGCGCGAACGCCCAGCTCCAGGTATTTCTCGTCCACCACCACGGATACCTTGATCTCTGAGGTAGAGATCATGCGGATGTTGATGCCCTCTTTGGCGAGGGCTCCAAACATAGTGCTGGCGATGCCAGCATGCGAACGCATGCCAACACCGACGAGAGAAATCTTAACTATCTTGTCATCACCACTGACCTCACGAGCACCTAGCTCGTCCGCAATCTTCTGTAGCACAGCAAGGGCCTTATTGTAATCATTGCGATGTATGGTAAAGGTAAAATCTGTGGTGTCATCAGAGGCCACATTCTGCACGATCATATCTATCTCAATATCAGCCTCACCGATAGGACCAAGGATGCTGTAGGCAACGCCAGGCTGGTCAGGTACACCCTGAATGGTCAGTTTAGCCTCATCACGGTTAAATGCGATACCGGAAATCTGCGCTTCTTCCATCCCATCTTCCTCATAGGTAATCAGTGTACCGGGGCCTTCCTTCCCTTCAAAGGAGGATAGCACCCGCAGGGGAACATTGTATTTGCCGGCAAATTCCACCGAACGAATCTGCAACACCTTGGAGCCAAGACTAGCCATCTCCAGCATCTCTTCAAAGGTGATGCGGTCCAGGCGACGCGCCTCGGGCACCACTCGCGGGTCGGTGGTGTAGACCCCATCCACATCGGTGTAGATTTGACACTCGTCAGCCTTAAGGGCCGCTGCCAACGCCACGGCAGTCGTATCCGAACCACCACGCCCCAGAGTGGTTATATTGCCATGCTCATCAACACCCTGGAATCCGGCCACGACCACGACACGCCCGGCATCGAGATCCGCACGCATCTTGCTCTCATCAATATCGAGAATACGCGCCTTATTGTGGGCGCTGTCGGTCAGTATATGAACCTGCGAACCGGTATAGGAGCGGGCATCACAGCCGATCGCCTTCAATGCCATGGACAGCAGGGCGATGGTGACCTGCTCACCGGTAGAGAGCAGCACATCGGTTTCACGTGGATCCAGCTCGGGATTAATGGTGTTGGCCAGCCCCAGCAGTCGATTGGTCTCGCCGCTCATCGCTGAGACAACAACCACGACCTGATCGCCGTTGTCGACAAACCCCTTCACCTTGCGAGCAACGTTCTGGATTCGATCAACAGCGCCAACCGAGGTTCCACCATACTTATGAACGATTAGTGCCATGTGTTCCCTTTCACCTGAAGCCGCGAATTAAACACCAAATTCGCCAAAAGTTAAAGTTTTGTGACAATTTTGTAACAATTGAGAGTTATTCCAGAGATCATCGAAGCAAGTTGGCGACCCAATCGGCTACCGAGGCAAGCGCCGCATCAAGGTTCTCGGGCTGACTCCCGCCCCCCTGTGCCATATCGGGACGCCCCCCCCCCTTACCACCCACCTGCTCGGCAACCATCTTTAACAGATCACCCGCCTTAATGCGGTCAGTCGTATCTTTAGTGACCCCGGCTGTAATGGATATTTTGTCGCCATTGACCGCCGCCAGCAGCACCGCGGCGCTGCCAAGCTTGTTCTTTAACTGATCGACCGTATCACGTAATGATTTGGGATCGGCCCCTTCAAGCCTGGCTGCCAGAACCTTAAGGCCACCAATCTCGACCGCCTGTGAGGCCAGATCAGAACCCTGACTAGAGGCCAGCTTTGCCTTCAGCGCATCAAGCTCCTTCTCCAGCTTGCGATTACGCTCAGCCAGTGACTGCACCTTATCCAGGGTATCGTCGCGCCCCGCCTTAACCAGTGAACCAATGGCAGTAAGTTGGCGCTCACCCTTATCGAGCCAGCCCAGTGCGCGGGAAGCGGCCACCGCTTCGACACGACGTACCCCGGCGGCAACGCCCGCCTCGGAGATGATCTTCATCAGGCCGATATCACCCGTACGGGAGACGTGGGTACCGCCACACAACTCGGTAGAGAACTCCCCCATGGAGAGAACACGCACAATATCGCCATATTTTTCACCAAACAGCGCCATTGCACCGGCATTTTTCGCATCTTCCGGCTTCATTAGTGCCGTACCCACAGGGCTGTTGAGGCGGATTTGCTCGTTAACAAGCCGCTCAACCTCTGCCAGCTCCTCTGCACTCATCCCCTCAAAGTGGGAGAAGTCGAAACGCAGGCGCTCGGCGGAGCAGAGCGAGCCCTTCTGCTGTACATGTTCACCCAGCACCTGACGCAGGGCGGCATGTAGCAGGTGGGTGGCGGAATGGTGAGCCGTGATATCAGCACGAAGTCCGGCATCCACCACAGCCTCAACACTATCACTCACCTTCACTCTCTGGCCCTCACGCACCAGACCGATATGCAGGAAGGCGCTACCCTGTTTCTGCGTATCATGCACCTCAAACAGGCTGGTGTTATCGGCATTGAGCAGACCGGTATCGCCAACCTGACCACCCGATTCTCCGTAGAATGGGGTGTGGTCGAGCACAACAATCCCCTGCTCACCAGAGAGTAGTTCCGCCACCGGATCACCGTCCTTATACAGGGCGACTACCCTCCCCTCACCACTGTGCTGTTCGTAACCGGTAAAATCACTGGAGAGATCAGCCATACTGGCGTGTACCGCCTTCTCCATCTCAAAGCTACCGGCGGCACGGGCGCGGGCGCGCTGCTCAGCCATCGCCGCCTCAAAGCCGGCCTGATCCACCGTCAGACCGCGCTCACGCGCCACATCGGCAGTGAGGTCAACGGGAAAACCGTAGGTATCATAGAGTTTAAATACGGTCTCACCAGGGATAGTTTTGCCGGATAACTGCCCAATGGCAGCCTCCAGCAGATTCATCCCCTGCTCCAGGGTCTCGGCGAAACGCTCCTCCTCCTGCGCCAGCACTTTTTCTACCTGTGGCTGGACCCTGGCCAGCTCTGGATAGGCCGCACCCATCTGTTCGACCAGTGGGCCGACCAATTTGTGGAAGAAGCTGCCCTGAATCCCCAGCTTGTGACCATGACGGATAGCGCGACGGATGATGCGACGCAACACATAGCCGCGACCCTCGTTAGAGGGGATCACCCCGTCAACCACCATAAATGCGCAGGAGCGGATGTGGTCAGAAACCACCTTCAGCGAGGCGTTTTCCGTATCCCCGGTGTCTGCCAGCTCCACCACCGCCTTGATCAGCGCCTGGAACAGGTCGATTTCGTAGTTGGCGTGTACGCCCTGCAGGATAGCGGCGAGGCGCTCCAGACCCATACCGGTATCGACTGATGGCTTGGGCAGCGGGGTCATGGTACCGTGCTTGTCGCGGTTGTACTGCATAAAGACCAGATTCCAGATCTCGATGTAACGGTCACCATCCTCTTCTGGCGTTCCCGGCGGACCACCCCAGATCTCTTCGCCGTGATCGTAGAAGATCTCGGTGCAGGGGCCACAGGGACCGATATCACCCATCGACCAGAAATTGTCGCTCTCATTCTTCTTACCACCGGGCTTGTCGCCGATACGGCTAAAGCGGGCGGGATCGATGCCCAGCTCATCTAGCCAAATATCTGCAGCCTCAATATCCTCCTCGTAGACGGTCACCCACAGCTTTTCAGCAGGCAGGCCACAGGTGACGGTGAGGAACTCCCAAGCGTACTGAATCGCCTCACGCTTGAAATAGTCACCAAAGCTGAAGTTGCCCAGCATCTCGAAGAAGGTGTGATGGCGGGCGGTATAGCCAACATTCTCCAGGTCATTGTGCTTGCCACCGGCGCGCACGCAGCGCTGCACCGAGGTGGCGCAACTGTAGGGGCGCTTGTCGTCACCAAGGAATACATCCTTAAACTGCACCATCCCGGCATTAGTGAACAGCAGGGTCGGATCGTTAGCGGGCACCAGCGGGCTGCTGGCGACCACTTCGTGCCCCTTGTCAGCGAAAAAGTCCAAAAAGGCCTGACGAATCTCTGCACTGCTTTTCATTCATTTACCCAATTACGTTAGAACTAGTCGTTTATTCACTCTCAATCGCCGCGGCGATCTGCTCATGGCTAAAGCCGCGATACTGCATAAAACGCATCCGCTTCGCCCGTTCCTTAATATCATCAATCGGCCTGCCACCATATTTCTTGGCGTAGGCGGCTGCCGCCCGCTCAAACCAGTCGATCTCCCCCTCATCCACGGCCTGACGAAACTGCGCCGAGATCAATCCATCATCGATTCCACGCTCACGTAGCTCGACGCCGATACGTACCGGGCCGTAACCCTTCAAACTGCGCTGCCGCAGATAGACCTCGGCAAAACGTTCATCACTCTGTAACTTTTCTGCAATAAAACGGGCAAGTACGGATTTGACAATTTCGACTTCAAAACCACGTTTTTTCAGCTTGAATCTCAACTCACTTGCCGAGTGCTCGCGCCTGGCCAGGAGATCCAGGCCAGTATTGTAAGCGATTGATTCATCGCGAGATTCCGTCATTATACCCGCATCCCTCACTGTATAAGCCGCCGCATATCCCTATATGGGTAAATGTTAGCCATATAGGAGGATTGAGGTACAGCCAACACATCAAGTTGAAAAATATCAGTCAGTTATATCTAGCCATACCAGTGCCTAACAGATATTCGATCAACGTATTGGCTGCGATACTATATCCCTTATATCCAGCATGGGTATCATTGGGCAAATAAAGGTCTATTACAGGCACCGCTAATGCACGCTGAAAGGCGAGATCAAGGCGCACCTGTGAGGGATACAGTCTGGACAACTCAGGTATCAATGAGGGTGGGGCGAGCATTTTATCTTCCAGCCAAGGGGAGTATGCACTAAGTTTGTCTGGGAACAACATCAGGATAAACTGACTGTGGCCGTTCTCCTCAACTTTCCGCTGTAGCTGCCCCACTCCCCTTACCGCATCACTTAGCAACGCCCCTTTTGTAACCTTAGTGATATCCAGATAATAAACAAGGAGCGAGTCATGGAGTTTGTTGCTAAACAGGCGAGACTCCTCTTTTAGCGGTAACACATATGCGCCTTTAGAAGACCCATATTCCCCGACACCATGCAAGCCCTTTATATTTTCAAGCCAGTTCTTTTCCTGCTGATACCTCTCAAGTCCCTTTTCAAGGTTATGAAGCCGCTGCACAATGCGCTCTTCAAACGAGGCTGAACTATCGTTGGTTATCTTTTCTTTAACCTGTTGATGCCGTGCAAGAGTTACGACTTCTTTTGATGCTATGACACTTTTTAACACCGCAGATGACTGGTAGGAGTTATAGGCCGTCAGGCGAGGCAAGCTAAACTGCTCAAGTGACTCCACTATGAAAAAATGCGGAGGGTGTTCCCTGAACATCACAGAGTTCAATATACTATTCAGCGGCACATCATGGGAGAATGTAATCACAGAGAGACCTGTCTGCTCTATAAAATAGTTCTGCCATCCTTTCTCCGAGTCAAAAGAGAAAGAATCACCAATGACCACCACATCGTAATAGCGTTGATAATCTGCAGCAGTGAAAGCTTTGGTAAACAGGGGCTCTGGAAACACCTCCTGTGGTTTCTGCCAGCCATAATCAGACTCAGGAAGCCCGCCGATGCGAGTCAGCACACCGGTATAACCTTGAAATGAAAGCGCACTTAAGGAAAGCCCCATCAGAGGAATGAATACTAATAAAACGATAATACCGACATAAGTCGATTGGCCTCTCATTACCCTCCCCCCAAACTTAATGTCTCTAGACCCGGGTTAGTGGAACACAAAATCTATAAGGCTCAATGCAGCAACTTCGTGCCCGTAAGACCCTGTGTGTGTATCATTGGGAAGATAGAGATCCTTGGCCCCCTGCTGTAACTCTACCTCAAAACTCTTATCCAGTCGCAAAAGGGGATAGTGAGCAGCTAAAGCAGGGATAAAACTAGAAACTTGTTTGACAGCCGGATCAAGAAACGACGAATAAGCAGTCAACTTGTCAGGAAAAATCATCAAGAAAAATCTTGTGTGACCATTAGCCTCCACTGCGGAACGCGCCTTATTAACCCCCAACACTGCCTGTTTTACATCGTTATCCGAAAACACCTTCTTTGTATCATCCATCACGACTAGCAGACTAGATGGGTCACCGCTTGAGAACAGATCACTACGAACTAATGGAAAAACCATTGTTTTACCATTATCTCGTCCGAGCCTACGGAATTTACTCTTATCTATTAGACTCACCGCCTCAGAAAATCGCTGTTCAAGGCCTAAGCTATTTCTACGGTTTATCCTTTTTTTAGCTTGCACACGATACACCAACGCCTCACTTGGGAGACCGCTCAACTCCTTATTAGCAGATAATGGCCACGATTTGTGCGACAGTTCATGAAGACGAGAAAAAGCCAATCGTTCAACAGATTCATATATCAATAATTTTGGTGGGTGGATGTTATATGCTTCACTATTTGTAATATCGCTAAGTGTATAACCATCTGCCATATAGAACATGATAACTGAGAGGCCCGTATGCTCAACAAGATAATTTTCCCACCCCTTTGTCGAGTGGGCAGAGAAAGAATCACCTAACACTACAACATCAAACTCCCTATTGTAGTCACCAATACTCTTTGCCACCAAGAACTGAGACTTCTCAAACAGAACCTGTGGTTTATTCCAACCAAACCTACCTTCACTGTGTCCACCAATACGTGTCAGATCACCGTCCAGTGGCTGCAAAGTCACAGTAACGCCGATTAATAGTATGACAGGCAGCACAATTAAAGTGACTACAATGCGGTTATAAAATATAAATAAATCCATAGGTTCAATCAAAACTGAAAATAAAGAAATTCACTGACACTCGATAGTTTTTTAATCGAAGCATATGCCAGCATCACAATAATAGCAGCCCACATTACATTGGGTTTCCAAATAGGGAAACGCCCGACCCATGGCCTAATTTCATTTGCATATGTCTCAAATGCCGGTTTGAAGTTATACATAATCTGCTGTGTATTTGGCATAAACCACACCACCAGCAATAACACCAAAATAAGTCTTGCCGCTTTACCATCGTAATACTCAAGCTTGGCAAACTCCATTCCAGTGAACTGCATAGCCTCCCTATAGACATCGGGTAGGATCACCCCATTCATCCCAGACATTCCCTGAAGTACTACTAATGCACCATCAAAGCTCTCTGCCCGGAAGAACACCCAGGCAACCACAATGGCAAGAAAGGTAAGTAGGCGTGAAAAGGCTATCCACACCCGCTTCCCCTCCAGCCCTAAAGGAGCTGAGAGATTACGCCAAACATGATTAACTATCAGGTATGCACCATGTAATGCCCCCCATGCAACAAATGTCCAACCGGCACCATGCCACAGGCCACCAATTACCATTGTAATCATCAAATTGACATGGCGACGCACCCGCCCTTTTCTATTGCCGCCGAGAGGGATATAGAGATAATCCCGTAAAAACCGTGACAGCGTCATGTGCCAGCCGCGCCAGAAGTCAATGATGTTATTGGCCTTGTAGGGAGAATTAAAATTTAACGGCAAACGAATACCGAACATCCTTGCCAAGCCGATAGCCATATCGGAGTACCCGGAAAAATCAAAATAGAGTTGGAATGTATATGCCAGAGCCCCCATCCAGGCTTCAAAAAAATTCAACAGCATCCCATCTTCGGCCATATCAAAAACAGGCGTGGAATATTTTGCTGCACTATCTGCTATTACAACCTTTTTAAAAAGCCCAAGAAAAAAAATGGTAAGTCCAACCGCAATGTTTTCATGGTTAAACTTATAGGTAATGTCCTTGGCAAACTGCGGCAGCATTTCCTTATGGTGAACAATAGGCCCGGCAATAAGTTGCGGGAAGAAGGTAACGAAAAGGCAATAGTGAAGAAAGTTGTATTCTCGTGTCTCCCCTTTCCACGCATCAACCAGATAGGCTACTTGCTGAAAAGTAAAAAATGAAATTGCCAGCGGCAATATAATAGTCTCGAGATGAAAGGATGTGGCTGCCACATCATTTAGAGTATTAACAAAAAAATTGGCGTATTTATAATATCCAAGGAGAGCAAGGTTGGCTGTCACACCCAGTGCCAACACCCAATTATTACCACGCTGCGCATTACCATGATTACCAAGACTGATGCCCACAGCGTAGTTAAACAACATAGAGGTAACAATCAGCCCAAGATAGGCAGGATTCCACCAACCATAGAAAAACAACGATGCCCCCACCAGCCACGAAATAGCAATTCGGTGTTTCCCCTGACCGCCGATAAAATAATAGGTAATGAGGGTTATGGGTAAAAACAGGGAGATAAAAATGTAGGAGTTAAATAACATCTACGCAGTCCATTGTGGATAAAAAAATGGGTGCTCGCACAAGGCGCCACCCATATGGCTCTCAAAATCCGGCAAAGGCTATTCTATTTCAGCAACATTGTCTACTTTGACATCACTTTCCTCAATGCTTGGCAGCAACTCGGCACGGATTCGGCTCTCGATATCAGCGGCGACCTCTGGGTTCTCCTTGAGAAAAATACGTACCTTGTCCTTTCCCTGGCCGATACGGTCACCATTATAGCTATACCAGGCACCCGCCTTATCGACGATATCTAGCTTTACACCCATATCAATAATCTCGCCCTGACGAGAGATCCCCTCACCGTAGAGGATATCGAACTCAGTCTGCTTGAAGGGGGGGGCCACCTTATTTTTCACCACCTTAACGCGGGTCTCATTACCGACCACCTCATCACCCTTCTTGATGGCACCAATACGACGGATGTCGAGACGCACCGAGGAGTAAAACTTAAGGGCATTACCGCCGGTGGTGGTCTCGGGAGAGCCGAACATTACGCCGATTTTCATGCGAATCTGGTTAATGAAGATCACCAGCGTATTGGAACGCTTGATATTGGCGGTCAATTTTCTGAGTGCCTGAGACATCAGGCGCGCCTGCAGACCCACGTGGGTATCACCCATATCACCTTCAATTTCCGCCTTGGGGGTCAGCGCGGCAACCGAGTCGACCACCACCACATCAACCGCACTGGAGCGAACCAGCATATCGGTAATTTCCAGCGCCTGCTCACCGGTATCGGGCTGAGAGACCAGCAACTCGTCCACATCGACCCCCAGCTTACCGGCATAGACCGGATCCAGTGCGTGCTCGGCGTCGACAAAGGCACAGGTGCCACCCGCTTTCTGCGCCTCGGCGATCACCTGCAGGGTCAGGGTGGTCTTACCGGAGGATTCAGGCCCGTAGACCTCAACCACCCGTCCCTTGGGCAGACCACCGATCCCCAGCGCCACATCAAGACCCAGTGAACCGGTAGAGATCGCCTCAACATTTGGAATTGCGTTCTCATCGCCCATACGCATCACAGACCCTTTACCAAACTGCTTTTCGATCTGTCCCAGTGCTGCCGATAATGCTTTTTTCTTTTGCTCGTCCACGATTTAGTACTCCGTAATCAGGTTCGTTGAATTCGTTTGCATCGTCATGCTTGAAGTGAAATTTAGACTATACTTTTAGCTATGTCAATATTTTTTACTACCTACGCAGTATTTACTTTATGATTATTTATATGTATTCTGCGTTACCATACTCACAACACACTATTAGATGGAGTTTCGGCATGGCAATGCCCGATAAATCGGTAGAAAAAACACTTGCAGAGATGAAATGGGCAACCCGCCAGAGGCTGCAATACATTGAAATCAGGGTGTTTTATTGTGGAGTGGTAACTAGAAACGATGTCGCCAGGGCCTTTGGTATCTCCGATCCGGCGGCCACCAAGGACATCAGCCTCTACGGCCGTCTCGCCCCCGGAAACCTCATCTACAAGCAGAGTCTGTTTGGTTACGTGCCCGGCCCAAACTTCGAAGAGTGTGTCGCTGACCTCTCCCCCGAGGCCGTTCTGCCGATGATTGCCCACAACCTGACCAGCATGAACGGGCCGTATGGTGAGCAACCCATATTCGGTATCCCCGCCGAGTCCCTGCCCACCCCCGCCAGACTGCCGGATAAACAGATCACCGCCCAGGCGCTGCGTGCCGTGGCACAAAAAAGAAAGCTTCGTATCCACTACAGCTCTCTCTCCGACCGGGATAGTGAACATGCACGCATCATCGAACCTCACTCCCTGTGCCATAACGGCCTGCGCTGGCACCTGCGCGCCTACAGCGAAGAGACCTTCGATTTTCGTGATTTCGTTTTATCGCGGATAGGTGTGGCTGAAATGCTCGATGAACCATCCGAATCGAGTCGAGAATTTGATGAAGAGTGGGTGGAGACCCTCACCCTGGAACTGACGCCCCACCCGGGGCTCCCCGAGAAGAAGCGCCTCAACCTGTTGATGGACTACGGTGCAACGGGTGATGTAATTACCATCGAGGTACGGCGTGCCTTATTCGGTTACCTGCTACAGCAACTATCGGTAGATACGACGGCTGATAGCTCACTCAACCCTCACGCCTACCAGCTTGTTGTCGCCAACCGTGATGAGGTGGAACCGTTCGCCGAGTGGGCGTTTCGTTGAAGAGGAAGTCGTCAGTCAAAAACAGTATCGGTTTTGATGAAATGTAATAAACAATGTTTTACCTATTACCCGCTTTCAAATCCCAGCGCCGTAACACACGGTATTCTACCCCACTGAGAGTACTGACCGATTGCGCCAATACAAAGTCATTTACCCGCCAGGGCAACTCGGGCGCGGGCCCGGCCGGGGCCTGTCTGGCCTTGCGCAGCAGGGTAAGGTGGGCCTGGTAGGGTCGTTGTTCCGGCTGCAGGCCACACCGCTCCACCACCCGATTTAGCGCTACAACCAGTTCACCAAGCGGCTCTGGTATTTCACTACAACCAAGCCACACAACCCGCGGGCGTGGCCAGTAACCAAAATGGTCCAGCGTCAGTTCAAAGGGGGGGATAATAATCTCACCGGCGGCCCGCTCCAGGCAGTCGCGGGTTTCCGCCCCCACTCCACCGAGAAAGTTAAGAGTCAGATGAAGGTTGCCCGGAGGGTGTGCCCTGCCACCACACTCCCGGTGCAGCTTGAGTAACGGTGTGATCACCTCACGCAATGGCTCGTCGGGCCAGAGGGCAAAGAAGAGGCGTTGCCGTTCACTCATTGCAGGCGTGCTATCAGCCCCTGCAGGGCGTGAACAACCGCCTGGGCACGCACTGCCTCTCGATCGCCATCGAAGCGGCAAGACTCGGTATCGACCCTGCTCCCCTCCATGCCCCAGCCAAAACAGACCGTGCCAACGGGTTTATCTTCACTACCACCACCGGGCCCGGCGATACCACTGATCGCTACGCTACTTTGAGCACGGCTATGCTCCAGGGCTCCCGTGGCCATCTCAGCCACGGTTTCCTCACTGACTGCACCGTGACGACTCAAGGTCTCGGCAGACACTCCCAACATCTCCTGCTTCGACTCATTAGTGTAGGTGACAAAGCCACGTTCAAACCATTTAGAACTACCCGATAGATCGGTACAGACCTTGGCCACCCAGCCGCCGGTGCATGACTCAGCAGCAGCCAGCATCATGCCGTTCTCGCCCAATGCCCTGGCCAGCGTCACTACCTGCTCTTTGATCTCATTATCCAGCCTACGACTATCCATGATATGTAATCTCATTCAGGATGTTTGTATTAGTTTGATTCTGAACACAAATAGATATAGCACAAGCCGACTAGTCAGTGATGGCTGCACCACTCAAAGAACAGGGGTTAGCTGAACAGAAGAGTGTGTAACAAAGGCTGAGCTGGATGAGGATAAAGGCGAGTTAATGCCCAATTCGACGATTACCTATCGGGACAGGCGGACAATCTACAGGCCAGGCAGCATCTCCAGGATCTTCAGTCCCAACTGGTAACCACCTGTAGCATTCTCGCAACAGCGTACAACTTCAGCCTTCGCCTTTAACGGCGGTACGATCATCTGCTCTGCTATCATCTCAACCATGACTGTCGTGCCCACATTTACCGCATTCGCACTACTAATCTGGAGGCCAGTGGCGCTAAGGTCGGTAGCCATAGCATGGTATGCAGTGCTCTCCCCGTCGATACGGAAAGTAGCGGGACAATCCACACCCATACGTGCAAAAGCCCGCTTCTCTTCGTAGTCACCCTTATACGGCATCACTCTAATAGCTCCATCGGTTCGTGGCCCATTGTTAGCAAACCTCGGGCACTGCCGCAAGTCCTCACTCTATAGAGTTGGATGCAACCCTCACCTTGTTGCAATCTGGCCCGCTCCCCACCTTTTCCGATACACTGCACAGCATGGAAAAGAAGAGTAAAAAGAGAGAGGCTCCTGGCGGGCACACACCAATGATGCAGCAGTTTTTGCGCATCAAGTCAGAATTTACCCACATGCTGCTATTTTACCGTATGGGAGATTTTTATGAGCTCTTCTACGATGATGCCAAACGTGCCTCCGAACTACTCGACATTACACTGACCGCCCGTGGCTCCTCGGCAGGCGAGCCTATCCCCATGGCCGGGGTGCCCTACCACGCGGTAGAGGGCTACCTGGCAAGGCTGATAAAGATGGGCGAGTCGGTGGCGATCTGCGAGCAGATCGGCGACCCGGCCAAGTCCAAGGGACCAGTGGAACGCAAGGTGGTACGCATCGTCACGCCCGGCACCGTCACCGACGAGGCACTACTGGATGAGCGCCGTGACAACCTGATCTGCGCCGTGGCACAAGGCAGTGATCAGCTAGGGCTAGCCACCCTCGATATCACCAGTGGCCGCTTCAGTGTGTTAGAGCTGGACGGCGAGGAGGCACTGGCTGCCGAGCTGGAGCGTCTGCACCCGGCGGAGCTGGTGGTAAGTGAAGAGATGGTGCAAGCCCCCAACCTCCCTGGCCTTACCCGCCTTGCCCCCTGGCACTTCGAACACGACAGTGCCCACCGCCTGTTGTGCCAGCAGTTCGCCACCCGCGACCTGAAAGGCTTCGGCTGCGAGGGACTGATCGAGGCTGTCTGTGCTGCCGGTGCCCTGCTTCACTACGTGCAGGAGACCCAGCGAGGAGCCCTGCCGCACCTGCATGGGCTCAGCCTGGAGCAGCACGACGAGGCGGTGCAGCTTGATGCGGCAAGTCGCCGTAATCTGGAGCTGGAGACCAACCTTGGCGGCGATAACCGTCACACCCTGGCCGGGGTGATGGACCGCGCCGCCACCACTATGGGCAGTCGCCTGTTACGCCGCTGGATCAACCGCCCGCTACGCGACCATGAAATGCTTCGAGGTCGCCAGCAGGCGATTGAAACCCTGCTTGAGCAGCGCCTGTTCGACGAGCTACGAGAGAGCCTGCGTGGCATCGGTGATATCGAACGCATTCTCACCCGTATTGCGCTCAAGTCGGCTCGTCCACGTGACCTCACCCAACTGCGCGAGACACTGCGTCGCCTACCCGCACTACAGCAGCTGCTGAACGGTCTCGACTCACCACTACTTGATGAGATTTCACAGCGCATCGCCAGCTACCCGGAACTTTACGACCTACTGGCCAGGGCGATTATCAATGAGCCGCCAATGCTGATCCGCGACGGTGGCGTGATCGCCGAGGGTTACGATAAAGAGCTGGATGATCTGCGTACCATCCGTGAAAACGCCGGGCAGTTCCTGCTCGACCTGGAGATGCGTGAGCGCGAACAGACCGGCATCGCAACCCTCAAGGTGAGCTACAACCGGGTACACGGCTACTACATTGAGGTCAGCCGTGCACAAAGCGACAAGGTGCCGGTGGAGTATGTGCGCCGCCAGACCCTGAAGAATGCCGAGCGCTTTATCACCCCTGAGCTAAAGGCCTTTGAAGACAAGGCGCTCTCCGCCGCCGAACGAGCACTGGCCCGCGAAAAAGGGCTCTATGATGAACTGCTGGAAATACTCGGTGCACAGCTTGCCCCACTGCAACAGACCGCGGCCGCACTGGCCGAGCTGGACGCCATCAACAACCTGGCCGAGCGTGCCGACAGCCTGAGGCTGGTACGCCCTGATCTGAGCACAAAACCCGGTCTCGACATTCGCGGTGGCCGCCACTCGGTGGTAGAACAGGTGATGGAGCAGCCCTTCATCCCCAACGATATTCGCTTCGATGAGGAGCGGCGTATGCTCATCATCACCGGCCCCAATATGGGCGGCAAGTCGACCTATATGCGCCAGACCGCGCTCATCGTGCTACTGGGCCACATCGGCAGCTTCGTCCCCGCGGAGCAGGCCACCATCGGCCCGGTGGATCGCATCTTCACCCGCATTGGTGCCTCGGATGATCTGGCCACCGGTCGCTCCACCTTCATGGTGGAGATGACCGAGACCGCCAACATCCTTAACAATGCCACCGCACAGAGCCTGGTGCTGATGGACGAAATTGGCCGTGGCACCTCTACCTTCGACGGCATGTCGCTGGCCTGGGCCTGTGCCCGCCATCTGGCAACCAAACTGCACGCCTTCACCCTCTTCGCCACCCACTACTTCGAGCTGACCACGCTGCCCGAGTCCCTGCCCCACTGCGCAAATGTCCACCTCAATGCCGTGGAGCACGGCGAGGAGATCATCTTTATGCACAGCGTCAAAGAAGGACCGGCCAGTCAGAGCTACGGCCTGCAGGTAGCCCAGCTTGCCGGGGTACCACGCGAGGTGGTGCAACAGGCCAGGCTCAAACTCTTTGAGCTGGAACAGAGCGGTGCCGAGCGTAGCGAGCACGCCACCGGCGTAGAACAGATGCCGCTGTTTGAACCGACTCCACCCCATCCGCTGCTGGAAGCCATAGAGATGATAGAACCGGATGAGTTGAGTCCACGCGAGGCGCTGCAGGCGATGTATAAACTTAAGGAGCTGTTATAGCCACTGATACCCTATACTTGGAAAAATTATTAATTAAGGTATCTCATGCCATCTGACACACAACCAGTCCCTACCGCCCTGCACTGGCGACGCACCAAGATCGTTGCCACCCTCGGTCCCGCCAGCAACTCCATCGCCGCTATTGAACGGCTGATCAACGCCGGGGCCAACGTCTTCCGCCTCAACCTCTCACACGGTGACCACGACAGCCACCGTCAGCTGTTCGCACGCGTTCGCCGTTGTGCAAAAAAGTTAAAACAACCCGTGGCGATTTTAATGGATCTGTGTGGACCCAAGATCCGCGTCGGCAAACTTGCCGACGGGCAGCTAGAACTGGTTGAGGATGAGCGGGTCACCGTTACCTGCCGCAATATCAAGGATGAGGCAGGCCTGATCCCCTCACAATATCGCGGCCTGTATAAAGATGTAAAAATAGGCGAGCGAATATTTCTCGATGATGGCAACTTCGAGCTACAGATTGAAGCGATTGAGGATAAAGATATCCACTGTCGCGTGCTCTTTGGCGGCAGCCTGAAAGAGAACAAGGGAATGAATTTCCCGGACACGCGACTCTCGGTCTCAGCCTCCACCCGCAAGGACCGAAAAGATGCGGCACTAGCGGTTGAGCTGGGAGCAGACTTCATTGCACTGAGTTTCGTGCGTCGTGCCACCGAAATCAGTTCACTACAGCGCCACCTGGCCAAGCTGGGCCGCGAGATACCGATCATCGCCAAAATCGAAAAACCCGAGGCGATAGAGAATATCGAGGCTATTCTGCAACAGGCCTACGGCATTATGATCGCCCGTGGCGACCTTGGCATCGAACTTCCTGCCGAACAGGTACCACTGATCCAACGGGATCTAATCCAGCTGGCACGCCAGCACCAGCGCCCGGTAATTGTCGCCACACAGATGCTTGAATCAATGGTAAACCACTCCCGCCCTACCCGGGCCGAGGTGGGAGATGTCGCCAACGCCGCACTGCTCGGCACCGACGCGGTAATGCTCTCCGGCGAGACCGCTAGCGGTCGCCACCCGGTACAGGCGGTCACCACCATGGATCGCATCCTGCGTGAGATGGAAAACTACCAGTGGCAACACAATCACTTCGGCGAGCCGCAACGACGGCACAACGAAGCCAGGCTGCCACTACGCGAGGCGGTAGCCCGTGCTGCCACCTCGATGGCCGAGAGCCTCAAATTACAGGGCATCATCATTCCTACACGGAGCGGCATCACCGCACAGATTATCGCAGCGGCCCGCCCCACAGCGCCCTGCATGGGAATCACTACCGACGAGACGGTAAGCCGTCGCCTGTGCCTGCACTGGGGCATCGTACCGTTTAATACTACTGAAGAGGCGTGCAGTGATTGGCGGCAGCTAAGTGAAGAGGTCGCCCGTTCCCACAACCTGCTCCACAGCGGCAACTCGGTGCTGCTGGTCTCCGGTTTCAGCGACAATCCCAGTCTTAGTGAACCGGTGATGAAACTGATGCAACTGGAATAGTGAGGCAGACTCGCAATACCCTGTCACCATTTCATTTATCAGCGTCAATCGGTTTTAATAGAGCATCTCTTTATCGCAGGACGATCACCGCGTGAATCCCACACAGGCCATCCAGCTCATTCCCTATGCCGAGGATCCGCTGCAGGTACTGGCCTCCCGTCTGCTGACAGACCAGCGTAACCAGCTGCCGCGACTCGATAAGGTAGTCGTACTGTTAGCAGATCTGGATGCGGCTGTACGACTGCGTCAGCTGCTGCTCGAGCAGGCGGCAGAGCTTGGTTTCGATGCCCTGCTGGGGCCACGCATCACTACCCTGCACGGCTGGCTTAACGACCAGCCCTCCCCGCATGAGTATGAGGTCGTCAACGACTATCAACGGGTGTTAATACTGGTAGAGGCGCTACGAGAACACCGGGGCCTGTTCGGCGATGCCAATCTGTGGGCCCTGGCTGACAGCCTGCTTCAACTATTCGATGAGCTCACTCTCAATCAGGTCGAACTACCCGATGATCTGACACAGTTCAGCAATCGCGTGGCCACCGGTTACGGCCTTGAAGGCAGCCATCCGGCAGCCCTGGATCGCGAGGCAGGGCTGGTACATACCCTGTGGCATGCCTGGCACCAACAACTGCATGCACGCCGCCTCATTGACCGGAATACCCGCACCCTGCTGCAACTCTCTCATCCGCTACAACACTCCACACCGCAACCACTCTATCTGGCGGGATTCCCTACCCACAATGCAGAGCAGAAGTGGCTCCAGGGAATGATCAATGCAGAGAGAATCACCTTATTACTGCATGGCGAGGGGGGCACTGAACCGCCGCATAACTATCACCCGCGCACTCCGCTGGCCTCCCTGTTCAGGACCCTGCAACAGCCGTTGCCACAGGGACCGGAAGGCGAAGGGATAAACCAGCTTTTTGCCACTATTTACCATCCTGACAATAACCTGGTGCCCCTGCGCGAGCGGGCACAACACTTTGCCGCCGAACACCCCGTCTCCCCCATCGACAAGAGCATCAAATTATTTCATGCAGATGGCGATGAGCAGGAGGCCCGTGCAGTGGAACTACAGGTGCGCCGCTGGCTGCTGGCCGGGCACCGACAGATCGGCATTATTAGCGAGAATCGTCGCCTGGCTCGGCGAGTACGCGCCCTGCTGGAGCGAGCGAATATCGCCCTGCACGATGCCTCGGGATGGGCCCTCTCCACCACCAGTGCCGCTGCCGTACTGGAGCACTGGATGCAATGTATAGAGGAGGACTTTAGTCACCAGCCGATGCTGGATCTGCTCAAGTCCCCTTTCATCTTTATCGCAGAGGAGCGTGAGACCTATCTCAGTGATGTCTATCGGTTGGAACAGGATATCGTCCTTCACGAGAACATCGGCAGTGGTCTTGAACGCTATCTACACCAGACCCGCTTTCGCCAGCACCGACTGCCCACCGACTTGGCAGAAGGACTGAACGGGGTAATCACTCTACTGGAGCAACTGGCTGAGACCGCTGCTCCTCTACTCCCGCTACTCCAAGGAGAACACACTGCATCACACTATCTGGATACCCTGATAGAGAGCCTGAACAAACTAGGTCTGAGCGAAGGTCTAGCAGCCGATGCAGCAGGGACACGCCTGCTCGACGAACTGCGAAAGATGCAACGAGCCGCACAGGGTGAACAACAACCGCTTACATGGCTAGAATTTCGCGGCTGGTTAGGGCGTACCCTTGAACAGTCTCATTTTCGTCTTGCCAGTCAGGGACATTCGGTCAGCCTGATGGGGCTGGGACAGAGCCAGCTGCAACGCTTCGATGCCCTGATCATCGCCGGTATGGAGCGCGAGTACCTTCCCGGTAGCCCCTCCACCAGCCCCTTCTTCAATGATGCGGTACGGCGGGAGCTGGGACTTCCCTTCAGCGAGGAGCAGCTGGCTGAACGCTTTTTCCATTTTCGCCGGCTGCTAGAGTCATCTCCGAACCTGCTACTCACCTTGCGCCGCCAGCAGGATGGCGAGGATATCCTCCCTAGCCCCTGGTTGGAGTCGCTACGCAGCTTTCACCAACTGGCCTATAACGATCTACTGGAAGATGAGGAGCTGGCAGCCCTGCTCGATTCAGCCGACAGCCAGGTGGTCAATCGCAGTACACCCTTGCCTGCAGCCAGCCTCCCCCCCGCGCCGGCACTCACCCCATCACTGCTGCCACAACGCTACTCTGCCTCGGCCTATCAACAACTGATGAATTGCCCCTACCAGTTCTATGCCGCACGGGGGCTGCGCCTCGCCCCATCAGAGGCCATTCGCGAAGCGCTGGAGAAGAGTGATTATGGCGAGCGGGTGCATCGCATCCTGCAGGCCTTTCACGGAGAAGTAGCGGGGCTACCCGGGCCCTTCACTAAAGGACTGGATGCCCGGTCACGCAACAGTGCCCAGAGACTACTGGAAGAGATCAGCCATGCGGTCTTCGCCGAGGATCTGGAGGATAATTTCCTGCATCGTGGCTGGTTACAGCGCTGGCTCGACAGGATCCCCGACTACCTGGACTGGCAGATCAGCCGTGAGGAGGCCGGACGAGTCGACACGGTAGAGGCCGATCTACGCACCGAGGGCTTTGCCCCAAATCTGGAACTACAGGGCCGCCTCGATCGCATCGACCGACTACATGACGGGATGGCGGTGGTCGACTACAAGACCGGCAGCATCGCCAGCGAAGAGGAGGTACTTAATGGTGAGGCGGTTCAGCTCCCCTTTTATGTCCTGCTTGGCAAACACCAGCAACTTGCAATAACCCAGGTAGAGTACCTGTCGCTGGACGACAAGAAGCTCGGTAGCAAGGTGATGCTGAACGCCGATGAGCTAGAACAGCTCAGTAATGATATCGGTGAACGACTGAAGGGGGTTCACGCAGAGATGGTTGACTCACGTGGGCTACCCGCCTGGGGCGATGAGAAGGTGTGTGGATATTGCCAGATGGAGGGGCTATGCCGACGTTCTCTATGGCCCACAGAGACAAATAGTGAATAAAGCGCAGGCAATAAAAAAGGCGACTTAAAAAGCCGCCTGATATTTCTTTCACTGCCAGCATCCTGCCAGCACCACTCCATTGGTATACTATCCTGGTAAATCCATTAAGCTGGAAGCTCATTCCATTTGTTGTTATTCCTTTACAGCCTCCTTGCCGCGCCACTCCATGTGTGCAAAGCCACTTCCCTTTGACCACTTATCCTTAAGTCATCCCTGCTAACGTCCTTGTTGAGGTAAAGATTACCAATATCCCAATTTCCTACAAGTGGGGTGTAATCCCATGCAAGGGAAAACCCTAATACCAGAACCGCAATATTTTCATTCATAATCAACAAGTTAAGAATGTCCACAATGAAATTACGCTCTAACTGGATACAGTCTAACCATGACATCACTTACACCTCTATAGGGATTGTCCTACACGGACTCTGATGTTTACCGCCTCCATTCAGGTCATTATGCTATAACCATGACTAAAGAACTCGGGCCCAGCGCCCCACAAATCAACGCCACCGTGATGGCCTCAGCCGGTACAGGCAAGACCTGGCTGCTGGTCAGCCGGCTGCTGCGACTACTGATGCACGGTGCCCGTGCCGACGCCATCCTCGCCATCACCTTTACCCGCAAGGCGGCGGCAGAGATGCAGACCCGCCTCTCCGAGCGCCTGTTAACCCTCGCCTCGGTTGATGATGTTGAACTCGGCGAACTGCTGCGTGAGCTATCACTCACCCCCGATGAGGCAACCATGACACGGGCCCGGGGCCTATACGAGGAGCTGCTTCAGAGTGGCAAGAACATCCGTACCACCACCTTCCACGCCTTCTGTCAGGAGATCCTGCGCCGCTTCCCGCTAGAGGCCGATGTGCCGCCCGGCTTCGAGTTGATGGAGAGCAGTGGCGAGCTGGCCCGTACCGCCTGGGAATTGCTAATAGAACAGGTCACCCTCAAACCCAACGCTGAGACAGCGCAAGCGCTTGAGCAGTTGCTGACCTATAGTGGCAGCCTGCACGGGGTTCGGCAGGCACTGTTTACCTTTCTCAACCATCGTAGCGACTGGTGGGCCTATACCGAGGAGCAGGAGCAGCCACAGACCTTTGCCATCGAGCAACTGCGTGATCAGCTACAGATAATCGATGGGGTCTCACCGCTACAGAGCTTTTTCACCGAAGAGCGTGAGCAGGAATTAAGCAACTACTGCACCCTGCTCAACCGGCATCCTATCAAGAGCAATCTCTCCAGACTTGAGCTCCTGGCACAGGGGCGCGACTCCGCCCTAACACTGGAAGAGCGTTTCACCCACTGCCGAGAGGCACTGTTAACTAAGCAGGATGAGCCACGTGCCTGTAAGCCCTCCAAGGCGCAGGCCTCAAAGATGGGTGAGGAAGGACAAGAGCAGTTTATTGAACTGCATGGGCAAATCTGCTCGGCCTTAATGCAAAGCCTGGATCAACTTGCTGCCGAGGCAACACTACGCGCCAGCCGCGCCTGGTATGCGGTGGGCACACAACTTCTCGAACACTTCCAGCGTATCAAGGCCGAGCGCCGCCAGCTCGACTTCACCGACCTCGAGTGGCGTGCCTACCGCCTGCTGCACCGCGCAGAGAACGCCCAGTGGGTGCAGTACAAACTCGATCAACGCATCGAACACCTGCTGGTCGATGAGTTTCAGGATACCAACCCCACCCAGTGGCGCCTGCTACAACCGCTGTTGCAGGAGATGGCGGCGGGGGCTGCCGAGCGCCACCGCAGTGTCTTTCTGGTGGGTGATGCCAAGCAATCGATCTACCGCTTTCGTCGTGCCGAGCCACGCCTGTTTCAAACCGCTCACGAGTGGTTGGAACAGCACCTTGATGCTAAAGGCTTCCCGCTACACATCTCCTGGCGCTCAGCCCCCGCCATCATGCAGGGACTCAATAAACTGTTCGGTGACGGTGGCCCGATGCAGGGACTCCTGCACGACTTCACCCCGCACGACACTCACCTGCACGAACTGTGGGGACAGATCACAGTGCTGCCGCTTGTCAGTGACAGTGACGAGGAGGAGCCCCCTGCCGCCGCCACCACGCTGCGAAACCCGCTGCACCAGCCACGCATCATTGAAGGTGATCAACGCTACCAGCGTGAGGGCGAGATGATCGCCACTGAGATCAGCCGTCTCATTGCAGAGGCAACACCGGTGGGTAAGGCCTGTTCCGCCCGCCCCATGCGCTACGGAGATATCATGATCCTGGTGCGTAGCCGCTCCCATGTGGGGGAATACGAAAAAGCACTACGTCAGGCTGGTATCCCCTATCTGGGTGCTGAACGCGGTACCCTGCTAGAGAGTATCGAGGTGCGTGACATGGTGGCACTACTGGAGCTTCTTATCACTCCTTATAGCAACCTGTCACTGGCCACCGTATTACGCTCACCACTCTTCGCCTGTACCGATGAAGCGCTAATGCAGCTGGCATCCATGGAAAAAAACAGTGGCAACTGGTACCAGCGTCTCGCCACACAGGCTGAGCACAACACGGCTCATCCGCTACACCATGCCTGGCAGCAACTTAGCAACTGGCGCGAGCTAGTCGGCAGGTTACCGATTCACGACCTTCTCGATCGCATCTACAACGAGGGGAATGTGCTGAACCGTTACCAGGCCGCCTGTCCCCCTCACCTGCGTGCCCGTAGCGAGTCCAATTTGACACGTTTTCTGGAACTGGCACTGTCCATCGATAGTGGCCGCTACCCCAGTCTTGGCCATTTTCTCAGCCGCCTGAGTGAGATGCGCGAGAATAGTGATGAGGCACCTGACGAGGCACCGTCCACAGGCAACAGCGACCGGGTAAGAGTTATGACCATTCACGCATCAAAAGGGCTGGAGTCACCGGTGGTATTTCTCGCGGACAGTGCCCGTGGGGTAGCAAAAGATCGCCCCTTCCGCGCCCTTATCCACTGGCCCGCAGAGGCCGCACGTCCCAATGCCTTCTTGCTGGTCGGCAAGAAGGGGCAGCAGGATGCCTTTACCCGCGCAGCACTGCAGCGCGAACAGAAAGAGGAACAGCGCGAAGACGCCAACCTGCTCTACGTTGCCCTCACCCGCGCCCGCCAACACCTCTACCTGAGTGCCTGTGCACCACGACGCGGAAATGAGTTGAACTGGTATGGAGCAGTGCGTGAGGCACTGGACCCGCTGGGCGAGAAAACCATTGAAGATTCTTGCCAACTAGAAAGCGGTAGCCCGCCAAACCCTGGTACTGAATCGGTTAGTGCCAGGCAAGACAACAAGGTCATCCCGGTTCCCGAAACCCTGTCCAAGCCCATAGCCGTTATCCCAAAGAGCCGTGAAATCGCCCCCAGTTATCACCTCGATGAGGGACGCAGCACAATACCCGCCCATAGCGATGAGGATGGACGTCAACGTGGTATCGCTATCCACCGAATGCTGGAACTAATGACCGGGGATAACGTAAAGAGCATAACGATGGCCACCGAGCAGGTCGCATTAGAGCAGGGATTAATAAGTAGCAATAATGAACTGCAACGCTGGACAGATGAGGTACAGCAGCTATTTGCAGAGCCCCAACTGCAGAAGGTGTTACTGCCAACAGCGGGAGAGGCGATCAACGAGGTGCCTATTATTTACCAACAGCAGGGATCTACCGTACACGGGGTGATCGACCGCCTGCTGCTGCTCGACGATGAGATCTGGGTGGTCGATTACAAGACCCATCACCATGCGACAACGGAAAATCTGGCCGAGCTGGCTTCCCCCTATCGTGAACAACTTAAATACTACGCTGAGGGTGTTGCCAGACTATGGCCTGCACAGCAAGTACGAACATTCCTGCTGTTTACCCACTGTAAGAGCCTGTTCGAGATCGACGCTCCCACAACGCACTAACGAAAAAAAGGCTGTCGATGACAGCCTTTTATCTCTACCAGCAAACAACTACTTAAACAGCGATAACAGCTGCCTGGGCGGTGCATAACCCGGTTGCAGACGACCATCCTCCAGAATCAGACCTGGAGTGCCACTAATACCCAACTGCTGGCCTAACATCATATGCAGTTGTACCGGTGCATCACACTTAAGTGGCTCAATCTTGCCGCTGGCCTTGGCATTATCCATCGCCTTTTTTCGATCCTTGGCGCACCAGACACTAACTGCCTTATCATAAGAAGGCGAGTTCAACCCAGCCCGCGGGAATGCCAGGTAACGTACGGTAATGCCCAGGGCATTGATCTGCGCCATATCCTGATGCAACTTGCGACAATAGACACAGTCGATATCAGTAAAGACGTTGATTACATGTTTTTCATCCTTCGCCTTGTAAACGATCATGGATGATTCAGGGATCCTCTCAACTATTTTCAAACGACTACCAGAAAGACTCTGCTCGGTCAGATTCTCCAGCGTAGCAAAATCATAGATCTCACCGCTGATAAGATGTTTCGCATCGGTTGAAACATAAAACACCTTAGTACCGTATACCGCCTCAAAAAAACCCTTCAGTGGAGAGTCTGCAATAGCGTCAGGCTGTTGATTAAAGGCCTTCTCCAGTCGCCCCCTGATTAGCTTCATATCGCCCTGTAGCTCTACAGATTTCTCTTCTACATGCGGTGCGGCAGTGGCTGTCTCATTGTCTGAAACCACAATAATTGCTGCAACAAAAAGGATCGATACCAGCATATAAATATATTTAAACATCGGGATAATTCCTGGCCGCTTAATCACGGAAATTGGTAAATTGTAACGGCTGCTCCAGCCCGGCACCCTTGAGCAAGGCAATGGCCTGCTGCAGGTCATCGCGTTTTTTTCCTGTAATACGTACCTGTTCCCCCTGAATCGAGGCCTGCACCTTCATTTTGTTCTCTTTAATAAGCTTGACGATCTTCTTCGCCATCTCTTTATCAATTCCCTCTTTTAACATCAGCCTCTGACGTGCACGAAGGTTACTGCTCTCCACTCCCTGCTTTTCCAGGCTCTGGATGTCGAGACCACGCTTGACCAGTTTCTGATTCAGTACCGTCATCATCTGGTCGAGTTGAAACTCACTCTCCGCCTCCAGAGTCAATCCTTCCTCACCCTCTTCTATCCTGGCATCGCTGCCCTTGAAGTCGAAACGGTTGCCAATCTCACGGTTGGCCTGATCTACGGCATTAGTCAGCTCGTGACGGTCGAGTTCGGAAACCACGTCAAATGAAGGCATTACTCTCTATTCCTTATATTCAAAATGCGACCGACACCTTACATCATCGCGGCAGGGGCGGTCATATTACTTTGCAAAATCAGCTGGCGTACGTCGATGCCGTAGGCATTAGACTCCAGAATTTTCTTAATACGCATTGGACTCTCACGCCTGGCCTGAAGTTCAAGATTCATCATTTTCACCTTAGGGAGAGGCCGCTTACTTCCATCAAGTACCAGAGTCAGGATAGGATTGAGACGACGTTGGCGATTGACCGTCATCACCACCCCCACCTCACCACTATCAAGTTCTACCAGACTACCAATGGGGTAGATACCGAGACACTGAATAAACGACTCAATCAACTCCTTTGGGAAACTTTTTGCCGCCACCGCATACATCATATTCAGTGCCTCATGGGGCGAGATCCCGATGTGATAGGCACGATCACTGGTCACCGCATCATAAAAATCGATCACCGAGACGATAAGGGCATAATTGTTGAGCGACTTGCCCTCAAGGCCACGCGGGTAACCACTACCGTCAAATCGCTCGTGGTGCGACAGCGCAATCTCCAGCACCGCTGGATGCAGTCCTTCATACTCTTTAAGGATCGCATGCCCATACTCCGGGTGGCGACGCATCACCAGCCCCTCTTCAGTATCCAGACGTCCCGGCTTATTAAGGATCTCAGAGGGTACCTGCATCTTACCGACATCGTGTAGCAATGCCCCCAGGCCCAGAACACTCAGCTCATCCTCCTTGAGCCCGAGAAAACGTCCGAATAGCAGCGATAAAACACAAACATTAATGCTGTGCATGGAGGTGTACTCATCACGATTTTTCAACTGGGTGAGCCACATCAGAGCATTTTCATTTTTGACAATATTCTCGGCAAGTCGGTCCGCCAGCTCACGGGCCGCCCCCGTGTCGATGCTATTCCCCAGGCGTACATCCTCCAACACATTACCAATGTAGTCTTTGGCTGCGCTGTATAACATAATCGCCTCAGGCAAGGTTTGGGTGAACCCCTGCTTATCGTTATATTCGATCTTCTCTCGTGGTGATTTGCGATTAAGCGCGCGGGTAGCAAAACGTACCTCTTTGTCCTGTAGCGCGGTCGACTCCTGCTTTTTCCATTCGATGCTCTGTTCCACATCGATGTAGACAAAATCACAGCTTTCGCGTAGCTGCTCGATCTCATCATGATTGCGGATTGGGAAACCCTGGAACAGAAACGGGGATTCCAGCCAGGGGCGATCCAGCTCCGTCACATACATACCAATGTGCAGCTTATCGACCTCAACCTTTTCATGTTCCTTCTTTTTCATTCATAACATCCCATATAAATTCCATTTTATTATCAACACCTTACCCTCTTGGGTGGTGTGTGCGATGCAATCCCTTTAAGCGCTCTTGCGCTACAAAGGTATAGATTTGTGTTGTCGACAGCGAACTATGCCCCAGCAACAGCTGTACGACCCGCAGATCAGCCCCATGATTCAATAAATGGGTGGCAAAAGCGTGGCGTAAAGTGTGAGGAGAGAGCGATTTGCTGATTCCTCCCTGTACAGCGTAACGCTTAATCAACTGCCAAAATGCCTGGCGGCTCATCGCCGACCCGCGTTTACTGGGAAACAGCGCCTCGGAGCGTTTATCACCTAATAGTAGACCACGCCCATCGCGCATGAAACGCTGTAGCCAGTGTAACGCCTCTTCACCTAGTGGCACCAGCCTCTCCTTGCTCCCCTTACCCATCACCTTAACCACTCCCTGCTGAAAGTTTACCTGCAAAAGTAACAGATTCACCAGCTCTGAGACGCGCAGGCCACTGGCGTAGAGCAGCTCCAGCATCGCCCGGTCCCGCAATCCCATGGGGGTGGTGATATCAGGGGCCGCCAACAGACGCTCGACCTCCTCCTCAGTCAGTGTCTTAGGCAGAGGACGCCCCAACTTGGGAGCATCGATACGGGCACTAGGGTCTTCTTTAAGCAGCGATTCACGCAGCAGGTAGCGATAGAAGCGTCGCATACTGGAGAGTAGTCGTGCACTGGATCGTGGTTTGGCCCCCTCTTCCACCCGCTTCTGCAGGTAGGCCAACAGATCATGACGTGCGGCATGTAGCAGCTCAGAATCGTTGCGGCGCAACCAGCGAGCCAGTGACTGCAGGTCACTGCGGTAGGCACTCAGGGTATTTTCGCTCAATCCCCGCTCCAACCACAGGGCATCGCTAAAGCGTTCGATAAGTGCTGTATCCTGCTCAAAGTTGCGCTCAGACATGGGCCTCATGGTGCAACAACCAGCGCTTAATCTCCACTGCCTCACCTTCAGTTTTTCCCATATAGCCACCCAGGCCATCGACGGCGACTACCCGATGGCAGGGGATAAGGATGGGAAGTGGATTAGCGCGACAAGCACCTGCCACCGCCTGAGCACTAGTTCCCAGTTGGTCAGCGATCTCACCGTAACGACGTGTTTTCCCCGCGGGTATCTGTTGTAGCAGTTGCCAAACACGATGCTGAAATGGGGTGCCACTGGCTGGTCGAATATAGTGAAGGGTTTGGGCGTGGCCACTAAAATAGTTATTGAGATGCGCCACTGCCTGCGTCGTAACCAACTCTAGCGGCTGGGTAACAGGAATAGCCTGTTGTAAAAATTCGATGCTCCTCAATTCTCCCTGCACGGTGCGAATAGCGATGAAAGGGACACCCGGAAGCGGTGATGCCAGTATCGCCTGGCAACGCTCCTGGCAGGCCGCTACCTTAGCCTCGCTCACCGGCCAGTCTCAACTGATGCAATTCATGGCGTAGCACCGAGCGACGCTCGGGATTTTCGGTGGCACGTAACAGCTGCCGATAGATGAAGGTGGCATCCTCAACCATCCCCGCTTCACTCAGGCTCTTTGCTGCCTGGTAGCGCGCGGTCTGCGCCCATGGATCCATGCTGTTGTTATCACTTAGAGTAGCCGATTGCAGATAGAATCGCGCCGCCTCGGTATGTTTCAGCTGTGCCTTGCGTGAGTCGGCCATCCAGAATAGCAACTCACGACGCAACGCAATGGCAGGAACACTCTGATACATCGCTGCGAGCAAACGAAAGGCCCGTTCATGCTCATTTACCGCCTGTAAATCGAACAACAGCTGTACCAGCTGATCACGCTGAGGATCCGTAAGGGCAGCGGCTCCGGGCATCAGGCTAGTCAACAGCCTGTCCGCCTCGGCATAGTCTCCGGCCAACTGAAACACCTTGGCACGACGCATCTGCCAGGCAAACAGCGCGGTGCCACCGGGAGGCTGAGGAAGCTGTTGCAGCAGACGAGAGGCGAGAGTCAACTCGGCATTCTTAATTGCCTCATCCACCAGACGGTAGGCAATGCTCTGCGGTAAAATACTCTTCTCAGAATAGCGCTTACTCTGCAAATAGAGCTTGCGCAACAGGGCCACGCCTTTATCCCCCATCGCATCAAATGAGCTCAGCAATGCCTGGTGTGCACGCTCACGCATTGTCTCATCAACGCCATGTTGCGATACGGCGGCATAAAGCGAGCGCTTACGAACCGGATAACGCGCATCTGTCCCCTCTGCCGCAGCGAGCCAGGCGGCATCGTCACCCACCAGCAGCTGCTCACGATTACCGACTCTGTCAGCATAAGCGAGATAGGCTTGCCACAGCTGCTCCGAGGTGAGGGAGAACAGGCGATGCTCACTACCCGGAACCTGAACCGAGGCCTCTAACGGCAGCATACGTTCAAGCGCAATAATCAGATTGGCGTGATCACTCAGCTGTTGTGCCGCCTCAGCCATCACCCCCAGCCAGATCCATCGTTGCTGCGTATCTTCCTCTTCTACACTGGCTACGCGTGCCTGTTTAAGGATGGATGCCGCCCCCTCGCCACTGCGCAATGTTGCCAGCGCCCGTAGTGCTTCAACCACACCATCCGATGGCATTTTTCGCAACTGGGCAAGGCTCTCTCCAGCACGACCGGAGGCCAGTAGTACCTTGGCCCGCAACAGCAGCGCCTCACTATCCTGCTCACCGTAATCCTGGTGGTAGCGCAACATCGCCGCATAGGCATCTCGAATACGCCCCTCCTCAAGATAGCTTTGCATTACCAGACGACGCAATGCGGCCAGATGCGGCCCTGGTACAACAGGCTGCCAAATCAAACCACGCAATAAATGCCGAGCAGCGGCATACTGCCCGGCATTGATCAGGGCTGTGGCATGGTGCTGCTCGCTCCACCTCCTGAACTCATCAGGCAACTCATGCGGATAGGCCGCAATATGTTCGGCCAGTGCAGGCCAATGACCGTGCTTGCGCATAATGCGCACCCGCACCCGCTCCCAGCGTTGCCACTGCCTTGCACTCCCCTCATAGTCAGGTTGATGCTCGGTTAACAGTGAGAGGGCCAGCTGTGAGGCACCGCCTTTGGCCAGACGAGTGATATCCGCCAGCTCCACAGCAGTAACCGGTAGCGGTGATAACAAGGCAAACAAAAGAGAAGATAGAAAAACAAAACGGGCACCACCTTTACGATGGTACCCGCTTAATAGTGCACCAGCCTGCTGCAGGGTCTTCATCCGCAACCTGGCCCGCAAAGACCCGCCCTGATTAGAGCTTTTCCTTGATACGAGCCGCCTTACCTGTGCGATCACGCAGATAGTAAAGTTTGGCACGACGAACATCACCACGACGCTTCACGGTGATTGAGTCGATAGCGCGGCTATGGGTCTGGAACACACGCTCAACACCTTCGCCGTGAGACGTCTTGCGCACGGTGAACGCGGAATTGAGGCCACGGTTACGCTTGGCGATAACCACACCTTCAAAGGCCTGAAGACGCTCGCGAGTGCCTTCCTTAACCTTTACCTGAACCACAACAGTATCGCCGGGACCGAATTCTGGTACCTCACGGGTCATCTGCTCGGCTTCGAGTTGCTGGATGATGTTGCTCATTACTAAAACTCCCGGAAAAAAGTCCGTCGATTATACACGTAAAAATTAATTCTGTTCATGTTCATGAATGAATTCCTGCAACAGGCTCTGTTGCGACTCACTCAATTCCATTGTGGCCAGTAAATCAGGCCGTCTTAACCATGTGCGCCCCAGCGACTGTTTCTCTCGCCAGCGAGCTATTGCCTGGTGGTCACCGCTCAACAACACTGCGGGTACCGTATTCTCCTCAAACACCTCAGGCCGGGTGTAGTGAGGATAGTCGAGCAGTCCCTCGCTAAAAGAGTCCTGCTCGGCAGAATCTTCATGCCCCAGTGCGCCGGGCAACAGGCGGGTAATCGTATCGATGATCACCATCGCGCCCAGCTCGCCACCACTGAGGACGTAATCGCCGATGGACCACTCTTCGTCCACCTCTGCCACGATGAGGCGCTCGTCCACCCCCTCGTAGCGCCCTGCGATCAACACCAGATGCTCATGG
The DNA here is from genome assembly GCA_039714395.1 of Pseudomonadota bacterium. Lineage (GTDB taxonomy): Bacteria > Pseudomonadota > Gammaproteobacteria > Thiohalomonadales > Thiohalomonadaceae > JAPHSX01. The sequence goes on along the minus strand of JBDLJH010000010.1, from coordinate 93,282 downwards.
GCTGCCAACTCGCGCACCCCGCTCTGTGTCAATGGCCGGCCCTGTGGTGAGAGGTAGACCACGTGGGCCTTATTACTACCACCCGCCGCCCGGGCATCATGTAGTGCATCGCGTAGCGGCTGCACCTTCATCAGCATACCGGGACCACCACCGTAGGGGCGATCATCTACGGTGCGGTGCCGGTCATGAGTGTAGTCACGGGGGTTCCACACCCCCAGCTCAACAATCTCACGCTCCATCGCTCGACGGGTAATGCCGTACTGACTTACCGCCTCAAACATCTGCGGAAACAGGGTGACGATATCAAATCTCATGACCCTAGAATTCCGGATCCCAGTCGACCTTTATCACCCCGGCGTCCAGCGACACATCAAGCACAAACTGGCCTGAGACATAGGGAATCAGCCGCTCAGTGTCACCGTCCATAACCACCAGTACATCGTTAGCACCGGTCTCCAACAGATGATCCACTACGCCTAAGGCTATCCCATCGGCGTTGACCACCTGTAACCCTTCCAGGTCGGCCCAGTAATATTCACCTACCGCTGCCCTGGGCATCTGCTCACGGCGTATGGCGATCTCCGCCTTTAGAAGCGAGGCCGCTTGATCGCGATCATCATAGCCCTTAAGCCGAGCCACAATACCTTTACCCTGAGGGCGACCATCAAGCAGCTCGTGCGCTACCCATTGACCATCCTGCAGTAGATACCAAGTACCATAACTGAGAATATTTTTCCGTGGCTGGGTGTGGGAAAAGACCTTCACCCATCCACGCACACCGTGCAGGCCATTGATTCGACCCAGCACGATGTAATCCTTACTTTCCATCAAACTCTCCGCCCCTTTTACTCAGCAAAACATGCCGCATGGGGGCGGTAATAGCTGGAAGATCAGGCCTGTTGCTTCAGCAGGCTGGCAACACGATCAGAGGTCTGGGCACCTTTGGAGATCCAGTACTCAACACGCTCACGATCGATGCGTACACGCTCTTCGTTGCCACGAGCAACAGGGTTAAAGAAACCGACGCGCTCGATAAAACGACCGTCACGACGGTTGCGGCTATCGGTTACTACGATTTGATAAAAGGGACGCTTTTTTGCGCCACCACGAGACATACGAATGGTTACCATGCCAATGAATTCCTCATCATCACAAACAAACGGGGCCGCCCGATGGCGACCCGCATAAAATCAAGCCCGCTATTTTACGACGGTTTGAAGAAAAAAGGTAGTCCTATTAGGACCTTATTCCAGCTGGCGTTAGAAGGGCATACCAGGGGGTAGCTTGCCCTTGAGTCCACCGAGACCACGCATCATCTTGCTCATTCCACCCTTGGACATCTTTTTCATCATCTTTTGCATCTGCATAAACTGCTTGAGCAGGCGATTGATGTCCTGTATCTGGGTGCCTGATCCAGCGGCAATACGCCGCTTACGTGCCCCTTTAATAACGTCAGGACGCTTACGCTCATGTGGGGTCATGGAGTTAATGATCGCCTCTAACCTTTTGAAATCCTTATCGTTAACCTGGTTCTTTGCCGCCTCTGGTACATTCGACATACCCGGCAGTTTATCCATCAGGGCACCAACGCCACCAAGGTTCTGCAGCTGGCGCAACTGGTCACGAAAGTCCTCCAGATCGAAGCCCTTACCCTTCCTGAGCTTCTCGGCCATTTTGACCGCCTGCTTCTGATCGACCTTGTCCTGAACCTCCTCGACCAGAGAGAGCACATCGCCCATATCAAGGATACGCGAGGCGACACGATCCGGGTGGAACGGCTCCAGCGCGGTCGTTTTTTCACCCACACCGAGAAATTTGATCGGCTTGCCAGTGATCTGGCGTACCGACAGCGCGGCACCACCACGGGCATCACCATCGGTCTTGGTGAGGATAACGCCGGTGAGCGGCAATGCATCGCCAAAGGCCTTGGCGGTGTTGGCCGCATCCTGACCGGTCATCGAATCGACAACAAAGAGAGTCTCTACAGGAGTGGCCGCTGCGTGCAGGCGTTTGATCTCACCCATCATCTCCTCATCAATGTGGAGACGACCAGCGGTATCGATCAATACCACATCGATATATTTCTTACGTGCCGTATCAATGGCGCCGTTGGCAATATCGACCGGGTCCTGATCACTGCTACTGGGGAAAAACTCTACCCCCACCTCAGCGGCCAGGGTCTTCAACTGCTCAATAGCGGCAGGGCGATAAACATCGGCACTCACCACCATTACCGATTTTTTCTTCTTCTCCTTGAGCCAGCGTGCCAGCTTGCCCACGCTGGTGGTCTTACCGGCACCCTGCAGGCCCGCCATCAACACCACGGCGGGGGGCTGGCTGGCGAGGTTAAGTTCCTCGTTGGCCTCACCCATCAGGGTGATCAACTCATCATGCACCACCTTAACCAGGGCCTGTCCCGGGGTAAGGCTCTCCATCACCTCCTTGCCCACGGCCCGTGCTTTGACGAGATCCACAAATTCACGCACCACCGGCAAGGCCACGTCGGCCTCCAGCAGGGCCATGCGAACCTCACGCATGGTCTCCTTGATATTCTCTTCGCTCAAACGACCACTACCGCGCAGACTGCGCAGGGTCTGAGTCAACCTCGATGTCAGGCTATCAAACATGATTAACGGTGTTCCTGATTGGGTCGCCGTGACGAGGCACGACGGATGGTACAGAATGACAAGCGGGCATTATAACGCCAAACGCTCGCCTCCTGTCAGATGATGTAGCGGACGCTCTGGCATCAGCTGCCGACACTCCTCATAGATCATCTCCTCCTCACCAGGTTTGGCGTGGCTCAGATAGATCTGGGGATTATGACGCAACTTCTGTAAATCCGCTGCCAACAGCTGCGGACAGTAATGCTTGGACATCTCGCACAGCTCCAGCTCAGCGTTGGAGAAGGCAGACTCGATAACCAGGTGGTCGAGGCGTTCCAGTGCGTTCAGCCCCTCCCACAGCGTATCGTTGGTGGTGGTATCTCCGCTAAAGGCGAACACGCCACCGGGGTACTCCACCGTATAGGCAACGGTAGGAACGATGTGGTTAACCGGGATCATACTAAAATGGGTATCACCAACAACGATGTGTTCCCCCGGCTCCATCTTCTGTAGCAGCAATACAGGGGAGTCTTTGCTTGGCAGACAGGTAAAATCGGGCCATACCACCCAGTTGAAGATATGATCTCTCAGCGCCTTAAGGGTATGCGGCAGGGCGTGTATCACCACCGGCTGTTGCAGGCGATCAAATACGCTATCGATAAGTAGCGGTATCATATGGATATGGTCGAGGTGGGCGTGCGTGAGGAAGATATGACGAATAGACGCAAGCTCATCGAGCGACAGGTCGGCAACGCCGCTCCCCGCATCGATCAGCACTTCATTCCCTACCAGGAAAGAGGTAGTTCGGCGTCCATTGCCACCAATTCCTCCACTGCAACCAAGTACCCGTATCTCCATTCAGGCTCTCCAAACCTCTTTTGTGATTTTGCCCACTGCTCTTTTTGCCGCCATATACACAGTGAATTTATTCTATTTCCTGCACTATATGGCGATAACCCGCAGATTACAATGAGCCAGTTCACACTGGTGCTAAAACCGGCATTTTAACAAAACCAGCCGCCGAATTATTGCGATTGCTCCCATAAAATTCATAATTGAGGGTCCACAGAAAATCAAAAGGACTTCAACCCTTTGGCCTCATATGCGAACATTGCGAATCTTTTCAGGGAAAGCAAGACACTATGAATTTCGTTCTGATCACTCTAGCCATCCTTCTCTACCTGCTGGCCTCCGGCCTGCTGGTGAAAAGGCTTGCCTCAGGAATTGAGGCCAGGGCCAGCACCAAGTACACGGCTGTGATCATCGGGCTCATCGCTACCGTTCTGCATGCTATCACTGTCTATGAAAGGGTGGTAACGGATGAGGGACTCCACCTCTCCTTCTTCCTCGCCCTCTCCTTTACCAGCTGGATGGCGGCGACACTCATCCTGCTAAGTGCCTTGCGCCAACCCATTGAAAACCTCGGCATAGCGGTGTTCCCATTTGCTGCCATAAGCCTGTTGCTACAAGGCTATCAGGGAGAGCAGGGGATATTGCTCTCATCGGCTTCAACAGGACTGCAGGTACATATATTAATTTCAGCCGCCTCATATAGCCTTCTAACACTAGCCGCCTTACAGGCAATCCTACTGGCCATTCAAAATAAGCAACTACGCAACCGTCATCCCGGTGGTTTTATCCGCGCCCTGCCATCATTAGAGACGATGGAGTGCCTGTTATTCCGCCTTATCGGCATTGGTTACATACTACTCAGCCTGTCACTGGTTAGCGGTGTCCCATACACCCAAAGTATTGTTGAGCAGCATCTTGTTCACAAAACCGTACTATCTCTAACAGCCTGGGTAGTCTTCGCCACCCTGCTGTGGGGACGGTGGCGTTTTGGCTGGCGTGGCCGCACAGCAATTCGCTGGACTCTAAGTGGCTTTGTGGTACTAATGCTCGCCTACTTTGGCAGCAAATTGGTACGCGAGATCATCCTTGGCGCCTGAGCCTTGCTTGACATTCCCACGATTGGCGCCTGTAATTGCACTTCTTCCCTGTTTTGAGGCATAACCCTCTTTGTTAAACGATATACCGATAGAGGTCCTGCTGGGCCTTATTTTCTTTCTTATTCTTGTCTCTGCCTTCTTCTCCGGTTCCGAAACAGGCCTTATTAGCCTAAACCGTTACCGCCTACGCCATCTGGCGAAGGATGGACACGCCGGGGCACGTCGAGCGCATCAGCTGCTAAAACGTCCAGATCGCCTGATTGGCCTTATTCTGCTGGGCAACAACTTCGTCAATATCCTCGCCTCAGCCATCGCCACCCTGCTCGCGGTACGCCTGTACGGCGAAGACGGGGTATGGGTGGCCACCGCCCTGCTCACCGTGGTAGTGCTGATCTTCGCCGAGATCACTCCCAAGACACTCGCTGCGATACGCCCTGAACGCTTCGCCTTTCCAGCCACCGCTATCCTCAAACCACTGGCCTGGTTATTAAGCCCTCTTGTATTGCTCTTCAACACCATCCCCAGTGCCCTGCTGCGCCTTTTTGGTATCAGTCAGGAAGAGTTGACGGAACACAGCATCAGCCGCGAGGAGTTGCGTACCGTGGTCAATGAAGCTGGAGCAATGATCCCGCAACGCCACCAGAAGATGCTGCTCGGCATCCTCGACCTGGAGAAGGCCACGGTGGAAGACATCATGGTGCCACGCAACGAAATCGTTGGCATCGACCTGGACGATGAGTGGGAGCAGATCCTCAAACAGCTGCGTAACAGTCAGCACACCCGCCTGCCTGTCTATCGTGGTGAAATAGATCGGGTGATTGGCATCCTGCATCTACGCAACTTCCTTGGACTGCAACATAAGCGGGAGATCTCGCGTGCAGATCTTGAAGCTCTCGTGCACGAGAGCTACTTCATCCCGGAGGCAACACCACTCAACACCCAACTACTCAACTTCCAGAGCCAGCGTCGGCGCATCGGCATGGTAGTCGATGAATACGGGGATATTCAGGGACTGGTAACGCTGGACGATATCCTCGAAGAGATCGTCGGTGAATTCACCACCGACCCCTCCACCAGCAGCAAAGAGATCCACCCACAGGAGGACGGCAGTTTTCTGGTCGATGGCGGTGCCAATATCCGCGAACTTAATCGCATCATGCAGTGGGAACTATCCACCAGCGGCCCCAAGACGCTTAATGGCATGATCACCGAGTATCTGGAGACCATACCTGAGACCGGTACCAGCCTGTTGCTGGAAGGCTACCCCATAGAGATCGTGCAAACCGGCTCCAACACAGTAAAAACCATACGTATCGACCCCGCACTGCGAAAAACAAGAGACAAAACAGCGAATTCCCTTTAATAAAACAGCTCATGTCACGGAATTTACACAAAAAATACACCCGATCGTAATATTAATATTATACTGAGATAGTGAATTAGGAATTTGGAGTTTTAACAGTGTCCAAGTTGACCCTGTCTTTCAAAGGCAAAATGCTCAAGATCTTTAAAATGAGCGACGGTGAGATGGTAATCGGCAGCGATCCAGCCTGTCCGCTACACATCGACAGTCTTGCAGTACAGCCCCGCCATGCCACGATTACCACGCAAAACGATGTCTCGGTGCTGCGCGATCTTAGCTCCCCTGAAGGGATACTGGTCAACGGAAACAAGATTGAGGAATACACCCTCAAAGACAACGACGAAATTCAAATCGGCAAGCATACCCTGCTGTTCTCCTTTGTCTCTACCGCAGGTGAAAGCGGAGAAGAGAGTTTCAAAGCCGCTACACTGAATGCAGCAAAGAGCGCCTGGCTACAGATCCTGACCGGCAGCAATGTTGGTAAGACTATCAGTCTAAAAAATAACATGACAAACCTTGGCAAGGCTGGAGTGCAAACAGCTGTTATTGCACGCCGCGGCAATGGTTACTTTATTACCCATCTGGAGGGTGAATACTCACCCAAGGTGGACGGTGTCCCCATCGGAGATGAGAGCCGACAGCTGGAAGATAACAACATCATTCAGCTAGGTAACATCAAGATGCAATTCACCCTGAACTAGACCGAAGGGAGTTTAGGCATGAGCGAAGAGAAAAACAGCGAGAACCGACGTCAATTTACACGTATCCCCATGGACAACGAAGCGACTCTCGCCTGTGGTGCAAAGCAGTGGAAGAGTCAACTACTTGATATATCACTCAAGGGTGCACTACTGGCAAGTCCCAGGGGTTTTAGTGAGTGCCCAGAGTGCAGTTGCCGTCTAATGCTCTCGCTCAATGGAACCGATGCAACCATCATGATGGTTGGACAGCTCGTGCACCACAAAAATGAGAAACTCGGTTTTCGTTGTGACAATATAGATCTTGACAGCATCAGCCACCTGAAACGTATGGTGGAGCTGAATCTTGGTGATAAGAGCCTGCTGGAGCGTGAGCTGGGTGAACTGCTAGGAATCGAGCAGTAATCTCTATCTTCGCATCACACTAAATATAATCGAGCGCCTCATCCAGGCGGCTCACCCCCACCACCTCTATCCCCTCAACAGCGCGCTTACCCATATTCGCCTTCGGCACAATGGCACGGGTAAAGCCGTGCTTGGCTGCCTCTTTAAGCCTGTCCTGCCCGTTTGGCACCGGACGTATCTCCCCAGCAAGACCCACCTCACCGAAGACGATCAGGCCTTGCGGCAGCGGGCGATTGCGCAAACTGGAAAGTACCGATAATAGCACCGCCAGGTCGGCCCCTGTTTCCGTCAGACGAACCCCGCCAACCACATTGATAAAGACATCCTGATCATGCGTCACCACCCCACCATGACGACTTAACACCGCCAGCAACATCGCCAGACGGTTCTGTTCCAGCCCCACGGTGACGCGTCGCGGGTTACCCAGGTGGCTCTCATCGACCAGTGCCTGTACCTCCACCAGTAAAGGACGACTCCCCTCCATGGTGACCATAATGGCACTGCCGGAGACCTCCTCATCATGACTTGAGAGGAAGATCGCCGAGGGATTTGAGACCTCCTTGAGTCCCAGCTCCGTCATCGCGAAGACCCCCAGCTCGTTGACCGCACCGAAACGATTTTTGAATGCACGTACCACCCGGTAGCGACTGCCGCTGTCACCCTCAAAATAGAGTACGGTATCAACCATGTGCTCCAGTACCCGTGGTCCCGCCAGCTGACCATCCTTGGTAACGTGACCAACGATAAACAGCGATGCCCCGCTCTGCTTGGCGTAACGCACCAGCTGTGCTGCACTCTCACGCACCTGCGACACTGAACCGGGGGCCGACTGTAACTGTTCGGTAAAGATGGTTTGAATAGAGTCGATGACCAGCACCTGTGGGCCCTCTTTAACCGCCGTAGCAAGGATCCCCTCGACCCGGGTCTCCGGCAGAAGACGCATATTATCAATGCCAAGTTTAAGGCGTTTTGCACGCATGCTGATCTGCTGCGGTGACTCCTCACCACTGACGTAGAGAGTGGTGAACTGCTGGTCCAGCTCGGCCAGGGTCTGCAACAACAGGGTCGACTTGCCGATACCCGGATCACCACCAATCAACACCACTGAACCAGGTACCAGTCCCCCACCCAGTACCCGATCAAACTCACTAATGCCGGTAGGAGTACGCGCTACATCATCGGCACTCACCTCACGCAACAACTGCACCGTCGATGCCCCCGCCTCCCCGGTATAACCGGCAAAGCGACCACCACGTACCGGAGCGGCCTGAACTATCACCTCCACCATGGTGTTCCACGCCTCACACCCGGAACACTGTCCCGCCCATTTATTGGCGGTCGCCCCGCAGGCGCTGCAGCTGTAATTAACCTTTGCCTTGGCCAAGCCGTTACTCCTCGTCTACATCAGACGGTTACATTAAGTGATGGTCTTCGTTGTCATCATCATCTTCGTCGGGAAAGTGCTCCTCCTCCCACGACTCCTCTTCACGATAGCGATTAAGCAGCCACAATATCACCATCACCAAAAGGAAGGGCAGCAGCACTAACAGACCGACGAAGGATGAGGCCTGTTGCTGGCAACCCACTAGCAGACTCATTGGTAGCAACAAAAATGCTCTCATCACGAGAACTCATCAGGAAAGAGGGTGAGCAGAGCCTCGCGTGTAGAGTCTGTCAGGGTCAGAGTAGACAGCTCATCGAGGCGCACCCAGGCCGCATCCTCAGCATCATCTCCCGCGCATACCTCACCACTGAGATACTCAGCGGCAAAATCGAGAACCACGTAGTGAAACGCGAGGGCCCCGTCCTTATCGTGTTCGATATATTCAAGCTGGTAGACCATCTCCCCTGCTCGAATGACAATGGAGGTCTCCTCCAGGATCTCGCGTTCTACCGCCGCCCGCATCGACTCACCCGCATCCACCTTGCCACCTGGAATCGCCCACTGCCCAAGCTTGGGAGCTCTGCCCCGCTTGACCAGCAGCACGGCATCACCACGACGCACAATGGCTCCGCATCCCAGCTGTGGCCAGTGAGGAGGTGTCATCCGATATCAGCCCCGTTCGACGAAATGAACCCGGCTGGTAACCCCGCAGAGCAGCTCATAAGGAATAGTCGCGGCACACTCAGCGATCTCCTCTACTGGCAGCCCCTCCCCCCACAGCACCACCTCATCACCAATATGCGCGCCGGGCTGCTGACGCAGGTCAACGGTGATCATATCCATGGAGACACGTCCTACCAGTGGCACACGTTTGCCATTAAGCAGCACCGGAGTACCCATCTTGGCATGACGTGGATAGCCGTCTCCATAACCTACCGCGACCACCCCCACAGCCATATCCTCAGGACAGCACCAACTACCCCCGTAACCGATGGCATCTCCCCGTTTCAGCTGGTTTACCGCTATTAGCTCTGAACGTAAGGTCATTACCGGGCGCAGCCCATGCTGCTCACCCCGACCGCCGATAAAAGGGGAGATACCATAAAGAGAGATCCCGGGGCGATTCCAGTCGGCATGACTCTGCGGCCAGCCGAGAATACCAGCGGAGTTGGCGATAGTTCGCTCACCGGACAGCCCGTCACAGGATTCACGAAACAACTCCAACTGTCGTTCGGTGGCAGCATCATTCAGGTCATCGGCATTGGCCAGATGGGTCATCACACCGACCACCTCAACCGACGAAATGACTGCCAGTCGCTGCCACTGGGTCCTGACCTCATCAGCTCGAATACCAAGGCGATGCATACCACTGTCGACCTTGAGCCAGACCCTGAGCGGGGCACTCAGTGGCTGTTGTTCCAATATCTCAATCTGCTGCACGTGGTGAATCACCAGATCGAGCTTGTGTTGATTAATCAGGGGGATCTCGTCGGCGTAAAAGAAGCCTTCGAGTAAGGTAATAGGGGTGCTGATACCCGCTTCGCGCAGTTTTACCGCCTCTTCAATACAAGCCACGCCTAGCGCATCAGTGTCGGTGAGTGTACGAGCCACCCGCTCCAGCCCATGACCGTACCCATTCGCCTTAATCACCGCCATTACGCGACTATTGGGGGCCAACTCACGCAGAGACTGGAGGTTATGGCGAAGGGCGGCCAGATCGAGGCTGGCCTCGGTACGACGCATCAGGGCATCCCTATTAGTTCTGGGTGAGGCAGTTTGGGATTCCAAGTTTTTCCTGACAAGGTGCAAGTTGCAGGTAATAGCGAGCTATTGTGCAAGCTTGCAACGCAGGTAGGGGAAATTTGGGGCCCAATATGCTCAATCATGAATTATTAGGGCTGTCCTCACCCGAAGTCTCCACCACTATAGTGATCATGAGCCAGATTCTCGAAGCGGGTGTACTTGCCAAGAAAGGCGAGACGCGTTTTACCGATGGGGCCGTTACGCTGCTTGCCAATGATGATCTCAGCTGTGCCTCTGTCGGGACTCTCCTCATCGTAAACCTCGTCACGGTAGATGAAGACAATGACATCGGCGTCCTGCTCGATGGCACCCGATTCACGCAGGTCTGACATAACAGGCCGCTTATTGGGGCGTTGCTCCAGGCTGCGATTGAGCTGCGACAGGGCAATCACCGGCACATTCAACTCCTTGGCCAGCGACTTCAGTGAACGGGAGATCTCGGAGATCTCCGCCGTGCGGTTTTCCCTGGAATTACCCGATCCCTGCATCAGTTGCAGATAGTCGATAACGATAAGACCGAGACCGTGCTCACGGGCCAGACGCCGGGCACGGGCACGCAACTCGGTCGGTGTAAGGCCAGGGGTATCGTCAATATATATCGGTGCCTCGGAGAGAATACCCACCGCCGAGGTCAGACGTGGCCAATCATCATCGTCCAGCTTACCGGTACGTATCTTATGCTGATCAATGCGTCCCAGCGAAGACATCATCCTCATCGCCAGCTGCTCCCCCGGCATCTCCATGGAGAAGACCGCCACCGGCACCTGTCCCTTAATCGCCGCATTCTCTGCCAGATTCATCGCGAAGGAGGTTTTACCCATAGAGGGACGACCAGCAATGATGATGAGGTCGGATTTCTGTAGCCCGGAGGTCTTCTCATCAAAGTCATCAAAGCCGGTAGGTACACCGGTAATCGGATTATCCTGGGTGAACAGGTAGTCGATACGCTCAACGGCCTTGGTGAGCAGATCCTTCATACCGGCAAAACCCTTGTTGTTACGGGCACCCTGATCGGCAATATCGAAGACCTTCTTCTCCGCATCGTCGAGCAACTCATTGATCTTACGACCCTCGGGCTGGTAGGCCGAATCGGCAATATCATTGGATACCTGGATCAGCTGACGCAGCACCGAGCGCTCGCGCACGATCTTGGCGTAGGATTTGATATTGGCGGCACTGGGGGTATTGCTGACCAGCGTCCCCATATAACTGATGCCGCCAACATTCTCCAGCTCAGCCTGCTTATCGAGCCATTCGGCAAGGGTTACTGCATCAAACGGGGAGGCCTCTTCAGCCAGAGTCCTGATAGCGCGGAAGATCAGGCGGTGATCACGACGGTAGAAATCACCCTCAATAATCTCATCAGCCACCTTGTCCCAACTACTATTATCCAGCATCAGACCGCCGAGCACGGACTGCTCCGCTTCAATAGAGTGGGGGGGAACCTTGAGCGCCGCGGTATCGGCGTCGTGATTAATAGCTAGCGGAGAGTCCTGCATCTGTCTTTTTTACCTGTATAAGGTGACACGACACGGTGCGTGCCAATCAAGCATGCCGCAGTCAGGAGCTCTGTAAAAGGACGCAAAAAGCGTGCCGCCCCGCCGTCAAAGACGGAAGGGCGGCAGGGGCACAGCAGACGACGAGATTACTCGGCGACAACCTCAACGGTAACGCTTTGAGTAACATCGGTGTGCAACTGAACCATCAGCTCAAACTCACCGACCTGACGGATTGAACCTTCTGGCAGTTTCACTTCACTCTTGGACACCTCGGCACCAGCAGCGGTGATGGCATCTGCAATATCACCTGCAGAAATTGAACCGAACAACTTGCCCTCTTCACCGGCATTAGCGGTGATGGTTACATTGCCCAGCTCAGCCAGCTTAGCGCCACGGGCCTCAGCAGCAGCCAGTTGCTCGGCAGCCTTGGCTTCCAACTCAGCACGACGCTCTTCAAACCTGGCGACGTTATCCTTGGTGGCCATAACAGCCTTGCCCTGAGGAATGAGGAAATTGCGGCCGAAACCGGATTTCACTTTGATCTGCTCACCCAGGTCACCCAGGTTGCGTACCTTCTCCAACAGAATAACTTCCATCTTACCTACCTCAACTTAATAATCATCTATCCATTATCCATACCAGGCATGGATATCATTCAATATCGGCCTGCTTCCCTCGACCGAATTTACTGCGAAAATCAAACCAGTTATCCAGCACACCGACTATAGCCAGCAGCAGCACCGTCGGCCCCATGAACAGCAGCAACAGCAAATATAACGCTATCAGCCAGCCACGCTTAACCGTGTTGCAGCGCGCAAGCGCATGAGCCACAGCGACACCCTGCAAGGCAAAAGCGACCTGTGCCAGTGCCAACAGGTCGCGCAACAGACTACTACTGCTCTCCTGCCCTAACTGCCACAGTAGATGTGCAGCGCCAAGCACAAGTGCGATACCGCCCAGCGTTTGTCCAAGTTTCAGACTGCAAAACTCTTCGCCGAAACCACCGGGGTTAAACAGCTGCGCCTGCCACCAGCGCCCCAACAGGAGACACCCGAGCAGGCTGGCCATCATACCCGCAGCCATTACGCCACTCATCTGCTCCGCCAGCGAGACCATGTTGGCCTCAACCTGGGGCAACTCCTCCGGCGTAACCTGCTGCAACATCGGCTCCAGCAGTTGACCCAGCATCTCCAGCCACCACTCGGTCGGATTGTCGATAGCCAGGAAAAAACCCAGCAACACCATCATTCCGAACAACATGGCCAGTACGATACTGCGCCCCGGCGAGGCGGTGCGGCGCAGGCTCATCGCCAGCGCCAGCACCGGCAGCCACAACACCAGCAGGAACACTCCGCCGAGCTGTGGTGGCAGTTGCAGCAATAGCATCAGTGCAACAACTGCCAGCGTGGCCATCAGACTCAGCTGAAGACCGGCCTTTGGCCCTAAACGCAAGGTGACCAGGGCCACACTCGCGCCGCTTAAATAACTGAATGGCGGCAGCAGCAAGGCCAGTATGGCCATTACCGCCACCACCAGTACCGCCTGCATCTGCCCCTTGAGCACATAGGCCGCAAGAAACTTCATATCGCTACTCCGCAGGCGCTACGATTTTCTATTGATGCGCGTCGCTGTAAGGCAACAGGGCCAGGAAGCGAGCACGCTTAATAGCGGTCGACAGCTGACGCTGGTATCTAGCCTTGGTACCGGTGATGCGGCTAGGCACAATCTTGCCGGACTCAGTGACATAATTCTTCAGGGTAGCCAGATCCTTGTAGTCGATCTGATCAACACCATCCGCGGTAAAGCGGCAAAACTTCTTACGACGGAAATAACGGGCCATTTCGGTCTCCTAATCAATCCTGTTAATACTTCAATTCAATCTTCGCCACACATCAGAGAGATTCAATCTGCTCTGCGTGAAGGATAAGTCGATTCTCGCCCTGGCGATTATTCGCTCGGCTGAGAAAACCACTAACCCTTAGCTGTTGACCACTTTGTAGCGACCTGCTCGCCTCCATCAGCTCTGACCCGCTTGCTATGACACCGATATTACATATCGCCTGTCGTTGCATGCCAGCCTCTTGCTGTGTCGACTCATGTCGCAAGGTGAAGCGCGTGATGGGAATGCCTGCCGGACTGTAACGGGTCTCGGGGGTATTGCCGAGAATACCGACAATAATCAGACGATTATCCATCGCTGCGCGTCACTTACTCAGCGTCGGTAGCGGCCTCAGTGGTCTCTTCAGCAGGGGCTGCAGCCTCTTCGGCTGGAGCAGCTGCTTCTTCTGCAGGAGCAGCAGTTTCGCTGGTCTCCTCAGTTTTAGCTGCAGCAGCAGCAGGCTCTTCACGGCGCTCTTCCTTGGCCTTGACCAGGGGAGATGCATCGGTTACCGCGCCTTTCATGCTCAGAACAAGGTTACGGATAACTGCATCATTAAAGCGGAAGGCAGACTCAAGCTCAGCCAGTGCATCTTTGTTGCACTCTACGTTCATCATCACGTAATGGGCTTTGTGGATCTTGTTGATGGGGTATGCCAGCTGACGGCGACCCCAATCTTCCAGGCGGTGAATGCTGCCGCCGTGGCCTTCGATGGTTGAGCGATAGCGCTCAATCATGGCCGGGACCTGCTCGCTCTGGTCAGGATGGACCAGAAACACGATTTCGTAGTGCTTCATTAAAAGCTCCTCACGGTTTGTACAGCCCTGAACCCACTGTTCAGAGCAAGGAGTAGTCAAATTGTCTTCTCTTCAGCCAGGCTAGACCCGGCGAAGAGACGCGCATTCTACTGGAAGCCGAGCAGTGGCGCAATCAGCGAAAAGTGTGGTGTTGCTCACGGCAAAGCATTAGCATACCTTAATATACTAAATATACAGATAACAAAAAGATGAATGTGAGGAACAGAGCATGGCCGATGAAAAGGATAAACCCGCCGGCAGCGGGCAGAACGAGAAGAAAAAAGCGACACCATCCAAAGTCTCTACAGTAAAAAAGAGCGTGTCAGCCAGCAAGGCCAGCAGCAAGAAGTCAGCGCCAGCTGCTAGCGTCGGCGCTACAGAGCTTAGCGGTATCAAATCAGAGCTACACGAGCTGAGCCAGCAAAACAGCGAGCGTGCCGCTGCCCATGACGCCAAACTGGGCGAGCTCATGGCGGGGCTGGAGACCACTTTCGGCCATATCCACAAATCGAGTAGTGAGCAGACACAAAAGCTCAGCAGCCTGATGATCGGCCTGGAGAAGACCTTTCAAAGCATCCATAGCGGCACTCAGTCGCGCGATAAAAGCAACTCCTCCTCACTGGATCAGGTGTCACAGACCATTATCCGCTCCAGCGAGCAGCTGCGTAAAGAGTACGAGGAGATGGAGCGCCTGCAGGAGAACAAACTGGCGGCAGAGAAGGAGCGTCATCAGTATAGCTTTAACGTCCTTAAGATCATCGCTGTTCCCGCTATTATCCTCGCACTGCTTGGCATCGGACACATGTTCTATACCGTTACGGTGATGGAGAAGGCAATGACGGCGATGTCTGCCGATATGAAAGCGATGCGTGGATCAATGGGCGAAATGACCACCTCGGTAGGAGGCATGAATAACAACATGCAGATGATGCGCCAGGACATGGGGGTATTGACCCGCAACGTTGCCCCTGCAATGAGTGGTATGCGCCAGATGATGCCCTGGGCACCCTACTAGCCGTAGGGTTTTGACTCTTATCCGGTTATTCAGCTGTTGCGCTGACGTAGCGCCTCAAACAGGCAGATACCCGTAGCAACAGAGACATTGAGACTCTGCACCGAGCCGGCCATCGGCACGTAAATCAGATCATCACAGTTCTCGCGGGTAAGACGGCGTATCCCCTTGCCCTCTGCCCCCAGCACTAGCGCCAGTGGTCCCTTCAGATCACGCTCGTAAAGCGATACTGCCCCCTCCTCCAGCGCGGTACCAATCACCCATACTCCGGCATCGCGTAACGACTTAATGGTACGGGACAGGTTAGTCACCTGCACAAATGGCACTGTCTCCGCCGCACCGCTGGCCACCTTGCGCACCACCGGGGTCAGACCACAGGCACGATCGCGTGGGGCGATCACCGCATGCACGCCAGCGGCATCGGCACTACGCAAGCAGGCACCCAGATTGTGGGGGTCGGTCACCCCGTCGAGCACCAGCAGAAAGGGCGCCACATCCAGATCCGTAACGAGTTGTTCGAGAAAAGTCTCATTGCGGGCGGTTGCAGCTGTTGTCTGTGCAAGCTGCGCCACGACGCCCTGATGCTTGCCACCAGGGGCCATCTTATCCAGCTCAGCACGGCTTAAGGTTTGGACCTTGATTCCCTTCCTGGCTGCCAGCTGCAACAAACCATGTAGTCGCTTGTCACGGCGCTGCTTATCGCACCACAACTGCTCAATCGCATCGGCATCCTGCTTCAGCGCCGCCTCAACGGCGTGCAGACCAAAGATGATGGAGCCGTTACTCATCGTTTCTTGTAATGACGCTTCTTCTTGCGCGGCTTCTCTTGCGCCGGGGTCTCGGTTTCATCCGGGATCAGATCGAAATCGATCTTCTTATCATCCAGATCGACACGAACTACCTGTACCTCAATAGGATCACCGAGGCGGAAGATCTTATGAGTACGCTCACCCACCATGCGATGGTGTGCCGCATCAAAATGGTAATAATCATTCTTAAAGGCGGAGACGTGAACCAGGCCCTCAACGTAGATATCCTTCAGTTCAACGAAGATACCAAAGCCCGTAACACTGGAGATCACCCCTTCGAACTTCTCACCCACCTTATCCATCATGAACTCGCACTTCAGCCAGTCCATTGCATTACGGGTTGCCTCGTCGGCGCGGCGCTCGGTCATCGAGCAGTGCTCGCCCATCAGCAACATATCTTCAGTGCTGTAACGGAACTCGTCCACCGGCTTGCCGGAGATCACGTGGCGAATCGCACGGTGAATCAACAGGTCGGGGTAGCGACGAATCGGTGAAGTGAAGTGAGCATAGGCATCAAAGGCGAGGCCGAAGTGCCCCTTGTTCTCAGGGGTATATACCGCCCGTGACATGCTACGCAGCATCACGGTTTGAATCAGGTGGGCATCGGGGCGCTCCTTAATGCTCGCCAGCAGCTCACCGTAATCACCCGCTTCGGGCTTATCGGCACCCTTGAGGTTAAGACCAAGCTCAGAGAGAAACTCGCGCAGTGCGGTCAACTTCTCGCTCTTTGGACGGTCATGGTCACGATACAGCGCGGGGATCTTCGCACCACTGAGGAATTTAGCGGTGGCCACATTGGCCATCAGCATACACTCCTCGATCAGGCGGTGGGCGTCGTTGCGCACAGTCGGTACAATCTCATCAATTTTCTTGTCTTCACCGAAGACGATACGCGTCTCAGTGGTATCAAAATCGATAGCACCGCGCTCTTCACGACGTGCCAGTAATACCTTGAACAGGGTATAGAGATTATCCAGATGAGGACGGACTGCGGCGTACTCGCTACACAGTACCTCATCACGCTCGACTACAATGTCGTTAACCTTGTTATAGGTCATACGTGCATGTGAGCGCATTATCGCCGGGTAGAAACGGTAATCCCGTAACTCGCCCGTACTGTCGATATCCATGTCAGCAACCATGCAAAGGCGATCAACATCGGGGTTGATAGAGCAGAGGCCGTTAGATAGCTCTTCCGGCAGCATCGGCAACACACGACCGGGGAAGTAACACGAGTTACCACGCTCACGCGCCTCGGCATCCAGCGCCGACCCTGCATCAACATAATGGGATACATCGGCAATGGCCACCACCAGACGCCAGCCATCAGCACTGGGCTCACAATAGACCGCATCATCGAAGTCCATTGAGTCTTCACCATCAATGGTGAGCAGTGGCATATCACGCAGGTCAATACGCCCCTCTTTCGCCTCTTCCGGTACCTCGGTAGGCAGCTTCGCTACCATCTCATTGACCAGCGGCGACCACTCCATCGGCAGATCATGGGCACGAATCGCCATGTCGATCTCCAGGCCCGGCGCCATATGGTCGCCCAGGATCTCAGTGATCTTACCGGTGGCCTGACGGCGCTGGGAGGGGTACTCGGTAATCTCGACCACTACCAGCTGACCGTTCTCGGCCCCCATCTCCTGGCCCTCAGGCACCAGAATGTCCTGATTGATGCGCTTATTATCAGCGATCACATAACCGACACCCTGATCGACAAAGTAGCTTCCGGCCACATGCTTATTGGCATGCTCAAGAATTTCGACAATCGAACCTTCGCGACGACCGCGGCGGTCAGTACCGGAAACCCGAGCGACAACCCGGTCACCGTGCAGGCAGGCGTGCATCTCTCGCCCTGAAAGGAACAGGTCGTCACCGCCATCATCCGGCACCAGAAAGCCAAACTCGTCGGCATGACCGATAACCCGGCCACGTACCAGATCCATCTTGCTGACCAGACCATAGCCACCACGACGGTTAAACAGTAGCTGCCCATCACGCTCCATCGCACGCAGACGGCGGCGTATCGCCTCCAGCTGCTCCTCGCTCTCCAGCCCCAATGCCTCAGAAATATCATCGCGATACATCGGCTTACCGGCCTCCTCCAGCAGCTCAATGATGAACTCACGGCTGGGGATCGGGTTTTCGTATTTCTGCGCTTCACGCGCCTTATGGGGGTCTTTATTCGCTACTTGCTTTGGCATCTAATCTCGTTCCTGAGCCCGGTCGGGCGTAATCAAGCGCGCTATTCTAACTTAATAGAGAAAAAAATGCGGCAACCCTTTATGCACGGCGTTGACAACCGTAAAAAGGCGCTGTAAAGTTCGCCTCCTCTCCGGCCGCAAGCCCTTTGAGACCTCTGCCGAGGTGGTGAAATTGGTAGACACGCTAGCTTCAGGTGCTAGTGGGGGCAACCCCGTGGAAGTTCGAGTCTTCTCCTCGGCACCATACTTCGAAAATCCGCATGTGGTTCATCCACTGCGGATTTTTTTTCGCCTCTCACTTCCTCGTTCGTGAAAGCTGATTCGCCTCCGGCTCCCCTGCGGGCGCACTAAAGTGCGTCCCGCCCAAGGGGCGGTCGAGTCTTCTCCTCGGCACCAAACATAAAAGCCCTGCTCTTTGAGCGGGGCTTTTTCTTTTCTGGCCGGTATTTATGAGTATCGCTATCGCGATGATGAATTAGATGCAGGGAGCTGCCCCGCACGCAGGTCACTTTCTCTTACGCGGCTAAGAGAAACTAACGAAAGAGAAGGCCGCCCCACTACACCACCCTTCGGGTACCCTGTGCTTATCACGATTTCAGGCGTTCGCGGAACTCACTCGGCATTACTATGCCTCCCTCAAACAGCCGCTCTCTTAACCCTGAAATCGCTGCAATGCTCGGTGATGTAGAAGGGGAGGGTAAACAATCTCAGCTGATAACATGGGAGTTTTTACCTAACCTTAAATATCTCGAAGATCTCGGGCACACTTCATGCCCCCTCCTCATCACCAAACATCAAAGCTCCACTCTTTGAGCGGGGCTTTTTCATTTGCACAGTAATATATTCCACCCCACGCCCTAAAAAAGACGCGTGCCTGTATTACTTTGCCTCTTGACTTACATCTAAGTGATAATTATTATTATTTACATCTAGTTATTTATTTAGAGGTCTCCCTCATGAAACAGCTACTCCTGACGCTCTGCCTGCTCATCGCCCCTGCGGCCTTTGCAGGGGATACCCAACAATTGCTACAGCTACTCGATTATGTCGGTGTCGACTACGCCGAAGCGGTTAAAGATGGCAAGGTAATCAATGCGGGCGAATATGATGAAATGATCGAGTTCGCCGGGGCGATTAACAACACCGTTAACACACTGCCCTGGCATGAGGTCAAAGCACCGCTACAGCAGGAGGCCGCGGCACTCAAGGTAGCAATTGAGACCAGGCGCCCCCCGGCCGATATCGCCGCCATGACCGGTGCGATGCGTGGGCGCATTATGAATAGTTACGAGATCGTTGCCGTACCCGCACAAAAACCCGATCTCAGCCTGGCGCAACAGCTCTACAGTGCCAACTGCATGGCCTGCCACGGTGCCACCGGCATGGGCGATGGTACCGCCGCCATGGGAATGGATCCCGCCCCCACCGACTTTCTTGATACCGAACGCCACGCCCAGCGCAGCCTGTTCGGGCTCTACAACACCATCACCCTAGGTGTCAGTGAGACCGCGATGCGTCCCTTCGGCCAGCTCAGTGATCACGAGCGCTGGTCACTCGCCTTTTACGTCGGCAGCCTCGCTACCCCTGTTGCCGCAAATAACGAGAAGGCCTCCAGCATCAGCCCCTTCACCAGTCTGCAGCAGGTCACCACCACCACACCCGGTGAAGCACGCGAACTCTATGGTAAGGCGGGTGCCAGCACCATGGCTGCGCTACGCAGTGATCCCGACCACCTGTTTGCCAACAGCACCAGTCCACTGGCACTGGGTCGCGAACTGATGAAGCAAAGTGTCACCCGCTACAGTCAGGGGGCGGTTAAAGAGGCACAACAGCTGGCCGTTAGTGCCTATCTGGATGGATTCGAGGTGATGGAATCAGGCCTAAGCATCAAGGCACCAGAACTGACTAAAGCGATTGAAAAGGAGATGACCGCCTTTCGTAATTTACTGCGCAATGAAGCACCGTTCACCGAAGTCAGCGCTCACCAGCAGCAAATCGATGCGATGCTGCTTGAGGCGCAACAAACGATGGAGCATCGGGGGCTCTCCAGCGGTGGTGCCTTTAGCAGTGCCCTGGTGATCCTGCTGCGTGAGGGACTGGAGGCCATTCTGGTACTCGCCGCCCTGTTCGCCTTCCTCATCAAGACCGGCCGTCGCGATGCGCTGCCCTACCTGCACGCCGGCTGGATCGCTGCCATCGTCGCCGGTGGCGCCACCTGGTGGGTATCAACCAGCCTGTTGACCATCAGCGGGGCGATGCGTGAAATCACTGAAGGCATAGCCGCCCTCGCCGCCGCTGGCATCCTGTTCTACGTCGGCTTCTGGATGCACAGTAAGACCAACGCCAAACAGTGGCAACGGTTTATCGAAGGTAGCGTGGATAAGGCTCTTAAAGGCAGTACCCTGTGGTCGATGGCCGGCCTTGCCTTCATCAGTGTCTACCGCGAGATGTTCGAGACCATCCTCTTCTATCAGGCCATCTGGGTGCAAAGTGATGCCACCGGCCACACCATGATGATCGCCGGTATGCTCAGCGCCGCCGCCGCACTACTGGTGCTCGGCTGGTTTATCTTAAAGTACAGCACCCGTCTGCCGTTGCGTCAGTTCTTCGCCGTCACAGGTGCATTCCTGTTCCTGCTTGCCATAGTCTTCGCCGGCAAGGGTATCGCCGCCCTGCAGGAAGCGGGGAATCTGCCTTATGACCCGCTGCATGTACCCTTGATTAGCTCGATTGGGTTTGCTGATAGTTTGCAGGGGTTGCTTGTTCAAGGGGTGATGGTGGCGTTGACTGCCTGGTTGTTGTGGGGGAGGCGTCGTACTGTTGCGTGAGTCGTTGTCACGCTTGATTGGAAAGGGCCTCTGTTGAGGCCCTTTTTTATGCATTGTCATTGCGAACGATAGTGAAGCAATCTGGTTTTGTGTCGCTATCGCGACGGATTGATCGGATGCGGGGGGGACTGCCCCGCCGCAGGTCACTTTTTGTGAAGTCCGTCCATGGATTTCACCCTACGGGTCAACTAAAGCTGTCCCAACTCGCTACGATGCTCGGTAATGCAGAAGGGGCACTTAAAACAACCGTAATCGATAGTTCGGAGTTTTTTCTCTGACCACCATTAACGAACACCTGGCAACAAACCCCCTCTATTTTTGGAACTTGATCTAAATCAAACAGCTTGATGGAAGAATAGTTTCATTCTGGAAATCTGTGTGTAACCACCTAAGCTGTAGTTATTATAAGTACTTAAACCACCGCGGAGAGACATATTATGAACCGGTTAATCACATTTTCTGCTGCAGTATCGCTTCTGGTTGGAGTAACAGGAACTGCTTTTGCAGAATCTATGGGAGAAGCAGAATATAAGTCGAGTTGTGCCACCTGCCATGGTGTAGATGGCAAGGGTGGTGGAGAGTTTGCCGAGTTTCTGAAAGGAGGAGCTCCTTCACTGAGAGTACTGAGTAAAAATAATGGTGGCGTATTTCCCTACGACCGCGTCTATAAAATTATAGATGGAAGGACAGCTGTAAAAAAACATGGTTCTCGTGAGATGCCAATTTGGGGTGACCAATACACCGCAGAATCAGTTAAAGACCACGGGCCATTTTTTGGTGAGTACTATGCTGAAGATGCCATTAATGCACGGGTACTTGGCCTGATCGACCATATTCATAAGCTCCAGGACAAGTAATACATAAAGGGAACCAAGATTCCTGAAAGGGAAGAGGGTTTATCGACTCAAAACCAAAGCCCACCTACTCGTAGATGGGCTTTTTGTTTTCCTAACCTTAAAGCCTTACAGCTTCAACCGTCACCAAGACTACGAACTCTTCCACTCCCCGGCAGGTCAAGTTTGCAGCGGTTGCCTACATGGAGAAGGACGAAGTTTCAAACGTAATAGAAACGTAATAGGGGACGTACCACGTTTTTCACAATCACCCAATCCCGTAAATAATTCTGTGTAACCACTCTCTCAAATATGATGATAAAGCTAGGACACCCGTCACTTTATTCTCTCCTCTTGCTGAGCATAGCTTCCCAGCCTACAACCTCCATGCACAAAAAAAGGGCCTCCGAGGAGGCCCTTTTTCATTACCAGTTTGAGTTAACTCAAACCAGATAAGGATCCCGCATAACAATCGTATCCGCCCGATCTGGCCCAGTAGAAATAATATCCACCGGCACCCCAACCACCTCTTCAATCTTCTTGATATAGGCCTTGGCATTATCGGGCAGCTCATCATAACTACGAACACCCACGGTGGTTCCTGACCAACCGGGCACCTCAATGTACTCCGGCTCGCACTCTTCGTAGGCATCGGCACCGATGGGTGGGGTGTCGAGGCACTTGCCGTTGGCCTTGTAGCCGGTGGCGATCTTCAGGGTCTCAAGACCATCGAGCACATCGAGTTTGGTCAGGGTAATTCCGGTCAATGAGTTAATCTGTGCCGAGCGACGCATGGAGACTGCATCGAACCAGCCACAACGACGTGGACGACCCGTTGAGGCGCCAATCTCATGGCCCACTTCGGCCATGTGCTTACCCATCGGATCTTTAAATTTGTCACCATCATAGAGTTCGGTCGGGAATGGACCGCCACCAACACGGGTGGTGTAGGCCTTGGTGATACCCATGATGTAGTCTAGATCTTTGGGACCAACACCAGTACCGGTCGATGCACCGCCCGCAGTGGGGCTAGATGAGGTGACATAAGGATAGGTGCCGTGATCGATATCGAGCAGGGTACCCTGTGCCCCTTCAAACATAATGTTCTGGTCATTTTCACGCATGGCATGCAGGCGACCAGTTACATCACCCACCATAGGACGGATGATCTCGGCCTGCTTGAGCCCTTCGTCGAGCAGCTGTTGATAATCGAGCTCTTCGGCTTTAAATAGATTTTTAAGAGCAAAGTTGTGATATTCGAGCACCTCTTTAAGGCGTGATGCAAAACGCTCGGAGTCCATCATATCGCCAACCTTGAGGCCACGACGGGAAATCTTGTCTTCGTAAGCGGGACCGATACCACGACCGGTGGTACCGATGGCCTTCTTGCCGCGAGCAATCTCACGCGCCTGGTCCAGTGCAATGTGGTAAGGCAGAATCAGGGTAGTTGCCTCGCTGATCATGATGCGGTCACGGGCATTAATACCCGCCTTTTCGAGCATATCTAACTCTTCGAGCAGCGCATCCGGTGAGAGAACCACCCCATTACCGATCATACACATGACGCCTTCACGCAATACACCCGATGGAATCAGATGAAGTACGGTCGTCTTACCATCAATTACGAGTGTATGTCCCGCATTGTGGCCACCCTGAAAACGAACTACCGCATCGGCCTGTTCAGTAAGCAGGTCAACGACCTTGCCCTTTCCCTCATCACCCCATTGGGTTCCGATTACGACAACGTTCTTACCCATAATCTTGCTCTCAGTTCACACGCAACCTAACACCACCGACAAATTACCGGCGCAGAGGCGTCATAATGCTATGTGAAGTCTTTTGTGAAAAGAAAAAAAAACCTGTGAAGCGATAAACTTATTTTTTAGCCGCGACCGGCTGCCACTTGCCTTTCAGCAGTTGCAGCTCGCGATCACAGCCCATTTCAGCGGCAGCACCCGGCTGCCCTGGCAGGGCCTGAATCACCCGCTCACCGCTACTACGCAGGGCCTGGACGGCAGCCATCAGGGCCGCATCGTCACCACCAGGTGCAAAGATACCACGAACCTCAGGGCTTGTGGCAGTCACCAGTGATAGAACCCTGCGCAGGTCGGTGCTAAAGCCGGTGGCTGGACGGGCGCGGCCAAAGACCTTGCCGATATCATCATACCGACCGCCCTGGGCAATTGCCTGCCCCTCGCCATCAACAAAGGCAGAGAAGACTGCCCCGGTGTGATAGTGGTAGCCGCGCAGCTCGGCCAGGTCGAAATGAACCTCGACACCCTCAAGAGTACGCAGTGCCACAGCAATTTGACGCAAACTATCCAGGGCACTGGCGACAGCCTTACCAGCATTGGCGAAGAGCTTGGCGGCGGTTTCCAGCACCGACTCATCACCGTGCAGCTCTGCCAGCTGGGCGAAGATCGCGGCATAGGGCTCGGCCAGGGAGGCATTGACCAGTAGCTCATCAATATCCGTCTTCGATTTACGTTGCAGGGCGTCAAATAGCTGGCCCTCTAGCTCGGGCTGCAGCCCCGCCTCTTCAGCCAGGCTGCGGAAGATACCGACATGCCCCAGATCCAGGTAGATCTTCTCCAGCCCGGCCTGTTGCAGGGTGGTGACCATCAGGCGCAGCACCTCAATATCGCTCTCCACGCCAGCGTGGCCATAGAGCTCGGCCCCTACCTGCATCGGCGTGCGGCTACCGCCATGGGTCTTGGGTACGGCATTGAGAGTGGTGCCCATATAACAGAGACGGGTAGGTTCATCGCGCTTTAGCAGGTGGGCATCGATACGCGCCACCTGCGGGGTCATGTCGGAGCGAACCCCCATCAGACGACCAGTCAGCCGGTCGGTGAGCTTAAAGGTATGCCTGTCGAGGTCATCGCCGGTGCCGATCAGCAGCGACTCCAGATACTCGATAAAGGGAGGCATCACCAGCTCGTAACCCCAGCTATTGAACAGGTCGAGCAACTGGCGCAGTGTTGACTCCAGTTGTGCCGCACGCGGCGGCAGCAGCTCTTCGATGCCCTCAGGCAACAACCAACGATCATTATTCATGACTAGCCGTTCTTCATAATATAGATAAACAGAGCGCCGGCGATCATACTCACCAGCCCGGTGATACGAATAGAGCGTGAATCCATCTGCGCCATCGACAGCATCGCCTTGCGATACGCCCTCGGTGAGATCGCAGGGAGTAGCCCCTCAATCACCATCACCAGCGCCAGTGCGGGCCATAAATCGGACCACTGCATTAATTCACACCCCTAAACACAAAAAAGCCGAGTAACGCAGAACGCTACCCGGCGCACATTATGCCAGCTTCTTACTTGCGTCGCCCGGAATCGTCTTTGAAGTAATCAAAGAACTCCGACTCAGGATCCAGCACCAGCACATCTTCCTGGTTGCTGAAGACATTTCTGTAGGCATCAAGGCTGCGATAGAAGGCATAGAACTTCTCATCCTTCTGGAACGCCTTGGCATAGATCTCGGCTGACTTACCATCACCCTCACCACGCAGACGCTCGGCGTCACGATAGGCCTCGGCGAGTAGCACGGTACGCTGACGATCCGCATCGGCACGGATACGCTCCGATGCCTCACGACCGCGGGAGCGCAGCTCTTTGGCCACACGGGAACGCTCAGACTCCATACGGTCATAGACTGAATCGGATATTTTGGGAGAATAGTCTATACGCTTGATGCGCACGTCCACCACCTCGATACCAAACTGTTTAGCCTTTTCTTCGATCTGTGAGGTGATCACATTCATGATCTCGGCACGCTCTCCAGAGATCGCCTCCTGGATGGTGCGTTTACCGAACTCACCACGCAGACCGTCCTGAACCACTTTGGATATATCCTGGCTCGCCTTACGCTCATTACCGCCAGTTGCCTTATAGTAAGTTGTCACGTCGGTAATACGCCATTTAATGAAGGCGTCAACAATGACGTTCTTCTTTTCAAGCGTCAGATATTCTTGCGGTTCAGCATCCAAAGTGAGGATACGGCTATCGAACTTACGCACGGTGTTAACGAAAGGAACCTTCCAGTGCAGACCAGGCTCGTAATCGGCACGCTCAAATTCACCGAACTTGAACTTCACCGCCTTTTCACGCTCATCAACAATAAAGAAACCCATCGAGAGCAGCCATAGAATAACGGCTGTGAGGATCAGGGAGATTGTTTTCATCGGGGACATTAGCGCACCTCCCGTGTACGGCGATCATCGCGCAGGCGGGGTTCTTCCTGCTGCGGGGCCTGTGGCTGCTGGTAACTGCGATTCGACTGGTTAGTACGCGGCGCGGCACCGGCCTCGCGTTGCATCAACTTGTCCAGCGGTAGATAGAGCAGGTTGTTGTTGCCCTTGGTATCGACCACCACCTTGCTGCTCTGGGAGAGCACCGATTCCATGGTGTCTATATAGAGACGCTTACGGGTCACGTTAGGGGCACGTTTGTACTCTGCGAGTATGCTGAGGAAGCGGGCGGTTTCACCCTCGGCCTCGGCGATCACCTGCTCCTTGTAGGCGTTGGCCTCTTCGAGCAGACGAGCCGCCTGACCACGAGCCGTGGGCAATACATCATTGGCATAGGCCTCGGCCTCGTTCTTATAGCGAACCTCATCCTCACGCGCCTTAACTGCATCGTCAAAGGCCCCCTGCACCTGTTGTGGTGCCTGGGCATCCTGCATATTGAGGGAGGTGATGACCAGACCGGTCTGGTACTGGTCGAGAATAGACTGCATCAGCTCCTGGGCACGGGCTACCACATCGGCACGGCCACCGGTAATGATGAAGTCCATCTCACTCTTGCCGACGATCTCGCGCACCGCGCTCTCCATCGCCTGGTGCATGGTCTCATCGGGGTCACGCACGTTAAACAGGTAATTACCAGCATCCTTGATCACATACTGAACCGTAAACTTAATATCGATGATATTTTCGTCCTGGGTCAGCATCAACGACTCGTTACCACGTACACCGAGCTCAATACTACGCACGTTATCGACGTTCACCTCTTCCACACTCTGAACGAAACGCGGATACCAGTGCAGACCGGGCATAGTGGTGTCTTTATAGGCACCAAACTGTATTAGCACACCACGAGTACCCTCGTGAATGGTATAGAGACCGGAAAAACCCCAAACAATGGCCAGCAGCACCACGACAATTCCTATGCCGCCTGCGCCCATGCCGCCGCTGGAGGGGGTACGAGAACCACCGCGACCACCACCGAACAGCCCATTAAACTTATCCTGCAGTTTCTTCACCACCTCATCGAGGTCTGGTGGTCCCTGCTCATCTTTACGGCCACCCCAGGGGTCTTTACCCCCGGAGCCACCCGGTTCATTCCACGCCATTGGATTCTCCAATAAGGTTGGTTAAGCGAATAATTCGCTGTGCAAATGCATACTTTGCGCAAATTCTAGGGGGCTTGCGCTGGCACCGCAAGGCGTAATCACCACTCTGAGTCAAACTCTGGCTCACGTGGCGGCAAAATTTCACTAAACTCAGGCTGTTTACGCAACGACTCCAGGTAATGCGGCTCGATATTGATCTCAATAGAGGAGACCCCGTTATCACCCATTTGTTCCTCAACCACCACTCCCATCTCGTAAAGCCTGGCACGTAGCCGCGCCGCGCTCGGTGGCAGGCTGAGGTGGTAGTGGCGACGCTCGGCATTAAGCCACTCGGCCAGCACCTGCTGTAGCAGGTCTACCCCTTCACCACTCATCGATGAGAGATAGACACGTAGCACCTTGCCCTCATTGTCCCGCTCTATATGGGGCTTTACCCCATCGGTGCAATCAATTTTGTTGTAGACGGCAATCTGAGGCACCTCATCGGCCTCGATCTGATGCAACACATCATCGACCTGCCCGATCTTCTCCTCACGCTCCGGATCCGCCGCGTCGATCACATGCAATAGCAGGTCCGCCTCGCGGGTCTCCTGCAGCGTCGATTGAAAGGCGGCAACCAGATCATGGGGAAGATGACGGATAAAGCCGACGGTATCGGCCAGAATAAGGGGGTTGTTCGGTGCGACCTCAAGGCGGCGTAGAGTCGGATCAAGGGTGGCGAAGAGCTGGTCGGCCGCGTAGACCGCATCATCGGTCAGACGGTTAAATAGTGTCGATTTACCGGCATTGGTGTAACCAACAAGGGAGACGGTAGGTACATCGGCACGCTGACGTGAGCGACGTCCCTGCTCACGCTGCTTGCGCACCTTATCCAGCCTTTTATGCAGTGTCTTGATGCGTGCACCGAGCAGGCGACGGTCGGTCTCCAGCTGGGTCTCGCCCGGGCCACGCAGACCGATACCCCCCTTCTGTCGCTCCAGATGGGTCCAGCCACGTACCAGTCGGGTAGAGAGGTGGCGCAACTGTGCCAGCTCTACCTGCAGGTTACCTTCATGGGAGCGTGCCCGCTGGGCGAAGATATCGAGGATCAGGCCGGTACGGTCCAGCACCCGACACTCTAGCAGTGCCTCCAGGTTACGCTCCTGAGCCGGACTCAATGCATGATTGACCAGCACCAGCTCGACCTCTTGCTCGACCACCACCTGACGAATCTCCTCGGCCTTGCCGCTGCCGACAAAGTATTTCGCCTCAGGGATACGGCGCGCACCGGTTACCGCGGCAATCGGCTGGGCACCCGCAGACACCGCGAGATCCCGGAATTCATCCAGATCCTCACGTTCATTCTCTTGTTGTAGATCCAGGTGTACAAGAACGGCGCGCTCACCGCTCTGGGGGCGATCAAACAATATAACCCCCGCAAGCGACAAAACATCGGTAGCAGCACATCGTATTCATCTTTTGCTCCATTACTACGTTATTTTCCGTACTCGAATGGTCACATATTGGTTATATGCTCACATTCTCCGTGCGAAAACACCTTGTACTGGAACAAAATCTAAACACGCTGAACAGCTAATTATGGGATTAGAAATTATGGGAAGGGCCTTCTTCGCTCACGCCTGGCTCTTTCTCAGCGAAGTCCAAGCGAACATTACGCGCAGGCACAACGGTAGAAATGGCGTGTTTATAGACCATCTGACTCACGGAATTCTTCAGTAGAACGACAAACTGGTCAAACGACTCAACCTGACCCTGCAACTTAATGCCGTTAACCAGATAGATGGAGACGGGGACTCGTTCCTTTCGCAGAGCATTCAAAAATGGGTCTTGCAGTGCTTGCCCTTTACTCATGGGGTTACTCCTTTTGTTATTATTTGGCGCAACAGGCGCCCCTAAAAAACTCATAATAATCAATTCTCTTTAGTATGATTATAATAAGGGATATGGATTTTGCTCACTTCCACCGGCTTATAAGTATCGACCGGTTCTCTAATATATGGTCCTATCATCCAAGAATTTCAAGGTCTTTTCCAGTAATTTGTCACTCAAAGAGTCAAACCAGCCGAGTTCAGGCTCGCTGCGCAGCCAGGTAAACTGTCGTTTGGCAAGCTGACGGGTAGCGATAATACCCCGCTCAACCATCGTCTCACGATCCCACTCGCCAGCCAGGTAGCGCCATGCCTGACGATAGCCGACACAACGAATAGAGGGGAGATCTGGATGCAGGTCGCCACGCCGATAGAGCACCTCCACCTCCTCGATAAAGCCTTGCTGCAGCATCAGCTCGAAGCGCTGGGCAATACGTTCGTGTAGCAAGCTACGATCAGTAGGGGCTATTGCCAACTTCGCCGCACGGTAGGGAAAACTGCTCTTCTCCTGTTCGCGCCACAACACACTAAGTGGTTTACCACTGAGCTCATAAACCTCCAGTGCCCGTGACAGACGCTGTGGATCATTGGGGTGAATGCGTGCTGCCGATTCCGGGTCAATCGCGGCAAGGCGATCATGTAAGGCCTGCCACCCCTTCTCTGCTGCCTCAGCCTCAATGCGTGCACGAATCTCGGCATCACCCTCCGGCAGTGGCGACAGGCCCTGCTGCAGCGCCCGGTAATAGAGCATGGTACCGCCCACCAGCAGGGGGATACGCCCGGCAGCCGTGATCTCGGCCATCTCACGCAAGGCATCGTCACGAAAACGGGCGGCAGAATAACTTTCAGCCGGATCGATGATATCGATCAGGCGGTGTGGCGCCCGGGCCAGGGTCTCGGCATCGGGCTTGGCAGTACCGATATCCATATCACGATAGACCAGTGCCGAATCGACGCTAATGATCTCACATGGGAGCCGTTCCACCAGGGAGATGGCAAGATCCGTCTTGCCCGAGGCGGTTGGCCCCATCAAAAAGATTGCTGGTGGAAGGTTGTGGTTCTGGCTCAAGGGGATTCAGGTCTGCTGAAAAAGGGGGTCAGTGTAACAAAGCGGCTATCGTGCCGCTGCAAATAGCGCCGCCAGCCTCTCCTCGCTAAGGGGAAGCCACGGCAGCTCCTCCTCGGCCAGTGCCCCATCAGCAATGAGCTGCTCAAGTTCGCGCAGCAGCACCTCACCAGCAGCCATATCGGGCTCCGGTATCAGAGCTGCCATCTGCCCGGAAAAGCTACTAAGAAATGCCTCCCGCTCGCCATCTACATCGGGGGCCGAAGCAAAGAAATCACACAGGGTATTGACCATCGCCGTCGCATCCACCCCACGCAGCAACAGTGGCAACTGACGCAAGACCACAGCCTCTTCACCCAACCGCTCCACCATCACGCCAAGTCGTAACAGGGTGGCGGCCTGCCGTTCAAGGAGATCAATCTGTTTCGCCGCCAGGCTCACCGTGGCCGGGATTAACAGCGGCTGGCTCTGCACCTCCCCGCTATCCAGGCATTCACCAAGTCGCCGCATTAACAGCAGTTGCCGTGCCGTGGTCACTGCCAGCACCCCTGTCTCACCGCTACGCTGGATTAGCAAGTAACCGCCATGGACTACCGCTAGCAGGCGCGTCGCAGAAGAAGGCGGCTCTATGGCGGAGCGGGAAACAGGGTGAGTCGCCGGGGTCAACGACTGGCGATAAAAGGCGACCTGCTCAGCTACCCGAGCCGGCTCTGGCGCACCGCCTGGGTAGTGAGTCGATCCGTTCACTACAGGGCTGGATTCATCCTCCAGAGCTAACGCCCCACCTTTGTTATCAAAAGCGCGGACGAGGGCTCGCAGCAGAAAATCGTGTACCAGCCGCGACTCACGAAAACGTACCTCATGCTTGGTGGGGTGGACATTAATGTCAACCTGCTGCGGGTCGATCTCCAGATAGAGCAGATAGGCCGGATGGCGCCCCGGCTCCAGCACCGACTGATGTGCCTGACGCACCGCGTGACTGACCAGCTTGTCGCGAATGATACGCCCATTCAGATAGAAGTACTGGGCATCGGCCTGACTGCGTGAGTAACCCGGCTCACCCACCCAGCCCCACAGTCGCATTCCCGCCGCCTCAAACTCCAGGCTCAGTGCATGCTGTAAAAAGTTCTTGCCCAGCACTGCGGCAACACGCTGGCCTCGTTGTTCCGGGGTATCAATGAGACTGAGATTGAATTGCTGGCGACCGTTGTGCAACAACTTAAAGCCAATGTCGTATCGACTCAGGGCGAGGCGCTTGAGAACCTCTTCGATATACAGATATTCAGTGCGCTCGGTACGCAGGAACTTGCGCCGGGCGGGGGTGTTATAAAAGAGTTCACGCGCCTCGATGCGAGTGCCTGCTGGCATCGCACAGGGAACCACCTCAGGAGTTTTTCCACCGTGCGCCTCCAGCCTTAACCCCTGCTCCATCAATGGCTGACGACTGGCAATAACAAAGCGACTGACCGAGGCGATACTCGCCAGTGCCTCACCACGAAAACCGAGACTGATAACCTGCTGCAACTCCTGCTGGCTATAAACCTTGCTGGTGGCGTGGGGGGCAGAGGCGAGCGGCAGGTCGTCAGGGTGAATGCCGGCACCATCATCCAATACACGGATCAGCTTCGCCCCGCCCTGCTCCACCTCCAGTTCAATCTGCCGGGCACCCGCGTCAATGCTGTTCTCCAGCAACTCTTTAACCACAGAGGCGGGGCGTTCCACCACCTCACCGGCGGCGATCTGATTAGCAAGGTGGGTGGGAAGCGGCTGTATCCGTCGCTGCACACTATTACGGGCCGTTGATTTCATACCCTGGCAGCTTAAAGGAAACGGTGGTGGAGAAAAAGTGCGGCTTTAACTCTCGGCAGGGATCTGCAATACCTGACCGATTCGCAGGCTGTTACCACGCAGCTTGTTGGTGCTACGCAGGGTGTTGAGACTGACCCTGTAGTGCCGGGCAATCTCGGAAAGGGTCTCGCCACGACTAATGACATGCTTACGCTTTTTGTACATCGCAAGGGTAGTGCCGGGAGGTGGGTTCTTTTTGAAGTATCCACGCACCCCATTCATTACCGCCTGTGCCAGCTTCTGCTGGTGTGCCGAGCTTTGCAGTTTGCGCTCCTCAGCAGGATTGGAGATGAAGGCGGTCTCAACGAGAATTGAGGGAAGATCCGGCGACTTCAGCACACGAAAACCGGCTTGCCCTACCTTACGCTTGTGTAATTTTCCTACACTCTTCAAGCCCTGCAAGACACGCGAAGCCACATCGGTGCTGACCTCAATACTGGCGGTCTGCGAGAGATCCAGCAGCACCGAGGCGAGCAGATCGTCTTTATCATCAAGACTAACGCCACCGATAAGGTCAGAGGAGTTCTCCTTTTCGGCCAACATGCGCGCCTGTTCACTCGAGGCGCCACCCGGTGAGAGGGTGTACACAGAAGAGCCACGGGCGCGGCCATCTTTAAAGGAGTCGGCATGAATCGAGACGAAGAAATCGGCACGGTGTGTTTCACGCGCCAGCTTGACGCGCTTTTTCAGACCGATGAAATAGTCACCGTCGCGGATCATTACCGCACGCATTCCCGACTCTCTGTTAACCAGCTTCTGCAGCTTACGCGCAACGGCCAGCACCACGTCCTTCTCCTTAACGCCGTTGGGGCCAACGGCGCCCGGGTCATCACCACCGTGACCGGCATCGATGGCGATGACTACATCACGCGCCTTCCTTTTACTGGTGAGACTCTTAATGGTAGTGCGAGTGAGTGCAGGTTTCTTTGCGCTGTCGTGCAGGTCGATAACCAGACGGTGGCCATACTCATTATTGGGACGGAGCACGAAACTCTTGGGTTTTACCGCTCCCTTTAAGTCCAGCACCACACGCAGGTCTTTACCACTGCGCTGCGCACTACGGATGCTTGAGAGCAAACTCTTGGAATAATCCAGCTTATCGGTATTGGTGGCCAGACGGGCATTCTTAATATCGATGACCAGGCGGTCAGGATTTTTCAACATAAACAGGGAGTGTTGCACCGGGCCGGTGGTATCAAAAACGAGGCGGGTATGATCAGGGGCAGGCCACATCCGTAGCCCCTTAATGGTGCTACCAGCCCAGCTTGGAACGCTGATGCAGAGAAAAAGCAGCGCAATAAGGCGATATTCTGACCGAATCATATGCTCCACCTGATAACGAGAGAATTTGATTTCTCTTTGTTATTCATTAAGTTAGGTTATCTTCTTATAACTAATTATAGCTTATAATTCTAACTTTAAAGGAAATAACAAAAAAATCAAGTATTTATCAGTTGAGTCGAGAGTCCTTAGTCTCGAGTCGCTAGTCAAGATTTGCGACTTGCGACTTGTCACCTTCAAGACAGTCAACAAGGCCCCTTCCACGCTCACCATGGCTCCGAAGCGTAAGGTTACGTCCACTTTCGGTGTAATCAATGGTGATATCGAGATCGGCAGCGGGCAATACCCCCTCGCCACGTTGTGGCCACTCCACCAGCAATACCGCCTCGCCATCGAGGTAGTCACGAATCCCCATATACTCCAGCTCTTCCGGCTCACCAAGGCGGTAAAGATCGAAGTGGTAGGTGCGACGTGTCGCCAACTCATAGGGCTCCACCAGGGTGTAGGTAGGACTCTTTACCGCCCCCACATGCCCCAGTGCACGCAGAAAACCACGCACCAGGGTGGTCTTCCCTGCCCCCAGGTCGCCATGCAGATAGATCGCCTCACCACCATTAGTGCAGGCGGCAAGAGAGCCACCAAAGGCCTCCATCGCCTCAGTATCGGGCAGAAATAGAGGGAATGTACTCATAGATGATCAGGGATTACAGAGCTTACGCAACTCGGGCAACAGATCACTGGCAAGCATGCCCCGCTCCCCCTCTGCTGCCGCACGGTCTGCCGCCTCACCATGCAGGGTGACACCAACGCGGGCCGCCTGTTCCAGTCCCAGGCCCTGCGCGATAAAGCTGGCAATGACACCACTAAGGATATCCCCCATGCCACCACTGGCCATGCCGGGGTTTCCTGCACTACAGACAGCAGGCTCACCGCCCATTGCCTCGATCACGCTCCCTGCCCCCTTCAATACCGCCACACCACCATAACTGGCGACGATGGAGGCGGCAGTACCAAAGCGCCCCTGCTGTACCTCAGCGGTTGAACATCCAAGCAGTCGTGCCGCTTCTCCCGGGTGGGGGGTAAGTACCCACTTATCATGGAAATAGGGCTCTACCGCCAGAAGATTAATCGCATCGGCATCAACCACCAGCGGCAGACCACAGTCGAGTACCCGCGATAACATCGCACGACCCCACGACTGCTGTCCCAGACCGGGGCCAATCACCACTACCGAGGCACGCCTCAACAACGGAGTCAGTTCACTCGCCTGCTCCACCACGTGGCACATCAACTCAGGGCGGGCAGCGGTAATCGCCGCCGTATGTTCTGCACGGGTTGCCACACTCACCAGACCGGCACCGCAACGAGCCGCCGCCTCGGCAGCCATACGCGCCGCCCCTGCCATACCATGGTCACCACCAATCACCAATACATGACCAAAGTCACCCTTGTGGCTATTACGCGGGCGTGGCGGCAGTATGTGGCGCACCATCTCATAATCGAGGCGTTCTGCATGATCCGGCAGATGGCCATAGACCTCAGGTGGCACACCAAGACTGGCAAAGCGAAGTTTGCCGCAGTGATCCGGACCATCATCGGTAAACATGCCGCGCTTAAGACCAATAAAGCAGACGGTTGTATCAGCATGCACCGCTGCCCCCATCACCGTACCGTTATCAGCATTCAGACCCGAGGGGATATCCACGGAGATCACCGGGGTGGCGGCGTAATTAATCGCCTCTATCGCCTCACGCCAAACCCCTTCAACTGGAGCATTAAGGCCGGTACCAAACAGCGCATCAACAATTAAATCAAAGCCATCCAAAGTTTGACCATCATAGTTAATCATGGAGACCCCGGCGGCAATGGCCTCATCACAGGCATGGCGCGCCTCGCCCTGCAGCTCACCGGGGTCGACCAGATGATGTAGTTCCACGGTAATTCCAGCCTGACGTGCCAGTCTCGCCACCACATAACCGTCACCACCGTTATTACCGCCGCCACACATCAGGGCGATGTTGCGGGCGCGTGGCCAGTTGCCCCGTATCTCGTCAAATAGCGCCTGGCCGGCTGCCCCCATCAGGGAGTTACCAGAGATGCCGTAGTAATCAATCGCAAGCCTGTCCAGCTCACGTACCTGTTCGGCCCGGTAGAGGGCATAGGGTAATTGGTTCATGACAGGTATCATAACCACTATGAGCCCGACACAGAACCCATTCGATACAACAAAACTGATCACCCAGATCCAACACTGGGGAACTGAACTCGGCTTTTCACAACTAGGGGTGAGTGGCATCGACCTCAATACAGCCGAAGAGACACTCAAGCGCTGGCTGGAAAAGGGCTATCACGGCGAAATGGAATACATGGCACGCCACGGCACCAAGCGCAGTCGCCCTGCCGAGCTGGAACCGGGAACCCTTAGCGTGATCAGCGCACGTATGGAATACCTGCCCGAGTCTGCCGATAACGCCCTCGCCGTACTTAAAGACAGCAGCAAGGGCTACATCTCGCGCTATGCCCTGGGGCGTGACTACCACAAGATGATGCGTAAACGGCTACAACAGCTGGCAAAAAAGATTGGTGAAACAGTCGGTGAGTTTGGCTACCGCGTATTTGTGGACAGCGCCCCGGTACTGGAAAAACCGCTGGCACAGCAGGCCGGACTGGGCTGGGTCGGCAAACATTCCAACATAATCAGTCGCGAGGCCGGCTCATGGTTTTTTCTCGGTGAAATTTACACCACACTGCCATTGCCCGCCGATACCCCTGTCGAGGAGCATTGCGGCAGCTGCACCGCCTGCATCGAGGTCTGCCCCACCGCCGCCATCATTGAGCCCTATGTGGTCGATGCCCGCCTCTGTATCTCCTACCTCACCATCGAACAAAAGGGGCCAATATCGTTAGAGCTGCGCCCCCTGATCGGCAACCGCATATACGGTTGTGATGACTGCCAGCTGTTCTGCCCGTGGAACCGTTTTGGCTCACTTACCAAAGAGAAGGATTTTCTGCCACGTCACGACCTCGGGAACAGTAGCCTGGTAGATCTATTCCAGTGGGATGAAGAAACTTTCTTACGTAATACCGAAGGCTCGGCAATCCGTCGCATAGGTCACC
Source organism: Pseudomonadota bacterium (assembly GCA_039714395.1). GTDB lineage: Bacteria > Pseudomonadota > Gammaproteobacteria > Thiohalomonadales > Thiohalomonadaceae > JAPHSX01. The sequence goes on along the minus strand of JBDLJH010000010.1, from coordinate 56,666 downwards.
ATGCCTGGCTGAGAAATATCGCCGTGGCAATGGGCAATGCACCGCACAACCGCTCCATCATTCAGGCGCTGAAAGAGCAGAGTGAACACCCATCAGAGATGGTACGCGAACACATCAACTGGGCGCTTAAGCAGCAACAATCGTAAGAGGAAACTATGGGCCGTATTCTTGCCGTCGGCAATGCCACGCTGGATATCATCAATGTGGTGGACGACTACCCGCACGAAGATCAGGAGGTACGCGCCAGCTCGCAGCAATTTCGTCGCGGAGGCAACGCCTGCAACACCCTGGCTGTACTAAGTCAGCTGGGCCATGACTGCAGCTGGGCAGGTACCCTGGCCGACGAACCCGATGCAACAATGATCCTTAGCGACCTCGATGAGCATCACATAGACCACACTGCACTGCACACCGCCGCACACGGCAAGGTTCCAACCTCCTATATCAGTCTCAATCGCCTCAACGGCAGCCGCACCATCGTCCACTACCGTGATCTGCCAGAATATCGTTTCGCTGACTTTTCACGCATCGATCTCAATACTCTCGACTGGCTGCACTTCGAAGGTCGCAACATATCCGAATTAGAAAGAATGATGGCACATGCCAGAGCCGATCAACCCAAACTGCTCATTTCACTGGAGGTGGAAAAACCGCGGGAGAACATTGAGAAGCTCTTCGGCTACGCAGACCTGCTCCTCTTCTCCAGGGAGTATGCGCTGCACAACGGCAGCCACGATTTACAGAGTTTTCTACAGCGAATGGCCACATTAAAACTTAATGCCATGATCTGCTGCACCTGGGGCGAGATGGGAGCATCGGCCATCGACAGTGAGAGAACCCTGTTTCACGCCCCCGCCTTTTCCCCAGCACGGGTAGTCGACACCCTGGGGGCTGGCGATACCTTCAACGCCGGTATGATCGACCAGCTACTACGCGGCCATACATTAGAACTGGCGTTAATCGAGGCGTCACGTCTTGCAGGGAGAAAGTGTGGCCATTACGGCCTGAAGGACCTGCTGGAATAGAGTAGGAATTATCACAGCAACGACACTAGCGAGTGCTGATTTTACGCCCATAGGAGTACCGATGTTTCACACCCTAATCTATAGGCAGTCGTGTCCCCCCCCCCCCCACAAAGCCAAAATTGACGGCCCCCACTCGCTGGTGCAAGTCGTTTAGCTACCCCTCAAGGGGTACAAACAACGCTCAGCACCCATGCTAATATTGAGGGCACAGCTACTGGACATCTCTTAGTTTCGAGGGCTCATGCAACAAACCCAACCAAGCATCACCACAGTTATTCTCGCAGGCGGCGCAGCACGGCGCATGGGGGGCGAAGACAAGGGACTGACACGACTCAATAATAAAGCGATGATCGCCTACGTTATTGAGCGACTTAGCGGCCAATCATCCTCTTTGTTGATCAACTGTAACCGCAGTCAACGCGAGTATGCCGAGTTCGGCTACCCTCTGTTCGAAGACTCCATAGCTGGAGGCCTGGGACCGTTGGCTGGCCTGTTGAGTGCGTTGGAGCAGAGCGATAGCGACTACGTACTCAGTGTACCCTGCGATACCCCACTGCTGCCGACAGACCTGATCGAGCGCATGTTACAAACCATAGAGCAGGAACATGCCGAGGTCTGTACCGTGAACGACGGTGACCGACTGCACCCGGTAGTCCTGCTGGTCAAACGCAGCGTACTAACGGGACTGCGTAGCTATCTTACCGATGGCGGGCGCAAGGTACACGACTGGTTTTACAGCGTAGCGCACTGCAGTGCAGATTTCTCCGACCAGCCAGAGGCCTTCATTAATATCAATACACCAGAGCAACTGGTAACACTGCAACAGAGGCTACAACAGCGTGTCGGTTGAATTTGCCCGCCCCATCCTCGGTTTTGTCGCCTATAGCGGTACCGGCAAAACAACCCTGCTGGAGCAACTGATCCCCGAGCTGCGCACACGCGGCCTGCGCATCGCCCTGATCAAGCATGCCCACCACGATTTTGACATCGACATCCCCGGCAAAGACAGCTACCGGCTACGCAAGGCCGGTGCGGCACAGACAATGGTCGCCTCAGCCAGACGCTGGGCACTGGTCAACGAGCACGATGAGCAACGCAACGAGCCACAACTTGATGAGTTGCTACAGCACCTCGATCCCAGTCGTTTTGATCTGCTGCTAGTGGAAGGCTTTAAGCACGAAAAATTTCCCAAAATAGAGCTTTGGCGTAGCGAACTGTGCAAACCACTGCTCCACCCGGATGATCACAATGTCATCGCCTTCGCTAGTGACGTCGCCCCTGATGAAAAACCAGGAGTACCACTGCTCGACTTAAACAGCATCGCCACCATCGCCGAGTTCGTTAGCGAGTGGGTGGAGCAACAAACCAAATCAACTAAAAACACGCAACAACAGGTAACCTAATGAGCAAAGAAAACAAAGACACCCCTGCCGACTGCGACAGCATTGGCCTACAAGGACTGTTGAGCGTTAGCGATGCGTTACAACGCATTCGTAATGCACTGAGCCCAATCACCGGTTTTGAGCGTTGTGCCCTACGCGATGCCCACCGACGCATCGTCGCCGAGCCTGTAACCTCCCCCCTCAATGTTCCCGCCTACGTCAACTCGGCGATGGATGGCTACGCCATCTTCAGCGGCAACATTCCCGCCGACGGCGAAGTAACACTGCAGGTAATCGGCAGTTCCTTTGCTGGTGTCCCGTTCGAGGGCAGCATGCAGGCTGGACAGGCGGTGCGAATCATGACCGGCGCGATGGTACCTGAGGGTGCCGACACCGTGGTGATGCAGGAGCTGGCAACACGCGACGGCGATAAGGTCACCATCGGCAGTGGTCATAAGAGTGGAGAAAACGTACGCCACATCGGCGAGGATATTGCCAAAGATGGCGTGGTACTTGCCCCAGGGCAGAAAATCCGTGCTCCGGAGTTGGGGCTACTCGCCTCCCTCGGTGTTGCCGAGGTAACCGTGCGACGCCGTCTACGCGTCGCCAGCTTCTCCACCGGAGATGAAATCTGTTCTATCGGTGAGCAGCCGCTAGAGGGGCAAATCTACGACAGCAACCGCTTCAGCATCTTCGGTATGCTCAAAGATATTGATGTGGAGCATATCGATATGGGCGTGATTCGCGATGACCCACAGGCCATTAGTGAGGCCTTTCAGAGTGGCTCGGAGATCGCCGATGTCCTGATCACCAGTGGCGGGGTCTCCGTTGGCGAGGCCGATTTCGTCAAGCAGACTCTCGACACTCTAGGTCAGGTGGATTTCTGGAAGATCGCCATGAAGCCGGGCAAACCTCTGGCCTTTGGCACCGTCAACAATGCAGTCTTTTTTGGCCTGCCTGGAAATCCGGTCTCGGTAATGGCTACCTTTTATCAGATCGTACAGCCCAGTCTGCGTTATCTCACCGGTGAGAACGCCACTATGCCGCTACGCTTGCGAGTAAAAGCTGCCGACAGACTGAAAAAACGTCCGGGCCGCCAGGATTTTCAGCGTGGCATTTTAAAAACAGATGAAAGTGGGGAGTTGCAGGTTCACACTACCGGCAATCAGGGCTCACATATATTGAGTTCAATGAGTCAGGCCAACTGTTTTATTGTCCTGTCAGCCGAAAGCGGCGCAATCGAGGGTGGGGATTGGGTAGAGGTGGAGCCGTTTGAGGGCTTATTCGGCTAGAGACTGGAAAATCAGCAGAAATAAAAAAAGGCCGTCACAATGACGGCCTTTTTTCTGTGCACAAAAGTGAAAGCCGATTAGGCCTTCTTTGCACGCTTAGCGCGACGCTTCTTGCGCGGGGCAGCCTTGGCCTTAGCTGCCTTGGCTTCTTTTTTCTCGGCAGCAGCAACAGCCTTGGCCATCGCCTTATCGTAGGCCTTAGCCTGGGCAGCCTCAAACTTGGCAAGGGCAGCAACCATAGCGGCAGCCATCTTCACCTCAAACTTGGCAGCGGCAACGCCAGCCTTGGCCTTGGCAGCCGCCTCGCTCTTCTTGGCTACAGCGTTCCTGGCAGCAGCAGTCTTGCTGCTTTTCGCCTTAGCTCTGGCAGCGGCCAGAGCATCAGCAGCCTTCTTAGCAGCAGCCTCGGCCTTGGCCAGACCTGCAGCAGCTTTATCGTTACGAGCTACCGCAGACTTAAAGGTTTTGTTCTTGCCGGCATCCAGTTTTACAACTTTCTTGGCAGCTGGACGACCGCGACGAACAGCCTTCTTCGCGCCAACTCTTTTCTTGGTTGCAGCTTTTTTTACACGAGCCATCTAACTACTCCTTAATCATGAATATAAATGTCAAGACAATTATAAACACATAATTCTCAAATATGAAAAAGATTTTGTAAAAAAAACAACGTTTTTTTACATTTTTATTTAATTTTTTAAAGAATTTACATAATTTTTTATAAAAACTGTTCTTTAATTTCTTTTTTTCCTGTTTTTAATCAAAATCCCTCCACTGAATTTTTATTTTCTATTTCCATGAAAAAGGGGATTAGTGACTTAATCTGTCCATAAAAAAATAGATATTTTTCACGCCAACATATTAAGTCAATAATTTATAAATAGTAGAAAAACAAAAATTATAACTAACATTATAAAATGCAGAACTAATCCAGCTGTTCATCTTCTTACAATGAAGGAGTAACACACGGTTGGACACTAAGGAGGGATGGGCGAACAGATGTAACAAAATCAAGGCCGCTACGTGTAAAAGAGGCAGCCAACACCATCAATACCGTGACTGCCTGTTTTCCTGAGAAACTCATGCAGGGCATTACAACCAAAGGAATCGTGACCGCATTCACAGCCTTACACCAACTGATTAGGTATATCTTATGCTCACTGCCGCAGTAAATGGAGATAGCACCATGAATATGCATCAGAACTGGACTGTACTATGCCTGCTGGCCCTGATTCCCCAGATTGGTGGCTGTGCAACACCGGCAAAACACTCAAAGTCATCACCGGTCATCAGCCATGAAGCTGATCACCCCGCCGCCGCCATCGCCACAAAGATGCTGGGTAAACCCTATCGTTATGGCGGTGCATCCCCCAGAGGTTTCGACTGTAGTGGCCTGGTCTACTACGCCTATCACAAGGCTGGATATAAGGTGCCGCGCACCTCACAACAGCAATACCGCAATAGCCTGCCAGTAAAGCAGGCACAAATGCGTGAAGGGGATTTGCTCTTTTTCCGTATCGAGGGGAAGGTGTCACACGTCGGTGTCTATCTGGGCAACAACATGTTCATCCATGCCCCATCCAGCAGCAAACGCGTCACTATTGCCTCACTGGACAGCCCCTACTGGAAGCCGCGACTGACCAAGACCGGGCGGTTTTTCTGATACGGAGTGTTAACTGAAAAGACGCGCATCCCGCCCCCAATCCAGGGGCCACACCAACTTGAATTAGCGTTGATCCTTCCAGTACCACCACTTCAATTTATCCAGGTCGTGGATACGATTACTGGAAAAATAGACGGCACAGCGAAAAACATAGAGCACGCAGCGATCCACATGCTTACCGTGTAACGCCATCAGGCGCTGATACATCTGTTCAGGGTCTTCACCCTGCAGTTCATCAACCCTGGTGTAACCTAACTGCAATAGCATCTGCACCAGCTTCTCGCCAATCCCGGGGATCTGGCATAAATCATGGCTACATCGGCTCATAACCGTCCCCTGCACAGAGTGTATCTATAGATGATGAAATGTTACGAGCTTAGTTACCAACAATAGATGCCAGCAACTCAATATGCGAATCGTCTGCATTCAGCGCGGGGATGTAGTGAAAATCACCACCACCGGCCTGAACAAAGTAGTCACGATTCTCCTCGGCGATCTCCTCCAACGTCTCCAGACAATCGGCAGAGAAACCGGGACAGATCACATCGACCGATCTCACGCCCAGAGATGGCAGCACCTTCAAACTGACATCGGTATAGGGTTGCAGCCACTCCTCCTTACCGAAACGCGACTGGAAACTCAACAACCACTGCTGCTCACCCAGGCCCAGCTCTTCAGCCAGCAGGCGGGCAGTAGTTTTGCACTGCTCGTAATAGCTATCCCCCTCATCACGAAAACGCACGGGTGTGCCGTGAAAGGAGATCACCAGCTTTTCTGACTGAGTGTGCTGCTGCCACGCCCCACACACCGAGTCAGCCAATGCCTTTATATAGAGTGGGTGGTCGTGATAGTCAGCGATAAAACGCTGTGACGGTACAAAACGGTGTTGCTGCATCGCCGCGGCAAGTGCATCAAAACTGGATCCGGTGGTAGAGCAGGAGTTCTGTGGGTAGAGCGGTAAGACTATCAGCTCCTCCACATCCCTGTTGCGCAACTCCTGTAGTGCCGAGGCGATGGACGGGTTGCCATAGCGCATACCGAGGGCTACGCAATATTTTTCCGGTGCCTTTTCATCCAGCAACGCCTGTAGCTTTTGTTGCTGCTGTCGTGAGATCACCAACAGTGGTGCACCCTCCTCACTCCATACCCCCTGATAGGCACGGGCCGATTTGGCTGGACGGGTACGCAATATGATTCCATGCAGAATCAGCCACCACAACGGCCGTGGCAAATCGACTACCCGTTTATCCCAGAGAAATTCAGCAAGATAGCGACGTAGCGCTGCAGGGGTGGGTGCATCGGGGGTGCCCAGGTTGATCAACAGAATGCCGGTTTTTCTCGGCTGGCTCATTTCAGCTCCTTGGCTAGATTATCTTCGTTGGAGTATAGCGAAGCGAGTAAAACGACTAAACATAAAAAAACCCGCGCCGTTGCCGACGCGGGTTTTTATTGCCTTGCGGTCGCTTAGCTCAGTGAAGCCAGAACTGCATCGCGGTTCTCTTCCACGCTCTTGCCAGTACCTTCTACCATAGCGTACTTGGGGGCAGCAGCTTCACCGCTCGCCGCCCACTTGGAGTAGAACTCAACCAGCGGCTTGGTCTGTGAGTGATAGACATCGAGACGCTTACGTACGGTCTCTTCATTGTCATCCGCACGCTGAATCAGCTCCTCACCGGTCTCATTGTCCTTACCCTCGACCTTCGGTGGATTGAAGATGGTGTGGTAAGTACGACCCGAGGCCATGTGGACACGACGACCGCTCATGCGCTTGATGATCTCATCATCATTCACATCGATCTCGACCACGTAGTCGAGCGGTACACCCTGCTCTTTCAACGACTTGGCCTGCGGGATGGTGCGCGGGAAACCGTCGAACAGGAAGCCGTTCTTGCAGTCATCCTCGGTAATACGCTCCTTGACCAAGCCCAGGATGATGTCGTCGGAGACCAGACCACCCTCATCCATGATCTTCTTTGCCTCCAGACCCAGCGGGGTACCCGCCTTGACTGCGGCGCGCAACATGTCGCCGGTAGAGATTTGGGGGATGTTGTACTTATCGCAAATAAATTGTGCCTGGGTACCCTTACCGGCTCCCGGCGCTCCCAACAGAATCAGACGCATCACACTTTCCTCTTGCTCGTTAAATTATTATCCAGTCGATTATGCCCAGCGGGACCGGGCGTGGCAAACAGTCTGTTGAATGGGGGGATGCGCGCAACTTATCCGGTAATTACTCTTCCAGCCGTTTTGCCCCGTTAAGCTGGAAATGAGAAAAGGGCTCGCGGGCGAAACGACTCAGCTTATCCATCGCCATGCGCTCCTCCCCATCAAAGTGCCCCTTTTGAATAGAACTAAGCAGTAGCTCCACCTTCAGGGTGTCTGGGCAGTAGTGTTTCGCCAGGTCCATTGGCCCGTTATTTCGGTTAGGGCGCACCTTTGGCATGGTGTAGGCAGTGCACTGCAACTGCTCAATCCGCACCTTGGAGAAGACGCGAGAGAGACGACGGCGCAACTCATGACGGACGAAGCCGGCGCAAAAAGCCGCCACCTCATCAACAAGGGTCAACAATGCGGGGTCAACTGCCTTGGGATAATCACGAAAGTAATCAAGTGCCGGGTAATAGCCCAAATGCTCTTCCATCACATAGGTATCGACCTGCCCCGCCAGGTTCTCACCCAGCACCCAGGGGAGATATCCGAGCTGTTGATCCACGACCTCCTCAGGCACCGAGATGGTCAGACTGCAGGCGATGGTGACCACCTCGACACTCATATTATTACGCCTGACGACGACGCGAACGACGGCGCTTGCCACTCACAGCCTGCGGATCCTGTCCGCACAGCAGGGCGATCAGGCGGCGCAACGGCAAGGTGACCGGTTCGATCTTTTCATTCATCACGGTACCTATCGCATCGGTCTGGCCGAAGATGGGGTTGAGCAGGTACTCGCTAATATGGGCCAGTGTGAGCAGCGCCCTGATCTCTTCCAAGAGTTCGGGCAGTTTTTGTTGCAGCGCCTGCAGCTCCTCATCCTCTGCCAGAAGGCGTGCCACCTCAACCTCCACATCCGCAAGTTCACGCAACTCCTCTAAGCGGTTAGGTAACGCGAAGTAGCGGCCCAGCACATTAAACAGTTCGCTGGCCACATCCTGATCGGCCGGGTTCTGCATTACATCATCGGCAATGGCGAGGAAGCTCTGTCCCTCCTCACCCAGTATGTTTAAAAGTTGCTGTGCATAGCGGTTATCAGTCAACGTCAGCAAGCGCTCACGATACTTCTCCAGATCGACACGGGCAGCTTGTTTCTCCGGTAAGTCGTGGGCTAAGGTCTCAAGAAAACCGATGCGGTAACTCTTGTTGCGCCCCCCACTCTCCCACAGTTTCTGTTGCTGTTCCTCATCGATAAGCCCCGGCTGCAGCACCAGCCGCACTGTATTCAACATATCGCTCGGTTCGGTCTCGAAGGGGAGATGTTCGATTAGATGATCAGCCAACACCTTACCCATCTCCTCGGCCACCACGGTGGGGCTTTCCAACATGCGCCGGGCATGCTCGGAATAGGGGGCACACCACCAGGCACAACGCGCCAGTTCGTTAGAGAGGCTGCGTGAGCAGACAACCGCCATCACCGCCTCCGGCTCACCGATCTTCAACAGGCGATCCAGCTGGTCGTTGTCGATCTGTCCCATTCGCGTCCAGCGACGCATAAACACCGGGTAACCGCCAGGGGAATCGAGTACTGCACTCGATAAGGTCTCGCGTACCTTCTGCAGATACTGGTCACTACGACCGGTGGGGTTAAGCGGAAACTTCATCTCCTGCTCACCGTTCAGACCATAGACCACCATATTATTCTCATCGATACGCACCGCCTGGGCATTGGCGATCAACACATTCAGGCGCAGCGCATCTTCACTACTCAGTTCCACAAATTACAACCTCAACAATACCAAATCAGTTCAACTGTACCCGATTGCCCCACGGCACAGTCCCCTTGCCTTTAATCAACCAGACCACCGGGTAATAAGGCTCCTGCTCAGGGAATTTACCGACGGCATCGGTAAAGTAGACCAACGCATCGGGGCGTCTATTCTCACGCGACACCCAGTCAAAGACAGGGCGAAAATCGGTGGTACCGCCACCGTGAAACTCACGCGGCAGATCAAACTCCTCCCACGGCTCAAACAGCCAGGGTCCATCACCTGCCAGATCCGAATCACAGGCAAGCATGGTGATGCGGGCACGAATCTGCCCCTTCAACGCATTCACCTCGGAGACGAACTCTGTCATCTCCTTGTCAGTCACCGAACCGCTGGTGTCGACCACCACCACCACGTCAAGTTCGTGGCTCTTCAGGCTGGGCATGATGTATTCACCCTCACGACGTGAGGGGCGCGAGTAATTGTAGTCATCGCGGGCGGTAGCATTGAGATAACGTGCCAGTATCATGCGCCACGGCAGCTGTGGCTGTAGCAGGTGGTCGATTATACGACGCAGCGGTCCCGAGAGCTTACCCGCCTGCATCGCCTGCTGTGCGGCACCAGCCATGCGCTGCTGCCACTGTACGCTGAGGTTCTCCCTCTCCTCCTGAGTCAATGGTGGTGGCTTATCAGCACCCTGCCCACTGCCACTCCCCTGCCCATCCTGTGGCTGCTCCTGCTCGCTATCTCCCTCTCCCGGCTCCTGTTTGGTTTTATCCCTCTTCGGCGCATCACCACGTCCGCCCTTGTTGTCGGGGCTCTGCTTCTGCTGTTGATCGCCACCCTCGGAGCCGCGCTCCATTGATTCGTGATCTCCCCCGGCCCCCTGCTGACCGCCACCACTCTCATTATCCTCGTCATAGACGTGATCATCATGCGAGGTGAGGTCTTCGTTTTCGTCAAGACAGGGGTAGATCTCCTCAGCGGTCATCCCCTCATAATCGGGCAGAAAGAGGGCATCAGGAACCGGCTTAAGACCATCGGCAATAAGCAGTGGATTAATAGCCAGGTCGCAGGCGAGATCCCATCGGTGCTTGTCGCGATGCTGGCGACGGGCGAAGTGTGACAGGGCACAGTGCAAGGCCTCATGGGCGAGTACAAACTGGGTCTGTTCGACGTTCAGCGAATCGATGTAGTCGTGACTGTAGTAAAAGGCGCGGGCATCGGTGGCAACGCTTTTACACCAATCACCGTCCACCTCGATCATCGGCAGGCGTAGTACCAGCGCGCCGAGAAACGGCTTATCTAAAATGAGCCGTGTACGTGCCGCGCTCAGTTTTGTTTCGACATCACCGGCCATAACGGGATCAGTAGAGCATTACCTCGGCCACTACCTGCGCCCACGGCGAGAACTCGGGTACGGCGAAGATATCCTGACCGATGGCACGATGCAGGTCAGAGACCAGCATCACCCCCATCTCACGGTCGCGGAAGCGACTAGCAAACTCGAGGATCGCACCGTAGGCCTCGTTGGCCTCAGCCGGGGTATCACTCCTAGCACGCAGGGCACGCCCCACCAGCGCCGAGGCAACGGCGTACTGCAGGTCGATCTCTCTGGGCATAGTCACCGACTCACGACGCATAATGGCATCAAGATCTGGCAGGTTGTCGAGGTTGTCGACAAAGGCCCCCAACTCAATACCGGCGGCAGGGCCGACACAGGCCTGCAGGGTGTTAACTAACAGACTGCCGTGACTGGCAAATTTCTGCAGCGCACGATGAGCGAACTCCCAGGAACGTGGTGATGGGAAGGCTACCGGATTGTGGGCTGGGTCGAAATCGAACAACAGCTCGGGACGGAATCGCAGGAAGGCGATAACGCGCTCGTCGATACCGTTAGCGTAGGCCCAGGAGACCCAGTCATCAAGATTGGTCTCCACCTCAAAGTGGGCAAAGCGGTTGGCCAGCGGCGCCGGCATGGTATAGGTGACGCCACGGTCACCCTGACGGTTACCGGCGGCGATAATCGCCCAGCCGTCGGGAACTTTATACTCACCCAGCTTACGATCGAGGATCAGCTGATAGGCGGCAGCAGAAACACTGGGCGGGGCAGAATTGATCTCGTCGAGAAACAGCACACCCTCATGGCCATGACGCTCGACATCGGGCAGCACCGCCGGGGGGGCCCACTCCACAAATTCGCCATTACGAAAAGGAATGCCGCGCAGATCAGAAGGCTCCATCTGCGACAGACGAAGGTCTATCACCGGCACCTTGTGGCAATCACCCACACGCAGCACCATCTGTGACTTACCCACACCGGGCGGGCCCCACAGCATCACCGGCGTGTGATGGCCATCGCGGGTACTCAGGAATTCTTGTTCAAGGACACTGGCTATGTGCGCAGGACGCATGGAGGCTCCACAGATTCAGTCAAAATAGTCATATAGATTCGATAGCTTACCATCTTTGTCAGGAATGCAACAAAGAGACCCTGGCCACTACTCTCATCCGCCTAAAGTGGGGGTAACGGCACCACCTTGCAAACCATCTGCCTCTCCAGACGCAACAAACCCGCCAGGAGGGTATTCCCATGGCGGGTTTATTGACAGAGTGGCGTTCACTTTAGGCTTGCTGAGCGCCTTCCTGCTCCTGCTGCTCAGCTACCTGCTTACGCACCTCTTCCATATCCAGCTCGCGTGCCTTCTCAATCAACTGCTCGAACTGACCACCCATCAGGGCACCGGGCTGAGAGTAAACGACAACCTGATCACGCATAATCATCAAGGTAGGAATGGAGCGGATCTGAAAGTGACCGGCCAGCTCCTGCTCTTCCTCAGTATTCACCTTGGCAAAAGTAATGTCGGTGTACTTCTTTGCGGTCTCTTCAAACAGCGGGCCGAACTGTTTGCATGGACCACACCAGGGTGCCCAGAAGTCGATAATCATAAAATCGCTGCTGCTGGCTACTTCATCGAAATTGTCTTTGGTGAGGTCTACATGTGCCATCTCTCGTCTCCTGATTCTTCATTCCGGCAGCCACACCTAATAGCGCGACCAAAACTTGGCGACAGACCCATTATCTATGGGAACCGTCATACATTAGCATTCGATAATACACCAATAGGGTCGGGAATGGTCAATTTCAACCATTTTTGTTGATAAAACGGATGATCTGCCGACGCCCCTTCTTGTCGGGGCGCCGTTGCTGGCGGGGCTGTGCCGCCGCCTCCAGCCGTCGTTGTTCAGCCAGCTGCTCACGCTTAAGGCGGCTCTGCTCATCTTCGTCATAGAGTTCGCGGGCGATGGTCGCGGGGCCGCGCTTATCAGAAAGCAGCAATACCTTAACTTCAAAAGAGTCTGGCCCCTTGCGGATAGTTAGCTCATCACCAATGGATAGTTGGCGGGAGGGCTTGGGGCGAGTGCCATTGAGATGCACATGGCCGCCATTAATTGCCTCAGTCGCCATGGCCCGCGTTTTGAAGAAACGCGCCGCCCACAGCCACTTATCCAGCCGCACCCTATCGCATGTCTGAAGTTGTGCCACCCCTACTCTTCTTTAGCTTCCAGGTAGGCGCGCAGCTCTAACATCATCTGTTCATAGTAGTCGAAGGGAATCAACGCATGCTCCGTAGTCTCGCAGGCAGGGCAGTGTTGCAGCAGCATCACTGCCTCCACATTCTCGTACTGCTCCCCCTCTATATGGGAATACTCCAGCATCCCCTCGAAGTGGCAATCGATACACTGGCCCCATGCCCTGAATTTCATTAACAACACACCTTGAAAATCATCATTTATGTAGATTGCCGTAAAACCATCGGCAAGCCAAGCGATACGCAATCGGCTAATTATAACTGCCAACCAGATACCCCTTATGAGGTACTGCCATAAGCCAATATACTTTATGTGGCTATATCAGCGATTCTAAATGTACTAATATCCATCTATATTAAGATGCCCATTTAGGCGAGCGGATTGCCAAATGTAGCGACGACCAGTCTTCTGACTCGAGCAACGTGGTACCAGGGATTGTGCAGGGCTACACCTAACATGGGAGTTGTTACATGAATCGTCTTATTACCCACCTTTTACCCCTGCTATTCCTCTTTACCTTCACCTTCGCGCTACCCGTTGAGGCCGAGATCACCTCTATCTCATCGGCCATCAACAAGGCGGGACGCCAGCGTATGCTGACGCAACGCATGGTAAAGAGCTACTGCATGATCGGTATCGATGTGCAAACAGATGTCGCTGAAAAGCAGCTAAAAAAAGCCATCGACCTGTTCGATCTTCAACTAAGTGAGTTAAATGCATATTCGCATACCAAGTTGATTATCGATTCTCTCGATAAAGTAGAGACGCTGTGGCTACCGTTTAAAAAGATACTACAGTCACCCGTGAACCGGGAAAATGCCCAGACACTGCTGGATACTAATGATGAACTGCTGCGCGCGACCAACAAGGTCGTATTGATGTTGCAGGATGTCTCTGGAGACTCCTTTGGCCGCCTGGTAAATATATCAGGCCGCCAGCGCATGTTGTCGCAACGCCTTGCCAAGTTTTACATGCTACGTGCCTGGAAGTTCAACAATTCAGAAATTAACTCTGGAATGACGCAGTCCAGAAACGAATTTAAGGGTGCACTGGCCGAATTGATCTCCGCCAGGGAAAACAGCCCCGCAATACAGGCCGAACTGGAGAAGGCTTCAATGCAATGGGACTTGTTCGATCATGGACTGGATAGAGACATAAACAATCTGGTACCACTCATTGCCGCCCTGAGCAGTGAGAAGGTACTGATCACGATGAACAAAATCACCGGCATGTATGTGGAGCTATCGAGCAACAAATAGCCGCAACCATGTGAGGGGGAACTTTCATGTCACATTTTAATGCCCGCAATACCCCATTCTCTCTCGACAATAACACGGCCTACAGAGAGTGGCGCGAGTGGAAGCTGAAACAATCCGCGGAAGGCATTGAAGAGTTGATCGTCGAGGTCAACGACCCGCGCCAGCTCAGTGATGCCGAACATGCCACGCTACTGCGCACAATTCGCCACAACAACATGGTGATCTATGCAGGCAACACCGGCACCGATCCTGACAAGAACATTCCCAGAACCGTTGCCGAGCGTTTCGGCCTGCGCCAGCTAAATCACAACTGGCTGGCCGATGGTGATGGTCTGACCTCGCTGACAGTCAACGACGATGGCGAGCATCCACAGTATATCCCCTACACCAATCGCCCTATCAACTGGCATACCGACGGTTACTACAATCCCAATGAGGCACAGGTGCACGGACTGATGCTGCACTGCGTTCACCGCGCCGCACGTGGCGGTGAGAATGCGTTAATGGATCACGAGATCGCCTACATTTTGCTGCGCGACGAAAACCCCGACTACATTGAAGCGCTGATGCAGTCCGATGCGATGACCATTCCACCCGGCACCGACATGCACGGCAAGCTGCGCGAGGCGGCGGTTGGCCCGGTGTTTTCCATCGACCCGCAGAGCGGCGACCTGCACATGCGCTACACCGCACGCCGTCGCAACATCGAGTGGAAGGATAATAAGATCACCCGTGAGGCCGTAGCGTTTCTTGAAACACTGCTTAGCAGCGATTCGCCCTATATCTATCGCGGCACACTGGAGCCGGGGATGGGCCTTATCAGCAATAACGTACTGCACGACCGAGGCGGCTTTAGTGACCAGCCGGGAGACCCGCAACGCCTGCTCTATCGTGCCCGCTACTTTGATCGCATTACCGGCACAGGTATCACCGACATCGGTGAAGATGAGTTGGCGGCAGATTCTACGCATAAAAAAGGCGGCCCCTCTGCCGGGGCCGCCTCTATTTCCAGGCACCATTAATTAGGTGCCGTTAATTAAGCGCTCATCTCCAGCAACATCTTGTTGAGCTTACCCACAAAACTGGCCGGATCATCAAGCGTACCACCCTCGGCGAGTAGCGCCTGATCGAAGA
This sequence comes from Pseudomonadota bacterium, assembly GCA_039714395.1. Taxonomy (GTDB): domain Bacteria; phylum Pseudomonadota; class Gammaproteobacteria; order Thiohalomonadales; family Thiohalomonadaceae; genus JAPHSX01. The sequence continues at coordinate 41,400 of JBDLJH010000010.1, read as the reverse complement.
GGATTGAGCTCATATCATCAAAACGTTCGCCCTCCTCCCCTTTCAGCTTGGCCACCAGCGGGTGCTCCGGGTTGAGCTCCATGATCGGCTGGATGTTGGGGGCGTCCTGACCGACCGACTTCAGGATACGCTCCAGGTTGGCGCTCATCTCGCCCTCGCCAGTCACCAGACAGGCGGGGGAGTTGGTAAGGCGGTGGGTAATGCGCACCTCCTTCACCTTTTCGCCCAGAGACTCCTGCACCTTCTTGAGCAGCCCCTCGAAGTCCTTGGCCGTCTCCTCCTGTTTTTTCTTCTCTTCTTCGTCCTCCAGCTCGCCAAGATCCAGTTCGCCTTTGGTGATTGACTTCAGCGGCTTACCGTCGAACTCAGTCAGCGCAGAACCCAGCCACTCATCAACACGCTCATGCATCAGGATCACCTCAATGCCCTTCTTGCGGAAGATCTCCAGGTGCGGCGAATTCTTGGCGGCGGCGAAGGTATCGGCAGTGATGGTGTAGACCGCCTCCTGCCCCTCTTTCATTCGCTCCACGTAATCGGCTAGAGAAACGCTCTGCTCTTCGCTGTCATTGTGCGTCGTAGAGAAACGCAGCAATTTGGCAATTTGATCTTTGTTGGCGAAGTCCTCACCGGGGCCCTCCTTGATCACCTTGCCGAACTCTTTCCAGAACTCGGCATACTTCTCCGGCTCGTTTTTAGCGATACCTTCAAGTAGTCCCAATACCTTCTTTACCGAACCGGAACGCATCGAGTCGGTAACCTTGTTGTGTTGCAGAATCTCACGCGAGACATTAAGCGGCAGGTCGCTTGAATCGATCACGCCACGCACGAAGCGCAGGTAGTTAGGCATCAAATGCTCGGCATCATCCATAATGAAAACACGCTTTACGTAGAGCTTGATGCCGTTGCTGCGCTCACGGTCCCACATATCAAACGGCGCACGCTTGGGGATGTAGAGCAAAGAGGTGTACTCCAGCTTGCCCTCGACACGGTTGTGGCTCCATGCCAGCGGGTCTTCCCAGTCGTGGCCCACATGCTTGTAGAACTCGTTGTACTCCTCGTCGCCGATCTCGGACTTGGAACGCGACCATAGGGCCGAGGCAGAGTTGACCGTCTCCAGCTCAGGGATCACCGTCTCGTCAGATTCTTTCTTCTCCTCCGTATCTGGGGCAGCGGGCGCCTCCTCCTTGAACATCAGGATAGGCAGGGTGATGTGGTCGGAGTACTTGCGCACGATGGAGCGCAGGCGGAAGCCGTCGGCGAACTCCTCTTCACCATCTTTCAGATGAAGCACAATCTCGGTACCGTGCTCGGCCTTCTCAAGATTCTCCAGGGTGTAGTCGCCCTCACCGGCAGACTCCCAGCGCACACCGTGCTCGATGGTGAGACCGGCGCGACGGGTAGTCACGCTTACCTTGTCGGCAACAATAAAGGAGGAGTAGAAGCCAACACCAAACTGACCGATGAGGTTGGCATCCTGCTTCTGGTCGCCACTCAGGCTCTCCAGGAAGGCCTTGGTGCCGGAGCGAGCGATGGTACCGAGGTTCTCGATCACATCCTCGCGGCTCATACCGATGCCGTTATCACGAATGGTGACGGTTCTGGCATCTTTATCGAACTCCAGGTGGATCTTCAGCTCCTGGTCGCCTTCGTAGAGGGCATCGTCCGACAGCCCCTCGAAGCGCAGCTTGTCGCAGGCATCCGAGGCGTTGGAGATCAGTTCGCGCAGGAAGATCTCCTTGTTAGAGTAGAGGGAGTGAATCATCAGGTGCAGCAACTGCTTTACCTCTGTCTCAAACCCCAGTGTCTCTTTGTGTGTATCCACGCTCATGTTAACAACTTCCTCCTATTTACAGCTCGTTAATTACGTGTCGTTGGTACAAATGCGGCTATTCTACCAAGTTTCAAGGGGTTTGCTCTGGTCGCTTTGCCTGCAATATGGTTGAATGCCCGCAACGCCACGGAACGCCAGAAGAGAACTATGAATATCAGCACCTTAGAGACCACCCCCTTTGATGACCAGCGCCCCGGCACCTCCGGCTTGCGCAAAAAAGTCGCCGTATTTCAGCAGACTCCCTACCTGCAGAATTTTGTGCAGGCGATCTTCGATACGCAAACCGATCTTAAGGGCGGTACCCTGGTGCTGGGCGGTGATGGCCGTTACTACAATCGCGAGGCCGTCCAGATCATCATCAAGATGGCGGCTGCCAATGGCATTGCCCGTGTACTGGTAGGCAGGAGTGGCCTGCTCTCCACTCCTGCAGCCTCAGCAGTTGTCCGCAAATACCAGACTCAGGGAGGCATTATCCTCTCGGCCAGCCACAACCCGGGAGGTCCCGACGGTGATTTCGGTATCAAGTTCAACACCCCTAACGGTGGCCCCGCCACCGAAGGAGTGACCGAGGCGATCTTCAAGCGCACCAGGGAAATTAACGAATATCGCATCATGGAACTGCCCGATATCGACACCGATAATCTTGCTGAGCACACTCTCGGTGAGATGCGGGTGGAGGTGATCGACCCGGTGGCTGACTATGCCGAGCTAATGGAGCAGCTATTCGACTTCGAGGCAATCCGCTCACTTATCACCAGCGGCTTTCGCCTGCGCTTCGATGCGATGCATGCCATCACCGGACCCTACGCCCATGAGATCCTGAAGCAGCGTCTCGGTGCCCCGGCCGGTAGTGTGATCAACGGCGTACCCAAGCAGGATTTTGGCGGTGGCCACCCGGATCCCAACCTCACCTATGCCAAAGAGCTGGTTGCGGAGATGTTCGGCGATAATGCCCCTGACTTTGGAGCGGCCTCTGACGGTGACGGCGATCGCAACATGGTGTTGGGCAACAACTTCTTCGTTAACCCCTCTGACTCGCTGGCGGTGATCGCCGCCAACGCCGAACTCATTCCCGGCTACAAGGGACGACTCAAGGGCATGGCCCGCTCCATGCCCACCTCGGGTGCCATCGATAAGGTGGCAGAAAAGCTGGGCATCGACTGTTTTGAGACCCCCACCGGCTGGAAGTTTTTCGGCAACCTGCTCGACGCCGGTCGCATCACCTTCTGTGGCGAGGAGAGCTTTGGTACCGGCTCAGACCATGTACGAGAAAAAGATGGCCTGTGGGCAGTACTCGCCTGGCTCAATATCCTCGCCGTGCGAAAGCAGTCAGTCGAGGAAATTATGCACGAACATTGGGCCGAGTATGGTCGCAACTTCTACACCCGTCACGACTATGAGGGTGTAGACAGCGATGCCGCGAAAGGGGTGATGGCCCATGTGGAAGAACAACTGGCGGGGCTGGTAGGAAAACATCTTGGCAACTACACCGTGAGTTATGCCGACGATTTTTCCTACACCGATCCCATCGATAAGAGTGAAAGCAAAAACCAGGGACTGCGCATCGGTTTTACGGACAGTTCACGCATTATCTTCCGCCTCTCCGGCACCGGTACCGAGGGGGCGACGATACGCCTCTATATCGAACGGTTCGAGGCTGACGAGAACAAGCAGGTGCAAGATACACAGCAGGCGCTGGCAGAACTCATCAACATTGCCACCATGCTCTCAGAGCTGCACCAGCGCACAGGCCGTAAGCAGCCCAGTGTGATCACCTAGCCACCTTGCATCACACCCTGTTTCCAATACACTCTGGGGGAACAACTAATAACGTAACAAAGGGATGGATCGCGATGCAATTGGTGAAACGCTTCTCCGAGCTGGGAATTGATGATGTGCCCGTGGTTGGTGGCAAGAACGCTTCACTGGGAGAGATGTACCGCTCTCTGGAAGGTGAAGGGGTCAAGGTACCCAACGGCTTTGCCACCACCGCCGAGGGTTTTCGCCTCTACATCGAACATAATCAACTGCATCAGAAGATCGCCGCTGAACTGGAGCAGCTCGATACCCGCAATGTGGATGCACTGCAGATATCTGGAGCCAAAATTCGTCAGTGGATCATGCACGGTGAGATGCCCGCCGAACTGGCCGCCAAGATCCGTGAAGCCTACAATGAACTTGAGGCCGAATACGGTGAGAATACCGATGTTGCAGTGCGCTCCTCGGCCACTGCCGAAGACCTGCCTACCGCCTCCTTTGCCGGGCAACAAGAGACCTATCTCAACATTCGCGGTACCACTAATCTGCTGGCCACCTGTAAGCAAGTATTTGCCTCGCTGTTTACTGACCGCGCCATCTCCTACCGTGTCGATCAGGGTTTTACCCACATGGATGTGGCGCTCTCTATCGGGGTGCAGAAGATGGTACGCTCGGACAAGGCCGCCTCCGGGGTGATGTTCTCTATAGACACCGAGACGGGCTTTCGCGATGTGGTCTTCATTACCTCTGCCTACGGGCTGGGCGAGAATGTGGTGCAGGGGGCGGTCAATCCCGACGAGTTTTATGTCTTTAAACCGACCCTGACCGAGGGCAAGAAACCGATCCTCAAACGCCAGCTGGGAGATAAGGCGATTAAGATGATCTACACCACCGATCCGATGGCCGGCATGTCGACCAACAACGTGCGGGTGCGCCTGGAGGAGCGACGTGAGTTCTCCATCGATGATGAGGAGGTGTTACAGCTGGCCCGCTATGCTGCCGCCATCGAGCAGCACTACGGCCGACCGATGGATATCGAGTGGGCCAAGGATGGGGATACCGGTGAACTCTACATCGTGCAGGCACGTCCCGAGACGGTGAAGTCCACCGATGATGTGAACATTCAGGAGATCTATCACCTCAAATCACGCAGCCCAGTTCTTACCGAGGGCAAGAGCGTGGGGCAGAAGATCGCCACCGGTCAGGCACGGGTGATCCTCGAGGCCTCGCACATGAACGAGCTAAAACCGGGTGAAGTGCTGATCACCGACATCACCGACCCGGACTGGGAGCCGGTGATGAAGATCGCCTCGGCCATCGTCACCAATCGTGGCGGGCGCACCTGCCATGCCGCAATCATCGCCCGCGAACTGGGCATTCCGGCTGTCGTCGGTACCGGCGATACCACGCAAACCATACAGACCGGGCAGTGGGTCACCGTCTCCTGCGCCGAGGGCGATTCGGGCTATGTCTACGAGGGGATTCAGGAGTTTGAAATCGAGCGTATCGATCTGGGCGCACTGGAAAAACCACAAACCAAAATCATGCTCAACCTCGGCAATCCGGAGCAGGCCTTCGAGGTGTCACGCCTGCCCGCCGATGGTGTAGGACTGGCCCGCCTCGAATTCATCATTAATAATGCTATCAAGGTACATCCGCGTGCCCTCATAGAATTCAACACGCTGGATGAGGAGACACAACTAAAGATCGAAAAGATCACCGCCGGTTACCCCTCACCAAGAGAATTCTTCGTCGAGCGCCTGGCCGAGGGGGTCAGCACCATCGCCGCCGCCTTCTACCCACGTCCGGTGATCGTGCGCCTCTCCGACTTCAAATCAAACGAGTACGCCCAGCTGGTGGGTGGCGAGCGGTTCGAGCCGAAGGAGGAAAATCCGATGATCGGTTTCCGGGGTGCCTACCGCTACCCCTCACAGGACTTCGCCGAATCGTTCTCGCTGGAGTGCCTGGCGATGAAGATGGTGCGCGAGCAGATGGGGCTGGATAACGTGGCGCTAATGGTGCCCTTCGTACGCAGTGTCGACGAGGGCCTGAAGGTGCTGGAGATCATGGAGAAAAACGGCCTCAAACGTGGTGAGCACGACCTCAATGTCTACATTATGTGCGAGATCCCCGCCAATGCCCTGCTGGCCGACGACTTCCTCAAGCACTTCGACGGTTTCTCTATCGGCTCCAACGACCTGACCCAGCTGACCCTCGGTGTGGATCGCGACTCGGGGCTGGTGGGCGGCGTCGATGAGCGCAACCCGGCAGTACTGAAACTGATGGAGATGGCGATCGATGCCTGTCACCGTCACAACAAATACATCGGCATCTGCGGCCAGGCCCCCTCCGACTTTCCCGAAATCACTGAGTGGCTGGTAGAAAAAGGCATCGACTCTATCTCCCTCAACCCCGACAGTGTGCTCGGCATGACGCAGGTAGTCGTTGAGATGGAACAGCGTATTGGCAAGCAACAGCAAAAGTAACAGACAAAAAACGCAATGAGGACTTCTTGTACAGAGGGATATACCTACAACGAAAACGGGCCGCCCAGTGGCGACCCGTCCGTACTATTCAAAATGTAACAATATCAGTTATGCATCAAGTTCAGCTGTTTGGCGATAATGTCATGATTCAGCCATAACACTGGCGCAGCTGGATTAGACATCTCATGGAACATCAGCGGGCCGGTACCCTCCAGCACCAGGGCACTGAGGTGATCGGTGATCAATGCCTTACGATCCTTGTGCAGCGAGGTGATCTTCTCGGATGTACCCACCATCACTTCGGCCAGCTCCTCGGTATTATCCATCGGCCACGCCTCATAATTGCGGAACTCGGTAATGGTACCGTTGGCGTTGTAATCCTCAATCTTCTGTAATAACTCTTCCAGCGAAGTCCCCTCCTCCAGCAGTTCACGGCATGCATCGCTCTGAGCCTTGGCCCACTCTCCACCATTCTCCTGCTTCAATGCAGTAAGCAACGGGAACAGCGATAGTTCGACACCGACAAAAATATCCGATGAGTTGGTACGAATCTCCGGGCAGTTAAAGACAGTGGCCTTGATACCCTTCGCCCATGCCTCCTCAGCGACATGCTCCAGACGCATCTTGGCGTAACCCTGGGTGTAATTGGTGTAGGTCTGCCACTGGTACTCACCGTTAATCAGGATCTCGGTACCATGATAGCCATAGGCGCTGTAGCGCACCTGACCGCCACTGGCTTCCAGACGCTGGCGTAGTGCCGCGCTGCCCTCAATAAGGTACTGGAAACTATTGGCTGTCACCTCATCGAAATTCATCAAACTGAGTTTGCCAAGGTCACTATCAAGCAGTGCCCGCGAGGACATGAAACGCTTCGTACCGCGCCCCTTGTAGATACGGTTGGCGATGGCCAGGAAGACCTTTACCTTGGGAATACCCCCCGCCATGGTATGGGCAAAGTAGGCACTGGAACCATCGGGAATGATCTCCTCCAGCTCACTCATTACCTGAGCCAGCGAATCATTAAAACGCTTCACTCCGACCTCATGGCAACGCTCGATCTGTGCCCAGTCGAGTTTCTCTTGCTGCCAGGTCTTTATGGTCAGGGGGGCGAGCAGATCGGTAGGGGTGGACTCACCATCAGGGGCATCGAGGTCAAAACCAGCCATCATCGGCACATTGATGATGCGCCCGCCCAGATTAGCCTCAGCCTCGGCCAGCTCCTCAGCATTCAGGGGCCGCAAATTGTTGTCCTCATCTCGACGACCGACGGTGATACCGACGATAGTCATGCCAGCTGCACGCGCCTCGTCAATCAGACCGTTTACATAGCCACGGCCAAACAATTCACCGAAGAGGACGAAAACATCGCCCTGCTTGAAGATATTCTGTTGTGGTATTTCACGAAGCGGCGTCAATTTGGTCATATGGCACTCTTATTCTTAAATCCTGATTATCCCCGCCTTTCGCCACGGGAAAAATAAGGTGACGTTGCTACGGTGCGGTTTAAACGCCGATAGTATACCCCACTTTCTATACCTCTTTCATCGATTTCTCCAACCACTGGAACTCAGAACAGGGCAATTGTGACATCCTTAACACTATCAGCGTGGAAATAGCGATAGATCGAGTTGCTATACCACTACTATTCCAATCGGCTACTAGTCAGAAACAAAAAAGGCGCTGTAAAGCGCCTTTTTTGTACCTAAACCTGCGTCTCTCAAGCCATCATGCGCTTATGCATAAATGCGTAGTACATCACTGGAATGACGATCAGGGTGAGGATAGTAGAGACCAGAATACCAAAGATCAGGGATATTGCGAGGCCCCCGAAGATCGGGTCATCAATGATGAAGAAGGCCCCCATCATCGCCGCCGCTCCAGTCAACACGATAGGCTTGGCACGCACCGCGCTGGAGTTAATCACCGCCCGCTCGAAGGGAGTGCCCTCCTCCACCTGCTGATTGATAAAATCTACCAGTAAAATGGAATTACGCACGATGATACCGGCCAGTGCGATCATGCCGATCATCGAGGTGGCGGTAAACTGCGCATCCATCCCCATGGCATTGAGCAAGGCGTGGCCCGGCATTACCCCAATCACCGTCAACGGGATCGGAGCCATAATGACGATGGGGACAAGGTAACTGCGGAACTGTGCTACTACTAGCAGGTAGATGAGGATCAGCCCCACCGCATAGGCAATACCCATGTCACGGAAGGTCTCGTAGGTCACCTGCCACTCGCCGTCCCACTTCACGCTGTAGTCATAGGGGTTCTCTGGCGGATTGATAAAGTTCTGCTCCAGCCGTTCACCATGATCCAACGACTCACTATCTAGCTGATCGACCATATTAAACATACCGTAGAGCGGGCTATCCAGTTCACCTGCCATATCGCCAGTAACGAATACTACCCGCTGTAGGTCCTTATGGTAGATCGCATTCTCCCGCTCGGTTTTAACCACCGTGACAATTTCCGAGAGCGGCACCAGCTCACCACTAATGCTACGCAGACGCAGGTTGAGAATGGTATTAATGTCCGCCTTGTCAGCCACCGAGTACTCCATGCGAATCGGCACCGGATACTTGGCATTGGCATCATGCAGGAAGCTCACATCCTCACCAGAGAGCGCTGTATGTACCGCTGCAACCACCCTCTGCTGCGGCACGCCAAGCAGCGCCGCCTTCTGCTGATCCACCTTAAGAATTAACTTCTCAGCAGGGCTCTCTACACTGTCATCGACATCTATAATGTCCGCTGTCGATTCGAACACCTCACGCACCGACTTGGCGACACTGATCTGCCCGTCGTAGTCGATGCCGTAGATCTCGGCAACCAGTGGGGACTGTACCGGCGGACCGGGAGGCACCTCGACCACCTTCACATTGGCGTTATAGCGCTGACCGATCTCCTGCAACGGACCTCGCACCGCCAGCGCGATCTCATGGCTCTTACGATCACGTTGACTCTTGTGCACCAGGTTGACCTGAAGGTCTCCGATATTCGCTCCCTCGCGCAGGTAATACTGGCGCACCAGGCCGTTAAAATTAATCGGTGAAGCACCACCGGCATAGGCCTGATAGTCCGTCACCTCGGGCACCGTAGAAAGATAATCACCCAGCTCAGTCATCACACGGGCGGTCTGCTCGACGCTGGTCCCCTCAGGCATATCAACCACCACCTGAAACTCTGATTTATTGTCGAAGGGCAGCATCTTCAACACAACGGCCTGCAACGGTACTAACGCCACCGAAAGTGCAATCAATAACAAAATTACACCGACCATGCCCCAACGCGATTTTCGCCCTTCACGCTGGCGCAGGAAAGGACCAACAGCGCGCTCGAACATGCGATACATTTTGCTATCGCCACCGTCGTCATCACTTTGGTGGTGAAAATTCGCCCTGGCCAACACCAGATTAGACATCCACGGGGTGACAATAAAGGCCACCGCCAGCGAGATCACCATGCCGATGGAGGCATTGATCGGGATCGGGCTCATGTAGGGCCCCATCAGACCGGTAACAAAGGCCATTGGCAACAGCGCAGCGATTACAGTGAAGGTGGCAAGAATGGTGGGACCACCCACCTCATCGACCGCCAGCGGGATCACCTCCAGTAATTTTTTTCCACCCATCTGCATGTGTCGATGAATGTTCTCCACCACCACGATGGCATCATCCACCAGAATACCGATGGAGAAGATGAGGGCGAACAGTGAGACCCGATTAAGGGTAAAGCCCCAGGCCCAGGAGGCAAACAGAGTAATGGCCAGGGTAATCACCACCGCCATGCCGACAATAAAGGCCTCACGATAGCCGATGGCAAAGAACACCAACACCACCACGGAAAGGGTCGCGAAGATCAGTTTAGTGATCAGCTTCTGCGCCTTCTCATCTGCCGTCGCACCATAATCACGGGTTACCGTCACCTCCACCCCATCGGGGACGAAGGTGCCCTTAAGTGCATCAAAGCGTTCAATTACCTGCTGCGCGATCTGTACCGCATTGGTACCCGGCTGCTTGGCAATGGCTACGGTGACCGCAGGAAAATCCCCCTGCACATCTATACCCTTCGCCGCAGCCGCAGGCCCGGTGCCGAACCAGACATACTGCTCAAGGTGATCGGCACCAAGACGAATATCAGCCACGTCACGCAGATAGATGGGATTACCCTCTCTTACCCCAACCACCAGTGAGCGCACCTCATCCGAAGTGGTCAGGAAGGTACCCGCCTGCACCAGGATCTCCCGATTATTGGCCACCAGCGCACCGGAGGGACGGGTGGCATTGCTCATCATCAAGGCATTTCGCAGGTCATCCATAGCAAGGCCGTAACCGGCCAGACGTACCGGGTCGAGGGTGACATGCACCACCTGATCCGGCCCACCGATGGTGTAGATATCACGGGTGCCCTTGACCCGTTTTAGCTCAGACTCAACCGCATGGGCAACCTTTTGTAGCTCATGGGTACCCACATTTTCATTCTTGCTCCACAGGGTAAGGGTGACGATGGGCACATCATCGATACCCTTGGGCTTGATGATGGGCTGCATCACGCCCAGGTTTTGTGGCAACCAGTCCTGGTTGGAGAAGACCGCGTTGTAGAGACGTACGATGGCCCCGGTACGATCCTCTCCTACCTTGTACTGTACGGTAAGCACGACCATACCCGGACGTGACACCGAGTAGACATGTTTCACCCCCTCGATCTCCGAGAGCACCTGTTCTGCAGGCAGTGCCACCGAATTTTCAACCTCTTTGGCCGAGGCCCCGGGGTAGGCAATAAAGATATTGGCGAAGGTAACGTTGATCTGTGGCTCCTCCTCGCGCGGCGTGATCATCACTGCAAACAGCCCCAGCAGGAAACCGACCAGCGCCAACAACGGCGTGATCTCGGTGGTCAAAAATTTGCGGGCAATACTGCCCGAGAGCCCCAGCTTCTGTGTCATTTTTTCTTACCTGCGCGCATTCCCTTTAGCATCACACCGGCACGAATCGGCTCCAGTGCCACCTCTTCACCCGTATCCAGCCCCGCCAGCACTTCAACCTGTCCATCTTCTAAACTTTTGCCTATGCGGATCTGACGGAAACTAATCGATTCGCCCTTTAACACATAGACACCGGTTACCTCGCTGCGATGCACCACCGCCGCCTCAGGCAACAACAGGCTTTGTGTCTCACCAATAACAAAGGCAACCTTAACGAACATCCCCGGATAGACCCCGTGACGACCAGTCGGCAGATCTACACGCACCTTAAAGGTATGAGAGGCGGCATCGGCAAAGGGGGAAATAGTCAACCTGGTACCTGCCACTGAGGGAGCCGCCTCGCCGGGTAGAATTACCCGGGCACGCTGCAGCTGGCGAACCGTATCGATGTGCGCCTGTGGCACATTGGCAACGGCACGCAACGACTCCAGGGAGAGCCCCGTCATCAACGGCTTACCAGGACTGGCACTCTCACCCGGCTCCACATTGCGCTTAACCACAATGCCACTATAGGGGGCACGTACTACGGTGTGTTCCAACTGCTCCTGCGCCTGTTCGCGCGCAGCATTGGCCGCCTTTAGTCCCGCCTTCGCCTTATCGAACTCGGCCTGTGAGACCAACTTCTTCGCCAGCAACTCCTGGATACGGGTAAAGGCCGACTTAGCCTCATCGGTACGGGCATCGGCGGCCTTCATCGCCGCACGCTGCTCCTTGTCACGGAAACGCACAAGAACGTCACCCTTATTAACGAAGTCATCTACATCCACCAGCACCTCGGTGATACGCCCGGAGGTCTGGGCCGAAACGGTAGTCTGGAACACCGCTTCAATCAGCGCATCAACCACCACCTCACCAGGTATCGTCTTTAGGCTTACCTCAGCCCTTGCCAGCGGCTCCGCCGCCCAGACCTGTGAAGTGATCATGAGCAGCAGACCCATTGCCATAACCCGTTGCAGCTTATACATGCCTTTCCCCTGTCCGTTCTTTGTTCCAGATGAATAGTAGCATCAGAGAAGAATATTAGCGTTCTCTAATATAGCTGTATGATGAGGGAAATTCCTGAGGAATTCAAGAGGGTATAAGGAATGGGGTCACAAAAGTCTCTGCATCTGCGGATATAAGGGCAACCACAATGTTAACCGCTCTCAGGAGCTAGATGTGGATGCGCGACGCCGGGATACACACCTTATCATCGGCCACCTCGACAGGTTGAGAGGTTGAGAGGTAGAACTGGAGTCTTTACTCATGCTGTGACGGAATTTTTTCAAACTGAATGTGCCACCACATGAGAAATTCCCTTACGCCACAATAACTATCGGCAGTCATCGTCCTGAACTTTAACTATAGCGCTAACTAGAGAGATGCTTCGCCTGTACCATCATTTCTCCCTGATAGAAACTATAGCTCCCATGTCCCGTCGTGCGAGCATGTTCCATGGCAATTCTGGCATGCTCCAGCAAATGTTCCGACTCCTGAGCATCATCCGGAAATAGACTAATACCGATAGAAGGGGTGAGAAATAACTCATACCCATCGGCAACAATAGGAACACTGAAGGCCATTACCAGCTCCTTGGCCAGTATTTCCAACTGCTCACGAGTGTGCTCGTGATCCTTGTGCAAGATCATAAACTCACCACTGCTCATGCGCGCCACCGTGTCATGAACATCTACGCTGCTACTAAGACGCTGTGCCACCTGGCGTAACAGCTGTTCCATCACCTTGTTATCGTACCCCTCGCCCAGCAGCTCCTTCAGCTCCAGTCCCACACAGAGCAAACCGAAGCTATGCTGCTGACGCCTGAAGTGGATAACCGCCTGACTTAAGCGATCATTTAGCAGGATACCGTTGGCAAGGCCAGTGATTACATCGTAATTAACGACCTTGTTGAGACGCTCTTTGATCTTAAGGCGATCAGTAATATCCTTGCCAGTGGCAACAAAATGGCTCACCACCCCATCTACATTGCGTATGGGGGTAATGGTCTTCGCCTCATAATAAAGCTCACCATCCTTGCGCCGGTTAATGAAAATATCGGTAAAGGGAATGCCGTTGGAGATGTTCGACCACATCGCCTGAAAGAAATTGGAATCCTGAAATCCCGATTTAAGGAGATTTGGATTCTTGCCGATCACCTCACCGCGCTGATAACCCGTTAGATCCTCAAAGGCCGGATTGACATAAACAATATTAGCCTCTGCATCGGTTATCATCACCGCATCAGCAGTCTGGGCCAGGGCGCGATTCATCACCTCCCGCTCCTGCTGCAAACGCATACGTTCTGAAATATCCGTGGTCAATCCGGCAATACGAATAAGCCTGTTAGCCTCATCATAAATGGGGAAAGAGCGGGTATTAAGCCAACGAAGCGAGTCATCGGGCAACACGATGCGGTACTCCATGTTAAAACCTTCCCACCCCTGCTCGGCTATCCGTTGGCGTATCCTGTCATAATCCTCAGGGTACACCGTATTCAGAAGTCGCTCGGGTTCACGCATGATCTGCGCCGGATCTTGCTCCCAAACCGTTTCAAAAGCAGGACTAAGGTAGAGCATCTGCTGCTGCTTGCAGTCGATAAGCCAGAACACCTCAGGGATCGTCTCGGTAAGCTGTCGGAAATTTTTCTCACTCTCAACCAGGGCCGACTCGGCTAACCATCGCTGACGGTGAATTTCCTGCTCCTGTAACTCGCGCTCTATTGCCGGATTGAGTCTGGCCAACGCCCCCTTGGTGATAAAGTCATGCGCCCCGGCATGCATGGTCAAGACCGTCATCTCTTCACCAATGGTGCCGGAAACCACTATTACCGGAACATCAAGTTGGCGCTCACGTACCCAAGCCAGCAGATCCAGAGCCGTCATATCGGATAGGGTGAAATCGGTGATAATTAAATTCCAACCGCCTTCATCCAGAGCTACCAACGCAGCCATACGATTCGCCACACGCACAAAGTCGGCCGCTATCCCGCCATGACGTATCTCCGCCATCACCATCTGCGCATCGTTGAGGTCATCCTCGACCAGGAGTATCCGTATTTGTTGTGTCAAGCACGTCACCTTAAATGGTTATAAGTGATCTAATCACCGCTAAGCTACCATATTCTGTCACCTAGCCAAACTGATCTACCTCACCATTCACCTATGTGCAGAGTCGCGTTGGCGCTCTATAATAGGGAGCTAATTTTCCAGCAATAACGGACCATCAACATGGCGCAGTATATTTACACCATGAATCGCGTCGGCAAAGTCGTACCGCCGAAACGCGAAATTCTTAAAGACATCTCCCTCTCTTTCTTCCCTGGTGCAAAGATTGGTGTACTCGGTCTCAACGGTTCAGGCAAATCGACCCTGCTGCGTATCATGGCCGGAATCGATAGCGATATTGAGGGTGAGGCCCGTTCACAGACCGGGATCAAGATCGGCTACCTGCCACAGGAGCCGCAACTGGATGAGTCGCTGGATGTACGCGGCAATATTGAACTGGCGGTCAGTGAGGTAAAGGATGCGCTGAAGCGCCTTGATGAGGTCTACGCCGCCTACGCCGAAGCCGATGCCGACTTCGATGCCCTGGCTGCCGAGCAGGCGAAGCTGGAGAACATCATCCAGGCCACCGACGGCCATAACATCGACCGTCACCTGGAGGTCGCCGCCGACGCCCTGCGCCTGCCACCCTGGGAGGCCGATGTCTCCAAGCTGTCCGGTGGTGAAAAGCGCCGTGTCGCACTGTGCAAGCTGTTGCTGGAAAAGCCCGATATGCTGCTGCTGGACGAGCCGACCAACCATCTCGATGCCGAATCGGTGGCCTGGCTGGAGCGATTCCTGCACGACTACGAGGGCACCGTGGTGGCGATCACCCACGACCGCTACTTCCTCGATAATGTTGCCGGCTGGATCCTTGAGCTGGATCGCGGCCATGGCATCCCCTGGGAGGGCAACTACTCCTCCTGGCTGGAGCAGAAGGAGCAGCGTCTGGAGCAGGAGCAAAAATCCGAAAATGCTCGCATCAAGTCGATGAAGCAGGAGCTGGAGTGGGTACGCTCCAACGCCAAGGGACGTCATGCCAAATCGAAGGCACGTATGGCCCGTTTCGACGAACTTTCATCAAAGGATTATCAGAAACGCAACGAGACCAACGAACTGTTCATCCCGCCGGGGCCCCGCCTCGGCGACCTGGTGATCGAGGCCAGGGGGCTTACCAAGGGCTTCGGCGATCGCCTGCTTATCGATAACATCTCCTTCAACCTGCCACCCGGCGGAATCGTAGGTATCATCGGTCCCAATGGGGCGGGCAAGACCACCCTGTTCCGTATGCTGGTAGGCGAGGAGAAGCCTGACTCGGGTGAGCTACGCCTGGGAGACACGGTTGAACTGGCCTATGTGGATCAGAGCCGTGACGCGCTGGACGCGAAAAAAACGGTGTGGGAGGAACTCTCCGGTGGTCACGACAACATGATGGTAGGCGACTATCCACTCAACTCACGCGCCTACGCCAGCCGCTTCAACTTCCGCGGTTCCGACCAGCAAAAGCGGGTCGGCGACCTCTCCGGTGGTGAGCGTAACCGCCTGCACATGGCCAAGCTACTCGCCACCGGCGGCAACCTGCTGCTACTCGATGAGCCGACCAACGATCTCGATGTGGAGACCCTGCGTGCACTCGAAGAGGCATTACTGGAGTTCCCCGGCTGCGCCGTCGTGATCTCACACGACCGCTGGTTCCTGGATCGTATCGCCACCCACATCCTCGCCTTCGAGGGCGACTCACATGTGGAGTGGTTTGAAGGTAACTACGCCGACTACGAAGAAGACCGCAAACGTCGCCTTGGCGTTGAAGCCGACCAGCCGCACCGCATTAAGTATAAAAAACTCGCCTGAGTCTTTGCGGCACACTACCAATTAAGATGCCCGGTCATACCGGGCATCTTTTCCTCAAAATTGCCCCCACAACTCGTCCTCAACCACTATTCGATATTCTGAGTTACACTTAATGCATAACTTCTTCGACTAAGTGTGATTGAGACATAAGAATGAATAAACCTGTCCCCCTCTCCCCAGAGGCTCTTTGCCATCACTGCGAGCCGTCACAGTTCAGCTTCAAGACCACCGATGAGCTGGATGACCTTACTGAAATCATCGGCCAGGATCGTGCCGTGCAGGCGGTGCACTTTGGCATCGGTATTCAGCATGAAGGTTATAACCTCTATGTGATGGGGCCATCGGGGATGGGCAAGCACTCCATGGTGCACCAATATCTTGAGCAAAAAGCAGCGGCACGGGAGGAACCCTCCGACTGGTGTTACGTCAACAACTTCGAGCAGTCACACAAGCCCAAGGCACTACGCTTGCCCCACGGGCACGGGGCACAATTCGCGCTGGAGATGGAGCAGTTGATTGAGGAGCTAAGTTCCGTACTGCCAGCAGCCTTCAACAGCGAAGAGTACCGCAGCCATATTCAGGCACTTGAGGAAGGACTGGAAGAGCTACAGGAACACGCCTTCAAAGAGCTTGAGGAGGCCGCCACCAAGCAGCAGATAAAACTGTTTCGCAGCCCCAGTGGCTTTACCTTCGCCCCGCTACGCAACAATAAAGAGTTAAGCTCAGAGGCGTTTGACAAGCTCCCCGAAGACGAACGTGCGGCCATCGAGCGTATCGTCGAGGCGTTACAGGAGCAGCTACAGGCGATCATCCAGCGCGTTGCCAGGTGGCGCAAGGAGACCCGCCACAAGGTCGATGAGCTGAATCGCAAAGTGGCAATGTCGGCAGTGGGTAACCTCATCGAAGAGCTAAGGAGTAGCTACGCCAAACAGCCGGAAGTACTTGAGTACCTCGATGCCGTCGAGCACGACGTGGTCAACAATATAAAGGACTTTCTGAAGAGTGATGAGGCGAATGAGAACCCGGGCGATCCCAACTCCCTACACCGTTATAAGGTAAATAATCTGGTACTCAACAACCGCAAGGGCGGCGTGCCAGTTATCTACCTCGACAACCCCACCTACCTCAACCTGGTAGGGCGCGCCGAGCACATCGCCCAGTTCGGTACCCTGATGACCGATTTCACCCTGCTCAAGCCGGGTGCACTACACGAGGCAAACGGTGGCTACCTACTGGTCGATGCCCACAAACTACTTACCCAGCCCTACGCCTGGGAGGGACTAAAACGCGCCCTCTATGCCAACCAGATCAATATAGAGCCACTGGAAAAAATGTGGGGGCTGGCCAGCACTGTATCCCTGGAACCGGAGCCCATCCCACTAGAGCTGAAGATCGTCATAATGGGCGATCGCATGCTCTACTACATGCTGCATGAATACGACCCCGACTTCGGTGAGCTGTTCAAGGTACAGGCCGACTTTGAAGAACATATTGAGCGTAACCCCGAAAACAATCTGCTGATGGGGCGTCTCATCGCCACCATTGCTCGCAAGGAGAAACTACTGCCCTTCGGTCGCGATGCAGTGGCAAGGGTAATCGACTACGCCTCACGCCATGTGGAGGATGCCCACAAGCTCACCACCCATATGCGCTCCATCGCCGACCTGCTGCGCGAGGCCGACTACTGGTCCCGCCAACGTGACAACTCACTGGTGGAAAGTGCTGACATCCTCCATGCCATCGATCAGCAGGAGCATAGGGCCTCACGGGTGCGTGAACGCGTTCACGAGGAGATCCAGCGCGGTGACATCATCATCGACAGCAGCGGCGACAAGGTAGGACAGGTCAACGCCCTGTCGGTACTCGGACTGGGAAACTACAGCTTCGGCCAGCCCTCACGCGTGACCGCCACCGTACACATTGGCGAGGGGCAGGTCGTCGATATCGAACGTGAGGTAGAGATGGGCGGCCCCATCCACTCCAAAGGGGTGCTGATCCTCTCCTCCTTCATCGCCGCCCGTTATGCCCGTAAACAACCACTATCGCTCTCAGCCAGCCTGGTATTCGAGCAGAATTACGGCGGGGTAGAGGGTGACAGCGCATCACTGGCCGAACTCTGCGCACTGCTTTCTGCCCTGGCGGACACCCCAATCAAACAGTCACTGGCAATGACCGGGTCGGTCAACCAGCACGGGCAGGTGCAACCCATCGGAGGGGTCAATGAGAAAATTGAAGGCTTCTTCCAGGTATGCAGCGCCCGTGGCCTGAATGGCGAACAGGGGGTGATCATCCCAGCCTGCAATACCAAGAACCTGATGCTACACCCCGATGTAATAGAGGCGGTGCGTCAGGGGCAGTTCCACATCTATGAGGTACACAGTGCCGATGAGGCACTCACCCTGCTCACCGGCATTGAGGTAGGCGAGGTCAATGAAGAGGGGGATTACCCCGAGGGAAGCCTCAACGCCATGGCCTATGACCGCCTGCACGAGATGACGTTAATTCGCCAACACTATGCCGAACAGGCTAAAGAAAAAGAGGAGTCAGAAAAAGAAGAGAAGACCGGAGATGAGCCCCCCACACAGGCGGGGTAGCTGCACTACTGCGTTTAATCAATAGTATCGAGAGGGTTATTCCACTCGTCGTGGTGGCGGGCCGACTCGGTATCGCCAAAATCATCTGCAACCAGGTCATCAAAGGGACCGGACCAGTCTTCCGGTTCGGCACTGGCGGTGAGCATCTGACCATACCAGCTGTCGATATCCAGCTCCTCCACTGCACCATCGAAATACTGTATTTCGATAATACCCGCCTCCTCTTCGAGGGCAACCACCTCAAACACAGCGCCCTGTTCATTGCGGTACCAGTTACCTACCGCTGGTGCCAAACGATTCAACATACCATTCACCTCCATCAACACGCATTTTCACGACTCTTTAAAACAACATAGCAAGAATCACGGCAATTGCATTACGCCAGAAGAAAGAAATGAATATAGATAGCCCTACTTTTGACTTGGCTCATAGAATTGCCCTATTCTAGCCAGCGGGGGAGTCACATAATATAAGAGCTTATGTCGTCAGCAAATGAGCGATAAACTCATAAAAACCAAGAAAAATACTGGGGTATATAGCCTGCGCCAGAGGTACCTTTTTGCCTCCACGATCATCATAATCTTAATCTTTGCCTTCGCCTGGCTAGCCCAGTCCTACGTCAGCAATAGCAGCGAACAGCACCAGAACAATATCGAAGACCGCCTCCAGGCGAACCGGTACGTTCGTCAACTACGCAACGAGGTTCTGCATATCGAGAAAAGGCTGGAAGCCTTTATGTGGACCCCCTCGGCACAACGCCGTAACGAAGTGCATCACACCATCGACCGCTCCCTGCACTACTTTGAACTACTGCGCCAGCACCAATGGATCATCAAAAACGAAATAGAGCACGAACTGGGAGACTTCTCACAGGACCTCAAGGCCCTGCATATCACTTTGGACCGGGTCATGGATATGCGCCAGGAGAAACCCTCGGAGAATCCTGGACTAAATGCAGTTGATCTCAACACAAGTCGTGCTTCTCAACACTTCACCGCAGCGGGTAACGAGCTGCGCCTCAGCAGCCACACCCTCGCACCACAACTCGACACCACTCTCCAATTGTGGAAACAGATGCAACAGCAACTCAAGGCCTACCACAGCAACACGGTCAACAAACTTTCCAGCAAGGAGAACCTGGCTCTGCAGCAGCAGATCGAGTCGAGCTACACACAGATAGACAAACTCCTCGAACAGGTGGCTATACATCCACTGATAGCAACTAACCATACTCACCAGCAGCTATTGGGCGATATGATTGAGTCACTCAAGCTCTGGCTACTTGGCTATGAGGGAATAAAGATAAAGCAGAACAGCAATGGTTGGCGTGACAACATCCCCTTCCTCAAACATACCGTGGAGCCCCACTTTGACCACCTGTGGGAATATCTTGCCAAGCTCGAGACCAATATTGAGAAGTTCTCGCAAACTGATGCTATGGCTCTTGGCAATGTGGCAAACACCGTTGCCAAAGTATTGTGGCTTGTCTGTTTCTTTGGTCTGGCAGTGATCACCGTCGCCTACCTCTACTTTCAGGGCACCGTACTAAAATCCATCTCCACCGTAGCCCACCGCCTCAAAAGCGATGCTGCCGGAGAACAGTTTGAGGCCCTGCCACAAGTTCACAATCTGGAGACCCTGCACCTCATCGATGCCTATAAAGATATGCGGCATCAAGTACAAGACAGGCAGCAGGCACTAGAACACATCGCCATGCACGACAGCCTTACCACTCTGCCCAACCGTTACCACCTGATGAGCAAACTACAGGCTCTGTGTGATACCAGTCAGCAGGAACAGAGCGTTTTTGCCGTCATAATGCTGGGGCTCGATCGCTTTAAGGAGATCAACGACACTCTGGGACAGTACACCGGTGACATAATTTTAAAAAAATACGGTCAACGCCTGCAACTTTTACTGCATGAGAGCGACAGCGTCGCACGCTTCGCCGGTGACGAATTTGCCCTACTAATACCCGGTGCAAATATCGAAGAGGCGCTTCATATCGCCCGTAAAATTCACAATGAAATGGAGCTGCCTATCGACATTGAGGGGATAAGCCTTTCGGTCTCCTGCAGTATTGGTTTTGCCCTCTACCCGTACAACGGACAAAACAATGAGGAACTCACCCGCCGTGCGAACATCGCCATGGCCATCGCTAAAAAACATAAAATTGGTATCACCCAATACGATGAGCGTTACGATACCTCCAGCGTAGAGCGCATATCGCTGGCCGGCAAACTACGACAGGCCGTTCAAGCCGATGAACTGCACCTCTGCTATCAGCCACAGTTTTTTGTGCATAACTGCGAACTAAGCGGGATTGAGGTTTTGTGCCGCTGGGATGAGCCTGAGCGTGGTCCTATCACTCCCGAGGAATTCATCCCGGTGGCCGAACAAACCGGTCAGATTCACGCCCTTACCGAGTGGGTGATCAGTACCGCACTCCAGCAGGCTCAGGAGTGGCGAGCAAAGGGACTGGACTGTGGCTTCCTTGCCATCAATATCTCCGCCTTTAACCTGCACGCCCCCAACTTCTACAGTTTATTGGAGACTCAGCTTGAGAAATGGAACTACCCTGCCTCAAAACTGATGCTGGAGATCACTGAAACGGCGATGATGGCCGACCCGGAACACGCCATCAAGATCCTGGGCAAACTACGCCAGCTAGGCTTGAAGCTGTCGATAGACGATTACGGCACCGGTTTCTCTTCCCTCTCATATATCAAACAGCTGCCTGTTAATGAGCTGAAGATCGACAAATCCTTCATCATGGATATGACCGAAAATGAAAACGATGCAATCATCGTACGTTCCACTATCGAACTTGCCCATAACCTTGGACTGAAGGTGGTTGCCGAGGGGGTCGATACCAAAGAGAAACAGGATCTACTCGAGATCCTCAACTGCGACTATATGCAAGGCTTCCATATCGGCAAGCCGATCAGTGCGCAGCAAATAGAATACCTAATCCCTCCACTCAAAGAAAAGAGCAGTAAAGTGAGCCACCTCAGGGATTTTCGCTAACAAAAGCCTCTGCTAACAATAGGCGGCAGCATCAACCCTATTCACAACGTCTCCACGCTATCTCCCACACAACACAAAATCTGTCATCAGAAAACGCATGAAGCTACACAGAGAACCGTGCAAGGCTGAATATTCAGAATAAAAATAGGGCCACCGAATAGTGGCCCCGGGGGGTCAGCTAAGTTTAGCCAGACCCGGATTACCCACCACGTTTTTCAGTATAGGGGTATTGAACTTATCAACCTTGGCCACCTTCACATCGCGCAGGTAATCAGCCACTACATCCCAGATGGGACGCCCCGGTGACTGAGAACCAACGGTTGCCCAGCCGGCCACCTTGTAGCTCTTGCTCGCCTCAATACGGCTACCGTCATCCAGTGCCATCTCGGTTACACGGCTACCCATGCTGGCCGTCGGATCGCAAACATAGTCGAGACCGGAGAGGCGAACCATGTCACCACCCTGCTGATAGTAGGGGTCTTTGTTAAACAGGTTGTCCATCACATCCTCGAGGATCAATTTAATCTCCTCACCCTTCATCTCCCGCACATAGGTCTCAGGATAGGTGGTACCGGTCTGATCCATTACATGTTCCATGGTGATCTTCTGACCGGGCAACACCGTGGTACCCCAGCGGAAACCAGGGGAGAGGGCAATCTGTGCATCACCGACCACACGCTGTGCATCACAGATGATCTGATCGAAGGTGCCATTGAAGTTACCGCGACGGTAGAGCAGTTCACCCGCCTCGGCCAGCTCCTCGTTGAGCTGTCCCAGATAGGGCTTACGCACATCATCGACATAGGCCTGCATCTCGGCGTCGGGCTCAATCAGGTTGGAGAAGACCGGCAGCAGCTTGTAGCGGAAATCGACCAGCTTGCCACCGCGTACGTCCAGATCCAGCACGCCAAGGAATTTTCCGTTAGAACCGGCATTGGTCACCAGGGTCACGCCCTTGGCATTCTTAATCACGCTGGGGGCGGGCATACCATCGTGGGTGTGACCACCAAGGATCACATCAACACCGGTCACTACCGAGGCCATTTTCAAATCTACGTCCATACCATTATGCGACAGCACCACCACCAGATCGGGTTTCTCGGTATCGCGGATCTCATCGACCAGCTCCTGCAGCGCCTGATCCTGAATACCGAAGGTCCAGTGCGGGATGAAGCGCGAGGGATTGGCGATAGGGGTATAGGGGAAGGCCTGGCCGATCACAGCGACACGCACACCACCCATCTCACGCATGGTGTAGGGCTTAAAGGCATGACCGCTGTCTTCGTTAAAGCCCTCGAAGTCGGAAAACTCGTAATCGAACAAGGCGTCGTCTTTAACGCTAACGTTTTGAGCAACAAACTCACCGTTAAAGGCTCCGATGTTCTTCAGTATCTCTTCGTCCTGATAGGTGAACTCCCAGTGACCGGTCATGATATCGACACCCAGCTTGTTACAGGCACCTACCATGTCCATACCACGGGTCCACAGCGCGGTACCGGATCCCTGCCAGGTATCACCACCGTCGAGCAGCAAGCTATTGCCATCACCGCGCTCGGCACGAATCTTTTTCACCAACGTCGCCAGGTGGGCAAAACCGCCCACCTTGCCGTACTTGCTTGCCGCCTCGGCATAATTAAGATGGGTGAAGGCGTGGGCCTCAATGGTACCGGGCTTAATACCGTAATGAGACAGCAGGCGATCGCCTACCAGATGAGGAGCCTTACCGTAAGCGCCATGCAAGCCAAGATTTACGTTAGGCTCACGAAAGTAGATCGGGTTAAGCTGAGCATGGGTATCGGTGATGTGTAGCAGACTCACATTACCGAACTTGGGCACGTCATAAAGATCCGATGGGGCCTTCTTAGCAGAAGTACCTGAATTACATCCAGGAAGCATTCCGGCAGCCCCGGCGAGACCCATCAGCTGAATAAACTGGCGACGTGAAAATGACATTGGGGGAGCTCCTCTTTACCGCGCTCTTAATTTTGTACACATGAAAAAAGCACTGCCAGGCTGCTGTTAAAATAACGAAGTCCGCAGAAAACACCCTGGCAGCACTCCATGCAGCTTTTCGATATTCTATGCCATCAATACCAAAGCAACTAGGTGGGTAAACCCTTACTATTCAGGCATTTCCCCACCGCCTTAAACTAACATGGCGATAGGCGGTACCATTTCAATGACCAAAGGGTTTGAGGGTACCCGGTAAAAATTGTCTACAGGTACGACAGGGAAACAGAAAATATTTTCACTATAAATTGTGGTGGTAATATCAAGAATAGGCATTAGAATATTAAACTCAGGCTTTAGGAGTGACCGACATGACCGGACTTGAAAACGTACAGCACGACCTGACCGATGCTCAGTTCTCGCTTGAAACCGCGATCGAGCTACTCGACAATATCGAGCATGACGGCTCAGTTACGCCTCTACATGCGGTGATAGAGCACCTGCGCAGTGTTAAATCGGAACTTGATCTGAGCTTTGACCAACTAAAAGATCTACAACAGCAGGAGAGCCACTAAACATCTCTCCTCTTCGCAAACCACTCATATGCCCGACTCGCCACGACGCCTCATCCTGCGCCTCACACTCAAACTGCTCAGCCTCATCGCCCTGCTCTTTGCCGTCTATATTCTTTTCAGCGGCGACGATAATGAGGTAGCGTCCCTCCCCATCATTGCCCCGCTACTGGTCGAACTAAATACCCTGCAACCGGCACAGGCCCAACGCCTGGAGTGGACAGGTGGCCCCCTGCAACTACTGCGTATGGCCGATACTGAACCGTTTTATCTGTTCTACGACCGCGGTGGCAGCCTCAACTGCCCGTTAAGCTGGCAACCAGCTGGCGTATCGCAAGCACCACAACAACCGTGGCCCGGCGGCTTTCGCGACCAGTGCAGTAGCGTGTGGTACCAATATGATGGGCAAGTACTGCCAGGGCAGGCTACCCGCCAGAATCTGCAAAGCCCACCCTACCGCCTGCTCAACGGGTACTTGCTGGAGATAGGGGGGAACGGGGATAATGCCGTCCCCGCGAACTGAGAAGCGACCATGTCAGACACACCAGATACAACCACCTGCTACATCTACCGCAGCAGCAAAAAAGATGAACTCTATCTCTTCATTGCCGAGGAGGACGACTTTGAGTGTGTCCCCGAAGAGGTGATGAAGGCCTTCGGGGCCCCAAAAAAAGCGATGGAGTTAGAGTTAACCCCGGAAACTAAAATGGCCCGCAGCAAGCCCGCGGAGATTATCGCTAACTTGAAGGAGCGCGGCTTTCATCTGCAAATGCCGCCCCCCACCCATGAGCTGGTAGAACAGATATTAAGCCGTGAAGGGCAAAA
Organism: Pseudomonadota bacterium; assembly: GCA_039714395.1. GTDB lineage: Bacteria > Pseudomonadota > Gammaproteobacteria > Thiohalomonadales > Thiohalomonadaceae > JAPHSX01. The sequence continues at coordinate 16,496 of JBDLJH010000010.1, read as the reverse complement.
ACAGTAGCATCGCATCGAAGCAATGGTGGCTAAATAGCACATCAATCCACTCCTGCCATTGACCTTCGTTATCAGCTGGTTTCCAATATGCAGCCAGACTCAAACCATAGAGAAGGAAGCACCATGTCGTTAATCCGTTCGTTCGCCGGTCTTCGCCCCGCTGCGGGTCGTGCAGCCGATGTTGCCGCCCCCCCCTACGATGTCCTCAATAGCAGTGAGGCCCGTGCCCGCGCCGAGGGGCGGCCATGGAGCTTTCTTCACATCTCCAAGCCTGAGATTGACCTGGTGGAAGGAACTGACCCCTACGCCCCCGAGGTCTATACCAAGGGCAAAGAGAACTTCGACCGTCTAATCAACGAGGGGATCCTCATTCAGGATGAGAAGCCTTGCTACTACCTCTACCGCCTGATCATGGGTGAGCACCAGCAGATCGGCCTGGTCGCTGCCGCCTCGGTACCCGACTACGACACCAACCGCATTCGCAAACACGAGTTCACCCGCCCCGACAAAGAGGACGACCGGGTTCGCCAGGTAGATACCCTCAACGCCCAGACCGGACCAGTATTCCTTACCTACCGCCACAACGCCACCATCGATGCGCTGGTGGCCGAGATCACCGCCTCTGAGCCAGAAGTCGACATTACCGCCGATGATGGGGTGCAACACGCCCTGTGGCCGGTGTGTGATGCAACGGCCATTAACACCATTACCGAGACCTTCGATGCGATGGACGCTATCTACATCGCCGATGGCCACCACCGTTCTGCCGCCGGTTCCCGTGTCGCAGGAATGCGCAAAGAGGCCAACCCGAACCATACGGGTGATGAGTCCTATAACTACTTCCTCTCGGTTATTTTCCCCGATGATCAGATGATGATCCTCGACTATAACCGGGTGATCACCGATCTTAACGGTCTCTCGGGCGAGACACTGCTGAAAAAGGTCGAAGAGAATTTCTCTGTCACCGCTGAAGGCGAGGCGGTCAAACCGCAGTCGAACCAGGAGTTTGGCATGTATCTCGACGGCCAGTGGTACCGCCTGCAGATCAATGCCGGCTGTGTACCCAGCGACGATCCGGTCGGCCAGCTCGATGTCAGCCTGCTGGCCAATAACCTCATCGACCCGATCCTCGGCATTAGTGATCCGCGCCGCGACAAGCGCATCGACTTTGTCGGTGGCATTCGTGGTCTGCAGGAGCTGGAGCGCCGCGTTGACAGTGGCGAGATGGCCGTGGCCTTCTCCCTCTTCCCGACTCACATGGATCAGCTGATGTCAGTGGCCGATGCCAATGAGGTAATGCCACCGAAGTCGACCTGGTTCGAGCCTAAGCTTGCCGACGGTCTGGTGTCACACCTGCTCGACTAATAGAGCCTTCAGGATCGCCTCGGCCCGTATGCGGGTCGGGGTATAGCCCTCGCGCACCACTTTCATTTCCCCTTCCTCAGGTGCCGGACAACTCCAGCGTCAGATCGTAGCCACCGTACTTGCGTATGTTGAGCACACCACTGTCCAGAATCAGATACTGCCCCTTAATTCCCTTTAGCACCCCTTCAACCTCTGGTGTCTTATCGAGATTAAGCGCTGTCACCTTGGCCGGGTACTCACTCACCGGGTAGCGAATAGTTACCACTTTTTCCTCGGGCAGTCGCTCAATCACACCCTCTCCCTGCTCGGCAATCAGCGCCTGTAGCTGTGTCTCACACAACGCCAATAGCTCATCGCGCCGGGCAGCAAGGTTCATCGGCTCACCATCACCCTTGAGCATGCGCCGCCAGTCGGTGCGATCAGCCACATGCTCCTTGCAGATAACCTCCACCAGCCCTGAGAGCAGCCGATTAGCAACACGGAAAATCGGCAACGCCTGGGTTGCCCCCTGATCCATCCAGCGCGTAGGGATCTGGGTGCCGCGGGTGATCCCCACCTTCAGCCCCGAGGTATTGGCCAAATAAACGAAGTGATCGCGCATGCAGTTGGCCTCGCCCCACTGCGGCTCACGGCAGGTGCCTGCAGCGTAGTGACAGGTCTCTGGCCTCATAATGCAGAGGTCACAACTGGCAAGCTTCTGTGAGCAAGGGTAGCAGTGGCCCTGACTGTAGCTCTTTTTGGTCTTACGGCCACAGGCAACACAATGAATAGCACCCTCGTGGCGCAACTTGATGGCGTGGCCGATATATTCATTCAGCCCTACCAGCTCTTCACCCAGCGGCAGACGGTATTGCACCGTCTCACCCAGCACGGTCACCATCTTCGCCACACCACCGCTAATCTGCATTGCACTATCTCTTAAATTAAAGGGGAGGCAATTATACTCAGCTATTCACTGGCGTTTCATGCCTCCATGCCTTAGCTTATGAATAACAGAGGAATGATTGAGAATATGATGTTGTCGATACGCACCAGCCTGAGCTTACTGTTACTGACCCTGACCGGCCCACTGCATGCCGCCTGTGAAGATCTCCCCGCCCCCGGAGTGAACTGGAGCGGTTGCGACAAGCAGGGCATAGACCTCAGCGGGGCCGATCTACGTGGTGCGATGATGAAACGTACCCGTCTACAGGGGGCCAAACTTGCCGGAGCGCGCCTCAACGGCATCGACTTCTCCTTTGCCGTTCTGGAGGGGGCCGATCTCAGCGCTGCCCGTCTGAATGGTGCCCGCCTGCTTAGCGCCAACCTCAGGCAGGTGGACCTCAGTAAGGCCCAAATGGTAGAGGCCCGCTTTGATCGCGCCACACTGCAACAGGCCAATATGGAAGGAGCCAATCTACGCAAGGCCAGCCTCTACCAGTGCAACATGGGACAGGCAAACCTGAAAGCAGCCAACCTGCAGGAGGCGCAGCTGAAGCAGGCTAACCTGGACGGGGCCGACCTGAGTAAAGCAAACCTGCAACAGGCCGACCTTTATCTCGCCTCACTGGAGCGGGCACGACTGACCGATGCCAATCTGGAGAAGGCTAAACTGGAAAAGGCCAATCTCTATTACACCGACCTAAGAGGCAGCAACCTTCGTCGTGCCTCACTGGTAGATGCTGAGTTGTTCGAGACCCGCTTTGAGGGGTCAACACTGGGCGGTGCCCTGTGGGTAGACAGGAAGCGTTGCCGTAATGATTCAGGGGAGTTGTGCGAATAATCTTTTTGTTTAACGAAAAAGGCCCGCACACTTATCATGCGCGAGCCATAGGATCACAGAAAACACGCTGTTTACCTGTTCTGTGAGCAACAACTCACTCTATTGGTGGCGGTTTTCCACGACGAATAGATCCTTTGCCAAAGCGTGATTGCATCTCATCCAACACCGAATCGATGCGCTGCTGACGTGCCGTACTGTCTATGTTAAAAAGATCACCTTGCTGTGGCAGTGGCTCAGAAAAATTACTAATACCAACCCCAAGCAAGCGTACCGGTGGCAGCGGTTTTGGCAGGCGTTCCTCAAAAAGAGTTTTTACCGCCTGCCAGATCTCTGCGGTAACATCGGTCACATCATTGAAAGAGTGTGAGCGACTAAGGGTGGTAAAGTCGCTAAGACGTACCTTTAGATGAACCGTGCGACCTTTTAACTGGTGGGCACGCAAGCGCCAGGCAACCTGTTCGGTGAGTGCATGCAGCCAGTCACGCATTACTCGTCTGTCGGCAATATCAACGCTAAAGGTGGTCTCGTTGGAGATCGACTTGGCCTCCTGCTCGCTTACCACGGACCGATCATCAATGCCCTGTGCCAGACGCAAAAACTGCTCTCCACTATTGCCAAAGTGATCATGTATCAATCGCGGAGAGTAATGTCGCAACTGACCGATGGTACGTATACCGAGTCGTTCAAACGCCTTTGCTGCCACCTTGCCGACACCCCAGATACGCGTTACCGGCAATGCTGAAAGAAAGGCCTCTATATTATCTTCAGCCACCACTACAAAACCGTCCGGCTTTTCGATATCGCTGGCCAGCTTGGCAAGAAACTTATTGGAGGCGATGCCCACCGAGGCAACCAGCGATAACTCATCAAGGATCGATTGTTTAATTTCACGGGCAATTTTCTCAGCCGAACCGAACAGGCGTTCACTGGATGTGACATCGAGAAAGGCCTCATCCAGTGCCAGCGGCTCAATTTGCGGTGTATAACGCTGAAAAATGGCATGTATCTGCCGTGATACCTCAGCGTATAAATCATGGCGCGGTGGTAACACCACCAGTCCCGGGCATTGGCGCATTGCGGTCGCCGTGGGCATCGCGCTATACACACCTGAACCACGCGCAATGTAATTGGCTGCCGCCACCACGCCACGACCATCAGGACGGCCACCCACTACCACTGGCCGGTTCGCCAGTTCCGGGCGCTCACGGATCTCCACCGAGGCGTAGAAGGCGTCCATATCAAGGTGAATGATTTTTCTAATCACACAATAACTTCTTTAAAGACAAGCAGTTACAAGAAATAACAACAACAAAGTATTATAAAATGTTCTATTCTACTCTCCTGTACAATCATAAAACTATCTTCTCTCGTACCTTATACGCAGTCTTAGGCAACCGCTTCACGCAGAACCCAGCCTCATTGAGTTCACCACACCAATACTCATACGAATATGTTGATAATGCGGCAAATTATTCGCCAGCATTAATCTCATCACCGGGTGGAGGTACCCCCTCTGTCTGCATGACTTTGTTCTCCCCCGTTGCTAGGATAGTGAAATCAAAAATCACCCTGTAATAACAGGGCCTTATGCATCAGAAAGGTGAGGTTATGGAACAAATTTTAGAGATCCGCGATGGCTGTAGTACACCGGGGCAATTACTCAAAAGCCGCGCCTTTTCGCGGTACCTGAAGATCTACAAGCAGGCCTTCATGGGGGAGCTGGACAAGCGTAGTGGCGTGTCGCAGAACGAGGCACAACACAAAAGCGCCTTTATCAAGGATCTTAGCGCACGCGACTTTATCACGGTGCTACAACGTGAGCCGCACGACTGCCGCGATACTCTGGAAGGTGATCGCAGCATCGTACGTTTTCTTGATGGCGCCTTTCACCACTTCCGTAACACCGGTTATTCACGCCTGGTGCGACTGCAAAATGATGTCATGATCTCCGGTGGCGAGACCCCTGAAACAGTCAAAGACAAAGTGACCGACAAGGCGAATGACCTCTCAGAGCTTCTACTGGAGACCCGTCGCCACCTGCTCAACAAGGTAGGACTGGAACAGGGGGTGCGTCGCAGCCACGGTCTTGATCCAGCACCGAATGTCACCTCTGGAGAGATCTCCGGCCACTACATCAACCTGCCTGGCGACTATCACGAACTGGCCCATGTACCGCTAACCATCGCCGCCGAAATTCAGACCGGGGTCGACTACTCTACCCCTTCCAACAAACGTGCCCTGCCCTTCTACCAGCTACAGCACAACCCACTCAATCTCGATACGTTTAATCCTGATGAATGGGTCTCAGTACCATTACAGGTAGGCACCTACCTCATCGTTGCCTACCTGCACAAATCGCGCGGCTGCATCGAAATGGAACCGGGGCTACTTAACCTTTTCCCCTTCGCCGATATCAAACAGATCAGCAGCAACCGTCAGCCTGACGGGGTCTTCATCTTCGGTGATCCCAATGCCAGCGATAAAGACCTGGGCTACTACCACGACCACGACAACAATCTGTTAATCGGTGTAGTGCCCAACCGCGACGAGCTGAAATACTTCGGCTACTGCAAAAAACCGATCCTTACCCTGCACAATGTACTGGCCATTAACGACGGCGACCTGCCACTACACTGTGGCGCTACCCGCTATGTCATGCACTTCGACAAGAGCAGCGGCGAGCCCTACATCACCGACATGATCATCAAGGCCGACGATATGGGGCGCGCCCGCCTGGAGACCCAAACCGACGGTACCACCCGTCCGGTCTTCTACGGTACTGAGACTGGTGCCTTCGCTTGCCTCGACGGTTTTAGTGAAGCCGCAAAATTGCAAATGATGGGGCGCGAGGTCGGTTACAACAAAGAGACCGGCTCCAACGCACGACAGATCGTTCCCGTTACTAATGATGATGAGATGCAACGCGGCGATGCCCTGGACATCATGCTCTATATGAACAACTTCGAGCTGGTTGAAGAGAACGATTGCACCGTGCGCCACGACATGAACGTGGCCGAAGCCATCGAGGCCTTCCGCCTGGGTGAACGTGTGGCCGCTGGTAGCACCCATACTCATCGTGGCTCCAAAGAGCAAAGTTTCTGGGCCAATCCATTCCCGTTATTAAAAGAACTTAACGGCGATAAGCAGCAAATTTTGCACCCTGAACTCTACGAGAAATTTATTAAAATAGAAGAACGTTTCATCAACGTCATCAATGATCTCGATCGCCGCAATGAGATGACTATTGGTATCGCCTGCAGCCAGCTAATGGCCGGTGTTTACGAGGGCAACAGCGATGAAGACCTGGCACGTTGTGGCTACCACGACCGCGACGCCGTAGAGATGCAGGCACCGCAGCGCCTGGCAGAGGATCTCATTGAGTTGATAAAACTCCATGCCACTGCCAAACGCCAACGCCTGGGCGGAGATGTTAACGAAATTGATATCACCGTCGCCCTCATTGGCGATAGCCGTACTGGAAAATCTGAAACTGCCGAGAAGATGGAAGGAGTGCTTAACCTGCAGGGTGTTTAGTCACCCACCATTTACACTTATATTAATAGGGTAAATTCCCCTCACCATCTCATGTTTTTGCACAGTGATGAGTGGGGGCATTCATAAAGGCTATAGGAACCTTCATTGAAAAAATATTCTTATTAATCGTACTAGTAATTGCCGTAGAAATCCTGGCAATCCCCTACGATATCGACACCACGGTAGGTGTCTACCAGACCATTTGGAGTCCATTTTTACATTAGCAAAATCCGACTAAAGGAAGTGGCCTAATCACAGGGGATAGAATAGACTGAAGATACTGTTTATACACCATGTCTCGTTTATTATGAAAGCGGGAGTAGTGGTAAAGAATCCCCCACTTCCCCGGTCTGGAATTATACTTCCAGACGATAAAAGGGGAGGCAGCTGGCAAAGAAGGGATCAGGATGCACACCAGAACAAGAATCAGCCAATTCATACTGTTTGCAGTGTTAGGAATAATACTCGCCCTTGCAGGAGGATGCAGCCAAGAGGTAGAGCCACTGGTTGTTTACGCCGGCAAAGGACTCAAAAACGCCATGGAGGAGGTCAAACAATCCTTTGAACAACAGGAAGGGATCCCGATCACCCTCATCTACGCCGGCAGCGACACTCTGCTCACCACCCTCCAGAAAACCCATAAGGGAGATGTCTTCATTCCAGGCTCTTCATCCTATATCAAAAGGGCCGGGGAACTGGCCACCACCGATCAGTATGTGGCCCATCACACTCCAATCTTTGCCGTTCGGGCCAACACGGCAAAGAGCCTTCACTCCTACCCCGACCTGCTGAAGCCAGGGGTACAAATCGCGGTGGGCAATAAGGATATGTGTGCCATCGGTCGGATCGCAGAGGCCATTCTCAGCAGTTCCGCTCTACAGGAAACCTTCCGACCCAATATTGTCATCACCGGCTCCACGGTAAACGAACTGCTCCAACTGGTTGTCGATGGAGAAGTGGATGCAGCCCTGCTCTGGACCGACATGCTGCAGTGGCCCGAGGCCAAGGGGCTGATACCCATCGCTCTCCCCGACGATGTTAATAAGCCCAAAGAAATACGGGTAACCGTACTCTCCACCAGCACCTCACCCAATCAAGCGATGCGTTTCGCCGATTTTGTCGCTACCGAAGGTCAGGACATTTTCACCAAACATGGTTTCGGTGTGAAATAGATGCGGATTCGACAGAAACTTCTAGCCGGCTTTCTATTCATCTCACTTCTGACCCTCGGGGTCAGCTTTGGGATCAGTTTCCTTGCCCAGGAAAAAACCGTGGCGATTTTTCAGGAAGTTGCGGGGGAAATCCTGCCCGGCGACATTGCTCTGTCCCGGATGACAACTGAGCTATACCACACCCTGTACCTACTCGATAAATACGAGGCAAACCCAAATGATAGCATCCAGGGAGAGATGGAAAAGGCGCTATCCTCCCTGGGCGCCCACAAAACCATGCATGACCTGTTCCACCGGAAGGATGAATTAACGGTCCGAATTGAGGTGTTGGTCCAAGAATTCAGCCGCTCAGTGGCCCAGTACATGCTCCTGTTACAAAAAGACGCTGGTAATGGAGAGCTGCTGCTAGCACGACAGAAAATCGATATCCTGTTGGAGCAGTATGTAGGTTCAATTAACCCAAATATTGAGAAAGGTTTTGAGCTAAGTTACCAGAAGATTATCGATGCCCAGAAGATAAACTCCCAATCCAGACAGATACTGATGATCGGCAGCAGCGTTATCCTGCTTATTACCCTACTACTCAGTATTTTTATCGCTCACCTATTCTCCAAACCTCTGCGAGTCCTCCGGGATGCTACCAAGCAGATCGGTGCCGGCCAGCTTGACTTCACCCTGCCAGTAACCTCCCAGGACGAAATAGGTGATCTGGCCCAGGCATTCAACGACATGAGCAAGAACCTGGCCGCAATGCATATCGAAGAGGAGCGACTGCAACAGGCCCTGCGCCGCACCCAGAAAATGGATGCTATCGGCCAACTTACTGGCGGAATCGCCCACGACTTTAACAACATCCTCGCTGTCATTCTCGGTAATCTCGAACTACTCAAACTGCAGATAAGCCCCGACGACAAAGCGGGCAAGCGGGTAGAATCCATCCAAAAGGCTGCTGGCCGTGCTGCCAGCCTTACCAAACAGCTGCTCAACTTCTCACGCCACCAAGCCACACAGGTAGCCAGAACCGATATTAACCGGCTGATTGAAGAGATGGATAGCCTGCTCACCCGCTCGCTCACCCCGGAGGTTGAGGTGGAGTGTCAGTTTAGCAAAGGCCTGTGGTTGACCGAGATCGACCCCGGTGATTTTGAAGATGCCTTACTTAATCTAAGTATCAATGCCCGCGATGCCATGGCAGGTCATGGCCACCTGACTATCGAAACCCGCAACACTACCCTTGATGCAGCCTATTGTAGCCAAAACGCGGGGGCTATCCCTGGCGAGTATATAGAACTGTCTGTGAGTGACAGTGGTGAAGGGATCCCGACCAAGCAGCAGGAGCGCATCTTTGAACCCTTCTACACCACCAAGGAGCAAGGTATGGGAACCGGCTTGGGACTGGCCATGGTCTATGGTTTTGTCAAACGCTCAGGGGGCCTTATCAAGGTTTACTCTGAGCCCGGAGTCGGTACTACCTTTCGGCTTTATCTACCTCGAGCAGAAGGTGATGGACAGAGTGACTCGCTTGGGCAAAACGGAGAGCAGAATCTAATACTGCCACGTGGCATAGAGACCCTGCTGGTGGTTGATGATGAAGCCGGTCTGCTGGAACTGGCCAAAGAATCACTGGAGGCACTGGGCTACCGAGTACTTACCGCTGATGACGGACAACAGGCACTGAAACAGTTAGCTGAAGATCCCACCATTGATTTTCTGTTCAGCGATGTGGTGATGCCCGGTGGCATTAACGGCTATGAGCTGGCCGAACAGGCTACCGCCAGCCGCCCTGATCTCAAGGTACTACTTACCTCCGGATATACGGAAAAAGCGGTGGCCCGCAACGGACAGGCACGCTTTGAAGCCAACCTGTTAAGCAAACCCTACACCCAGGCCGAACTGGCACAGCGGGTGCGGGCACAGCTAGGTGAGCCGAAACAGCTCGCCACTGAGCACGATGATACCGAGCAAACTGCTGTCACCACCATTGAGTGGACCGATGCCCTTGGCATCGGGGTCACAGAACTGGATGACGACCACCGCGCGTTACTAGACCTGCTCAATCGCAGTCAGCTGGCCGCCGCGAAAGGGGATGAAACGGAGTGCATAACCATCCTGAAGCAAGTACAGGACTTTACCCAGGTTCATTTTCATCGTGAAGAGGTGGTAATGGAGGCCTGTAACTATCCAGGACTGGGTAACCACCGTCAGGTACACCTGTTACTACTCAAGCAGCTCGAAAATATGCAAAAAGAACTAAAGCGGGGAGAGCTGAATACCGATGGACTCGTGACTTTCCTTGGCAACTGGTGGGTCGATCATATACAGGGCATGGATCGGGCCTTCGCATCCCAGTGCCATGACAATGATGAGCTAATTACACAGGCGCTGGAACAGGCGGAGCTTGCAGCACGATTGGAGAATAAAAAATGACACAGGGTACCGTCTATCTGCTTGACGACGAACCAGCTATGGTGGAGTTGCTCAGTGACATGGTGGAACTGGCCGGTCTGAATGCACATGCCTATACCCGGGCCAGCCATTTTTTTGAGAAGGTGACGGCATTTGATACCGGTTCAATTCTGGTGCTGGATCTGCACATGCCAGAGATGGACGGCATTGAGGTGATGCGGCGGCTGGCGAAGATGGATAATCCACCATCGCTGATCCTGATCAGCGGGCACGATACCGGGGTGCTACACGCCGCCGAGAAGCTCGGCCGGGCCCACAGCCTTGAGATCCTTACATCTCTAGGCAAACCGGTGAAGCTGGATAAATTCCAGCAGGTACTGGAACAACATATCCCCAGCGTCGCAGAACGGCGACAGAAGGATGGCCTGGCGGCTGACCGTGAACTCACCGAGGAGGAACTGCGCCATGCTATCTACAGTGATCAGCTAGTTCTACACTACCAGCCCCAATTCGAGATTGCTTCAGGTATGCTCAGCAGCGTTGAGGCGCTGGTGCGTTGGCAACACCCCGAACAGGGGCTGATCTATCCCGACCGTTTTATTTCCCTCGCCGAGAAGAGTGGTTTAATGGGGGAATTGACCCACTGGGTAATAGGACAAGTTGTGCAACAGGAGCAGCTATGGCAAGGCACGGGATTACCGGTGGTAGTATCCGTCAATGTTTCGGCGGATGATATCACCAGCCTGACCCTGCCAGAGTACCTGACTGCGCTGCTGGCGAATAACAAGCTCGATCCCACCCGGCTCACCCTGGAGGTGACCGAGAGTGCGTTGATGGGTGAGCTGGTCACCTCCCTGGATATTCTTACCCGCCTGCGTCTGAAAGGGTTCGGGCTTTCCATCGACGATTTTGGCACAGGCTACTCCTCACTATCGCAATTACATCGAGTGCCATTTACCGAGTTAAAGATCGATCGCAGTTTTGTCGCCAGCATGGTCGAAGATCCCGAGGCACGTGCTATCGTCAAGACCTGCATCATTCTGGGCCATGAGCTCAACATGCAGGTAGTGGCCGAGGGGGTCGAAACAGAAGAACATCTGGAACAGCTAGAACAGATGGGGTGTGACGTAGCACAGGGGTATTTCCTCAGCAAGCCGGTATCGGCAGAGGTGATAGCGGAAATGTGCAAGAATTCGAAATTGCCATAAAACAGTCACCGTAAATTGCTGCTACCATCAATTTTGTGTAGCCCACATCAACAGCAACACTCCTTCTACCTATGTAGAATGTAGAATCTAGTATGTTGCTTCGACCGATTGAATCCGCAGTCTATAGTAGACCTCAGTTATTGATGGGGCTTTGGTGAATTCACAAACATTGACGAATCTCATTTTCAGCCTGGGCAGATAATGAGTCTAAAGGGTGATTTTTGTAGCTTGGCATGTGATGATGGTTAGATATCATTGACTATGGTGTTCTTAATTCCATACCCACCACGTACACCTTAGTCTTAATGATCACTTGATGCCTTGTACACAGCATATCTTCTGTTCATCTGGCATAGGTTTTTTTGGAATTTTGTATCATTAGCTATGCGCAATGCTGCGTAATAAAAGAAGCAGGGAAAAATAATGCCAAATATTCTAGTTGTTGATGATGAAGAGGCCGTAAGGCAATTGCTTAACGATATTCTCGATTTAGATGGTTACACAGTCTTCACAGCTGGGACTGGTGTTGAGGCCTCAGCAATTTACGGCAGCAACGACATCGATCTGATCATTACTGACTTGGTGATGCCCGAGAAGGGTGGGGTCGAACTCATCATGGAACTGAAGAAAAAGGACCCTAACATCAAGGTCATCGCCATCTCCGGTGGCAGAGCCATTACTGGTCGTTACGACTACCTTCCAATAGCCAAATTGGTCGGTGCTAGCGAGATCATATCAAAACCGTTTCAAGTTGCCGAAATCCGGGCTCAGGTCGCAAAAATGCTAACGGCCTGAATACCAACGTTAACGCCGCAGTAAACTAGAAGGGAGCCTAGACCAATCCCGACTATCTCTTGGAAAGAGTAGTGATCCGCGTATGCCCCCCCTCAAGCTAGATCCATAGCGTCAACCGATCATAAAGTGATCTAGTAATCACGGACACCGAGCTAAAACTTTAAAACGCCAGAACGAAGCTTTTATTCGGTGAAAGCATGAACGTGAAGCCCAAGTATTGAGTGTTTACCCCATCTGACAAGATGCAAGATAGCTGTGGAACACTAAACCTTAATCAAATTGTCTTATCTTCACCTAGATGCTCATAAAGGTCTTTTTGAAGTGCAAGCAAAATCTGCTCACGCAGATCGGCAGTATCAATGCCTGCGGAAGACTCCACTCGACGCGCACAGGTCAACTCATAAAGTGCCCAATCATACACATCCCGGCTCGCCACCCTTTTAAACGGTGGTTGATCCTGCTTGGAGGGAGAGGCTGTAGCCCGTGTCTTCGAACTGGTATCATTCATCATAGCTACTCACTTAAGCGGCGCCACCAATAGCTCTGCCAAACAGCGGCACGCGGCACCGGTGAAAATCAGAGGCAAATCCGTACATCCCCCGTAACTAAATATATCCTACCCCTCGATCAATATATAGCTAAATAACCGAATATTACAAGTGCCCGCCCCTGTAATGAATCATGATGATACTTTTTATGGTGATAGATGCGGGATTAATGAGAAAATAAACCTTTAAATTCATGGTGTTATCGTTCTCTCAATATAAAAAACAAGGGGCCTAATCAAGTATTATTAAGGCCACCCCCACCTGAACACGGCATGATCGATAATATGTATCGAGTAGTGTCGATGCGTCTGTGCAAATCAATAGAGAATAGTTAGCACACCGCTAGCAACTTGACGAAAGTTTCTAGAAGATAACAAACAGGAGACATACATAAGTCACCAGGGATAACTTCAAGGATGATGCTATTATAGAATGGTTTTCTTTAGCCTCTGGATACAGAGCAAATTAAAGCCTAGCCCCTTGAGTGTGCATTGGTATGAAAGACAGCATTTTTCGTCCTTGCGATACATCTATTTTGATCTGCAACTCCGTTACATTGTCTTGATTTATGTGAAGAACTGTAAGGAGAGAAAGAGAGCTTGAGGGAATGATAAAGAGTAGTATTTACTCAACATAGTACAGATAGAATTTGGATGGTATTAACAATGTTCAGACACATTCTTATTATTTTGGTGATCATCTCATCACCTATAACGCAGGCATCAGAAAGCGATGTAAGTCGAGTGATTGCATTTGCCCAGGATACTATGGCTAATGACTTTCGCCAGGCTCAGGTCTTTGAGGTACGTGATGAAATATCGAAGTATTCAGAAATATCATTTATTTACTCCGATGCTCAGGGGCAGACTTCACTATTGATTCACCAGATTAATAAGTTCATACAACAGAAGGTCGATCTACTTATTATCGGAACAAATGATGAAAACTCCGTTGTTCCTGTAATTTCAAAGGCCTATAAGGCTGGTATTCCCGTTATTATCCTCGATCGGGGAATTCAAGGCAGTGACTACACCACCTTCATTAATTTCGACAATGTTAAAATTGGAAAGATTGGGGCGCAGTATATTGCAGAAAAGTTAAATGGTAGTGGCCTGGTATTGCTTCTTGAAGGCATCCAGGAAGCTGACGTAACCCAACTAAGGAGTAAGGGATTTATTGATGAGATTAGTCAACACAAAGATATACGAATCATCAAGCGTACTGGAAACTATTTACGAAGGGATGCACTTGTAGAAATGGAAAAACTAATAAAAGAAGGGGTGCGTGTAGACGCAATTTTCTCTGAAAGCGACAGTATGTTAAGTGGCGTAAGAATGGTCTTAAAACGCCACAAAATTGATCCTTCATCAATCATCATGGTGGGCTGCGACTACACCAGCGAGGCACAGGCATCTATCCGTAACGGGACCCAGTCAGCTTCTGTGCTATTCCCGCTGGGAGGAACAAAGTCAGTTGAAATTGCACAAAAGATTTTCAATGGAGAGTCCGTACCAAAACACATCTACAATCCAGTCAAGCTGGTAACCAAAGAGAACGTGAAAAATACCCCCCCTATATTTTGAACCCTAGAACAGACATCAGAAAGATTGACAAAGATCTAATGTTGAGAACTTTATGCTAAAAAGAAATAGCCTCAAAACCAAGCTCTGCGTTTTGGTGACAACCTCTGTCATTCTCATTGTAACCGTGCTGGGCTTCTATTTTGACAACTTCATCAAAAAGAGTTTTTTTGAAAATGCCCATGCCAGAATGCTCCATGGATACGATCGTCTCTCATACAATCTTAAGAGTATGGAACGTGATCTGAAGAAGGGTATTGCTTTTGTTAAATTTGACGAGGGATTGACCGCTTCGATCGAACTTATCAACAATTACCAGGACAAGGAAAACTACAATGTTTTCCTTATTGATGAAGAGAAAAAGTCGATCGCAAACAAGTTATTAAGCAGGGTCAAGCTCTCATTCAATCATGACATTGCCCTCTATGACCTGAATCAGGAGCTAATTGCTTTTGTAACAAAGGAACAGGAGGGTTATCAACTTGGTTATATCTCCTATCACGATGGTGAAGCAAGTTTACTGGTGAAGCTTGAGAATCAACGCGACTTCATAGCTGAGGACACTAAAGCCTCTCAGCGTATCGCGATTCAACATAAGAACTATTACGATCCCAGTCAACTAGCAACGGACAGTGTAGTGACCTATCATCACGGTGAGGACAAGATTGTCATCAAATCACATCAAAGTATTTTTGGTGGAAATTCGGCCACAATAATTGGTCATATTGAGATGTCTAAAATCCTCGATCGAAACTATTTTGTGCATCTATCTGATGCGCTTGATCTCGATCTCCAGTATACCTTCGATCCCGCCCTGGATCAGCAGGCGGTCTTTTTTCAGAAAAACCTGAAATCTCAACAACTTGATATTCTCCAAACCGAAACAAACTTCAGCGCAGTTTTAAAACAGTCCAGCTTGGACGGTTCTATCTACTATGTTGCCAAGCTGAACAAACTTGTTTTAAATAACCTTTTATATGAAAGTCGAACTCAGTTTTTGATGTTCTTAATTCTCGTTACAGTTTTTATACTATTTCTAACTAGATATGTCATAAACATAGTGATTGATCGTCCGCTAACATTACTAATGCATCAGGTTAACAAGATAGAGCATCAAGACTACTCTAAATCACAGCCCATAACTTCAGGCGATGAGCTGGAAGACATTTCCGTAAACGTCAACAGGCTTGCTCTGACAGTTAATTTGCGTGAATCTTCATTGAATGCTTCGATGAAAAAGCTAGAAGAGCTCTCTGCTCAGGTCAGTATGTTACTAGACTCCACTGCCGAAGCAATTTACGGACTGGACCTGGAAGGGAATTGTACTTTTGCTAATCCATCCTGCGTGCGTATGCTTAGTTATGATAGCGTCGATGAAGTAATCGGCCAAAACATGCATAAACTTTGTCACCACTCACGGGCTGATGGCTCACCCTACCCGAGAGAAGAGTGCCCCATCTTCCATGTTTTTCACGTTGGCATAGGCGTCCATATCGATACCGAAGTACTGTGGCGCGCTGATGGTAGTTGTTTCCATGCTGAGTACTGGTCCTACCCAATCCATCACAATGGCGAACTCACAGGAGCGGTGGTCACTTTCCTGGACATTACCGATAGATTTAATTCTGAAAAATTGTTACGGGACAGTGAAGCGCAGCTACGTACATTGATCAATACACTCCCTGATCTTATATGGCTGAAAGATCCTGATGGCGTTTATCTGAGCTGCAACCCAAGATTTGAGCGTTTCTTTGGTGCAAAAGAGTCAGAGATTATCGGTAAAACAGATTACGATTTTGTCGACAAAAAAACGGCTGACTTTTACCGTGAGAAAGACAAGGATGCCATGAGCGCTAAAAAATCTACTATGAATGAAGAGGAAGTGATCTACGCTGATGACGGTCATAGAGAACTTATGGAAACGGTAAAGACTCCAATGCTCTCCCCCGATGGCAAACTGATGGGGATTTTAGGCGTTGGCCGTGATATAACCGAGCGCAGGCAGACGGAAGAGGAACTACGCCGTGCCCAGAAAATGGATGCTATCGGCCAACTTACTGGCGGAATCGCCCACGACTTTAACAACATCCTCGCTGTCATTCTCGGTAATCTCGAACTACTCAAAC
>JBDLJH010000009.1:0-125640 GCA_039714395.1 Pseudomonadota bacterium | reverse complement strand
TGCGTTCTCACTAAGTGAGTTAAAAGCTGTTACAGTGATGCTTTATGAGACGGTAACAAGTCACGGCGAGGGATGGTGAATTCGTGGGGATCCCTCAGGTACTGACCCCTTTAACTCCATATCAGATACCATTGTACTTACAGTGCACATAGAGCGGTTTTTCAAAATACATTATCTCCTATGAACAAATCATTACTCCTTAAGGATATTCTGCATG
Organism: Pseudomonadota bacterium; assembly: GCA_039714395.1. Lineage (GTDB taxonomy): Bacteria > Pseudomonadota > Gammaproteobacteria > Thiohalomonadales > Thiohalomonadaceae > JAPHSX01. The sequence continues at coordinate 125,423 of JBDLJH010000009.1, read as the reverse complement.
AACTGGAATCGCTTCATCAGGTGGCGGTAGAGGCCGCCATGCAGGCCTATAACACCGCCACGCACGATGAGAATATCGCCGAGAATAAATATGACACCCTTGGCCTGGAGGCTGCCTATCTTGCACAGGGCCAATCGCAGCGTGTGGCCGAGTGTGCATCCGACATGGCCAAGTATAAAAAACTGTCTGCCATCACATTCACCTCAGAGACAGCCATTGGTATCGGGGCCGTGGTCGACTTGGTAGATGAGTCAGGCCGTACCCAGTCACTTTTTATCGGCCCTGCGGCTGGAGGGCTTAAACTGACATCACAGCAAGTTGAACTCACCATCGTTACACCGTCTGCCCCACTCGGCGCAGCATTGGTCGGGCATTATGTTGATGATGAAATTAAAGTGCTGGTGGGTGGCGGAGAGAAGCACTATGAGGTGGTGGCGGTGTGTTAAGCACGGTAAAACCGGGGGCAGATAATAAAGTATTGCTAATATTACGAACAATTTATCTCTAACCTGGCTTTTCTATTCTCCAAAAAGATAGAATCAAGTTACATTGAAGATTGGATATGAGTCATATGAATCAACCAGCAATAACTGTCATCATCAATAACAACACCTACAGCTTGAGCACGAGTAACGCTGAGGCGATACACAGCATTCCTAATGCTGATCGACAGCAACTGATTGCACTGCTGGAGGTCATTAAACAACAGGAAAGTGCGGCGCAGTCTCCCGTTAGACAAGCAACTACAGAGACAACCGGCACCGTCTACAACGCCGGCAACCCGATAAATCATCAAGCCATAAAGTCTGAACGCCTGGCTAGTGGTGATGTGGACAGCATCATGGCCCAGCTGATTATGGAAGAGAAGAGTAAGCAGAAGCCAGGGCTGACGAAGCAGACCATTTATAAATGGGTGGTTGGGGTGGCTATTGTTATTATTCTGTTGGTGCTTGTTCTATGACGGTTTTCGTAAATTAATTGGGATCTGTCGCCTATCAATCTATGAGGCTATATTAGAGTTAACTGTGTTCTGACCCCGGTTTTTAAACTTCTTTTTTCCAAGAAGTGCTAAAGTTCAGCGCCCGATTTAATCCATATATATCTGTGCAACCTACCCCGAATTCATGGCAAACGTCAGGCACCCTTCGTTTTGATCTCTGTGCACTTTTCTTACTTACCTCGGCTGAGACAACCACGCGGTTCTCAACATCCATTCGGCCATGGGAAATCAGGAAAGGATCCATCGCGATTTTCTCGAGCTCCACATCTGAAAGATTTTCACCATACCCATTACTCAACGTGTCCGTAACTATTCTAGAATCAACTTCCTCATTGAGTAGCAAAGCCTCCGTCACATCTTGCCTGTTAACCCACTAAGTTAGACCATCATTTCCAGCCTTGTACTCACCATAAATGTGGAAAGGAATTTTAATATTACCCTGCTCTCCGTGGTATATAAGCCATTCCCAAAACTCAGGAATACGCTCCATTTCATAATAGAGATTTTTTGCTGTTATTAGGATATTGGCATCGAGTAAGTAGAGCATGTAATCCGTTACCTTTTTTCCCTAGCCCTTAGCCCCACCAACCAACTGGTTGACGCTATGTGCCTTAACACCGAGGATTTTTGCGGCTTTTGTTGGTGTTACAGCCCCACCCTTTAACATTCTTCCTATAAGATTCGTCATTGCCGCCCCAATTCGGTGTCTTTTTACGACATAGTAATTAGGTCCTCCCCCTGATCTTTGTTGCCCCTGCTTATTATTAGACCAGAGTCTTCTATACTCTCTACTTAACTCCTGATACTGCCTTAAATCAATTTTTCCTACTCGATATAAATTGTACGCTATTAATGTGTGGCTTAATTTTGTTGTTCCAGAAACACCGTTAATTACATGGGCGATAGCCTTTACCTCCATGCTGGCATTCACATTCACACCGTGTAACTGCTTATCTGGAAGCAATATTTCTCCTGCAACATTATTGCAGAATTTCTCAATCTGACTATCAGCCCATGCGCTACTATTACTTACCCCTTCCTCACCAATCCATAGGTGGGCAAGCTCATGCAACAATGTAAAAGACCAAGCACCTTGGGAGTCGTTATCATTAATAACGATAAAAGGAGCAACCGTATCGGCAATAGCAAAACCACGGAAAACATCAGTTCCTATATCAGTATGGTGAGACCCCAGATCACCCATCAACAGGACAAAGACACCAATAGATTCAGCTCGCTCCCGCAATAGCTTAAAGACAGCCTCCTTGTTACGGCAACGCCGGAGCTCCTCAAGAGACAAGTCCAACCTTTCCTTAATTGCCTCCGCCACCTCTTGAACTTCATTTTTTCGAGACAGGGAGCCCACATACTCAAGAGGAAGAGCCTCATCCTCATCCTCCATTAGCTCTCTAACCATTTCTTGACGTGCTTTAATATCTCTTAGAAGCGCATCGAGAAGAGCATTCTGCTCTCGAGAAAAGTCGGGGGGAAGCTTACGGAAATCACCACCACGCTCATCCTTCACGGGCGGTTCTGCCATATAAAAAGTAATTAATGGTCTGTGGTAGACATCAGCCATCTTCATTAAGCGAACTTGTGTAGGCTCTGTATCACCCCGTTCTAATTGGAGCAGTTTTTCTTCCCTGCTAGATGCTCTGCTAGTGGCTAGGCCGATCTTACGCGCAGCCTCGTCTAAAGAAAGCTCAGCTGTCTCTCTAGCCCATTGCAGTATCTGTGGATTCACTTGTGGCATAGCAGTAGTTTTTATTAGATGTCCCTTACTGTATTTGCATCAACTGCACCATTTTGAAGGATAGCATCCCCTAGAAAAAAGGGCATCTTTCAGTCCCAAAGCCGTAACAAGTTGAGGGCAAGGAAAAACTCCTTACCTGTCAGACTAGCGTTTGTTTGCGAACCCCCTTCTGCCTCGCCGAGCATCGCAGTGGAGGGAGGATTAGCCCGTCAGGGTTGCGTGCAGGACGCGCGCAATATTGCAGTCAGGGCAGGGAAGCCCTGTCTGCAATGCCCGACTGGAGCCGAGAAGCGCAGGGAACCCGAAGGGCGAGGCAGTGGGGCGGCCTTCTCTTTCGTTAGTTTCTCTTGGCCGCGCAAGAGAAAGTGACCTGCCGCGGGGCAGCCCCCCGCATTAGATCCATCCGTCGCCCCAGCGACACAACTTTCCTCCAGACATAAAAAAAGCCCCGCATAAGCGGGGCTCCTTTAAATCCAGCCATTAGGCCGAACAGGCTGAGCTCACAATTACTTGTGAACACCCAGCTTGTCACGCCAGCCTGGGAAGATATTGTCGGCATCGCCCGGGAAGGACTCGAATGCGCGAGCAAATTCTTTGTGCTCTTTCGCGAACTCGATGGGGTCTGCACCCTGCTTCCAGCACTCGTAGGACTGGCGCAGTGAGGTTGCACCAGCAGCCGGGCTGTCGATGTGGCCGTAAGAACCACCACCAGAGGTGTTGATAACGTTGCCGTGACCCAGGTTCTCGAAGAAACCAGGCAGACGCAGTGCGTTCATGCCACCGGAGATGATTGGGGTGGTAGGCTTCATACCGTTCCACTCCTGATGGAAGAACGGACCCATGCAGGAATCACGCTCGATCATGTAGGCGATAATTCTATCATCAGCGCCACCTTCCATCTTACCGAAGCCCATGGTGCCTACGTGGATACCGGAAGCACCCATCAGACGAGACAGCTTGGCCAGAACGAAGGCGGTGTAGCCACGTACTGAAGAAGGAGAGGTTACAGCACCATGACCGGCACGGTGATAGTGCAGGTACTGACCGGGGTAGTTACGACGGGCAGTGGTAACCATACCAGGGCCACCAACGTAACCGTCTACCAGGAAGGCACACTTATCAGCGTCAGGACCAAAGGTTTCGAGAATGTAGTCAGCACGAGCACACATTTCGTGGTGGTCGTCAGCGGTGATGTTGGCAGAGAACAACTTGGCTTCACCGGTCTCGTCCTGGGCGCGCTTCATGGCGTCAACAACGAGAGGCATAACCTTCTTCATCGGGCAGAAGACCTGGTTGCCCTGAGGCTCGTCATTCTTGATGAAGTCACCACCAAGCCAGAACTGGTAAGCCGCTTCAGCGAAGGGCTCCGGACGCAGGCCAAGCTTGGGCTTGATGATAGTACCGGCGATGTAACCACCAGCGTTTACATCACGGCCGAGGACGCGCCACATGTCGCTGATGTCCTTGGCAGGACCGTCGAACAGCTGCAGCATGCGCGGTGGCACGTAGAAGTCCTGCATCTGCAGGTCTTTACAGTCGCCCATGCCCTGATTGTTACCAATGGCCAGGGTGAGGAAGGAGACGACCATGGTGCGACCATCGGTGACATTGCGGTCGAACAAGTCGTTCGGGTAGGCGATCTTGATGATGCCCGCAGCTTCGTCGCAGTGGTAAACCAGAGCGTCAACGCCCTTGGTGAAGTCATCGGTGGTAGAAACTTCAACGTTGGTACCGGTAGAAGACTCGGCAGCGATGTGTGCCGCAACTTCCAGGTAGCCGTAGCCTTCAGCGGGGTGCATGGTGTAAGCCACCAGCATGTGGCCACCACCAGCGATCAGATCTTCTTCTTTCAGAGAAAGGTCAGCGTAACGTGCAGATTGATCCATTTGGATTCACCTCGATACAGTTGTGTAAAAAATCTTGCTGCGGAGTGATAAGTCTGACTCCGCGCGCTTACCGATTGATGACAATGAGAGGTTTCTCTACGAATCGTCTCCCAATCGGGAAACAGACTATAGCCGCTAGGATTCTATAAGGGAATTAAAATGAAATGATGGAATGGATAAGGTTTTACTTATCGTTTAAATACTGTTGTAACTGCAGCACTAAGTCGCTTAATTAACTGTAATAACAAGAACTTAGCTGCGTTAATTCAAAATCAAGCTGATGAACTCCTTATGTCATGTCGCCAGTTCTCAGAGACAGATCTGCATTTTGTAGGAGCGCTTCTAGCGCGATTTCATATTAATCGCGGCAGAGCCGCTCCTACAGTGGTGCAACATGTCACCAGATTGCTGTGTTGTTTATGCTAGTCAGGGGGGGTACAGCGCCTGCCTAAACCCACAGGGATGCAGTAAATGCAGGAGAATTACATCGAGCAATCCCCGCCGCCAGGCCTCTATTTAGGCTTCACAGCCACCGCCACCGTGTACTTAGGGCCCTGTTTAAGCTTCTTGTAGTTACCGAAGACCTCGGTGAAGGAGCGTTTGATGAACTGCCGCAACCCGGTGATGGTGACCACGTAGAGCTTGCCGCCCGGCTTGAGGCGGGCCAGCGCATCATGCAGGAAGATATAGAGCATCTCGTTGCCCACCTTGGCGGGAATGTTGGAGGCGATAATATCGAACTTGCGATCACCGGTATGAGCAAAGCCATTACTCAGCTTCGCCTCGGCATTGGTGATGCCGTTACGCGTGATGTTGGCCTGGGCGTATTCCACGCCAACAAAGTCCTTATCTACCAACAGGGTCTTACCCCTGGGGGCTAAGCGCGCCATCGTCATGCCAATGGGGCCGTAGCCACAACCCAGGTCCAGGCAGTCATCCTCCTCACCGATATCCATATAGTCGAGTAGCATCAGTGTGCCCTCGTCGATCTCACGCGGTGAGAAGATCCCCCAGGTGGTGTGAAAGCTAAGATGTTGCCCCTTCAGGGTCTCACTGAAGACGATATCCTGGCGGATCTTCTTAAGATCTAGTGGTGCGGCCATCGCACAAATCCTCTGCAGGCCGGCCATCAGGCGGCACGGCGGTAAAAAAAAGGCTATGATGATAGTTCTTCAGGCAACCATAAGATAAGACTTATGGCAAAGATGAACATCACCCTGCGGCAGCTTAAGGTCTTCTCCGCGGTAGCAAAGCACTTAAGCTTTACCCGCGCCGCCGAAGAGCTGCATCTTACCCAACCTGCGGTCTCAATGCAGGTAAAACAGTTAGAAGGACAGCTGGAGAGCCCGCTGTTCGAGCAACTGGGCAAGAAGATCTACCTCACCGAAGCGGGAGAGGAGGTCCAGCACTACAGCCGCGCCATTGCACAACAACTTGACGATATGGATACCGCACTGGCAAACCTTAAGGGGCTGGAGCACGGTAAGCTGCGGATCTCGGTGGCGACCACCGCCAACTACTTCGCTCCCCACCTGCTCGCCAGCTTCACCCAGCGCCTGCCCGGTGTTAACGTCATCCTAGATGTAACCAATCGCCAGACCCTGCTGCGCCAACTGGCGGAGAATGAAGTTGATATGGTGATTATGGGTGTACCACCGGCAGAGATGGATCTGGAAGCGGGTGCCTTCAAGGAAAATCCACTGGTACTCATCGCCCCGCCGGATCACCACTTGGTGGGTAAGAAACAGATACCATTAAAACAGCTGGAGCAGGAGGTCTTCCTGCTGCGTGAGTCCGGTTCTGGAACACGCAGCGCGATGGAACGCTTCTTTGCCGAACACGAGATCTCCATCACCGCCAGCATGGAGGTAAGCTCAGACGAGGCGATAAAGCAGAGTGTACAGGCTGGCCTCGGCCTCAGTGTGATGTCACAGGATGCGGTAGAGATGGAGCTGACCCTGGGGCGCCTGAAGATCCTCGATGTTGCCGATTTTCCAATTCAACGTTACTGGTTCCTGGTACACCGCAAGGGCAAACGACTCTCGGCTATAGCCCAGGCCTTTAAGAGCTTCCTCCTCGACGAGACGAATTAGCTACCCATTAAATCAGCAGACTAAATCCTGCAGGCAACAAAAAAGGGACGCCGAAGCGTCCCTTTTTTATTCACGAAGGTAAACGACTTAGTTTACTTTCGGCTCCAGCTCACCTGCTTCGTATTTCGCGAACATGGTCTCCAGAGAGATCGGCTTGATCTTGGATGCCTGACCCGCAGAACCGAAGGCTTCAAAACGGTTCTGACAAATACCCGCCATCGCCGTGGTCGCTTCCTTAAGGAATTTGCGCGGGTCGAAGTTGGCTGGGTTATCGTGCAGGTGTTTACGAACAGAACCGGTAGAGGCCATGCGCAGGTCGGTATCGATATTGACCTTGCGTACACCAGACTTGATGCCCTCAACGATCTCATCAACCGGTACACCATAGGTCTGGCCCATGTCACCACCGAAGTCGTTAATGATCTTGAGCCAGTCCTGAGGAACCGAAGAAGAACCGTGCATAACCAGGTGAACATCAGGAATGCGCTCGTGGATCTCTTTAACACGGTCGATACGCAGGATCTTGCCGGTAGGCTCCTGAGTGAACTTGTAGGCACCGTGTGAGGTACCGATGGCAATGGCCAGTGCATCCGCACCGGTCTGCTTAACAAATTCTGCAGCTTCATTGGGGTCGGTCAGCAGCATGTCCATGTCGAGCTTGCCTTCGGCACCGTGGCCGTCTTCTTCACCCATCATGCCGGTCTCAAGAGAACCCAGGCAGCCCAGCTCGCCCTCAACAGAGACGCCACAGGCGTGAGCCATATCGACAACCTGCTTGGTTACCGCAACGTTGTACTCAAAAGAAGATGGGGTCTTGCCGTCGGCCTCAAGGGAACCATCCATCATTACCGAGGAGAAACCGGACTGAATGGAACGGGCACAGATGGCAGGTGAAGCACCGTGATCCTGGTGCATAACTACCGGAATATTCGGGTACATCTCGGTGGCTGCCAGGATCAGATGACGCAGGAAGGGCTCGCCCGCATAAGAGCGTGCACCGGCAGAACCCTGCAGGATAACGGGGCTATCAACGGCAGAAGCAGCCTGCATGATGGCATGCACCTGCTCCATGTTGTTGACGTTAAACGCGGGCAGACCGTAGCCGTTCTCGGCAGCGTGGTCCAGCAGTTGACGTAGTGATACTAGTGCCATTGCAAACTCCTTAACTGTTTACTTAAGATTTAAATTTGTTCAATAAAAGTAGCTAAAAACACCGCTCATGCAAATGAGCAATATAACTAAACCATCTCTCCGACCTTGACGATCTTCATCGCGTTGGTGCCGCCGTGGACACCCATCAGGTCGCCCTTGGTAATAAGCACCAGGTCACCATCTCTCACCGCACCACGGCGACGCAGCTCATCGATCGCCTCACGGTTGAGTTCAGCGTGGTCACTAGCGGTAGCATCAAAGCTCACCGGATAGACTCCACGATACAGTGTCACCTTGCGACGGGTATAAACGTGACGTGTCATCGCATAGATGGGGATGCCAGAGCTAATGCGTGACATCCACAGGGTGGTGGAACCCGACTCGGTCAGGGCCGCGATAGCCTTCACATTGAGATGATTGGCGCTATACATAGCGGCCATCGCAATCGCTTCATCGATGTGGGTAAATTCAGTGTGGATTCGATGTTCAGAAACCTTCGCCTGACGCTGCTTCTCAGCCTCAAGGCAGACACGGTGCATCGCAGAGATCGCCTTGTCGGGATACTTGCCCGCTGCCGTCTCTGCCGAGAGCATTACCGCATCGGTGCCATCGAGTACCGCATTGGCCACATCGAACACCTCGGCACGGGTCGGGATCTGATTTTCGATCATCGACTCCATCATCTGCGTTGCGGTGATCACCACGCGATTCATCTCACGCGCCTTGTGGATCAACATCTTCTGCACTGGCGGCAGAGCGGCATCACCGATCTCCACGCCCAGATCACCACGGGCAATCATAATCACATCAGAGGCAAGAATGATCTCATCGATCACATCGAGCGCCTCGGCCCGCTCAATCTTGGAGACGATGGCACCGTTGCTACCAGCGGCGTTCAACAAGGCACGAGCCTCATGCACATCTTCCGCATGCCGTGGGAAAGAGACTGCAAGGTAGTCCGCCTCGATTCTGGCGGCAGTCTTAATGTCCTCTTTATCCTTCTCGGTAAGCGCCGGGGCCGAAAGACCGCCGCCCTGCTTGTTGATGCCCTTACGATCAGAGAGATCGCCACCAACCACCACGCGACACCGCACCTCGGTGCCCTCGACGCTATCTACCCAGAAGACCAGGCGACCATCGTCCAGTAACAGGGTGTCGCCGCGGGAGAGGTCCTCGTGCAACTGCTTGTAGGCAGAACCAACACGCTCGACAGTACCGCCATTTTTGTCGAAACTGGAATCGATAATGAAGCTGGCACCCTCTTCAAGGAAAACCTTCCCTTGCTTGAACTTCTCAATACGAATCTTTGGCCCCTGCAGGTCACACAGCACACCGACCTGACGGCCATGGGCACGGGCACGATTGCGCACACGCTCGGCACGCTCGATATGTTCTTCGGGTGAACCGTGAGAGAAGTTGATGCGAACCACATCAACACCTGCCTCAATAATCTTATCGAGGACCTTGGGGTCGTCGGTTGCAGGACCCAGAGTAGCCAGTATTTTAGTGCGTCTTTGCATGCTTGTTATTTGCTCACCATCATTTGCGGTGTCGGTGCGACAGGATACCTCCTGTCGCTAGTCCTTTTCTATTACTTAGCGCGTTCTTCCAGCATGGCAACGGCTGGCAGGGTCTTACCCTCAAGATACTCGAGGAAGGCACCACCAGCGGTAGAGATGTAGGAGACCTTGTCATAGATATCGTATTTCTGGATTGCGGCGATGGTGTCACCACCACCGGCGAGGCTGAAGCCATCGGCATCGGCGATCGCCATAGATACGGTCTTGGTGCCTTCACCGAACTGGTCAAACTCAAATACGCCGACCGGGCCGTTCCAGATGATGGTGCCGGCCTTGCTGATGATCTCGGCCAGCTCTTTAGATGAGTCAGGGCCAATATCAAAAATCATGTCATCATCGGCAACGTCACCGGCGGCCTTCAGAGTTGCCTCGGCGGTTTCGCTGAACTCTTTACCGCAAACCACATCGGTGGCGATCGGAATGCTGGCACCACGCGCCTTCATTTTCTCAACCAGGGCCTTGGCAGTATCGACCAGGTCATCTTCACAAAGAGACTTGCCGACGTTGTTGCCCATTGCCTTGAGGAAGGTGTTGGCGATACCACCACCAACGACCAGCTGGTCAACCTTCTCAGAGAGTGCTTCCAGAACGGTAAGCTTGGTAGAGACCTTGGAACCACCAACAATGGCGACCATTGGGCGGGCAGGGTTAGCCAGTGCCTTGGCCAGGCTATCCAGCTCACCGGCCAGTAACAGCCCGGCACAGGCGGCAGGAGCAAACTTACCGGCACCGTGGGTAGATGCCTGGGCGCGGTGAGCGGTACCGAAGGCGTCCATAACGAAGACATCACACAGAGCGGCGTATTTCTTTGCCAGCTCTTCATTGTCTTTCTTCTCACCGGCATTAAAGCGAACATTCTCCAGCAGAACCACTTCGCCCTCGGCAACGTCGAAACCACCGTCAATATAATCTTTAATCAGGCGCACTTCTTTGCCCAGCTTCTCGCTCATGGTCGTGGCGATGGGGGCCATGGAGTTCTCGGCATCCACCTCACCCTCGGTAGGACGTCCACGGTGAGACATCACCATCACCTTGGCACCGGCTTTTACACAGTGCTCAACGGTTGGCATGGAGGCGGTAATACGGGCGTCAGAGGTAACCTTGCCGTCTTTTACAGGAACGTTAAGGTCGGCGCGGATCAGTACACGCTTGCCGGCGAGATCGAGGTCGGTCAGCTTGATGAAAGACATGTGAACTCCTGATTAATGTTTTATAAATTTAAAAATAATTTGCCAAACTCTTTTAGAGCATTAGCTTGGCAAATAATTTTTGTTTGAAATTGCGGGATGAATGATTTCACCCCGCAAATTCATATTCACGCAAATAAGCGAGAGATTTTTTCTGCTAGCAAGGCGGAAGGATTTTTGAGCGCAGAGCGTACACAAAGTACGTGAGCACTCAAAAACTCCTGACAACGCCGCTAGCGGGAAAAAGATCCGCTTACTTGGATACGTGCTGGACGAAACGGAGCATATTGGCAGTATAGCCGTACTCGTTGTCGTACCAGGAGACAACCTTAACGAAGGTTCCATCCAGAGCGATACCGGCACCGGCATCGAAGATGGAGGAGTTACCAACGCCACGGAAGTCGGTGGAGACAACCTTCTCGTCGGTGTAACCCAGGGTCTCGCTCATTGGGCCAGACTCTGAGGCGGCCTTCATAGCAGCACAGATGTCTTCGTAAGTGGCTTCGTTGTTCAGCTCGACGGTGAGGTCAACAACAGAGACGTCTGAGGTAGGTACGCGGAATGCCATACCGGTCAGCTTGCCGTTCAGCTCGGGCAGAACCACACCAACGGCCTTGGCAGCACCAGTGGAAGAAGGAATGATGTTCTCCAGGATGCCACGACCACCGCGCCAGTCTTTCATCGAAGGACCATCAACGGTCTTCTGGGTAGCGGTTGCAGCGTGAACGGTAGTCATCAGGCCACGCTTAATGCCCCACTTATCGTTCAGAACCTTGGCAACAGGTGCCAAGCAGTTGGTGGTACAGGAGGCAGCAGAGATGATCGCCTGACCAGCGTATTCGTCGTGATTCACGCCGTGTACGAACATTGGGGTGCCGTCCTTGGAAGGAGCAGACATCACAACTTTCTTGGCGCCTGCATCGATGTGCTTCTGGCAGGTCTCTTCGGTGAGGAAGAAGCCGGTGCACTCGATGATCAGGTCAGCACCAATATCAGACCATTTCAGGTCAGCCGGATCGCGCTCGGCGGTCAGGCGGATGGTCTTGCCATCAACAACCAGGTTGTTGCCCTCTACAGATACATCACCGCCGAAACGGCCGTGTACTGAGTCGTACTTGAGCATGTAGGCCAGGTAGTCCGCGTCGAGCAGATCGTTGATACCAACAACCTCGATGTCGCTGAAGTCTTTAGCGATAGCGCGGAACGCCATGCGACCGATACGGCCAAAACCGTTAATACCGACTTTAATAGTCATACTATTTCTCCTTAACTATAAAATTTACTAAATTGAAATCTTTTAAGAGAGGCCCTTACAGGACCTCTTCAACCGCCTTCACAACATTCTCAACGGTGAAACCGAACTCTTTAAACAGCTCGCCGGCCGGTGCAGACTCACCGAAGCGGTCGATACCCACAACCTTATCGGCGTACTTGTACCACATCGGGGTAACACCGGCTTCAACAGCAACAGTAGCAACGCTGGCAGGCAGTACAGAGGCCTGGTAATCAGCATCCTGAGCTTCGAAGGCATTCACGTTAGGCATGGAGACAACGCGAATCTTCTTGCCGCTCATGGCAGCAGCAGCGTCTACAGCTAGAGCCACTTCAGAACCGGTAGCAAGAATGATGGCATCCGGAGTACCGTCGCAATCGCTCAGTACATAACCACCCTTGGCGATATCGCTGATCTGTGCATCGGTACGTGCCTGATGCGGCAGACCCTGACGGGAGAAACAGAGGCTGGTCGGACCATCTTTACGCTCAACCGCCTGCTGCCATGCAACAGCGGTCTCGACCGCATCACAGGGACGCCACACGCTCATGTTGGGGATCAAGCGCATGGAGGCGATCTGCTCAACCGGCTGGTGGGTCGGGCCATCCTCACCCAGACCGATAGAGTCGTGGGTATAAACAAAGATAGAACGCTGCTTCATCAGTGCAGACATACGCAGGGCGTTACGCGCGTACTCCATGAACATCAGGAAGGTAGCACCGAAGGGAATCAGGCCGCCGTGCAGGGCAACACCATTCATGATGGCGCTCATACCGAACTCACGTACACCGTAGTTGATGTAGTTAGAGTCAGGGGTATCGGCACGCATCGGCTTGTAACCGGACCACTCGGTCAGGTTAGAGCAACCGAGGTCGGCAGAACCACCGAAGATCTCGGGCAGGATTGCCGCATAGGCTTCGATAGAGGCGAGTGAGGCCTGACGGGTGGCCGGGCTCTTGGCATCAGTGTTAACCGCAGCAATGTACTCGGCAGACCTGGCAGACCAGTCGGCAGGCAGCTCACCGTTCATGCGACGGGTGAACTCAGAGGCCAGTTCAGGGTGAGCGGCCTTATAGGCATCAAACTTGGTGTTCCAGTCAGACTCGGCAGCAGCGCCCTTCTTCTTGGCATCCCAACCGGCATAGACATCATCGGGAACATCAAAGGCATCGTGATCCCAGCCCAGAGAGGCCTTGGTCAGGTTGATCTCTTCCTGGCCCAGTGGTGCACCATGACAGGCGTGGCTGCCGCCCTTGTTGGGTGAGCCGAAACCGATGGTGGTTTTGCAGCAGATCATGGTCGGCTTGTCGGTCATCGCCTTGGCAAACTCGATGGCCTTCTCCAGGGCCTCAACATCGTGTCCATCAACATCGGCAATAACGTGCCAGCCGTAGGCCTCAAAGCGCTTGGGGGTATCGTCAGTGAACCAGCCCTCAACGTGACCGTCGATGGAGATACCGTTGTCGTCCCAGAAGGCGATGAGCTTGCCCAGACCCAGGGTACCGGCCAGTGAGCAGGCTTCGTGAGAGATGCCTTCCATCAGGCAACCGTCACCCAGGAAGACGTAGGTATTGTGGTCAACGACGGTGTGGCCGTCTTTATTAAACTCGGCAGCGAGTGAACGCTCGGCGATTGCCATACCAACAGCATTGGTGATGCCCTGACCCAGCGGACCGGTGGTGGTCTCAACGCCCGGCGCGTAACCATACTCGGGGTGACCCGGGGTGCGCGAGTGGAGCTGACGGAACTGCTTCAGATCTTCGATAGAGAGATCGTAGCCGGTCAAATGCAGCAGGGAGTAGATCAGCATAGAGCCATGACCGTTGGAGAGGACGAAGCGATCACGATCAGCCCACTTGGGGTTGGTCGGGTTGTGCTTCATGTGGCCGTTCCACAACACCTCGGCAATATCGGCCATCCCCATAGGGGCACCGGGGTGACCCGAGTTGGCCTTCTGAACCGCATCCATGCTCAGGGCACGGACAGCATTGGCTAAGTCTTTACGGCTTGGCATCTGCATCTCTCCTTCAAATGATTTAATTCAATCTATTAAGTTTCTAAAAAAATTCTTCTCTAACTAATCCCATCATTAGGGGCAACCCACTATTAATGAGATTTACAAAACCGCTTGCAGCATATGAGGGAATGCAATGCTGCCTCATGCATGGCAAAGGGGGAGCCTTATTACTATTTTGCTGGCTCCAAACCCTGCTCTTGAATCTCGACTCTCAGCTTGAAAAGTCTATGGCGATATAACGCCTCAAGATAAATAGAACGGCGATTCTCCATGATCTCGACTTCCGGAGCAATAGCCAATAACCTCATAGATAAAATATATAATTATAAAATCAATGGGTTACACGTGATATCTAATGATAAATGTCTAAAAATGGGCGCCATATTTCTTGCACAGGAACTCCCGCAGCCCCATTTACCTCACTTGGAGGGGACAAGAGCTTAAGAATAGCTTTATAATCCCCGCCTTGTTTTTTGTCTTGTTCGCCAACAACGGCGAGCGGTGTTTAGTTAATAAACGATAAGCGGACACATATTAATGAATGATAACTACCTTTTTACCTCGGAGTCTGTCTCCGAGGGTCACCCTGACAAGATGGCAGACCAAATCTCCGATGCCGTCCTCGACGCCATCCTTGAGCAAGATCCCAACGCCCGTGTAGCCTGTGAAACGCTGGTCAAAACCGGCATGGTAATTCTGGCCGGTGAGGTCACTACCAGCGCCAATATCGAATATGAGAAAATCGTACGCGATACCGTCAATGGCATTGGCTATAACAGCTCCGACGTTGGCTTTGACGGTGAGACCTGTGCCATGCTTAATGCGCTGGGACAACAGTCACCCGACATCGCCATGGGCGTCAACCGTGAGGATAAAGAGAATCAGGGCGCAGGTGATCAGGGGCTGATGTTTGGCTACGCCAGCAACGAAACCGATGTACTGATGCCTGCCCCCATCACCTATGCCCACCGACTGGTGCGTCGTCAGGCCGAAGTACGTAAGAGTGGCGAGCTGGCATGGCTGCGTCCCGATGCCAAGAGCCAGGTCACCTTCCGTTATGTAGATGGCAAACCCGCCGCTGTTGATGCCGTGGTTCTTTCTACCCAGCACAACCCGGAAATAAGCCAGGCGGATCTGCGTGACGCCGTAATGGATATGATCATCAAACCGGTACTGCCGACTGAGTGGCTTAACGGTGATACCCAGTTTCATATCAACCCAACCGGCCAGTTCATCATCGGTGGCCCGGTAGGCGATGCCGGGCTCACTGGACGCAAGATAATTGTCGATACTTACGGCGGCATGGCGCGTCATGGTGGTGGTGCTTTCTCTGGTAAGGATCCCTCAAAGGTCGATCGCTCTGCCGCCTATGCCGGTCGTTATGTAGCTAAAAACATTGTCGCAGGCGGTCTGGCCGATCGCTGCGAGGTCCAGGTCTCCTATGCCATCGGCGTTGCAGAGCCTACCTCAATAAGCGTAGAAACATTCGGTACTGCCAATATTGGTGAACCACGTATCATCGAACTGATCCGTGAGCACTTCGACCTGCGCCCTTATGGCATCACCCAAATGCTGGATCTGCTCAAGCCGCGTTACCAGGGCACCGCCTCATACGGTCACTTTGGTCGTGACGATCTGGACCTGCCCTGGGAGCGTACCGATAAGGCCGATGCCCTGAAGGCAGCAGCTGGTCTATAATGCGAACCCTGTGCCGCCTGACATCAGGCGGCATATCCCCTTAATCGAGGAGCGCTGCAGCGGAACCCTCCGTCAGGCTCGATTAAGGCAATCTCTTCAACTGCGCTCCAAACGATACTTGGAGAGAACCATGTCTGATTTTTCTGACTGTAAAGTCGCCGACATCTCCCTGGCCGATTGGGGCCGTAAGGAGATCGCTATTGCTGAAACCGAGATGCCGGGCCTGATGGCCCTGCGCGAGGAGTTCGGTGATGCCAAACCACTGAAGGGCGCCCGTATTATGGGTTCCCTGCATATGACCATTCAGACCGCCGTGCTAATTGAGACCCTGGTTGCCCTGGGTGCCGAAGTACGCTGGGTCAGCTGCAACATCTTCTCAACTCAGGATCACGCTGCGGCAGCTATCGCTGCTGAAGAGATCCCGGTCTTCGCCTGGAAGGGTGAGACCATTGAGGAGTACTGGTGGTGCACCGAGCAGGCCTTCAACTGGCCCAACGGCCAGAAGCCAAACATGATCCTCGACGATGGTGGCGACGCCACCCTGCTGCTGCATAAGGGCGTTGAGTTTGAAAAGGCTGGTGCCGTTCCCGATGCTAAAGAGGGCGACAACGAAGAATACGTTGCCATTCTTGAAGTACTGCGCCGCAACCTGCCACTCGATAGCAGCAAGTGGACCGATATCGCCAAAGAGATGAAAGGCGTTACCGAAGAGACCACCACCGGTGTTCACCGCCTCTACCACATGGAAAAGGATGGCGAACTGCTATTCCCGGCGATGAACGTCAACGACTCGGTTACCAAGTCCAAGTTCGATAACCTCTACGGCTGTCGTGAGTCACTGCTCGACGGTATCAAGCGTGCCACCGACGTAATGATCGCAGGCAAGATCGCCGTAGTCCTCGGTTACGGCGATGTCGGCAAGGGCTGTGCCCAGGCCTTCCGCGGTATGGGTGCCACCACCCTGGTCACCGAAATCGACCCTATCTGCGCCCTGCAGGCCGCGATGGAGGGCTACCGTGTCGTCACCATGGAAGAGGCGTGCAAGCTTGGTGATATCTTCGTCACCACCACTGGTAACGTTGATGTTATCGATCACGACCACATGATAGCGATGAAGAACGAAGCGATCGTCTGCAACATTGGTCACTTCGACTCAGAGATCAATATCGCCTCACTGCGTCAGTATGAGTGGGAGAACGTCAAGCCGCAGGTCGATCACGTTATCTTCCCCGATGGCAAGCGCATCACCATCCTTGCCGAGGGACGTCTGGTTAATCTTGGCTGTGCCACCGGTCACCCCAGCTTCGTCATGTCCGCCTCCTTCACCAACCAGGTACTGGCACAGATCGAGTTCTTCACCAAGGGTAAGGAGTACGAGAACAAGGTCTACGTCCTACCCAAGGTTCTGGATGAAAAGGTGGCACGTCTGCACCTGAAGAAGATCGGTATCAATCTGACCGAACTGACCCAGGAGCAGTCCGACTACATCGACGTACCTGTAGATGGTCCCTACAAGGCTGACCACTACCGTTACTAATCGCGTTATTCTGGCGGGGCCATTGCCCCACCTTTTACTTTATGGAGCGTGCCATGCAGTCACAAAAACAGCACCCCCAACAGTTTAGTTTCGAATTCTTTCCGCCCAAGTCCGACGAGGGCGCTGCCAAGTTGCGTGATACCCGCGACGAGCTGGCAAAACTTAATCCCAAATATGTTTCGGTTACCTTTGGTGCCGGAGGCTCTACTCAGGAGGGAACCATTGAGACGGTCAGAGAGATGACCCAGGCGGGTCTCGATACCGCCCCTCACCTCTCCTGTATCGGCTCCAGTAAGGATGATATCCGCGCCCTGCTGAATGGTTATATCGAAATGGGCGTTAAGCGTATCGTCGCCCTACGCGGTGACATGCCCTCGGGGATGCGCGAGGCCGGTGCCTTTCACTATGCCAATGAGCTGGTGGAGTTCATTCGTGCCGAAAGCGGCGAACACTTTCACATTGAGGTAGCTGCCTACCCGGAGTTTCATCCCCAGGCCGCCTCTGCCAAAACGGATCTCGATAACTTTGCCAATAAGGTCAAGGCTGGAGCCAACGCGGCCATTACTCAGTACTTTTACAACCTCGACGCCTACCTGCGTTTTATTGAAGAGTGCGAGAAGCGCCAAATCGAGATCCCAATCGTGCCGGGCATCATGCCGATCACCAACATTAAGAATCTCGCCCGCTTCTCCGAGATGTGCGGTGCCGATATCCCTCGCTGGCTACGGCTGCGCCTGGAGGCCTACGGTGATGACACCCAGTCACTGCGCGCCTTTGGCCTTGAGGTCACCACCGAGCTGTGCCGACGCCTGCTGGAAGCGGGGGCTCCCGGCCTCCACTTCTACAGCATGAATCAAGTTGGTCCTACCCATACTGTCTGGACTGATCTCGGGCTCTGAGCGCAACACTAAAAATATGCGTACTCCCCGTATCTTTCACCCGGAATCACTCTCGGCCAATAGTCGTATTGCCCTGGACGCCAATGCCGCCCGCCATGTCGGGCGGGCATTGCGGCTGACGGTAGGAGACGAGTTAATACTGTTTGATGGACACGGAAGTGAATACCCTGCCCACATCATTGAACTCGGTAAACGTGAGTTGTGGGTGGAGTGTGGTGAAAAGAGAGACCACAGCTGCGAATCGCCTTTACATATCACCCTGGTTCAGGGGGTCTCCAGGGGCGAGCGCATGGACTATACGATTCAAAAGGCGGTAGAGCTGGGCGTTAGCCGTATCGCTCCTGTTGCTACGGAACGTAGCGTGGTCAACCTGAAGGGAGATCGCCTGCAAAAGCGCATGGAACACTGGCGCGGTGTGATAATCAGTGCCTGCGAGCAGTGTGGTCGCAATACCCTGCCAGAACTACTGCCTCTGGTATCACTGGATGAGTGGCTATGCCAACCGCCTGAGGGGCGTGGCTTGCTGCTGGATCACCGTGCGAAAAATGGTGTATTTGGACTGGAGTTGGGTGGAGATGCATGCACCCTGTTAATCGGGCCAGAGGGCGGACTTACGGAAAAGGAACGCGAGATAACCGTGGCGGCCGGTTACCAGGGTATGCGCCTTGGACCCCGAATACTACGCACTGAAACCGCCGCGCTAACTGCACTGGCGGCAATTCAATCCCGCTGGGGTGATCTAAAATAACAGCGGGTTGTATGCGCTACTTAATCAAAGCGATGTAGTGCGCCAGTCCTTCAATATCCTCATCACTAAGGAACTGTGTCACCTGCTCCATGCGGGCATTGGTGCGTTTGGTTTCATCAAAGTTTCCAGCCTTGAGGGCATTTGAGCGGAAACGTTTAAGGTTCATTGTCACATAACCGATCTGCTGGCCGGCAAGTCTTGCATAACCTTTCTCACCACGACCACCCTCACCGTGACACATGGCACACACTTCCTGGTACTTTCTCTCACCCTTTGCTGCCAATACAGGGTTAGCTTCAGCAACAGGTTTGAGCTGGTGTGATGAAAAATAAACGGCCAGGTTAATCTGGTCTTCCATACTGAAATTGCGAACCAGTGCCTGCATCACGAAGTTTTTACGACGCCCATCCTTAAATTTAGACATCTGCTCGATGATGTAGGCTGGGTTCTGTGATGCTAAATTGGGATACTCAGACTTTTTAGCGTTGCCATCGGCACCATGGCAGGTGGCACAAAGCGTGGAGCGCTCCAGCCCCGCCTCCATCGCCATGCTTCGCGCATTCTTATCTGCCAGACGACGTTGCACTTCGGCAACGATTTTTTGTCGCTCTTCCAGTTCAGGCTCCACATCGCCATAAGAAATAGCCGGATACACCACTATACCAACAACAATGGCTGTAGAAGCCATTGCTTCAAACAATTTATTTTTAATCACCGGGGGGGGGGGACTCCAACAAAAATTAGGCGGAAATACCGAGATTATGCAGCATACGTTCAATCACCTCAACATTAGGCACAATCACCGATTCACCGTCGACAACCATCCTTGCAAGTACCACAGGCTCAGCATCATTATTATTATCGTCATACTCCAGCATACCGTGCTTTAAGAGCGACAAGTGGGGTAAGCCCTGAACCTCAAGAGCAATAAAAGATACACCGGATTTATCATTAACTGTATTGAGAATTACCATGCGACTATCGTCATGACGTTGAACCGTTTCAAGCCCTAACAACTTTTCAAATGAGACCAGTGCTACGTTACGTCCACGCCAGGAGACAAAACCGCTAAGCCACTCTGGTGTATTGGCTGCAGCCGTAACCTTAATCGTATCGATTACTTCCGCCACCATGGTATTCGGTAGCAAAAGATTCATGCCATGCAGACCTAATATCAAGCAACGAACACTAACCTCCGCCAGCTCCTCCTCACTTATTTGTTGTCCGGCTTTATTAACCATTACGTTGTCTCACCATCACGATTTCTCAAGCATCTTTTTAATATTCGTCATCAGGTCAACCTCGGTATAGGGCTTACCCATATATTCGTTCACACCAATACTCATTGCACGCTCACGGTGTTTATCGCCAGTACGTGATGTGATCATAATTATCGGGATCTGCTTCAGATGCTCCGAATTGCGAATATGCGTTGCCAATTCGAAACCGTCCATACGTGGCATCTCAATATCAAGCAACATCACATCAGGGATCACCTCATCAAGTACGGTGATCGCATCGACACCATCTTTTGCTGTTACACACTTCATATTGTTGCGTTTGAGCAGACGCTCGGTAACTTTACGCACGGTGATGGAATCATCAACTACCATCACTACCGGCTCACGCTCAATGGCGGCAACAGGCACCTGTTCACCAACCGCCTCCTCACCACTCAGCTGAGCCAGACCGCGGCGTACCAACGCAGGCATATCAATAATTAATGCCACACTACCATCAGCAAGAATGGTGGCACCGGCAAGATCCTGCAAGTTACTTAGCTGTGGACCTAAACTTTTCACTACAATCTCACGGCTACCGATGAGACCGTCAACAGCAAAGGCAACGCGATGCCCACCGCTATTTGTCAGCAACAGGGGCTGCTTGGTTCCAAGGTGAACCTGCCCCTTACCAGCACCGAGCACCTCGGTTAAATGCATCACGTTGTAATCTTCGTTCACCCAGTTGAAGACAGGGCTTTCTGAATCAAGCAGTGCTTCCAGCTCAACCCCTGCAATACGCTCAATACCACTAATACTGGGCAGGGGTATCGCATAGATGTCTTCATCAACATAGACTAGCAGCGCACGACTCACCGAGAGGGTAAGCGGCAGACGTACGGTAAAGGTACTTCCCTTACCGTAGTCCGAATCGATCTCCAGCACGCCGCCTAGCTGTTTAATCTCGCTGTTAACCACATCCATGCCGACGCCACGACCAGCCACTTGCGACAGAGATGCCGCTGTAGAGAAACCCGACTCCAGGATGAAGTGCATAATTTCCTGATCACTTAGCTGTGCACCAGGCTGCATCAAACCACGGTCCATCGCCTTCTTTTTCACTGCCTGAAGATCGATGCCGCGACCATCGTCACTCACACGAATAACTATCTCAGAACCCTCTCGGGTCAGGGCAATATTAATACTTCCCGCAACGGGTTTACCGGCCCTCTTTCGGCTCGCTTTATCCTCAATGCCATGAGCGATAGAGTTACGTAGCATGTGCTCCAGTGGGGCCATCATGCGCTCGACCACGTTACGATCCATCTCTACCTCAGCACCTTCTAAGGTGAGGGTGGTACGTTTTTCAAGCTCCGATGCAGTCTGACGCACTACGCGACGTAGACGCGGTGCACTCTCTGACATCGGCACCATGCGTGTATGCATCAGATTTTCTTGCAGCTCGGTATTTACCCGCGCCTGTTGCAGTAACAAGGTCTCTGTTTCGCGGGAGAGTCCACGCAGGGTCTCCTCGATGCTCAACAGGTCATTGAGACTCTCTGCCATAGAGCGGGAAAGTGTCTGCATATCAGTAAAACGGTCAAATTCCAGTGGGTCAAAGTCATCATATCCCTGCTTCTGCGCCTCAGCACGCCGCGAGTCAATCTGCGCCTCTGTTTCGATTTCAACCTGACGCAGCTGTGCACGCAAACGTATGATGGTCTGATCCATCTCCTCAAGGTTGGAGCCAAAGGTACCGATCTGCTGCTCAACGCGTGAACGATAGATACTTACCTCACCTGCAAAATTAACCAGGTCATCAAGCAGATCGGCACGAACCCGCACCACCTCGTGCTGGATACGCGGTGCCGAGCGGCGCTTTTCACCCGTCTCGGCCTCTGCTTCCGCCTTACTCTTCGCCTGCTCAATGTCGACAACAATCTCGTCACTAATGCCCTCTTCGCGAGCTAATCCCTCTGCGATTAGATCACGTATGTTACTTATGAGGAATAAACCGTTCTCCAGTGGTTTATTTCCACGCTGTTGATGGACAATAAGCTGCATCCGCTCGGAGGCCAGGGTAAAGAGATCACTCACCTTATCACTGGCGGCGACATGACCATCGACAATTGCACTCACCAGCACCTGTACTGCATCAGCAATTTCAATAAGCGGTGCAATGCCAGTGGCATGGCAGCCACGATTCAATGTATCGACTGATTTGCACAATGCTGCGAAAAGGTGACTGTCGTTAAAATCACGTTGCCAGTCAATTTGGCTCGCGGCAAACTGTTCAAATAGCGGTTCCAGCTCACCCAGTAGTTTTGTCGAGCTACTCGTGTCGGGCTCTTCCACTATCTCAAGTTCAATAGTGGCTTCAGCTTCCTCTTCTTCAACAAACTCGGGCTGTAACAGCTCAATCTCATCGGCTGCATCCAGCAGCTCAATGGTCTCTTCCTTATTTGTCTCGGCTGCTGGCTCAACGCTGAGCTCCTCAACCTCGGCCTGGGGATTAGCCAGGGCCTCGACCTTAGAGATTAGATCATTACCTGACACAACTGGTTGATGATCACGTACCTGCTCAAGCATCGTCACCAGGCGGTCATGGGATAGCTGCAACAAATCCATCATCTTCGGGCTATGCCCCAGTACGCCATCAACCACACCATCAATGGTAGATTCCAGACTGTGGCTCAAATCACCGACAGGGGTAATTCCCGCCATCCGCGCACCACCCTTGAGGGTATGTAGTTGACGCTGCAGAGCCTCTACCAGTGAGCGCTCATTAGGGTTGTCGACCCACTCCTGCAGGGTCTGTTCACTGGCATCAAGAATATCGACCGCCTCTTCGAGGAAAATCTCCAGCAACTCATCATCGTAATCTCCTTCGAAGGTAGCTGCTTCTGGCTCAACCACCGGCGCCTCAATACTCAACTTTTCAGCCACTGGTTCAATCAGTTCAACCTCGGGCTCTAGTGCTTCCAGAGAAATTTCCTCTGGTGCTGCAACAGCATCCAGTGCCATCTCCAACAGCTCATCAGCTCCAGAACCTGACTCAAGCTCTTCCTCTACAACTAGATCAGCAATCGGTTCAATATCGCCAGCATCAAGCTCCACCAACGATACATCGATCGGCTCATCTACCAGCTTATCCGCTGATACTTCAAGGTTTATTACATCCTCTTCACCAATACTGGCAAGGCCCGCCTCAGGTTTGGCGTCTGCCACATGCTCCAGATGCTTGACCTCAGCATAGACCTCATCAGCGAGCTGCTTTGCCTCAGCGTTATCTGGATAGGGCAGGGAATTGTCCAGCAGATAAGCAAGCATGACACCAGTGAATGCAACGCACTGCTGCATTGCCTTTAGCCCCTTGTCGCTGACCTTATCCTGCAGTGCCTGCAAGGTCCTGCAGTACTTTTCGAGTGAGGCGCTAACATCGGAGACACTGCTAATGCCTGCCATATTAGAGCTACCTTTGAGGGTGTGCAGGGCACGAATCACTGGCTCATCAACCTTGCGACTTCCGCCATCGGCTACCTGTTCAAGGTATGCACTGATCACATCCAGATGACCCTGTGCCTCCTTGCTATATATCTCGAGTAATACCGGATCGAGATCTGGAATATCAGTAACCGCTGCACCGCTTTGCGCTGGTACAGCCACCTCTACTACCGGAGCCGCCGGTTTAACCTCAGCAACTTTAACACCACCTGGCTGTACGATATCTTCGGCCATTTGCCGCAGCATCTCTGCATCGTCACCAGGAGCAGCACCACCCTTGAAATGCTCCACCAGTTCAAATAGAACGGCATGCGCCTGTTCCAGCATGTCGAAAATGGTGGCATTAGTGGCAAGCGTACCGTCGAGCACCCGGTTGAGCATGCTTTCAAAGGCCCAGGCAAATTCACCAATCTCAGATGCACCAACCAGTCGACCACTTCCCTTAAGGGTATGGAAGCTACGACGCAGGTCCTTCAAACTCTCCTCATCACCGGGATCACTGCTCCACTTAGGCAGCAGAACACCAATATTTTCCAACTCCTCCTCGGCCTCCTCAACGAAGATTTCAAGGATCTCGTCGTCAACCTCAACCGTGGCCGCACCCTTCGCTTTACTAACTTGCTCTGAGGTGGGGGCTGGTACCTCAGGTTCTTCGAGCGTTATCGATTCCGACTCGAGTTGGATGCCAGAAGCCTCAATTTCACTCTCTACGCTCGGTGTCGCCTGCTCTGACACCTCTTCCCCAGCAGTAAAGTCCTGTACTTCGCTATCTGGCTCATCAACGCCGATGGGGTAACCCATCAGCTTCACGGCATTCTCGGCCACTTCTAAAACAGAGCCCGGATGAACTCGGCTCTGCACAAAAGCCTCAAGGTAGTATTCGATACTCATCACCACATCGGCCAGGGCATCAAGCCTGTCCGACTCTGGAATGGTATCTGAGCTGATCAACTCACGATCAATAAACTTTCCGCATGAAGTCAGAATCTGCGCTACACGCTTATAGGAGAGCAGGTTGAGACTACCAATAACCTGGTGCAACAGCGTGGGAAGCGGGTCCAATACTGCTTTATCTTTAGGTTTTTCCAGATAACTGCTGACCGCCTCGCGCATCTTAATCAGATCGTCACGGGCCTCTTTCATCACCTGACGGGTAACCCGTTGATGTTCTGCAGAGGTCTCAATATCTGAAACTTGCTCATCGGCTGCATCAGCCTCTTCAACCGGAGCGACAGAGCCCCAATCACGAAGTGCCGATTCCACCGAAAGAATTGCTCCGGCCATGCCCATCAAAATATCGTCACTGGCCTCAACATCGCCACTCAGTAACTGCGAAACGACTTCAATTTGTGTCTTGAGTTCAGCACTCAAACTCTCTTCCTGAAGCATGCTGAGGGTATCAACCATGCTGCCAAGACTCTCAACCATCGGTTGCAGACTCTCAACGTTATTCCTGTCGCTACGAACATAGATATCGAAGACATCCTTAACGCGGGAAAGCTCCTCCATAATATCTGCCGACACGGTCTGCTTGAGTTCTGCATTCATGCCACCAAACGAGGAAGACCCCTCCGCCGTGGCAAAGTCCTCCAGCTGGAATGCCTGTTTCACTGCTACAGCTCTGGGACTGGCGGCACTGGAATGAGCTAACTGGAAAAGCAGTCCATTTAGCAGTTCACCAACTTTATCCGGATCAAGTCCCGCCTCATCTTTTGCAACAACAACCCTGACTTGTTGCTCAATCTTGCCAAGTAACAACTTGCTGTCCATGGAAAGTTCCAACGAACCACCACGCAGCCCCTCAACAAAGGCCGAGGCGACCCATAGCATACGTCGGCACTCTGCCCCATCGGCAACCTGTAGCAATTTCTCGATAACCGTGGCAATAGTCTTCAAGCTGGCTGACTGTTCGGTTCCCTTTATCAGCTTGCTTAGAGCAGGCATTATGTAAGGGTGAATCTTCTTTGCCAGCAGTTGCAAGGTGACGGCAGCGGGAGGCGTGGTTCCACGAGCTGGAGCTTCAACACCAAGATCAGGTTTGAAATAATGTTCTTTACTTAGACCCTGTTCACCACGTAAGGAACGCATTTCGTTGAGCAGAGGCAATAGTGAGATGGGGTTGTCCTGCTGACCGGCGAGCAGGCTCTCAAGGTAATCAGGAAGCTGCAAAATAGCACGCATAAGCAGCTCAAATCCCTGCTCACTATTTTCAATGCTGCCATCTCTCAGAGCAACGGCGAACTTTTCTATATCTTCAGCGAACAGTGCGGCACCCTGCAATTCAACCATGTGCAAGGTTCCATAAACCTGATGCACATAACTGATACAGAATTCCATCTGTGACTCATCATCAGGGTCTTCAACATAGGCCTCAAGGGCTACCCTTGCCTGCTTCAGCGTTTCGTCGATCTCTCCCTTGACCCAGGCCAAGGTGCTGATATCAAACTGTTCAGCCATTTGCATATGGTCGCACCCTTAATCCTTTACTTTTCGATACGCCAATGTATCTTCAAATTTCAATGGTTCAAGACCCTCAGCGCACCAGCCAACGATCTCTCCAATACCTAAAATCATTATTCCACCCGGCTTGAGGAAACGTGCTAGCGTGGTAACGATTCCTCGTCGTCGCTCCTGCGAAAAATAGATCAATAGATTTTGACAAAAAATAATATCTACCTTGTCAAACGGAGCCTGCTCAAGTTTCTGTACATTGAGCTGCGAAAAGGCCACGCGCTGCCGTAATCCATCAACGATTCGATAACCATTGGGGCTACGTTCAAAATAACTTCTTTTTATAGCCTCATCCAACTCATCAAGATGGAATTCTGGATATTCCCCGCCACGTGCAATCGCCAGGCTCTCCAGACTCACGTCGGAGCCGATCACCCCGTAATACGCTTTTCCCTGATGCACAGCCAGTTCACGATCTAACACCATCGCAAGATAGTAGGCCTCCTCACCGCTGGCACAACCCACACTCCACGCCTTGAGATTAAGCACCTCACCAGAGTGTAGCTTTAGCTGTTTCGGCAGATAACACTCCTCTATTAAACGAAATGAGGCCGGGTGGCGGTTAAAACGTGTTTCATGAATGGTTAGGCGATCAAGTAGGTAACTCCACTCCATCTGCCCCTGTTGTGCTGAAGTGACCAGCTCATAATAATCCTGAAAATTGGCAATATCTAACTCACGCATCCGCATTCGCAGCTTTGCAGAAAGAAAGCCCTTTCGCTGTGGTGTCACGGAGATCCCAAGACGCTTTTCAAGTAGTGTCGCCCAGCGTGCGAACTGTTGTTCGTCCAGGTCAGGCATCATCATCAGGCCATCCCCCTTTCCACCCTGCATACGCATGCCCGCTATCATCGGGATTGTTATATTAGCCGCTATTTATTCAGGCAACTTAAAGCCAGATACCGAGCGCTTCAGTTCACTGGCCAGATCCGACAGGTTACCGATGGACTGCGCGGTTTGATTACTACCCTCGGAAGTCTGGGTGGTGATCTCCTGGATGACGTTCATGGTGTCAGAGATATTGGAGGCCGCGTTGGCCTGCTGGCGGGTGGCACTGGTGATGCTCTGTACCAGTTCAGCCAGGTGGGCCGATACGCTCTCGATCTCACTTAGTGCTGCACCGGCATCCTCGGCGATTTTGGCACCGGCAACTACCCCGGAGGTACTCTGCTCCATCGAGATGATCGCCTCATTAGTATCTGTCTGGATAGTCTTTACCAGCGCCTCAATCTGCTTGGTCGCATCAGAAGAGCGCTCAGCCAGTCGGGTTACCTCGTCAGCTACCACCGCGAAGCCTCGACCAGCCTCACCAGCCATCGCCGCCTGGATAGCCGCATTAAGCGCAAGAATGTTGGTCTGCTCGGCAATGTCGTTAATCAGCTCAACGATATCCCCGATCTCCTGAGATGATTCACCCAGACGTTTGATTCGTTTTGACGTTTCCTGAATCTGATCGCGAATGATATCCATACCGTTAATGGTTTTCTGTACCGCCTCGGCACCCTTTTTCGCGATATCTACTGAACGCTGCGACTCCTCTGCCAACTGGTCAGCATTTTTCGACACGCCTTCGATAGAGATTGCCATTTCATTTACCGCGGTACTCGCCGACGCAATCTGTTGAGCCTGGTGACTACTCGCCTCAGCAAGATGGGACGCGGTAGCCTGCGTCTTCTCCGCCGCGCTGGTTACCTGGCTGGCTGTGGTGTTAATCGCATCAACCAGGCCACGTAGCGCATCAATTGTGAAGTTCATGGAGTCCGCGATAGCACCAGTGATGTCCTCGGTTACCGTCGCATTTACCGTCAAGTCACCATCAGCAAGGTCACCCATCTCATCCAGCAGTCGCATGATTGCCTGCTGACTACGACGGTTCTGCTCTTCTGTTGCCTGACGCTGTGATTCTGTATCCGCCAGTCGATGGTCACCATCACGCTTCAGTCGTGTGCCAAGAAGAATCAATAATATTACGGTCAAGGCAGCAAAAATGTTGGCCATAAAAGAGGAGAGCACACGCGTTTCAAGTGAATCCTTATAGGCCTCATCCAGCTCAGCAATACTGTTTAGTAGTTTATCTGAATCATCCAGGATAGCCTGAACTGACTCGGACACCAGGAACATCTCAGGGCTACGCTCAAGGATACCGCTTACCTGCTGACCGAGCATATCGAACAGGTCACTCACCTCCTCAACGCTCTCCAGCACATCATCATCATCGATTGCGCGTATGCCAAGACTTTTATCGCCCTCCAGAAAACCGTTAACAACGCGCCCGTAAAGCGCGGCATCACGTCCGAAACGATCAGCAGCAGTTACAGCGCCCTCACCACCCTCCAGTACACGGTTTACGTTGTTAATGATACGTTGACTAAGCATCAACTGGCGGCTGGCGATATAGACTTGATCCGGAGCAGCTCCCTTTTTAGCCATCAGCGTGGCCACATCATCTGTCATGGAAAGTAACTGTGCCGAGTTCTCGTTGATCAACCTTACGATTTCACGTAACGCCACTACCATGCCGCGCGCATTGATGATGACTGTGTTGTTTTCATTGTATGCCTTCCAGTTCGCAACCACCTCGCTCAACTTGGCCTGAACCTCCGCATCTCCAGAGGGGGGCATTCCGCTATCAGGGTCGCCGCCCTGCAACAGCATTAAATTATGAGCAAACTCTTCACGGTGTTTGGTCAGGGAATCGAAGGTGGCAGGGCTGCCGCGGTTGGCCTGGCCAGCAAATTTTGAGAGCCGCTGAGAGAGAACCTGCTCTTCACCGAGGAGGCCGAGATACTCCTTATCGTAACCATCCTGAGTATTTACCAGCAGATAAACAACAAATGTTGCCACCAGAGAAATGGACAGTAGGGTAACGATGACCGTCAGGCCGACGTTGCTAGCAGATGCAGTCGAGGTCGACTTCGAACCACCCTTTGCTGCTGAAGGTTTCTTCAATTTAAACGGCAACTTCATGTTATCGACTCCTAAACTCTGGGATATCCTAAAATTTATAAATTATTATTAAATGAATGTTCCACCAGGAACATTAGGCCGCAACTTGCATAAACTCCGGTAGCTCCACGAGGTGATTGATATTAAACACCCCCCAAAACTCCCCGCGCTGTCGATACTGCCCCATCAACATCTGGCTGAACGACACATCCAGGTCAGAGATGTCCTCACTAAACTCCTCTTCAAGGAAGTGACGCATCCCCATAATCTCTTCTACCAACAAGCCTGCAACGAT
This sequence comes from Pseudomonadota bacterium, assembly GCA_039714395.1. Lineage (GTDB taxonomy): Bacteria > Pseudomonadota > Gammaproteobacteria > Thiohalomonadales > Thiohalomonadaceae > JAPHSX01. Next base: position 96,124 of record JBDLJH010000009.1, on the reverse strand, counting down.
CCCCTTGTGCTGCATCACCAAAATGCGACTTTGACGCGACACTTTGGTCATACGACCAGAAAGAAAACCGTTCAAATCCAGGATTGGCAATAAGTTGCCCCGCACATTGGCGACGCCTCTTACCCACTCTTTAGCCCCAGGAATCGGGCTAATGCTCACCTGGGTCAGAATTTCCTTAACCTGATCCAGAGGAACCACCCATCCCTTGTCATCAAGACGAAAGCCGACCCCTTCCCAGGTGGCCTTAACCTCGATCTGCTGCGGCAGTTCATGTGCTGAGTTGCGACTACGCTGATCCAGCTCTTGCAGCAGAAGTATTGGTGCTTTTTCCATAGAAATTATCGGTACCAGCTAATTGTTAACCGGGCAACAACGCACCGATCTTCTCAATCAGTGTCGCCTCATCTACCGGTTTAGTCAGATAATCCTTCGCACCCTGGCGCAGGCCCCATACGCGATCGGTCTCCTGATCCTTGGTAGTCACGATAATGATTGGAATATGTGACGTCTCGGCATCCTTACTAATCTGTCGCGTGGCCTGAAAACCATTCATTCCAGGCATTACCACATCCATCAAAATCAGGGCCGGTTTAAGCTCCTTTGCCCGAACAATGCCCTCTTCACCGTTAGCTGCGGTTTCGACGGTATGCCCCAGTTTCTCCAGAATCGTGGTTAACACGTGGATCTCGGTTGGCGAATCATCAACGATCAAGATCTGCGCCATATTCTACTCCTGCTTCTGTTCATAAATTTAAGGTAAAGAAAACGCCCCGAAAGGCGGCGATACATCTGTTTAGGACGCCTTGTTCAGCACATGTAGGTCAATTGCGCCCAACAACTCTTCCTTGGTAAACGGTTTGGTCAGATACTGCTCTGAACCCACGATACGCCCGCGCGCGCGGTCAAACAGGCCATCCTTACTCGATAGCATGATTACCGGTGTATTTTTAAATTTCTGATTGTGTTTAATGAGGGCGCAGGTCTGATAACCATCAAGACGCGGCATCATAATATCGACAAAGATAATACTGGGGTTATGGTCGGCAATCTTGGAAAGCGCCTCGAATCCGTCATTTGCGGTAATGACTTCACAACCCTCTTTCTTCAGCAAAGTTTCCGCTGTTCGCCGAATCGTCTTACTGTCATCTATGACCATGACCTTCAGATCCTGCAAGCCTGTTGGTGCTTCGCTAGTCACGCATCCCCATCCTCTATCTTCTCTCGCTGTTTATCGGCTGATGCCCCCTAAAAAGGCAACTCGCACTGTTGCAAAGAATATTTAACACATTATTTAGGTTCAATCCATAAGTTCTTGCCTAGACTAGCACATTTTGCTCTGGTGACAGCGTTTATCCCCTCCCATTCAGCCTAATTCAGAGAACTCTTAATTACTGGACTATTGCAAATTTTTGCTACAGTAACACCACGAAAGAGGCACACCTCGCAACGGTATCAATATAATGACTATAACTCTGGGGGTCGTAATGGACCCTATCAGCAACATCAAGTTTCACAAGGATAGTAGTCTCGCTATGCTACAGGCTGCCCAGCAGCGCGGCTGGAGATTGCATTACATGGAGATGTCAGACCTGTATAGCCGTGACGGTGTGGCAATGGCTCGTATGACCCCGCTCCAGGTGTTCGATAACGAGCATCACTGGTATGAATTTGGGCAGCCTGCAGAGGCACCATTACACACCCTGGATGTGATCCTGATGCGTAAGGATCCCCCCTTCGACATGGAATACATCTACGCCACCTACATGTTAGAGCTGGCTGAGAACCGTGGCAGCCTGGTAGTTAATCGTCCCCGTAGTCTGCGTGATGCCAACGAAAAAATATTCACCAGCCACTTTCCCCAGTGCACCACACCAACCCTTATCAGCCGCCGTCAGGACCAGTTGCGCGACTTTATTGCCGAACATGGCGAGGTGATCCTCAAGCCACTAGAGGGAATGGGTGGCGCATCAATCTTCAAGGTCAGCGCCAGCGACCCTAATACCAGCGTCATCATGGAGACACTCACCGAATATGGCAGCCGTTACGCCATGGCACAGCGCTTTATCCCCGAGATCAGTGAGGGAGACAAACGCATCCTCCTCATCGATGGTGAGCCGGTACCCTACGCCCTGGCCCGCGTCCCCGCTAAAGGGGAGCTTCGTGGCAACCTGGCAGCAGGTGGTACCGGGGTCGGGGTGGAGTTGAGTGAGCGTGATCACTGGATCTGCAGCCAGGTCACACCGACATTACGGGAAATGGGCCTTATCTTTGTTGGAATTGATGTGATTGGTGATTACCTGACTGAGATCAACGTAACCAGCCCTACCTGTATCCGCGAACTCGATAAGCTCTACGGGCTCGACATTGGCGCTCAACTGATGGATGCCATTGAGGTACGACTCAAGCAACGACAATAATAAACTTACGCAACAAGCTGAATTACCTGAAAAAATCGGTACTGAGTCATATCCTCAGCGATAAAGCGCAGGTATAATCCCCACAGCATTAATAGAAGGAAGAGACACAAGCTCGTGGCCCACGCGCAAAATCTGTTTAACATCTCCGCCTCAGATAGACTGGGGCTGACCCTCTTCTTTGCCGCTGCTGTTCACGCGATCATCATCCTCGGCGTCGGCTTCGATGCAAACAGACTCCTGCCCAAAGAACTGCCACTTACCCTTGAAGTAACCCTCGTACACACTGAGAGCGAGAAGGCCCCCGACAAGGCAGACTATCTGGCACAGGCCAACCAGCAGGGGGGCGGTAGCGTTAAGGAGAAGATGCGTCCGTCCAGCGCCTTCTCCAACCCTCGTCCAAGCCTGGAGCAGGATGGTCACGCACCGCAAGACCTGCCGATGCAATTACCCCCTCCCAGTAGCAAGACCGAGCAGCAACCCGTACTACTGGCACAGGATGAGAGCTCACTACAGTGGCAAAAGCAGGATCAAGAGCCCAAGCCGACGCTGCCCGATGCACCGAACGCCAACGAGCTGATAGTAAGAGCCATGGCAATGGCCCGCCTCAATGCCGAGATCCGGCAAAAGCAGCAGGCCTACGCACAGATGCCGCGCGAGAAATACATTAGTGCCAACACCCGCGAATATCGCTTCGCCAGCTACGAGGATAGCTGGCGACAAAAGGTCGAGCGCATCGGCAACCTCAACTACCCCGACGAGGCAAAAACAAAGAACCTCAGCGGCACCCTGATGCTGGATGTAGCAATCAACCAGGACGGTACCCTGAGAAACGTGCGCATCGACCGCTCCTCGGGTCACCGGGCACTGGATAACGGCGCCATTCGCATTGTTCGCATGGCCTCTCCCTTCGCCCCGCTACCACCCGAGATAAGCAAAGATGTCGATGTTCTGCATATCATCCGCATCTGGCAGTTTCAGGATGATTACTCATTACAGACACGCTAAACCTTGCCTCCTCCGGAGGGGCAACCGATACTGAGTGATATGACCGACGATACCTCACTACGCGACCACTTTCTCATCGCCATGCCGGCACTGCATGACCCCAATTTCGACCATGGTGTCACCTATATCTGTGAGCACAACGAAGAGGGCGCGATGGGGATACTCATCAGCCGTCAGATGGAACTCACCATGACCGAGGTGCTGGAGCAGATGGGTATTGAGCCCAGCAGTAATTTCGATACCAGCCTCAGGGTTCACGATGGTGGGCCGGTACAGCCAGAGCACGGTTTTATCCTGCACTCCCCGGTGGGAGCCTGGGAGTCGAGCCTGCAGGTGGGAGAGGAGATCGCCCTCACCACATCACGTGACATCCTCAGCGCCATCGCCCATGGCGAGGGACCACAACATCATCTAATTGCCCTCGGTTATGCCGGTTGGGGGCCGGGGCAACTGGAACAGGAACTGAGTGATAACACGTGGTTGAGCTGCCAAGCCAACAAACACATCCTGTTCGAGGTTCCGGTAAAAGAGCGTTGGACCGCGGCCGCGGCACTACTCGGGGTCGATCTCAATCTGCTATCCAGCGAGATAGGCCATTCATGAGCGATAAGCTCCGTACCCTGCTCGGTTTCGACTTTGGCACCAAACGTATCGGCGTTGCCGTTGGCCAGGAGCTGACCCACACCGCCACCGCGCTGGTCACCCTGAACAGCCACGATGGTGGTCCTGACTGGGCCTCCATCACCAGGCTGATTAACGAGTGGCAACCCGATGCCATGGTAGTCGGCCTGCCACTCAACCTTGACGGCAGTGAGTCCGAAAGTAGTCGTCTGGCACGCCGCTTTGGTAATCGCCTCGCGGGCAGGTACAATCTGCCTGTATTTACTGCTGACGAGAGGCTTAGCTCCAACGAGGCCGAGACGATGCTGGCCGAACAGGGACACTTCGAAAAGGCGGATATCGACAAACTTGCCGCGCAGTTAATCCTGCAAAGCTGGCTGGAAGCGAATAACGGATAAGTGAAACAGATGAGCCAACACACCATAGCCGATGTCGAGACCCTGCTTGAGGGAATGACGCAGCAGCTGCGCTCTCACCTCAAGACCCATCAGCTCGATGAGCCTCTAATGATCGGCATCCACACCGGAGGTGTCTGGGTCGCCGAGCAGTTACATCAGCGCCTCGGCCTGCAACAGCCACTGGGGACTCTAGACATCAGCTTTTATCGCGATGACTTCTCACGCATCGGCATGAACCCCGAGGTAAAGCCCTCTAATCTCCCCTTCGATGTGGAAGACCGCACCATCATCCTGGTCGATGATGTGCTGCAAACCGGACGCACCATCCGCGCCGCACTTAACGAGATCTTCGACTATGGTCGCCCGGCCCGGGTAATCCTGGCTGCACTACTGGAACGTAGCGGACACGAACTACCGATACGTGCCGATATTACCGGTGAACGTATCGAACTTGCTGCCGATGAACAGGTCAAACTCACCGGCCCCGACAATATGAGTCTGAGTATCCAGAGCAGCCATGAGTAAAGCCAACCTGCAACTCGACGCCAACGGCAAACTGCGCCACTTCATCACTATCGAAGGGCTAAACCGTCAGCACCTCACCGAGATCCTCGACGTGGCTGAATCCTTTGCCGGTGTCGGGGGCAAGAGTGTGAAGAAGGTACCGCTACTGCGCGGCAAGACCATCATCAATTTATTCTTCGAGACATCTACCCGCACCCGCACCACCTTCGAGCTGGCGGCTAGCCGCCTCTCCGCAGATGTGCAAAGTATTAATATCGCCACCTCCGCCACCTCCAAGGGCGAGAGCCTGCTCGATATGCTGCATAACCTGGAGGCCATGCACTGCGACATGTTCGTGGTGCGCCACGCCGAGAGTGGTGCCGCACACTTCATCGCCAGGCATGTCGCCCCTCACGTGAGCGTGATCAACGCCGGTGATGGTCGCCACGCCCATCCCACCCAGGCGATGCTCGACATGTTCACCATCCGTCGCCACAAGAAAGACTTTGGTGCCATCAAAGTGGCCATCGTCGGTGATGTACTCCACTCACGAGTGGCGCGCTCACAGATCCATGCCCTCAATACACTTGGAGTCGGCGAGTTGCGCATCGTCGGCCCCAAGACATTAATTCCCCCCACCCTCAGTGCCCTCGGGGCCCACATCTATCACGATATGGCCAGGGGGCTTGATGGGGTCGATGTGGTGATTATGCTGCGGCTGCAAAAAGAACGCATGAAGGGGGCACTGTTACCTAGTGAGGGTGAGTACTTCGCACGCTACGGTCTTACTGAAGAGAAGCTGGCGCTAGCCAAACCCGATGCCATCGTGATGCACCCCGGCCCCATCAACCGCGGGGTGGAGATCGCCTCTGCGGTGGCCGATGGCCCGCAGTCGGTGATTCTCGAACAGGTCAGTAATGGCCTGGCGGTGAGAATGGCGGTGATGAGCATGACGCTGGGGCGACAGATAGAGAGCAAAGAAGGGGAGGATAGCTGAGATGAATATTACCATTCGCGGCGGACGCCTCATCGACCCGGCCAATAACATCGACGGCCAGCACAACATTCACATTAGCGCAGGACATATCAGCAGCATCGGTTCAGCCCCCGAGGGCTTTAAGGCAGAGCGGGAGATCGATGCCAGCGGCCAGATCGTCTGCCCCGGCCTTATCGACCTGCAGGCCCGTCTTCGCGAACCGGGACAAAAACATAAAGGCACCATCGCCAGTGAGAGCCGTGCCGCCGCCAGCGCCGGCATCACCACCCTCTGCTGCCCCCCCGATACCAGCCCGGTAATCGATACCCCAGCAGTGGCTGAACAGATCCACCACCGTGCCGCCGAGGCGGCACTGGCACGGGTACTACCCATCGGCGCTCTTACTCAGGGTCTAGAGGGGCAGCAACTCAGCTCAATGCAGGCACTGCAAAACGCCGGCTGCATCGTCATGGGTAATGCCCGTCGCGCCATCGCCAACACTCTGGTGCAGCGTCGCGCCCTGGAGTACGCCTCTACTCTGGGATTAACGGTTTTCTTTAACTCTGAGGATCCCTGGCTGGGTGCCGACGGCTGTATCCACGAAGGGGCACTAAGCACCCGGCTCGGCCTCGCCGGGATCCCCGAGTGTGCAGAGGTCATCGCCGTCGGGCGAGACCTTATGCTGGTCGAACAGACCGGAGTACGGGCCCACTTCGGCCAGCTCTCCAGCACTCGCGCAGTCGAAATGATTGCCGACGCCCAAACTAAAGGAATGCCTGTTAGTGCCGATGTAAGCGCTCACCAACTCTTCCTTACTGAGATGGATATTGCCGAGTTCGACAGTGCCTGCCATGTACGCCCACCGCTGCGCAGTCAGCGTGACCGCGATGGCCTGCGTAGCGCCCTCGCTGACGGGGCAATTAGCGCCATCTGCTCAGACCATCAACCCCACGACAGGGATGCCAAACTCGCACCCTTCGCCGCCACCGAGCCGGGGGTTAGTGCACTGGAAACCCTGTTGCCACTTACTCTACGGCTGGTCGAGGAGGGGCTTCTGGGGCTGAACGATGCCATCGCTCGTCTCACCAGCAAACCTGCCGATATTCTCGGTATTAACAGCGGGCAACTGAGTGTGGGTGCGGTGGCCGATATCTGCATCTTCGACCCAAACCACCACTGGCATCTCAATGAGGAGCAGATCGTCTCTCATGGCAAGAACACGCCTTTCCTCGGTTGGGAATTCAGCGGCAAAGTAAGCCACACCCTGCTTGAGGGTCGTATCGTCTACCAGGCGGCAGAATAGTCCGCCCAAACCAGATCGGAATCCGTATGAAAAAAGCACATCGCGACACTATTTTTGTCGAAAATAGCGAGATCCTCTCGCATCAGGCCTATGAGGGGGATCAATACCTGCTGCGTGTCAGCGCTCCGCAAATCGCTGCCAGGGCACTTCCCGGAAGCTTTGTTCACATTCGCTGCGATGAAAACCGTCCTCTGCGCCGTCCCATCTCAATCATGCGAGTCGACGCCAAAGCGGGCTGGATAGATTTTCTCTATAAGGTGCTGGGTGAGGGGACAACCCTGTTGTCACAACGTCAGATCGGCGAGAAGCTAAACATTATGGGACCCATTGGCAAACCCTTTGTTACCCATATGGAACGCCCCCGCCCACTACTTATCGGTGGTGGTGTAGGCATGCCGCCGATGGTCTTTGTCGCCGATAGCCTGCGCGAAGTTAAGGGGGCCTACGAGCCCTTTATCATCATGGGCTCCGAGGTTCCCTTCCCGTTCAAGGCAGAACCCTCAAAGATCATGGTACCTGGTGTGCCTGATGAGGTGATCGCAGCGATGCCGCTGCTGGAGGACTGGGGCTTCGCCTCGCGTCTGGCCAGCCTGCAGGGCTATGCCGGCTGCTTTGAAGGGTATGTCACCGACCTGGCACGCCGCTGGTTAGATGCCCTGAGTGAAGAACAGCTCGCAGAGGTAGAGATCTTCAGCTGCGGTCCCCACCCAATGCTGGAAGCCGTGGCCCAATTGGCCAGGGAGTACAAAATCCCCTGCCAGGTCTCCATGGAGGAGTTCATGGCCTGCGGTGTCGGTGGTTGCGCCGGTTGTGTGGTCGAAGTTCAAACCGATAAGGGACCGGCAATGAAAAGAGTTTGTGTCGACGGGCCGGTATTCAATGCCCGTGAGGTCTTCGCTTAAACAAAGAAAACAGGTAGCAGGCTACAGTTAAAAACCTAACCCATCCCTAAAATACTAAAAATACCACCTGTTACCCAATTTTAACGCATCAAACCGGGATCATCGGAGACGCTATCCAGTGTCAGCCCATCAAGGCTGGAACCCAGATCCTCAACACCGCTCACCTCATCTCCATCTCCCAGCTTGACCAGCATGCGCACCTCATTAGGTGAGTCTGCGTTGCGCAACGCCTCCTCTTCGGTGATTGCACCCTCCTTGAATAACTCATAAAGGGCCTGATCAAAGGTCTTCATCCCGGCCTCGCCAGACTTTTTCATCAGGCTCTTAATCTCGTGAATCTCACCCTTAAGGATGAGATCTGACATCAGCGGAGTATTGAGCAGGATTTCGATAGCGGCACGACGCCCCTGCCCATCCACGGTAGGAATAAGCCGCTGTGAAACTACCGCCTTAAGGTTGAGTGAGAGGTCCATCAACAGCTGCGGGCGGCGCTCCTCAGGGAAGAAGTTAATAATACGATCCAGTGCCTGGTTAGCGTTATTGGCGTGCAGGGTAGCCAGACAGAGGTGACCGGTCTCAGCAAAGGCGATGGCATGCTCCATCGTCTCCGGGTGCCGGATCTCACCGATAAGGATGACATCGGGGGCCTGACGCAGAGTGTTAACCAGTGCATCATCGAAAGTACGGGTATCAATGCCCACCTCTCGCTGAGTAACAATGCAGCCTTTGTGCTGATGCACGTACTCGATAGGATCCTCAATTGTGATGATATGACCATGACTGTTGGTATTGCGATAATCCACCATCGAGGCAAGCGAGGTCGACTTACCGGTACCGGTACCACCCACGAAGAGGATGATACCGCGCTTGGTCATCGCCATCTCCTTGAGGGAGTCCGGCAGGTTCAGATCACTAAAGGTGGGGATGGTGGTCTCAATCTTCCGCAGCACCATCCCGGCCTGATTGCGCTGCTGAAACACGTTGACACGAAAACGACCAATACCGGAACGGCTCAGTGCGAAATTACACTCATGGGTGTTTTCGTACTCCTCGATCTGCTCCTCATTCATGATACCAAACACAATCTGCCGGGCCTGATCCGGGGTCAAACTACCCTTTGAGACCGGCATAATCTTGCCGTTAATCTTCATACTCGGTGGAATACCGGCGGTAATGAAGAGGTCGGAACCGTTCTTGTGCACCATCAATTTGAGTAAGGAATCAAAATCCATCCTCATTTTCTCCCACGGAAAAGCCGCTAGTAATTAATCGAAATCATTTTTATTGGCGGCCTTAGAGCGCGCCTCCTGTTTGCTCACCATACCCTTCTCAACCATGTGTTTCAGGTTCTGATCCAGGGTCTGCATTCCATACTGCTGACCGGTCTGAATCGCAGAGAACATCTGCGCGATCTTGTTCTCGCGAATCAGGTTGCGGATGGCTGGCATGCCAATCATGATTTCGTGGGCTGCTACCCGACCACCGCCCACTTTCTTTAGCAGGGTCTGTGAGATGACCGCACGCAGGGACTCTGAAAGCATCGAGCGCACCATGTCCTTTTCTGCTGCAGGGAACACATCGACGATACGGTCAATGGTCTTGGCTGCCGAACTGGTGTGCAGGGTGCCGAACACCATATGACCGGTCTCCGCCGCCTCCAGTGCCAGGCGAATAGTCTCCAGGTCACGCATCTCACCGACCAGGATAATGTCCGGATCCTCACGCAGTGCCGAGCGCAACGCCTCGTTAAAGCCGAGGGTATCACGATGGATCTCACGCTGGTTAATCAGACATTTCTGTGGTTCATGAACAAATTCGATAGGGTCTTCCAGGGTGAGGATATGGCCATGGTGATTTTGGTTGATATAGTTGATCATCGCCGCCAGGGTGGTTGATTTACCCGAGCCGGTCGGTCCGGTTACCAGTGCCAGGCCGCGCGGCGTATCCGATATCTCCTTGAAGATTGGCGGACAGTTGAGCTCCTCCAGGGTCAGGATCTTCGAGGGAATAGTACGCAGCACCGCACCGGCACCACGGTTATGGTTGAAGGCATTAACACGGAATCGAGCCAGCCCCTTGATTTCGAAGGAGAAGTCAGTCTCCAGATACTCCTCGTAGTCCTTACGCTGTTTGTCATTCATGATGTCATAAATGAGGCCATGCACCGTTGAGTGATCCATGGCAGGAACGTTAATACGGCGTACATCACCATCCACACGAATCATCGGTGGCATACCGGAGGAGAGGTGGAGGTCAGAGGCCCCGTTTTTCACACCAAAGGCAAGCAGTTCCGTAATATCCATTGACTATGTCCTCAATTTCTTCGTTACTATAATCATGATCAGACTCATCCCAATACGGGTAAGGTATAACGTCCAGCCATGACAGACAACTCAAAAGCTCCCGAAGAGCGTCTGCATCAAGTGCAGCAACAGATTGGCCAGGCACTGGAACAAAGCCAACGTCCAGTCGATGCCACTGCGTTGCTGGCGGTGAGCAAGACCCGTCCTGCCAGCGATATTCTCGCCCTCTACCGGTTAGGTCAACGCCGATTCGGCGAGAACTACCTGCAGGAGGCGTTAGAAAAGATAGCCCAGCTCGATAACTACGACATCGAATGGCACTTCATCGGCCCTATTCAGTCCAACAAAACCCGCGATATCACCAGCCACTTTAGCTGGGTACATAGCGTGGATCGACTCAAGATCGCGCGACGTCTGAGTGAACAACGCCCCGAGGGCCTGCCAGCGCTTAATATCTGCCTGCAGGTTAATCTCAGTGGTGAGGCCAGCAAGTCGGGTTGCAGCCTGGAAGAGCTGCCACAACTCGCTACCGAGGTAGCAAAGCTACCGCGGCTGAAACTACGAGGACTGATGGCCATCCCGGCACCAAGCAATAATTTCGAGACTCAACGCCGTCCATTTCAGGCCCTTCGCGAGGCCATGGATCAGCTCAGGGCCGATGGCCTGTCACTGGACACCCTCTCCATGGGTATGTCCGGCGATCTTGCTGCCGCCATTACCGAAGGGGCAACACTGGTGCGCATAGGTACCGCACTATTCGGTCCGCGTGTCCCGAAGACAGATGCGCTACCATAACCGCTTCGATATCGAGTAATCTGTTATCAACACCACAAAACATGACGACCCTTACATAAAAGAGTTATTGGATCAGAGATATGCAACATACAAAGATTGGTTTTATCGGTGGCGGCAATATGGCCGCCAGTCTCATCGGTGGTCTTATTGCCGACGGTACCACCCCTTCACAAATCCGTGTGGCCGACCCTAATACGCACTGCACCCAGCCTCTGCAGCAGCAGTTCGCCGTACAGATCGCCGCCGATAATGTGACTCTGGTGGAAGAATCTGAGGTGGTGGTGCTGGCAGTCAAGCCGCAGGTTCTACGTGAGGTCTGCCAGCAGATAGCCGGGGCGGTACAAACTAAACATCCCCTCATCATCTCGGTAGCCGCCGGTATTCGCATCGGTGACATTGACCGCTGGCTGGGCGATGACAACGCCATTGTACGCACCATGCCCAATACCCCGGCACTGGTGCAGTGCGGTGCCACCGCCCTCTACGCCAACGGCCGTGTCGATGATAAACAGCGCGAGATCGCCGAGCGTATCATGCGTGCCGTCGGCCTCACTCAGTGGCTGGAGAACGAGGCGATGATGGATGCCGTGACCGCCCTCTCCGGTAGCGGCCCCGCCTACTTTTTTTTGGTGATCGAGGCACTGGAACAGGCCGGCTGTAAACTGGGACTAAGTGCAGAGAGCAGCCGTGTACTGGCATTACAGACGGCATTCGGTGCGACCAAAATGGCGCTGGAGAGCAGTGAATCGAGCGAGGAGCTTCGCCGCCGCGTCACTTCACCCGGCGGCACCACTGAACGGGCTATCGGCATCCTGGAGCAGGGCGATCTGCGCGGCCTGTTCGAGCAGGCACTAAGCGGTGCCCGTGACCGCGCTCAGGAACTGGCAGAAGAGTTGGGAGCAAAGTGATGTCCGGCAGCTACCTTACTAATCCACTGGAATTTCTCATATCCACCTTGTTCAGTCTCTACATTCTGGTGGTGATGGTGCGCTTTTTATTGCAACTGGCGAGGGCCGACTTCTACAATCCTGTTTCACAATTTGTAGTCAAGGTCACAACCCCGGCCCTGCGCCCGCTACGCCGTGTGATCCCCGGCTGGGGTGGTATCGACTTCGCCACTATAGTGCTGATGTTGATACTACAGCTGCTCTCCCTAACCCTGATCCTTCTGTTGCGTGGACAAGGGGTACCGCTACTCACCTTGATTTTCTGGTCACTGGCCGAACTGGTCTCTCTGGCGATTAATGTATACATCGGCGCCATCATCATTCAGGCGGTTATTAGCTGGATCAATCCCGGCACCTACAATCCAGTGGTGAGCCTGTTGCACAGTCTCACCGAGCCACTGCTGCGTCCTGCACGCCGCCTGCTACCACCAGTTTCCGGTTTCGATTTCTCCCCCATACTGGTGCTGATCGCACTAAATATTCTAAAAATGCTCACCATTCCACCATTAATGCACATAGCCGGGCTACGCTAGCAGCGCAGTAATGGCAAATCACTATGCATTACCAATGGAAAGAGGAGCAGCTGATACTGCATGTAAGGGTACAACCTCGCGCCAGCCGCGATGAGATCATCGGCCCACACGGCGAAGATGCACTGAAGATACGCATCACCGCCCCACCCGTAGTAAGGAAAGGCCAACACCCATCTCGTCCGCTTTATTGCCAGGGCCTTCGATGTAGCTTGCTCACAGGTAAACCTGCTCGGTGGCGAAAACAGCCATAGCAAACGCCTTAGTATAGACTCACCAATGCAACTACCTGACAGCGCCAGGATCGAGCCGGCCACAGCAAAGGAGACGAAATAACACTTGTGCTTGATAACAATTGCAATATATTAGTCACTTAGTCGCCTATCAGGGGTACGATAACCGCCTGAGAACCATGAGCCTCTTCACAATAAACAGATAAAGAAGTGGTTTTGACAGGGAGTCTATACAATAAGACCCTGTTATGAGAAATAACTAAAACAGAGATTATCAGTATGTCGGAAAAACGTTTTACAGAGCAGATGAAGGCCTATGGCCAATGGAAAAAAGATCTCATCATCAACATTGGCGATTACCAGAAATGGCTTGATGCCAACGGTATAGGCTCCCCCGAAGATGAGCTGCGCATATACGAAAGCCTGGCTTCACTACGCTCCGACAAGCTCACCATCGCCTTCGTTGCCGAATTTGCCCGTGGCAAGACCGAACTGATTAACGCCATCTTCTTTTCCGAGTATGACCGCCGTCTGCTCCCCTCCGAGGCGGGCCGTACTACCATGTGCCCTACTGAGCTGTTCTACGATTCCGAGCACCAGCACGCCTACATCCGACTGCTACCAATAGAAACCCGCCTTAACGACACCAGCATCGCCGATTATAAGGATGACCCGATTCACTGGAGCAGTCTGGAGCTGGATCTGGATAACCCTGACAACATGGCCGAAGCCTTCCAGCAGATCGTTAAGGTCAAGCAAGTATCACGTGATGAGGCTCAAAAACTCGGTCTCTACGACGAATCCGACACCCACCTCAACAACCCCGACGGTACCCTACCCGAGAAGATCGAAATTCCATTGTGGCGTCATGCACTCATTAGCTTCCCCCATCCGCTGCTCAAACAGGGCCTGGTGATCCTCGATACCCCCGGACTCAACGCCCTGGGTAGCGAGCCGGAGCTGACCCTCAACATGATCCCCAAGGCTCAGGCGGTCATGTTCATCATGTCTGCCGATACCGGCGTCACCAAGTCCGATCTCGACATGTGGACCAGCAACGTAAGGCCGGGACGGGCAGGCAAGGAGAAGGGGCTGATCGTTGTCCTTAACAAGATCGATACCCTGTGGGACGATCTGAAAAGCAATGACAGTATCGATAAGGTAATCAATGAGCAGCGTAGCAAGGCAGCCCAGACACTGGGAACTGACATTAACGCCGTGATTCCAGTCTCGGCACAGAAGGGGCTACTAGCAAAGATTCGTCATGATCAGGAACTACTTGATCGTAGCAACATTCTCTCGCTTGAATCGATCCTCGCCAACGATATTCTCCCTTACCAACAGGAGCTGGTGCGTGATCACGTAAAGGCCGATGTAGGAGCTATGATTAAAGAGTCACGCGACCTGCTCGCCGCACGCTTCAAATCAGTAAAGACTCAACTCGAGGAGCTCAACGGCCTCAGTGGCAAAAACAACGAGGTGATCGAGCACCTGATGCAAAAGACCCGTGAAGAGCAGGTCGCCTACCACAAAAATGTAGAAAGCTTTAACGCCAATAAGAAGATCCTCTCCGACCAGAGCAAGCAGTTACTGGCTATGCTTAGCCTTTCAGAACTCGACAAACTGGTTTCAACCAGCCGCTCAGGGATGACCGGCAGCTGGACCACGGCTGGTCTGAAGAAGGGAATGAAGACCTTCTTCGATGGCGTCAGCGACATGCTTACTCAGGTCGACGACTATTCTGAGCAACTCAATCGCCTGGTCACCACTGTCTACCACAAATTTCAGTCAGAACATGGTATTCAGGGGGTCGAACCGGTTCTTTACACCATCGACAAGTACGTCAATGAGCTGCGCAAGCTTGAGGATGAGGGTGAGGCTTTCCGCAACAGCCCTGTCACGGCAATGACCGAGCAGTCCTTCGTGGTGAAGAAGTTCTTCATCTCGCTGGTAAGCCACGCCCGCAATATTTTCTTCAAGGCACACCGTGACGCCGAGTCATGGAGCAAGGCGGTGATGTCACCGCTGGTCAAGCAGATCAAAGATCATAAAGAGCAGATGGACAAGCGACTGGAAAATCTGCGCAAGATCAATGAGTCACGCGACACCCTGGATGAGCGTATGGCCGAGCTGAAAAAGCAGGCCATGGTGGTAAAAAAACAGTACGAGGAAGTGAACAGCATCCTCAAGGTACTCAACCGCCCGCTCAATGCTACAGTTGCACAGAAGAAGTCAAAGTCTGCCGCCTGATGGCATTGGGCTTGCACTGCCTTATCGGGCTGTTTAGACTGCCTCAACTGTTTAAAACACCCGAGCGACAAGAGAGCTGATGTCCCAATCCCTACCAGCCGATTCCGTCGGCCTGGTCACCCCGCAGGTCGCCCATTTCGATACGCCGCTGCAACTCGACTGTGGCCGTAAGCTTGTGGCCTACGATCTGGTCTACGAGACCTACGGCACGCTCAATAGCGATCACAGTAACGCCATCCTCATCTGCCACGCCCTCTCCGGTGACCATCACGCTGCCGGTTATCACAGCATGGAAGATAAAAAACCCGGTTGGTGGGAGTCGGCCATCGGTCCGGGCAAGCCCATAGATACTGAACGCTTCTTCATCGTCAGCCTCAACAACCTCGGTGGTTGCAAAGGCTCAACCGGCCCAAACACCCCCAACCCCGACACAGACAAACCCTGGGGGCCCGACTTTCCCATCATCACTGTACGTGACTGGGTCGAGAGCCAGGCCCGACTCGCCGATCGCCTCAACATCGAACAGTGGGCGGCGGTAATTGGCGGATCACTTGGCGGCATGCAGGTATTGCAGTGGGCCATCGACTTCCCAACCAGGCTGCGTCACGCAGTCGTGATTGCCGCCGCCCCCAACCTTACCGCACAGAACATCGCCTTCAACGAGGTGGTTCGTCAGGCTCTGCGCTCCGACCCCGACTTTCACGATGGCCACTACTACGAGCACAACGTGGTACCAAGCCGCGGCCTGAAGATCGCCCGCATGCTGGGACACATCACCTACCTCTCAGATGATGCGATGCGCGCCAAATTCGGTCGTGAGTTGCGTGAGGGGAAGATCAACTTCGGCTTTGATGTAGAGTTTCAGGTAGAGAGCTACCTGCGCTATCAGGGTGAAAGCTTCGTTGATCGCTTCGACGCCAATACCTACCTGCTAATGACCAAGGCGTTGGACTACTTTGACCCGGCGGCCGCTCACCAGAACAATCTCTCTGCTGCACTGGTCGGGGTAGAGGCGAAGTTCCTCATCGTCTCCTTCACCAGTGACTGGCGCTTCGCCCCGGAACGCTCACGCGAGCTGATCAAGGCACTGACCGATGGCGACAAAACGGTAAGTTATGCCGAGATTGAGGCGAACCACGGTCACGATGCCTTCCTCATCCCCATTCCGCACTACATGGAGGTGTTCTCCAGCTACATGCGCCGTGTCGCTGAGGAGCTGGCATTATGAGCTCTTTACGACCTGATCTGACCATCATCAGCGAGTGGATCAAACCCGGCTCCAGGGTACTCGACCTGGGCTGTGGTGATGGCACCCTACTAGCTCACCTCCAGCACGAGCATGGTGTCGATGGCTACGGCCTTGAGATAGCCCCGAATAATGTCGTCTCATGCATAGATAAAGGAATAAACGTCATTCAGACCGATCTGGATGCGGGCATAAGTGACTTTTTCGATGAGGGCCACTTCGACTATGTGGTGATGACACAGACACTACAGGCGATGAACTACCCGGAGAAAATGTTAAAAGAGATGCTGCGAGTTGGTCGCGAGGGTATTGTCACCTTCCCCAATTTTGGCCACTGGCGTGCCCGTGCACAGCTAGCACTGGGTGGCCACATGCCACTCTCCTCCGCGCTGCCCAACATGTGGTACAACACCCCCAATATCCACCTCTGCACCCTAAAGGATTTCGAGGCACTCTGTATCCAACTCGGCATCCGCATCCTGCAGCGAAGTGTGGTGGATCATGCACACCGTTACCGCCTTGGTGGCAAGTTGTTACCCAATCTGCTTGGTGAGATCGCGATCTACCGTTTTATTCTGGAGTGAAGGTACGCCACAGTGGCAAAGTGATGTAAAAAATACCGATTAACACCACAAAGGCCCCGGCCAGATGCATTACCGCAGGGCGTCGCAGGAAGCTGGTGAGCTTACCCGCCACCACCCCCATCGCAAAGAGATTAGGCAGAGTACCCAGGCCAAAACTCAACAGCAGTAGCGCCCCGTTCAGGGCACTTCCGGCGGAGATCGCCCAAATCAAGGCACTATAAACCATGCCACAGGGGAGCCAGCCCCAGACGATGCCCATCACCAGCGCCTGTGATGGTCTTTGTACCGGCAATAACTTTCGACCAAAGGGCTCTACTGCCTTCCATACACGCCCCCCCATCTTCTCCAGGCGGTTCATGCCGTACCACCAGCCGCCCAGATAGAGCCCCATCCCCACCATGAACAGACCGGCAATTATCTGCAGCACCGATTGCGCCTGATGCAGAGCTGTTAGATTGGTGGCCAGTGCCCCAATGCCGCCTACCAATGCCCCTGCAATGGTGTAACTAATCAGCCGTCCAAGATTATAGTTAAACAGATATGGGAGCAGCGAGCTGAAGCGACCACGCGCCTGTTCCGGTAAACCGAAACTGAGTGCACCAACGATACCGCCGCACATGCCAACGCAGTGAACGCCGCCAAACAGACCGACCAGGAAGGCTGCAAAAAAAGTGATCTCTACCATAATTTATACCGTTGATTGTGCCGGTTGCAGGCTACGCCAAGGAGCGAAGTGCTGCAACAGCAGCGCGAAATTATCCGCAGAAGCTTATCCGGCAATCTGCTTAGCAAGGCTGCTTCAGCCATATTTATACGCGACTTTCTGATGTTGCGCTTGAACCCTCTGATTGATGTAGTAGCCGGCCGGCATACCAGACTAGAAACAGTACTGGCACACCCATGAGGGTCGTCAATATAAAGAAGTTATCATATCCCCAACTATCAACAATACCACCCGAGTAGCCGCCAAACAGTTTCGGGAACAGCGTCATCATTGAGCTGAAGATCGCATATTGCATTGCCGTAAAAGAAATATTCGTCAGGCTGGATAGAAACGCAACAAAGGCAGCAACCGCAAGTCCAGCACTAATATTGTCCGCAGCAATGACTATAGACAACATCAGCAGATCATGTCCCGTGTGCGCCAACAGCAGGAACAGCAGGTTAGTAAGTGCCGATAATACGGCACCAGCGAACAATATACGAATGACGCCGAAACGCACAGTTAACATTCCACCGAGGAAACTGCCAAGAATGACCATAATTGGGCCAAATGTTTTGGTTATGCTGGCTATCTCATTTTTACTAAAGCCCATGTCCTGATAAAACACATTCGCAATCACTCCAAGGACAATATCCGAGACCCGATAAAAACCGATCAGCAGCAGTAGAAACAGCGCAATGCTTACACCATAGCGCCGAAAAAAATCCTGTACTGGGGCAATATAGGTCTCTTGCAACACCTGCCGATTAGCGATCCTCAATGAGACAGCAAACCAGCCGACCAGCAGCGCACTCAGAACCGCACTAAACAGCCGCAGTGATTCCACCAGGAAACTACCAACATGGGTATTGAGTACACTGTCCGACAACCAGACCTTTAGACTGTCTGCAGGGGCAGCAGTAACAACATAGCAAACGATTAATCCAGTAAGCATTAATACAAAAAGCAGAAAAAAACGCAGATAATCTGAAGTCCCATGGAGGTACTTACTTTTTGCCGTTGAGGTATCTGGTTCTCTGATCAGCAGCGTTGTTGCAACACCCACCAGCATCACAGCCCCCATACAAAAGTAGGCCCACATCCATGCCTGATAACTGTAAGCCTCTTTGCTGGACCCAAAGGCCTCCGCCAGAAACAATGCACCCGCTCCGGCAACAATCATCCCAATACGGTAACCGGCAATATAGGTTGCCGACATCATGGCCTGCAGATCAACATGGGCAATTTCGATGCGATAGGCATCAATGACGATATCCTGTGTCGCCGATGAAAAACCCAGCATCACGGCAGCCAAAGCCATAATAGTCAATGCGTTCTCTGAGCGAGTCGGGTCGGTCGTGGCCATCCAGACAATAGCCAGAATGATCGCCAGTTGTGCGACAAGCAGCCAGGCACGTCGTCGCCCGAGCCATTGGCTCAGCACCGGCAATGGTAGTTTATCGATGATCGGCGCCCAAACAAATTTAAAGGAATAACCTAAGGCTGCCCAACTGAAGTAAGTCACAGCGGAACGATCCACGCCCGCTTCACGTAACCATAAGGATAGTGACGAGAATATTAACAAAATTGGAATGCCGGCCGAGAAGCCGAGAAACAACATGCTAATAATCTGCGGCCGGCTCCATGCATGCCAAGCCTCAGGCCAGTTGTGTTGAACCTTTTCAGAGGTCATAACTTATTGTTCGCTATCGTCATCATTCATCAGCAATATATTATGGGTAACAGCAACACACCGCAGGCGAATCCCATAAAAAGGGCTTCCAGCATGCGCCATACAAACATCGGTTCAACCAGTTAAAGTATCGTGAGTGTACTGGCAGCGCCACACTAAGGCCACCACCCTCATGCTATGCTGTTAATTTTACCCATACTGCACATTCACTCAAGGAACAGAGCGATGCCAAAGCAGACGACAACGCGACACAGAATCACGCCAGCCTATCTGCTGTTGACGCTACTACTGGCACTTCATTTCTCCAGCATCAGCGCGGATAACTACTATCGCTGGCAGGATAACAGGGGGAACCCCTACTTCGGCGATGCGGCCCCGGAAAATGCCGTCAACCCGCAACTCGTTGAGCTGAACCTGCAGCAGCCTCTTTATGTTGTGCAAAAGATCATCGACGGCGACACCATCGTAGTACAGCACGCTGGCAAGGTACGACTACTCGGCATCAACACACCAGAGATAGCACACCGTGACCGGGCCGAAGAGCCACTCGGGAAGGAGGCCCATCAGCGCTTGAAGCAGCTACTGGCTGGCAATAAAGTCTACCTGGAATTTGACCAGCGGCGCCGCGACAAATATAAGCGCTTGCTTGCGCATGTACGTCTAGAGGACGGTACAAACATTAATGAGGTCTTATTGCGCGAGGGGCTGGCCCGCGCTCTTTTCCTGCAACCAAATATGAAGCACCTAAAATACTATTACCAGGTGGAAAGCGAGGCACAGGAGGAGAAAAGAGGGATCTGGTCACTACCCGAATTTAAGATCATTCAAAGCCAAAAGGCCGAGCAATGTCTAAAGCGCTTCTGTCGCCTACAGGGCAAAGTGAAGCGTGTAGAAATAAAACGAAACTATACCTACCTGATTCTCGTAGGTGGGGTTCGTGTTGCTGTCCATAACAAGAACCTGGAGCAATTTCGAACTACCGGAATAGATGTAAAGGCACTGAAAGGAATATCGATAGTAGTGCGCGGCTGGGTTGGTACTCGTAAGGGGACACCATATCTCCATCTTCAGCACCCACTACAAATCAATCTAATGTAGGCATAAACACAATTATTGAAAATACCATACAGTTTACAATGTTTTCTGATAACATCGCGGTACAAAAATAATAAAATTATACACACTGTTTAATATGGAGAGAATCACTATGGACAAGACTGCCATAAACTACCACGTTCGCAAGACCCTCATTGCCCTGCTCGGCTCATTAGTCCTCATTACTTTTTTAACCCCCGCGCAGGCCGCCACCATAAAATGGACCGGTTGCGGAATATCCAAGCTTGGATTCATGAAAGATGTTGCCAGGGCCTACGAAAAGAAAACCGGGGTAACCATCGAACTTGAAGGCGGTGGTGCAACCAAGGGCATCCGCCAGGTATCCCTTGGAGAGAGTAATCTGGGCGGCAGCTGCCGTATGCCACTGGTATTTGAGGCCGCGGATGGCAGCCTGCAGGTAGAGTCCTCAGAGCAGCAGGTAAAAATGATCCCGATGGGTTGGGATGCACTGGTCGCCATCACTCACAAAGAGAACAACATGATCAGCGGCATCAGCCGAGAGCAACTAAAGCAGGTGCTTACCGGGAAGATCACCCGCTGGGATCAGCTCGGTGCACAGAGCAACCAGCCAATTAACCTCTACGTGCGTACCGGCAAGATCTCCGGGGTTGGCCTCACCCTGCGTCAGCAGTTGTTCAATAACATCAATCAGAACTTCCACAAGGGTGCCACCTACCTCCCCTCATCGGGAAAGATCGAAAAGGCCATAGAGAAGGACCCCTACGGGCTGGCCGTCAGCGGCATCAGCAGCAGCCGCCACCGCCAACTGAAACTACTCAAGCTGGATGATATCGAGCCGACCATGGCCACCTTAAGAAATGGCAAATACATGCTCTATCGTATCCTCTTCCTGGTCACCCCTCCCGACTATCGTGAGCGTCCGGAACTCCAGGAGTTTGTTGATTTTACTCTCTCATCGAAAGGACAGAAGATTATTCGTGAAGCAGGGACCCTTCCCTATCGCTACGGTCTCGGCCTGCTCAGCAGCGGTGCCAGCACGCATTACCTGCAGGCACTCGATGTAATCGAGGCAAGTGGTATCTACAGCGCCTCAGGCCACTAACCTCCTCCACACTGACAAAAAGGGGCCTCTCGGCCCCTTTCTTGCGTCCCGGCTTTTTATACCCTACTTCAGATTCATAGCGGGTAGTCATAATCGATGATCAAGGGTGCATGGTCAGAGAATCGCTCCTCTTTATAAACATTCGCACTCTCAACTCGTTCCTTAAGACCCGGTGTGATGACCTGATAATCAATACGCCATCCCACATTTTTTGCCCACGACTGACCCCGGTTCGACCACCAGGTGTACTGCTCTGGACGTGGCTCCACTACACGAAAGGCATCTACCCACCTCATCGGGCCAAACAGCTGATCCAGCCAGGCCCGCTCCTCGGGCAGACAGCCAGAGTTCTTCTGGTTCGACTTCCAGTTACGGATATCGATCTCTTTGTGCACAATGTTGTAGTCACCACAAATAATGTATTCGCGCCGTTTGCGCCGCTGCGCCCGTAGTACCTCGGCATAGCGATCCATAAAACTGTACTTGACCTGCTGGCGCTCCTCCTTGGCCGAGCCGGAAGGAAGGTAGAGCGAAGCCAAAGAGAGCTTGCCGAAATCGGCCTGAATATAGCGCCCCTCGGCATCCATATCCTCAAACCCCTTACCCAGGCCGCGGATAATTTTGTCCGGCTCACGCTTAGAGTAAATGGCAACACCAGAGTAACCCTTCTTCTGCGCATCGAAGAAATAGGCGTGATAACCCTCGGGGTAGTGCAGTTCCGCCTCCAGCTGGTGCTCCTGTGCCTTGGTCTCCTGAATACAGACCACATCGGGCTGCACAGATACCATCCACTCGAAAAAGCCCTTCTTCGCCGCCGAGCGAATACCGTTGAGATTGGCACTAATAATGCGCATAGTCGTACCTTGTGTCGAAAAGAGCCACAGCATAAACCAGCCACGGAAAAAATGGCACGGTGCGGCCCTGCGACGGCGCTGCTACAATACGCAACCTTTCCAGCCACTGACGTATTACGGGGTTTACCATGCAGGACTACAAGCGTAACTTTATCGAGTTTGCCATTGAAAATGAGGTTCTGCGTTTCGGCAGCTTTACCCTGAAATCGGGCCGCGTCAGCCCCTACTTCTTCAATGCCGGGCTGTTCAACACCGGCGAACACCTGACCCGCCTGAGCCGCTTTTACGCCTCGGCAATCCAGGACTCCGACATCGAGTTCGACACCCTGTTCGGCCCCGCCTATAAGGGCATTCCGCTGGCTGCAATTACTGCCCTGTCGCTGTTCGATCAACACCAGCGCAACATCCCCTATTGCTTCAACCGCAAGGAGGCAAAGGATCACGGCGAGGGGGGCAATATCGTTGGCGCACCACTGGCAGGCAAGGTGCTAATTATCGATGATGTAATCACCGCCGGCACCGCTATCGGTGAGGCGATGGAGATCATTAATGCCGCGGGTGCCACCGCCACCGGCGTGGTCATCGCACTGGATCGTCAGGAACGCGGCAAAGGTGAGAAGTCGGCTATCCAGGAGGTAGAGCAGAACTTCGGCATGAAAGTGGCCAGCATTATTACCCTGGCCGACCTGATGGACTATCTAAAGGACGACCCGAAGATGGCAGAACATCTGGAGGCCGTTGCTGCCTACCGTAGCCAGTACGGGATTTAAAGACCAGAACATGAGCAAGCGCCTGCCGCCCACGGACAACGATGCCAGTCTGGTCGGCGAGCACTATGCGGTGATCTATACCCCGCGCAAGACACGCAACCGCTTTCCCGAGAACTGTGTCACCCTCTATGGGAATGAGCTGGAAGCGACAGATGCCGCTGATGAGGATAAGGGATTGCGTGCCGCCAGGGTAGTCGGACCATCACGCTCCTCTGAGGGAGTAATGCTCTACTATCTGGCACACTGGCTGAGCTGAAAATAATCAGTACATCCACCCGTCAGGCCGATGCCAATTTGCACCACATGGAAC
Organism: Pseudomonadota bacterium; assembly: GCA_039714395.1. GTDB lineage: Bacteria > Pseudomonadota > Gammaproteobacteria > Thiohalomonadales > Thiohalomonadaceae > JAPHSX01. The sequence goes on along the minus strand of JBDLJH010000009.1, from coordinate 72,601 downwards.
CGTTGACCAGCAACTGAACAGCGGCCAATTTGGCCGCGCCAGGTTCCAGAATCGTTACAGCTTCTTCCAATTTCTGATGATCCAGACTGTCATCAAAATACTGACGCCAACAGCAAACCACCACTGATTAACATCCTTGTAAAACAGACTATATTTATCACTCTTAAATGCAAGAAGATTGAATGCGGTCAACATGGTTCCCACAAGATAGAGTACAACCATAAGGATCTTCATCCCTAAATTGAGTATCTCTTCACCACTCATTTTCGCCATCAGGGCACCTCTTCTTCTTATTATTTGTAGTTGAATAACAGTCTCATAGTCCCATAGTCTGGCCTGCGGTTATGTGAAGTAACGCACCCTTGCCACTACCAAAACATCAGCTTCAAACCGACCAATATTGTCACCGCTTCGAACAGACGCTTAATCGCACGATTTCCCTTAATGATCGCCAGGTGTGCCCCAAGATACCCCCCCAGCAAGGAACCGAGTAATAATGCTGGCAGCCACTCCCACTTAATCTCGCCGAGCATGCCAAGCACCAGCGCACCACTCCCGTTCCAGAACATACCTACCAGAACCAGGGTATAGGCGACTGCCCGTTGGTAATCGAGACCATACCAACGCACCAGCCACAGGGTAACAAAGAGTCCGGTTCCCGAGGTAAGCGAGCCATTCAGCACACCAATAACAAACAGCCCCACACCACCCAGCCACAAACCCGCACCATCCCGGTTCTGTGGTCGGTGCTGCTGCCCCAGCTCTCGCTTAAACACAGAGTAAACACCCAGTGACAGGGTTAATATGCCCAGTGCGAGCTGCGCGATCAAATCCGGGACCCGTAATATTATGCTCGCCCCTAACACCACTCCGGGCAGCCCAGTCGCCAGAATGAACAGAACAAAACGCCGCTCTAACTGCCTCTCTCTTAGGTGACGCAGCGTGGCCCCGACTCCCAGCGCCACCGTAGCTAACTTGTGAGTTGCCAGGGCGATGGCAAAGGGTAATCCAAGAAAAATCAGTGCCGGCAGCTGCAGCAATCCCGCCCCACCACCGGAAAAAGCGGAGAAGGCATTGGCAATGAGCGAGATGACAAACAGCAATAACTGCTCAAAAGAGAGCAAATCGGGGAACATTTCGGAACCTGTGAAATCTAAACCAACACGCAGTATACTGACGCAAACGCTAACAAACAGCTGAAATGAAACGGAAAAACACCATGAACAGACGATACATCAAGCAGCTCCTAACCCTGTCTCTTGCCAGCACCTTACTCTTCAGCGGTACCGTGCATGCCAAGATTGTCTGCTGGACCAACAACGAGGGAATACGAGAGTGCGGCAATGCTGTTCCTCCCGAGTATGCGCAAAAAGAGACCCGTACCATCAATGAACGCGGAAGAACCACCGAGATTAAAGAACGCGCTAAAACCACCGAGGAGCTTACGGCAGCGAAGGCGCAACGGGCCGAGGAAGAACGACTCGCCAATGAAGAGGCAGAGCGCCAACGCAAAAAGGATGCCTATGATCGCGTGCTGCTCTCCACCTACCTGGTCGAGAACGACATCATCCGCTCCCGCGACCGCCAGTCCGGCTCTATCGATGCGACCATGGAGATAACCAACATCAGCGTCGACAAGTTACAAAATAAACTCAACGATAATAAGAAAAAAGCAGCCGACCTTGAACGCAAGGGAAAGAAGCTGCCCGAAAGACTAGAACAGGATATCAGTTCACTTCAGGAGCAGATCGACGATAAAAAGCGCTTTATCCACTCGAAGGAACTGGAGAAGAAAGCACTACACGAAAAATATGCGGCAGATATGGTTCGCTTTCGCGAGCTCAAGGCCGATGGGATAAAGCTCCGTTAAGACCGGCAGCTACTCTATCCCTGACGAAAGACAGTGGCCGCCAACAATGGCCACTGCACCTCCCAGTCGGTCATGGGTGAGCGTTTAAAGCTACTACGTACATATTGATTGATCCGCCCCTCAACCATTGCCAGCATCAGATTGGCGATAGCGCTGATATTAGCGCCATCACGTAACTCACCCGCCAACTCACCCTCACGCAGCACCTGCTTGAGCTGGGTCTCGACACGATCAAAAATCTGACCTATACGCTGGCGTAGTCGTTCCGTCTCACCGGTCAGCACCTCACCCATCAGAATGCGACTGATACCCGGATTGCGTGCGGCAAAACCCAACATCACCGTAAGAATCTTTTCACAGCGTACCAGTGCACGCTTCTCGTCATTGAGTATGCGACTGGTAAGACCAAACACGGTCTCCTCCAGAAACTCAATCAACCCCTCAAACATCTTCGCCTTGCTGGGGAAGTGACGATAAAGGGCCGCCTCTGAGACACCAACAGCACGCGCCAGACCGGCCGTGGTAATACGCTCACCCGGACTCTTCTCCAACTCCTGTGCCAACGCCTCAAGGATCTGCTGACGACGTGACGGTTTTTGTACTTTCTCTTCACTCATCTAATTATTTTCCTGTAGCGATTCAGGCATTCTGGATCAGTGTACCTACACCCTGATCGGTAAATATCTCCAACAGCAGGGCATGCTCCACCCGACCATCAATAATATGGGCACTACGTACCCCGGTGTGCACCGCATCAAGGGCGCAGCCTATCTTTGGCAGCATGCCGCCGTGAATCGTACCATCCTTAATCAACTCATCGACTCGTGCAGAATTCAGACCGGTCAACACCTCACCCTGTTTGTCGAGCAGGCCGGCAGTATTGGTCAACAGCACCAGCTTCTCCGCCTTAAGACACTCGGCCAGCTTCCCCGCCACTACATCGGCATTAATGTTGTATGACTGACCATCCTCACCTACACCAATGGGGGCAACCACCGGAATAAAGTCGCCATGTAACAACATGTCGACAATCTCACCGTTGATCTCCTCCACCTCACCAACATGACCGATATCAATGATCTCCGGGGCACTCATCTCCGGCGCATTGCGGGTGAACTTGAGCTTCTTGGCACGAATGAAATCAGCATCCTTGCCGGTCAGTCCCACCGCCTTGCCACCTTGCTGGTTGAGCAGAGATACGATCTCCTTATTGACCAGTCCACCCAGCACCATCTGCACCACATCCATGGTCTCGCTGTCGGTAACCCGCATACCGTCGATAAACTTGCTCTCCTTGCCCAAACGCTCAAGCAGGCTGCCAATCTGCGGCCCTCCACCATGTACCACCACCGGATTCATTCCCACCGCTTTAAGCAGCACTACATCGCGGGCAAAACCCTGCTTAAGCTTCTCGTCGGTCATGGCATTACCGCCATACTTAATCACCAGCGTTTTGCCGGAAAAGCGGCGAATGTAGGGCAGCGCCTCACTAAGGACGTGGGCATTGTTCATCGCGGTTTCGATATCTAGACTCATCTCGGTTCCAGTTAGAATGGTAATTTCAGTGACGGCTCAAGCTGCAACAATAAGCGGCTAAAGCACTTCTTTATTCGTGTCAGTGCGGACGTATCATCGGCCTCAAATCGCAGCACCAGAGTGGGGGTGGTGTTAGAGGCGCGAACCAGCCCCCAGCCGTCAGCATACTCCACTCGCAAGCCATCAATTGTATTTAAGATCGCCCCGGAAAAGAAATCCTGTCGCCCCAGCAGCCGCTCCATCAAGCGGCCAGGCTCCCCTTCCCCCATCTGCATGTGCAGCTCAGGGGTACTTATCGCATCGGGCAGGGCAGAAAAAATGGAACCGGCATCCAGCTGATGCGATAAAATTTGCACCAATCGTGCCGCCGCAAACAGCGCATCATCAAAGCCGTACCACCCTTCCTTTAACAATATGTGCCCGCTCATCTCCCCCCCCAACAGGGCACCTCGCTCACGCATACGCGCCTTAAGCATCGAGTGTCCGCTACGCCACATAGAGGGCACACCACCAGCCTGCGTTATCACCTCTCCCAGATGGCGGCTGCACTTAATATCGTATATCACCTCTGCGCCGGGGTGACGGCTTAACAAATCGCGGGCGAAGATCATCATCACTCGATCCGGCCAGATTATATCGCCTGTGTTGCTAACCACACCAAGGCGATCGCCATCACCATCAAAGGCGATACCAAGGTCCGCGCCTTCATCCACTACAAGCCGTTGTAAATCCCGCAAATTCTCCTGGCGATTCGGATCGGGATGATGATTGGGAAAGCTACCATCAACTTCGCAGAAAAGCGGTATCACCTCGCATCCCAGTCGCTGTAACAACACCGGGGCCGTCTGCCCGGCCATACCATTACCGCAGTCAACAACCACCTTAAGCGGGCGCTGCAAGGTAATGCGTGAGGCCATCTCATCGAGATAGGTATCCGCCAGCTGACGTCGAACTAAGCTGCCCGCACCATGACTAAATTTTTCATCCAGGATACGTTGATGCAGGGCGGTGATCGCCTCACCAAACAGACTCTCTTCATTTAGCATCACCTTGATGCCGTTGTACTCGGGTGGGTTATGACTGCCTGTGACCATCACCCCACTTCCAGCAGTGCGGGTACAGGCAACAAAATAGAGCAGCGGAGTCGGTACACAGCCGATATCCAGTACATTCACCCCAGAGGCAAGCAGCCCATCATTAAGGGCCTGTTGCAGCGCAGGAGAACTAATTCTGGCATCACGTCCGCTGGCAACAGTATCAATACCACGCTCAACCGCCTCGCTGCCAATGGCACGGCCAATCTGGTAGGCCGTAGACACATCCAGCCCGTCGCCAACGACGCCCCGAATATCATAGGGGAGAAAAATCGACGAAGTAGCAAGTGTCACGACTTATCCGCACCACCTTTAGCGGGTGCATCGCCCTCGCTCTCTTCCACGGTGATCTCACCAAAGTCCATAAACATCATATCGGAAACACCCTCGTCACCCTGTTCCGCCTTCTGCTTAACATTGTCCTTTGTCTTTGCCCTGCTAAGTACCGGCTCCATCATCTGTAGCGCCTTCTCCATATCAACCATCTTCACCGGGTAGGAGTGAAAACGCTTGCCTCGACTACTCTCCAGCATGAACTCCGCCATGCGCAGCAATTCGCGCCGGATGACCCCAGCGAGAAACAGGGTGTAGAAGAACATAATCGCAACAATCACTGCTGCTGCCACACCAAAGGTGGCCAGGAAACCCAGTTTTTTCGCCTCAGCCATACCGATGCTGCCATCCGCCCAATAAGAGAGTTGCCAGGAGCTACCGGGGATCACGGCGCGATGAGTGGCCGCATCACGTTTCAGCCCCTTCCCACCAATGCTCCCGAGTATTGGGCCTTCCCAGCCCTGTTGCAGCTCTACATAGCCGGCATCAAGTGCCAGCTCACTGAGCCAACTTTCAATTTTTCCCGCTGAGAAGCTCACCATCAGACTGGCCATTACCTCACCGTTACGCATCATCGGTCGTACCAGATCGAGGTGCGCATCTTCTGAGCCTTGCAGGTGCAGCTCCAGAGGTGGTCTCTCAGAGCCCGCCTCGGCCTGGCGCGCCAGATCAAGACAGGCATAGCCAATAGGCGGACTCACACTCGAATCCGGATCAGTGTCTGCAGGACGCACGACACGAATTCGCACCGCCTCAGGGAAATAACTCATCAGGCCCGACTCGAACCGGCGCAGCACCTCACTATCTCCCGCATTAATTGCCACGGTCAGTCCGGTATCCGCTCTCGCCTGCATCGCTACCTGATCGCCAAGTGCGACCAGCCTGCCACCCAGCAGCGCGGCCATCTTCTCCGCATCGGCCACGTGTTGCACCTGCTGTGCCTTCTTCACCAGCCCGGCATATTGCAGGTAAGAGACATAACCGCACACCAGCACCACCAGCACTACCAGGATGATTTGTGGCAGATTAATTTTCAGTACCGTAAGACCACTCTCTGAATTGTTTGCCTCAGCCTCAGCGCCTTCCTTTGTTTTCCTTTTTCCCAACACAACAATTTTCCTTTCGTTTATTTCGAGAAATAACTCAATTAATGCTTACCGGTATGCCCAAACCCGCCTTCACCACGTTGCGAGGCATCAAAATCACTCACTATATCGAACTCGGCCTGCACCACCGGAACAAACACCATCTGCGCAATACGTTCGCCCACTTCCATGGTAAAAGGCTCCTGACCACGGTTCCAGCAGGAGACAAAAACCTGCCCCTGATAATCCGAGTCGATAAGGCCCACCAGGTTACCCAGCACGATCCCCTTCTTATGCCCCAATCCAGAGCGCGGCAATAACACCGAGGCGAGCGAGGGATCACCGATATGAATCGCCAGACCGGTAGGAATCAACTTGCTCTCCCCCGGTGCCAGCACCATCGGTGCATCGATCATTGCTCGCATATCCATCCCAGCCGAGCCATCGGTGGCGTAATGGGGAAGTGGAAACTCGTGGCCCAGACGCTCATCAAGGATTTTCAGTTGGATCTTTTGCATAGCCTGTTATCCGTCTTTAACTTTAGTTGATAAATCTTATTTGAAAAACCGTTTGGCCACCGTATCGAGCAGGCTCCTTGCCAGCTCTGCCTTGCCGCTACGCGGCAGTGACTGCTCACCATCATCCCAGATAAGTTGTAGCGCATTCTCATCGCTGTTGAAACCGCCACCCTCGGCACGTTCGCCCACCCAGTTGGCGGCGATCATATCAAGCTGCTTGTTGTGTAATTTAGTGCGGGCATTTGCGACAAGATTCTCCGTCTCGGCAGCAAAGCCAACGGTAAATGGTGCCTGTTCCAGTGCACTCACCGTCGCCAGAATGTCTGGATTGCGCTGCAGCTCCAGAGTCTGCCGCTCATCGTGCTTTTTCACCTTTTCACTAGCCACCGATTCAGGACGATAGTCAGCCACCGCCGCACAGCCAATAAATATCTCACCTGGGTCGACCAGCACTGCCTCCAGCATCTGCCCAGCACTCTCCACATCGATACGTTCCACCCCGCTGGGGCTGGCCTGCGACACCGGACCGGCCACCAGCCGCACCTGCGCACCCATGGCTGTCGCCACCGCCGCGATGGCAAAACCCATCTTGCCGGAACTGTGATTGCTGATAAAACGTACCGGATCGAGCGCCTCGCGGGTCGGCCCCGCGGTAATGGTCACCCGTATCCCTTTGAGAGGGCCATCGGCAAAATGGCCGGTACAGGCCTGGAGCAACTCGGCCGGCTCCAGCATACGACCAGGACCGACCTCGCCACAGGCCTGTTCGCCCTCATCAGGCCCCCAAATCATGACACCGCGCCCACGCAGCCGTGCCACATTCTGCTGCGTCACCGTCGCCAGCCACATCTGCTGATTCATCGCCGGGGCAACGGCAATAGGGGCCTCGGTAGCAAGGCAAAGTGTGGAGAGCAGATCGTTGGCCATACCGGCATTAAGGCGGGCGAGAAAGTCCGCACTGGCCGGGGCCACCACCACCAGCTCAGCCCAGCGTGCCAGCTCGATATGCCCCATCGCCGCCTCATGCTCCGAGTCAAACAGGGCACTGCGCACCGGATTGCCAGAAAGCGCCTGCAGGGTCATCGGTGTAACGAACTGAGTGGCCGCCTCACTCATCACCACCCGCACATCGGCCCCCGCCTTGCACAAACCACGCACCAGCTCCGCTGCCTTATAGGCCGCGATACCACCGGTAATGCCCAGCAAAATGCGTCGGCTGTGCAGGGTTGTTTGTAAGGACTCACTCATAATCAGAGAATTCTATCAGAAAGACTTTAGGCACAGTGACAATAAGACTAATATTAATGGTGCATATAACAAGGAGGTTGTAATGGCTATATCTGACTGGCCCGCCGAAGAGCGGCCACGGGAAAAACTGCTGGCACGAGGTGCCAGTGCCCTCTCCGATGCAGAACTACTGGCGATTTTTCTGCGCACCGGCCTGCCGGGCAAGTCCGCAGTAGAGCTGGCACGCGAGTTACTGCAACACTTCGACGGCCTGCGCGGCCTGCTGGAGGCGGACAAAAAGGCCTTCTGCGCGGTGAAGGGGCTGGGTGAGGCAAAGTTCGCACAACTTCAGGCCACCCTGGAGCTCTCGCGCCGTCACCTGTTGAGCACCCTGCAGCGGGGCGATGCCCTCACCAGCCCCGCCGAGACCCGCAGCTATTTAAGTGCCCAGCTACGCCACCGTGAGCGCGAGGTCTTCGCCTGCCTCTATCTCGACAACCGCCACCGGGTTCTCGGCTACGAGGAGCTGTTCTTCGGCACCATTGATGGGGCCAGCGTCCACCCGCGCGAGGTGGTGCGGCACTGCATTGCCCACAATGCGGCGGCGGTGATCCTGGCCCACAACCACCCATCAGGGGTGGCGGAGCCGAGCCGCAGCGACGAGGATATTACGAGACGACTGAAAGAGGCGCTGGCACTGGTCGACGTACGCCTGCTGGATCACATGGTAGTAGGAGACGGGGCGATTATTTCACTCGCCGAACGAGGATTAATTTAATGCCTTTGCTTGCCTCGGCAACACGAATTTGGTATAAAAGCCGGCTTCCTGCTCTTGGGTGGATCCAGGGGCCGAACAGAATTTAAGTATTGTTGGAGTTTAGAATCATGTCCAAGGTATGCCAGGTAACAGGCAAACGTCCTGTCAGCGGTAACAACGTTTCACACGCGCACAACAAGACGAAGCGTCGTTTCCTGCCCAATCTACACACCCATCGTTTCTGGGTTGAGAGCGAGAACCGCTGGGTTAAACTGCGTCTCACCACCAAGGGGATGCGTATCATCGACAAGAAGGGCATCGACTCAGTACTGTCAGATATGCGAGCCCGCGGCGAAAAGGTATAAGGAGCTAAATCATGGCTAAATCAGCACGCGACAAAATCCGCCTCAACTCCAGCGCAGGCACCGGTCACTTCTACACCACCGACAAGAACAAGCGCAACATGCCCGGCAAGATGGAGATCAAGAAATTTGATCCCGTTGTTCGCCAGCACGTCATGTACAAGGAAGCCAAGATTAAGTAAGGCTTTCCAGTACCTGTAAAAAAGCCCGGCAATGCCGGGCTTTTTTATGCCTGTCATTCAGACGACCACGACACAGCTCAATCTCGATATTGCAGCAACAAATTACCGTGCGGGTCGACCATCGCCTGCCACAGCGGTGCAATAAAGGTCGTAGAGACCTGCTCGGTCACCAGCGCCGGTCCCGGCAACACATCGCCCGCCTGCAGGGCATCCCGTCGGTAGAGTGCGACCGCATCATCGATACCGTGCAGGGTCGCCCACTCCGGCACCGCCTCCTCCCGGCCAGCGTGCAGGGTCGTAATTGGCAACTGCGGTGACGGTCCGCGCAGACGCAGCCTCAGATTCACCAGCTCCACCGGCAACTCCAGCCGGTGGCCGTAGCGCTCCTGATGGGCCAGATGAAATGCCTCGGCACTGTCAGCACTCTCACCCTGCCACGCCACGTTGAGAGTATAGGACTGGCCACAGTAGCGCAGATCCAGCGAGGGGCTTGCGATGACCGTACTGGCGGTTACTCCCTCCTGCGCCAGCGAAGCCAGCCCCTCCTCACGCAGCGCACTCAGCTCCTCCTCTATCTCAGCTACCGTGATCGCCTCCAGCAGCCCCTGCCGTGTACGCGACAACTGCCGCCCCCGTGGCGCGGTAAGCATGCCCAGCGCGGAGAGCACGCCTCCATGGATCGGCACCATCGCCTGGCACATCCCCAGCGACTCGGCCAGGGCGCAAACATGCAGCCCTCCCGCCCCACCGAATGAGACGAGGGTCATCTGCCGCGGATCGACCCCACGCTGCACCGAGATCACCCGCAACGCACGCGCCATATGCTCATTGGCAATACGAATGATCCCCTCCGCCACCTGATGCAGGCCAATACCCAACTGATTGGCGATAACACCGACCGCCGTCTCTGCCGCCGCCACATCAAGCGACATCTCGCCACCGAGAAAGGCATCGGGGCGTAAGCGTCCCAACAACAAGTTGGCATCGGTCACTGTGGCAGATTTACCGCCGCGACCATAACAGGCAGGTCCCGGCACAGCCCCCGCCGACTCCGGCCCCACCTGTAGCAGGCCACCGGCATCGAGATGTGCAATAGAGCCTCCCCCGGCACCAATGGTGTGCATGTCTACCATCGGTACTGATACCGGCCAGGGGCCAATCTGCCCCTCACTGGTCAGCTGTAGCTCACCATCAATTAGCGCAACGTCTGTAGAAGTCCCACCCATATCGAAGGTGAGCAGATGCTCCCACCCGGCCAGCGCACCGATAGTCTTCGCCGCAGACAGTCCGCCGGCAGGACCAGAGAGCAACATATGCACCGCCTGCCGACCAGCCAGCCCCGCCTCGATGGTGTCACCCGAGCTCTGCATCACCGAGACGGTGGCACCCGGCAGCCCCGCCTCCAGCCGGGCCAGATAACCTTCGACCAACGGCCCTACCCAAGCGTTGAGCCAGGTGGTAATACCGCGCTCATACTCCTTGTACTCGGGGAGGATGGCGGAGGAGCGGGAGATAAAAAGATCATCCGGCAGGGCCGCCTCAATTTGTCTTTCAAAGCTATCGTCGAGGAAGGAGAAGAGCAGGTTGATCGCTACCGCCTCGGGCTTCAGTGTCTGAACCTGCTCCACCAGCTGCGCCAGCTCTTCATCGATGAGAGGCTCCACCACCTCACCATCGGCGCCAAGCCGACCACCTGTCTCCAGACAGAGTTCTTCAGGAACCGGGGGAGCTACCCGCTGCGGCTGCAGATTATAGAGCTCGCGCCGTGCCTGACGGCCAAGAGTCAGCATATCCTTGAGACCATAATTGGTAATAAAGACCGTGTGTACCCCCTTGCCCTCCAGCACGGCATTGGTGGCAACGGTAGAGCCGTGCACCACCTGCAACTGCCGCAACGCCTCGCCGTCAAGACCCAGCTCACGCACCCCCTGCAGAATCGCCTGCTCCGGTGCATGGGGGGTGGAGAGCACCTTGTGCACGTGCAGCGCCCTGCCATCGAACAGCACAAAGTCGGTAAAGGTTCCGCCGGTATCTACGCCTAACAGCATGCTCAAACTCTGTAAAAAATCTGAATTAGAAAGAGTGGGGGTTTCATCAGAAACGTAATAGTTCCGGTGCGCGGTATCATACCGAAATCAACAGTGATAATCTTTCGACCATTACAGAAGCCAAATTAATAAAATACATATGGATAACGACAGCTTAATCAAGGTAGAACACCTCTCACGCCGTTTCGGCAATACCCTGGCGGTAAACCAGCTCAGCTTCGAGGTGAAGCGTGGTGAAGTGCTCGGTTTTCTTGGCCCCAACGGCGCCGGTAAATCAACCACCATGCAGATGCTCACCGGCAACCTCGCGCCCAGCGCCGGGGCCGTTACCATCAACGGCATCGATATGTTGGAGAATCCCAAAGAGGCAAAGCGGGCACTGGGCTACCTGCCAGAGCAACCGCCGCTTTATCGCGAACTGACAGTGGATGAATATCTCAACTACTGTGCCCGACTTAACGCCATCGAGAAGGGAAAGATCGCCGCCGCCGTCGACAACGCCAAGCAGCGCTGCGGCCTCACCGAGGTAAACCAGCGACTGATTAACAACCTCTCCAAGGGCTACCAGCAACGGGTCGGCATCGCCCAGGCGATTATCCACTCGCCCGACGTGGTGATCCTCGATGAGCCCACCGTCGGCCTCGACCCGATTCAAATCCGCGAGATCCGTCAGCTAATTCGCGACATCGGCACCGAGCACAGCGTGATCCTCTCCACCCACATCCTCCCTGAGGTGCAGGCCACCTGCGACCGGGTGCAGATCATCAACAAAGGGCAACTGGTACTCAGCGACAGCATCGACGGTCTGACCCAGCGCATGCAAAGCTCCAGTCTGCTGATCGCCCTGCGCCGTCCGCCCGCTATCGAGCAACTCAGTGCCATTGATGGCATAACCGCTGCCGAGTCGTTGGAGGATGGCCGCCTGCGCCTCAGCCACGAACCACAAACCGATCCCGCCGAGGCCATCGTCGAACGCGCCGTGGCCGAAGGATGGGGGCTCTACGAGCTGACCCCCGAGCGTCTGTCGCTGGAAGATGTCTTCGTCAATATCACGACCACAGAGCCTGTCACCAAATCCAGTGAGGAGGACGCCGCATGAGCATGACCTTCACTATTGCCGCACGCGAACTGCGCAGCCTGTTCCTCTCACCACTGGCCTGGTCGATCCTCGGGGTGGTGCAGTTCATCCTCGCCTATCTGTTCCTCGGTACACTCGATACCTACATCAGCTACCAGTCACAGATCGCGATGATGGAAAACCCGCCGGGGGCCACCGAGGTAATCGTCGCCCCACTGTTCTCCAGTGCCACCATTATCCTGCTACTGGTGATCCCGCTGATCACCATGCGCCTGATCAGCGAGGAGCGCCGCTCACGCACCCTGCCACTGCTGTTCTCGGCACCGGTATCGATGAGCGAGATTGTGCTCGGCAAATACCTCGGCATCCTCGGCTTTCTTGCCATCATGCTGGGGCTGATCACCCTGATGCCGCTCTCCCTGCTCGCCCTCGGCACGCTGGACTTCGGCCTGCTTGCCTCCAACCTGCTCGGTCTCGGGCTGATGCTCGCCGCCTTCGCCGCAGCCGGGCTCTTTATGTCCACCCTCACCGCACAACCAACGGTGGCGGCGGTGACCAGTTTCGGCCTGCTACTACTACTGTGGATCATCAACTGGGCCGGAGAAGGCGCCGGGCAGAGTGTGCTCGCCTACCTCTCGTTGCAGAGCCACTACGAGGCGCTACTCAAAGGCCTGTTTAACAGCAGCGACGTGATCTACTACCTGCTGTTCATCCTCACCTTTCTGGTTCTGAGCATCCGCCGCCTGGATGCTGATCGCCTGCAAAACTAATAACGGAAGCGATACCCGATGGAAGTCAGTACAAAATCCCGCCGCCAGCTACGCCTGCAAACCTGGGCCTTCGTGGTGCTGTTTCTCACCGTGATCGGTCTGCTTGGCTGGCTTAGCACCCGCTACAATCATGAGTCCGACTGGACCGCCAACAGCCGCCACACCCTCTCCGAGGCAAGTACCACGCTGCTACAACAGCTCAAGGGCCCGGTCACCCTCACCTCATTCACCCGTGAAGACGATCTCTCCGGCCTGCGCAAACGTACCAAGGGGCTGGTGACTCGCTACCAGCGCATCAAGCCTGACATTACCCTCAACTTCGTCAACCCGGACCTGGAGCCGGAGCGGGTACGCGCCGAGGGGATCACCCTCGATGGTGAACTGCTGCTGGAGTATGGCGGTCGCCGCGAGAACCTCAAGGCAATTGGTGAGCAGGCACTTACCAACGCCCTGCAGCGGATGATGCGTAGCGGCGAGCGTCGCGTGCTGTTCCTCAGTGGCCACGGCGAGCGCAAGTTCGACGGCCAGGCCAACCACGACCTCGGCCAATGGGGCCGTGCCCTCACCGAGCAGGGCTTCCACTTTGCTGCCATCAACCTTAGCGTCGAACCATCTATCCCCGACGACAGCGCAGTACTTGTGATCGCCAATCCACAGGTGGCACTGCTGCCGGGCGAACTGCAACTGATCCAGGAGTACATTAACAACGGCGGCAACCTGCTGTGGCTATCCGACCCGCAGGAGGAGAACGGCACCAGTGCACTGGCCGACCAACTTGGGCTCAACTTCCTACCCGGCACCATCGTTGACCCCACCGGGCAGATGCTGGGCATAGAGCACCCTGCCTTCGTGGTGGTGCCCGAATACCCGGCCCACCCGATCAGCGAAGAACTGACCACCCTCACCCTGTTCCCCAAGGCACACGCCATTGAGGTGGCCGATGAGAAGGGGTGGCAGGCACTACCGCTACTCAACACCCTGCCGCGCAGCTGGGCCGAGCTGGACAAGCTGGAGGGGAGCATCGGCTACGAGCAGGGCGTAGAGCGCTCTGGCCCACTCACCATCGGCATGCTGCTGGAGCGCAAACTGGGCGAAGGCGAGGGCGAAGAGACAAAACTTCAACGCATCGCGGTAATGGGCGACGGTGACTTTCTCTCCAACAGCTATCTGGGCAACGGCGCCAACCAGGAGCTGGGCAACCGCCTGCTCAACTGGCTAAGCCACGACGACAGCCATATCACCATCGCCCCGCGCATCTCACCCGACACCCTGCTGGTGATCACCCCAACCCTGTCGATGCTCATCGGCTTCAGCTTCCTACTGGTGATCCCGGGCCTGCTCATCGGCAGCGGTGTCGCCATCTGGTGGAAACGGCGGAAGAGGTGACGTCAGTCGTCGAAAAGTATATTTGTTGTCAGTCTTTTTTCTGGGGCTGTCGAAGCGTAAAGGTTCAAAACTGAATTATGAGTAAACGCAACCTGCTCAACCTTGGCCTGCTGGCTTTTATCGGCGTACTGGTTCTTCTGGTGGTCTACGAACCGGGTATCGAAAAGCCACCCGAGCTCCCCACCCTGCTGCAACTCGATAAAGCCGCGGTAAAACAGATCGCCATCCAGCGCGACGGCCAACAAGATATCGAACTGCTACGTCAGGCAGACGGCAACTGGCAGATGGCACAGCCCATTCCCCACGCCGCCGATCAATACCGTATCGACTCGCTACTGCGCATCACCACCATCAAGAGTCTCAGCAGCTTTACTGCCGAGCCCGACAAACTCAGCGCCTACAAACTGGCACAACCCCAGGTCACCCTCACCCTCAACGGCAACATCACCATCGCCTTTGGCGGCAGCACCCCACTGGATCAGCGCCGCTACGTCATGGTAAATCGGCAGGTACACCTCATTAGTGACACCCTCTACTACCACCTCATCGGCAGCTTCCCCACCTTCCTGCGCAAGCAACTGCTGGATGAGGGGGGCAGCATCGATGGGCTAGAACTACCGGGACTGAGCCTGAGCTGGCACAAAGATCGCTGGCAGCTGCAACCGCAGCCGGAATCCGTCTCCGCCGATCAGGTCACCAGGCTACTCGACCAGTGGAAGCTCGCCTCGGCACTGGAGATCAAACCCTATGACGAGCAACCCGGGGAGAAGATCAGCATAAAGCTCAGCGGCAAAGAACAGCCACAGCAACTGCTGCTCACCTCACGTGAGCCTGACCTCATCCTCGCCCGTCCCGAGCTGGGCATTCAGTACCACCTCAACGCCTCCAGCGCCGGGCAATTGTTGCAACTGCCGAGTATGGAAGAGGAGGCAGAAGAGAGCGCCGGGGAACCTGATCCCACCGACGAAACTGACCGCCAGCACGACCACTAATGCCGGAACTCCCCGAGGTCGAAACCACCCGTCGTGGCATCGCGCCACACATTGAGGGTAAAAAGGTCAGCGACGTCATCGTGCGCCACCATCAGCTACGCTGGCCGATACCACGCGGACTGAAGAAAAAACTGCTCGGCCACAAAATTAATTCTGTCACACGCCGTGCCAAGTACCTGCTACTCAGCTTCAACCACGGCACCCTGATCCTGCACCTGGGTATGTCGGGCAGCCTGCGCATCATCAAGGTAAATACACCCGCGGAGAAACACGATCACATCGATATTGCCTTTAGCCACGGCAAGGCACTGCGCCTCACCGACCCGCGTCGCTTCGGGGCCGTGCTGTGGACAAAAGACGAGCCACAGCAACACGAACTGCTCGCCCACCTGGGGCCCGAACCGCTCAGCGATAGCTTTAACACCGAACTCCTCTACCAACTTTCACGTCGGCGCAAGAGCAGCATCAAACAGTTCATTATGGACGGGAAGGTGGTCGTTGGCGTCGGCAATATTTACGCCAGCGAGGCGCTATTCCTCGCCGGCATCAACCCGAAACATAGCGCCAACAAGGTAAGCAAGGCGCGTTACGAAAAACTCACCGTCGCCATCAAACAGGTACTCACCGCCGCCATCGAACAGGGCGGCACCACCCTGCGCGACTTTGTTGGTGGCGATGGCAAACCAGGCTACTTTGCGCAGCAGCTTAATGTTTATGGCCGAGAGGGAGAACCGTGCCATGTTTGTAACACAGCGATTAAACAGATTGTGCAGGGGCAGCGGAGTAGTTATTACTGCTCAAAGTGTCAGTGTTAGTAAAGCACACACTCAAAATCCGTTTTATTTTGGGGAATGACATGTCAGCGAAGTCGGTTAGTGAAGAGGCAGCTCAAACAGTATCCCCTCGCCAATGGATCAGATTAGTTGTGGCGTATCTCCTTATTCCGCTGATTTTATTTATATGCGGTAGTGACCTCGATTGGTGGCAGGCATGGCTCTATTCCCTACTGATCTTAGCCGCTGGTATAGGGGGGCGCATGTGGGCCGAACAGCGACATCCCGGTATAACGGCTGAAAGACAAAATAAAGAAAGTTTTCATAATGCAAAGGCCTGGGACAAAGTACTTGCTCCACTGATGGCGGTGAGTCTCGTGTTTCCTGTGGTCATTGTGGCAGGGCTGGACCATCGCTATAACTGGTCCCCCGAATTTCCTCTATGGCTCAGCGTGGTAGGATTCATTTTTATCACGTTCGGTTACGCCTTCGCCGCATGGGCATTGGCAGAGAACCGCTTCTTCTCCGGTGTAGTACGTATTCAGACGGATCGAGGGCATGTGGTGTGTGATACCGGTCCGTACCGGTTTGTGCGGCATCCGGGTTATGCCGGAAATATTCTTCCACTGTTCGGCATTGTTCTTGCTCTGAGCTCGGTATGGACACTGATTCCTGCGGCGGTGGCATCAGTCATCTCGGTGATTAGAACCGTACTTGAGGATCAGACTTTACAGGAAGAGTTGCCGGGCTATCGAGACTATGCACAACGCGTGCGCTATCGGTTGATTCCTGGGATATACTGAGAGACCTAAGTGGTGGGTGTTCCAAATCAGATATTGAGATCCAACCGAGAGAGTTGCACTCTGCCTTAACAACGCGCTCGTTCAGACGCAAACCACGCTGCGCTTCGTTTACGCCGCACAGCTTCAATGCTACTCAAAAGAATTATGACCATTGAATATATAATAAACACTCCAGTAACAGCATCTCAATTCATCGAGTTGTTACGTGACTCAACCCTTGGGGAACGTAGGCCCGTCGAAGACTATGAGTGTATGGAAGGCATGGTAAACAATAGCAATTTAATAGTTTCTGCTTGGAACGGAGATAAACTAATAGGCATTGCGCGCTCAATGACTGACTTCCATTATGCCTGCTATCTTTCTGATCTTGCCATTGATAAAACACATCAAAACAGTGGTATTGGTAAAAGGCTACAAGAAATCACTCAAGAGCAATTAGGCCCAAAATGTAAACTCATATTAATTGCTGCTCCAGGAGCCAATTCATATTACGAACACATTGGCTTCACAAACAATCAACGTTGCTGGGTGCTCGATCGTGCACAAAGCATTAGCAGCTAACACGGCACTCCAGTTGACCGCCAAATGCGGTGTTTCGCCTCACTACACTCTGCTTTCGCGGACAAGTTACTTCAAACGTTGATATGGAAATACCGAGCCGTATCGATTGGGGTGACATCGACGAAAATGATCTTGATACTGAGTGGGCATTTAAGCAGTTCTTTGGGAAATCCTTTGATGAAGCAGAGAGTTTGTTTCAGGATCATGCGCTGTACTACCAGGAGGATCTCCAATCGATGCCTTTCATTCCATTCAATTTCTATGCACCAGCGCTTGCAAAATACATTATTTCAGAGCGGGCCAAAGGCGACTCTGATGGGGCATCATCGTTCTTGCATTTAATTGTTTTGCTGCTCAAAACACGGCGCGATATTATCTCAAGGGAAACCGAGCAATTACTTGTCGATGCTTCAGACAGCATCGACAAAGATCAAAAGTTCTATGATGCAGATGTTGATATTTACGGTCATTTTTCATATTTAACCTCAGAAATCAAAAGGTTGTGCCGAACGTAAAATGAACAGAACGTTACAAAATGGAATTCTAGCCATAGGGGCATTAAGTGCCCCTCTATTGGTTGAATACCTATCGGCAACACCGGGACATGTTCCAGGCGATGGGCTTGATGTATTACTCTACAAGCCTTTCGATTTTGCGTACATACTTCTGGTAACGGGTTTGTTTCTTGCCGTTAATATCAGGTGTTCGGTCGTTGACAGGGGCTCTACAGGTCGCGGATTCTTTATAGCTGTTGCGCTCGCAATTGTATGGTTCATTGTGACATTCCTGGCATTGGGCCAGCTCCACCTAAGCCTGGGCGGAAAACTGTGACTTGCTTATCGTCTCATGGCCGGCATCCCCGCCACCCTTAATGAAATTGTAAATAGTGAAAAATATATGAAAGGGATTATATTTATAATATTGGTTGTTTTTTCATGGAGCTTGGTCTGGCTTGTGCCTTCCGCAATGGCAGGGCGTAGAAGAAAAAACAAAAAGAAGGTCTATTGGTCATTATTATTTGCGGCGCTGGTTATTGAATTAATTTTATCAATTTCTGGCTTACAAATAAGTACATTACTGGAGGCGTCAGATATTGGTGTAATCATTAGTCCGATTTTTGGCTCCTTTGCTGGCGGTTATTTTTATTGGCGTATTACGGAATATAAAGACAACACAGCCAACAACATGTTCAACCCGGACGCATTAAAGTAATGCTAGTTCATATCCTCTTCACTCGATGTTAGCGCTTATGAGAAATAAGGTAAGCCGCATAATATTACTTGTTCAAGCGGTAGTGCTTTGCCTGCCGCTGACATATCTATATATATTTCAAGTAATACCAGCGGAATTATATTTTTTAGGCAACGACCCATTTGAATCACCTGTTATTACAGTAATGGTGAGCATTGTAATCATGGCAGGTCTGGCCTCAGGCTGGCGCTTAATAATTGCCTTCGTTTTCTATGGCCGGGATAAATTATCTACATTACCAACATTCTGGTGGATTATAGCAGGTGCGCTAGCTGTTTTATCTATAACCTCATTCATCCACTCTTCAATCACAACCGAACTAAATCCGTCATCCTTTAATTCATTAGGATGGGGTGTCTTTTTCGTTATTCCGTTTTTTCATCTGCTTTTTGAGCGGTATCGCGCTAATACCACCAACAACTCGGCCAGCAGTGCATAATTAAGCGCCGGAGACTAGTTTAGTCTAATATTAAGCTGATTAGTTGTCAGATGGAGTCGACC
The DNA here is from genome assembly GCA_039714395.1 of Pseudomonadota bacterium. Lineage (GTDB taxonomy): Bacteria > Pseudomonadota > Gammaproteobacteria > Thiohalomonadales > Thiohalomonadaceae > JAPHSX01. The sequence continues at coordinate 53,474 of JBDLJH010000009.1, read as the reverse complement.
ATGAATTTACAAAACTTTCTATCATTCAAGCTTCACATTTTAATCCCTATTCTGCTCCTGCTAGCTTCCTGTGCCGCAGGTGACGCTCAATTCACACCAGAAAACGAGGCCGGGTTCTGGTACGGCCTTTGGCACGGTGTCATTTCAGTTATAAGCATGATTATCCACATATTTAATGACAGTGTTGCGGTGTATGAAATAGACAATACTGGTGGCTGGTACGATTTCGGGTTCCTGCTTGGCGTAATCAGCATCTGGGGTGGAGGCTCTCACATGAGCTGTAAATCTGCCGCAGACAAAAAACATGACAAAGAGTGGGATGAGATAAGTAATAAAGTTGAAATAAAAGTGATGCGTAAGTTAAAGGCGTGGGCAGAAGACGAAGAGCAGGCAGATAGTGGTGAAGAGTGGGAAGAAATTGGTGAAAAAGTTGAGAAAAAACTGAAGCGTAAAATCCGTGAGTGGGCTGAAAAAGAGTAGAGCCTAATTGATAAGTGTATTCAATCTTTTATCGCCTTGCAACATCGAAGCTATACCCGGTCTCAAAATTACCTTGTTGTAGGAGCGCTTCCGGCGCGACTTCATAAATCATCGCGGCAGAGCCGCTCCCACAGTAGTGCATCATGCCGCCGGATTACCACGCCGTTTATAACAATCAGGGAGAGGGGCGAAGCTGTAGGAGCGCTTCTAGCGCGATTTCATGGAAGGGTAATGTGCATCTGTCCGATCAAGTCCTGGCTTTTATACCTAAACCAACACTCCAGTAACTATTATCTACAACGCCTCAATCGCGTACTGTGCCACCATTCTATGCTGACCCCCGGCGGAAATTGTCACCGTGTCTTCGACAGCATTAGCGGTCTCGACACAGAGCATATTCAGATAACCGTCAGGCCCCAAATCACCCATCTGTGCGGCCTTCTCCACCCAGGGGTTCCACACCACAGTTGAACGGCTGCCACTGCTGCGAATGACAATACGTCGTTTCATTTGCGGGTCGCGGATCTCACACTGAGCAGGCGTGTTGAGGTAGATGCGATCCACCTCTGCGCTGAAGCCCAGAGGCCCGCGCTGGGTCGTACGCTTAAAGTCGTTTACCTTGTCCAGGTATTCACACCCCTCCAGGCTGTTCACCGTTACCTTGCGCAGGTCTCCTACGCGAAAATAGGTGTGCAGTGCTTCACCGACAACCATTGGTTCTGCACCATAGTTAGTGGTGACCAGTTCATGCCGCAGTGTCTTACCAATGGTAATGATGTTGCGCACGGCACAGTCATGTGGCCACTGTGTGCGGGTGATTTGAGTCTGGATAAGTTCGAACTCCAGGCGGGTCTCGCCATTGGGCAAGCTGTGTACCTGATTCAGGCGCCACGCTACGGTGCGGGCAAAACCGTGGGCGGGAAGTTTATTATTGCTCTGGTGTGGGCCGAACCAGGGCCAGCAGACAGGCACTCCGCCACGAATCGATTTACCCGCTGCCAGCTTCGCCTCTGGACTCATCCAGATGAGTGGCTCATCCCCATTAGGCTGGTAGGTCATCAGGTGCGCACCCTGCATGGCAATAGTGGCGCTTGCATGGTCGTTGCTCACCTCTGCTACGACAAAACCGTTTGGCTGTTCGCTAAAAGAGACGACACCATAAATACCGAAGCGTTGATTCAAATCCGCTACCGTTGCCATACCGAACCTCCATACCGTTCACGAGTTTTATTTTGGCACAGGCTAATATGGGGGGAAATCATTTACAAGATGACAAGGGCTCAGATGGTACACTTATCCTCAATCCATTAGCTCTCTCTCAGGAAGACCCCGACCAATGAATACGATGCGCCTGCTTAGCCTACTCGCCCTCACCTATTTCCTCGCGGCATGCAGTGGCCACCCTGGGGCTGGGAACTGGCAGAGCACTAATGAAAATAGGCCTAATTTCGTCAAGGAGTTTGTCAAACTTGAAGTGGGTTATGAAGGCAGAACCGATATCTTTGGCGAAACACCCTTTATTACCGAGGATGGCAACGGGGCAATACGCCGCTGCTTCTGGCGTGGGGTGGATGCCCAGACTATTGTAATGACCTGCGTGCAGGCTGCCAACACCGATATCGAGGAGAGCTACCAACTGCGTGTCGGAGCTGATAATAAGGTAGCCGAATTGATTAAAGACGAGGTGGTTGTAGGTCGATTTGTGCGCGAAAAATAAACTGGTCAGTAAATTTACGCGGTTAAAGCTCGCGGGCCTAAAGTGTAAAAATCAGAACTTAATCGGACAGATGCACATTACCCTTCCATGAAATCGCGCTAGAAGCGCTCCTACAGCTTCGCCCCCCTCCACGATTGTCATAAACGGCGCGGTAATCCGGCGGCATGATGCACTAATGCGGGAGTGGCTTTGCCACGATGCTTTATGGAATCGCGCTGGAAGCGCTCCTACAATAAGGTGATTCCGAGACAGGGTGCAGGGTCGATGTCGCATGGCGATAAAAGGTTGAATTACTACACCTAACACTAACGATTAATCGTTAAGGTGCTCCCGCATAAGCTGCAATTTTCCCCATGCCTCTTTTAGTTCATAACCTTCGGCCTTTCGCTGTTGTAACAGCGTGTCGGTCTCACTACATATCTGTTGCAACTGTTCAGCATCAAACACCCACAATGCCGCCTCCAGCTCATCGCTGGAGACATCTAGCATGGTGGGGATAAGTTCATCGCTGCCGATAGGGGTATCGGGACGCATCAGGTCTGCGAGCAGCGGGTACTCCAGCAGACGAAAATGTTGCTGGCGCGCCATCTCCTCCTGCTCTAATTCCATCCGCGCCTGAGGGTCATCTCCTGCAGCCTGCCATACGGCCTTCATTACCAGATCGATAAGTTTGCGAATGTTCTGTTTATGCTCATCGCAGTTGCTGCCAAAGCTACTGCAACGGCCATATAGCTGATCGAGTTTACCCCGCAACTCAAGGATCACCTCACTCTCCACATTGGCATCCAGCTCGATTGCCTGCTGAATTACCGTTTGCATCTCCTTGTGGAAATCGTGTAGTTCCTGGGTATCGCGCTGTCGTGCCTGTAACAGCTCTTCAGCACTGTAATCTACGACAGGAATGCCATAGAGGGGATTGCCATCCTTACGTTGCAGGTGACGCTCATACATACCGATACTGACAACTGTGTTATTCACATCATCTGATTCTGTTAACACGATTTCTCTTTCTCAATTCGCTCTAGTTAAGAGGCTTCTTTTCGTTGATGTCCGGCCAGCTGAAGACGGTCTAAATAGTCTTCCCACCGAGCTTCATAATTCTCTCCCAGATCGTAAAGGTAGTTCCAGGTAAAGAGGCCGCTTTTGTGCTTGTCATCAAAGAATATCTTCACCGCATAGTGGCCTATCTGCTTCATCTCGGTGATATTCACATCCTCTTTGCCTAGCTGTAAAACGGCACCCACATGGTGGTGTCCCTGCACCAGGGCTGAGGGGGAGTAGACTCGCAGATACTCGCAGGGCAGCTTGAAGCGGGCATCGTCATCGAACAGCAGCTCCAGCATCCGCTGCTTGCGGTGCAGGATCATTTCAACAGGATAATGTCGCTGCTTCTCCATCTAGTCTCCACGCTTATAGCTGTGTTCAGAACCTATATAAAATTAGATGGAGACCAACTATTGAAAAAGAAAGGCCCCGAGATGAGAAAAGTCCATCAGAGGCCTACTCTTTTGTTTAGATTAACTTGATGTCTGTGGTTGTACTCGGAAACTCAATCATCCCGTCGCTTTCTGGCCCGGGGATGGGCCGCATCATAGACCTTGGCCAGATGCTGGAAATCCAGATGGGTGTATGTCTGGGTGGTGGCGATATCGGCATGTCCCAGTAACTCCTGTACTGCACGCAGATCACCACTGGACTCAAGGATATGGCTGGCGAAGGAGTGACGCAGCATGTGCGGATGAACCCGTGCATCGACCCCCTGTTTGATGCCCCACTGGCGCATACGCTGCTGTACGTTGCGTGGCGAGATGCGGTTACCGCGCTGGCTGACGAACAGCGCCCGCTCCTCCAGCGAGGTCAGCTGACCCCGAACCTTGAGCCAGCGCTGCAGCGCCTTCAGGGCCTCACTGCCCACCGGCACCACTCGTGCCTTGCTCCCCTTGCCCACTACCCGCACCGTGGCATCGTGGCGGTCAATACTGTCGATATCCAGCGCCACCACCTCGGCAAGTCGCAGCCCAGAGGAGTAGATAATCTCCATCAGTGCACGGTCACGCAACACCAGTGGTCCTTCCCCTTCGATCTCTACCAGGTGAGTGGTCTGGTCTACATCGAGGGCATTGGGCAGCTTTTTCTCGCTCTTTGGTGCAGGGATATCGATGCCGGGGTTATTGCTAACTACCCCCTCGCGCAGCAGAAAATTGAACAGGCTGCGCAGTGCCGAGAGTTCTCGTTGCAGGGTGCGGCCGCCCGCCCCTTTGCGGTGGCGCCAGGCGACATAGCTGCGCACCATGGTGGAGCCAAGCTCAGACCAGTTGCCAATATCAACACTGTCGCAATACTCGCCCAGACGGGTAAGATCGCGGCGATAGTTACTCAGGGTATGTGGGGAGAGACGACGCTCGTGCTGCAGATGGTTAAAGTAGCGCTCCAACCACTGCTCTGCCGCCGCCTTCACTAGTGCACCGTACCATGATTAGAGACACATGCAGCGACTCGCCCGAAGGGAATCCCCCGAAAGCCCCATGACTGCGTTGCAGTACTTAACAAGGGCATGTCATTGCTTGCGCACTGCGCCTTGTCCTGGCACTTTCGGGGAACTCTGAATGTACCTCTAATCATGGTGCGGCACACTACGCCTCCAGGTGGGAGCGGAAGATGCGGTTCATCACCGCACCCAGATGGTTGACGAACATCGTCCCCATCTCCGCGTGATAGCGGTTGGCATCGATGCTGCCAATACCCAGCATACCGAGGCAGGATGCACCATTGTCATCACATAGCGGAATCACCACCGCCGAGGCAATATCAAGGCTGTCGTTACCAAACAACAGCTCCATCTGCTCCGGGCGCAGGTGACCACACACCGTATTTCGCCCCTCAAGGATACGGGCGAAGGGTTTGAGGCGATCGTCATCGCGAGCGATGCTATTCTCCTGCCCCTCGCAGTCGAACAACAGTAACTCCACCCTGTCGGCATGAAAGTCTTCACGCAGGGCATCACGAATGTAACTGACTGCATCATCAAGACCGTCACTGTCGATAAGCTTGAGGATCATTTGCTGAAAGCGCCCCATTAGCTGCTCATTGGTGCGGGCCGCCAGGGTGAGCTGATGCAACTGATCACGAAGCTGCTGTTTCTGCTCGCGCATAATCCCCACCTGACGCTCTACCAGCGAGATCGCCCGACCATTTTGTGGATGCGGGAGGCTCAACTGCAGCAGCAGCTTCTCGTGGTGATTAAAGAAGTCGGGGTTGAGTCGCAGATACTCTGCTACTGCACTTTCACTCAAACCCTCGCTTGCCTGATCTTTCTGTTCACTCATATATTTATCGTCCCCTCAAAGACCGTGCTCACCGGACCGGTCATCCACAGCTCCTCACCCTCACCCGCCCAGCGAATGCGTAACTCACCACCTGGCAGGCTCACCGTTACCTCATCGGTCAGCAGTCCCCAGCGGTGGCCTATCGCCATCGCCGCACAGGCACCCGTGCCACAGGCCAGGGTCTCGGCGGCACCGCGCTCATAGACCCGCAGACGAATATACCCCTTGCTCATTACCTGCATAAAACCGACATTCACCCGCTCGGGAAACAGCGGGTGCGACTCGAGCTGCGGCCCCAGACTATCCACCGGGGCCTGCTCAATATCCGCAACCTCCATCACCACATGGGGGTTACCCAAGGAGACCACACCAACGGGCAATACATCCCCCCCCAACTCCAGCTCATACACCAGGTTTTCGGCCTGCGTGTTGAACGGCAGGCTTTCAGGGGAAAAATCTGGGACCCCCATATTGACCCGCACCATACCGTCATCCTCGATATAGAGGGTGATAACGCCAGAGGCGGTCTCAACAACAATCTCATCCTTTTCGGTAAGCCCCTTGTCACGAACGAAGCGGGCAAAACAGCGCGCACCGTTGCCACACTGTTGTACCTCAGAACCATCGGCATTAAATATGCGGTAACGGAAGTCAACACCCATGGAGTGGGAGTGCTCTACCAGCAGCAGTTGATCGCAACCAATGCCGAAACGGCGATCAGCCAGGGTACGTACCTGACTGTCGACAAAGGTAATAGGGTTGTTGATCGCATCGATGACGACAAAATCATTACCCAGGCCGTGCATCTTGGTGAAATGAAGTTCCATGCTATTTGCCGCTTCTCTCACTACATTTACGTTACAACCATCTTCTCACAGCATATGAGGCAACGCCATGAATCTACAGCACTTATCACCTCAATGAGGTAGCTCGGCAACGACCACTTTCACCTCATCCCCGATCCTGGCAAAGGTCTCGGCACGATAACTCCCCTTACGATAAAGCATGCCAATACGGCGACTGGGTGCCGGGTGCTCAAAGGGCAGATAACAGACCTCATCACTTTTGCTGGTGCGCCGGGGGACTGCCAGTTGCGGCATCAGGGTGATGCCCATCCCCTCACCGACCATGTGGCGCAGGGTCTCAAGGCTGGTGGCATGAAAGGCCCCGTACTCACTGGCCCCGGCACTGAAGCAGACATCAAGCGCGTGTTCACGCAAACAATGTCCCTCCTCCAGCAGCATCACCTCGCGCTCATTCAGGTCTGACAGCTGTGCATGATCACGCTTTGCCAGTGCATCCGTTCTGGGTACCGCCATTTGAAACGGTTCACGAAACAGGTCCACCTCCTCAAAGTCATGGCTCGGTACCGGTAGCGCCAGGATCAGTAGATCCAGCTCAGCCCGTCGCAGCCGCTCCATCAAGACATGGGTCTGTTGCTCGTGCAGCCACAGTTTGAGATTGGGGTAGGCCTTTTTTAACCGCGGCATGATCAGCGGCAACAGATAGGGGGCAACAGTGGGGATCAGCCCAAGCTGCAGTGCACCGGCCATCGGGTCCTGAAAGCTCTCGGCGATACCCTTGATCTGCCGTGACTCGGCCAGCACCTTTCGCGCCTGCACCGCTATTGCCCGACCCACCTCGGTCATCACCACCTGACGGCTAGTGCGCTCAACCAGTAGCACTCCCAGCTCCTGCTCCAGTTTCTTCAGCTGGCCACTGAGGGTCGGCTGACTAACAAAACAGCGTTCTGCCGCACGCGCAAAGTGGCCTTCCTCATCCAGTGCTACCAGATATTCCAGATCGCGAAGCTTCACAACCAGTCACGCCTTATTAATAGGTTGTATCTATCAATATAATTGAAATAAACGATTTTATCTATATGAGAACTGTCGCCATAATTCACGGAAATTCAACACAACGACCATCACACGACAGGAGCTTTACCATGTTAGAGAATAGAGAAGGACAAAAAGTACCGAGCGTTACCTTTAAGACCCGTCAGGACAATGGCTGGGCGGATTTAACGAGCGATGACCTATTCAAGGGCAAGACCGTAGCAGTATTCTCACTGCCTGGCGCCTTCACCCCCACCTGCTCCTCCAGCCACCTGCCGCGCTACAACGAACTGGCCGGTGTACTGAAGGAGAACGGCGTGGACGAGATCGTCTGCATGTCGGTCAACGACGCCTTTGTAATGAACGCCTGGATGGATGATCAGGAGGCAGAGAACGTCACCCTTATCCCCGATGGCAACGGTGAGTTTACCGAAGGCATGGGTATGCTGGTCGACAAGGCACATCTGGGCTTCGGCAAGCGCTCCTGGCGCTACTCAATGCTGGTAAAGGATGGGGTGGTAGAAAAGCAGTTCATCGAGCCCGAGATCGAGGGCGACCCCTTCGAGGTCTCCGATGCCGATACCATGCTGCGTCACATCAACCCTGATGCAAAGGCACCCGCCTCGGTAACCCTCATCACCAAACCCGGCTGCCCCTTCTGCGCCAAGGCCAAGTTGCTGTTAAGTGAGAAGGACATGCCTTACGAGGAGATCGTACTTGGGCGCGATGCCAGCCTGCGCTCCCTGCGCGCCATTACCGCCAGTGAAATGGTACCTCAGGTATTTATTAATGGTGACCATGTTGGTGGCTCCAGCGATCTGGAGAAGTACCTGGGTTGATGCCACAGGGCTGCCAAAAAAAAGGCCGGTTAACCGGCCTTTTTTTATGAACAACCATAATTAATGCCCGACACTCTCCACCCACGCCTCTGCGGCGGTTCGGGTAATATCAAGCACCGCACTGGGATAGAGGCCGGTAATCAGGATGATCAGGGCGAAGACGGTAACCAGCAACAGTTCGCGTCCGCGTAGATCCATGGCCTCGGCAACGACTGAACTTTTCACTGGCCCGTAAAAGGCACGACGGTAGTAGGCCAGCAGATAACCTGCACTGAGAACAATACCGAACAGGGCTGCAAGACCCGCACCGGTATGCGTCTTAAGTGCGCTAAGAATGATAAGAAATTCAGCGGGAAAACCGTTGGTTCCGGGAATACCCAGACTGGCCAGCCCGAACAGGAAGAAGAAGGCCGCAAGCAGCGGCATCGAGGTGGCGACACCACCAAGATTAAGCACCTCATTGGAACCGATGCGGTGGTGTAGCATGGCGGTGAGCAGCACCAGACCCCCACTGACAACGGTGAAGTTGAGCAGGGCGAACAGTGCGCCCTGAATTCCCTCGATATTGAACGAGGCGAGTCCCAGCAGTACCAGACCAACGTGACTGATACTGGAGAAGGCGAGCATGCGCCGCAGGTTGGTCTGTGCCACCGCCATCAGTGCACCATAGAGGATACCGATAACACCGAGCCCGGCGAGCAGCCAGTGGAACTCCTGCGCCGCATCGGGTGCCAGCGGGATGGCGAAACGCAGCAGACCGTAGGCGCCGAGCTTGATTCCCAACAGGATCGCGGTGAGGCCGACCGGCCCCTCCATTGCCACCGTCGGTAGCCAGGTGTGTAGCGGGAAAACCGGTGTTTTCACCGCAAAGCCGGCCAGCATCAGCAGGAAGATGGTCCCCTGCAGCTCGGCAGAAAGCGGATTTTCTAGCAGGCTGAGGTAATTGAACACCAGGCCCGCGTCGCCCTGATTGATCGCGAGCAGGACGAAGCCGAACAGCAGAGGCACACCGCCAATGAGCATGTGCATAGTGTACTTGGTGGCGGCGAAGCGACGATTGGGGCCGATCCCCCACAGGCTGATGAGGAAGTAGCTGGGGATCAGTGACATCTCCCAGAACAGGAAGAAGACGATGGTATCCAGTGAGGTGAAGATCCCCAGGGTGGCGGTCTCCAGCAGCAGCAGCAGGATGTAGTAGAGCTGCGGCATGCTGCGAATACTGTTCCACGAAACGACGACGACGCCGAGGAACAGCAGCGTGGTCAGCGGCAGGAACAGCACCGAGAGGCCATCCACGCCCATCTGGTAATTGATGTTGAGTGTGGGGATCCAGCTCGCCGTCTCAACAAACTGAAAGCCACCCACACTGCTGTCGAAGGCACTGAGCAGGCCGAGTGCCAGCAGCAGGTCAAACAGTGCGGCACACAGCGCGACCCAGCGTGCACGTGAGGCATCGAGCAGCCAGATCAGCACTGCCGCCAGCGGCAGGCTGAGGATCATCAGGCTGATATAGGGGAATGCTTGCTCTGGCACGCGTCGGTCTCCTTCTTAGTGGACGTTGGGAGCGTGAGCGTAGAGCTCGCCCAGATTAACCAGTGACATATCCACCAGCTCCAGCAGCGGCTCGGAATAGAAGCCGGCCCCTAGCAGGCAGACCAGAACGATACTCGCCAGCCATATTTCGGCATGGTTGACCGGTTCAGTCTCACGCATTCCCTCTGGCCTTGCCGAGAGGAAGGCGCGCTGGAATGCCCACAGCAGGAAGCCGGCGGCGACCACGTTACCCAGTGCGGCGGCCATGGTGACCACAGCGCCGTAACGGTGCATCGAGGCCTCAAGGATGAGATGGGCCGCATCGAAGCCGGGGGTGCCCGGCATGCCGACGATGGAGAGGCCGGCGAGGAAGAAGGTGATACCGATGAGCGGAATGGTCTCGAACAGTCCGCCGAGCTGGCGCAATAGCGTGGTGCGGGTACGGCGGAATACCATGCCGGTCATGAACAGCAGACCGGCACCTGCCAGTCCGAAGTTGATCGAGAGGATCATCGCCCCCTGGAAGGCGGCGTGGCTCAGGCTGAACAGCCCGATCACCAGGATCCCCGAGTGGCTGATCACGGCAAAGGCGAGCAGGCGGCGCAGGTTGACCTGGGTGAGTGCCAGCAGCGCCGCATAGAAGACCCCGGCCACGGCAAAGGCGATCACATAGAGGTGCCACTGTAGTACCGCCTCTGGCAGCAACGGCAGCACAAAACGGAAGATGCCGTAGATGCCGGTCTTCAGGCCGATCAGGAATACCGGCGCTACGGCCACCGAGCCGTGCTCGGCCACGCTGGGCAACCATCCGTGCAGCGGGAACAGCGGGATACGCACGGCCAGACCATAGAACAGCAGGAAGAAGATGATGCTCTGTGTCCCCGTCGCAATCGGCTGACTGGCCAGCTCAAAGAAGTCGAAACTCCACTGTCCGCCCGTGGTGTCGGCATACTGCCAGCCCAGCATCAGCACACCGGCCAGCAACAGCAACAGGCCGCTGCCCATGAACTGGATAAAGCGTGCCACCGCCACGTCCTTGGCCGGTGAGGTCGACCACTTGTGCAGCAGGTAGCTGACCGGCAGCAACTGCAGCGCGGTCACCACCACGAACCACAGCAGGTCCACGCTGACCACACTGGAGACCAGTGCCGCCTCCACCGCGAAGACGGTCACCAGGAAGAGCCCCTTGGGCGGGAAGGTACGCACCTCGCCATAGATCACCACCAGCAGGGTGAGCAGCGCGGTGAACATCACAAACAGCACACTTACCCCATCCACTGCCGCGTGGTAGGCCAGCGGGCCAAACAGCTGCAGGCTCTCGCCAAACTGGAAGGCGGTGGAGCTGTGATCCAGCACCTGATAGAGCTCGACCGAAAGCAGCAGCTCCACCACTGCCGCGGCAAGGGCGATGGGGAATAACAGCTTTTCGTTTTTACGTACCAGCAGCAGCAGGATCACCGCCGCCAGAGGCAGCAGCTGCATCACGGCCAGGATCGGAAAATCGATCTGTGTGGCCCAGGGGATCTCTTGCATTACCATCGTGACTACCTAGCTCGGATTGCTCATCAGGATCCCGGATGCTGGCGCAGGATCCGTGCGTCTGAACGCAGCTCTGGAGCGAAGGCTGTAGTTGCAGCTACAGCCTGAGTGAAGAGCAAGTTCAGGCGTGCGGAAACAAGCCAGGGCCGGGATAGGCTGAACTTTGGTACAGACATCAAATTGTGTGTGAGTCATAACCGATAATTTCCAAATCATATAAGTATTCTGTCGTGCCGCCTGGTGAGTAATTCGAACTCGACTAAAAGATGACCACGAAGGTCGCCATGATCATTAGCCACAGATAACGTGGCTGCTCCAGCAGCTTTTCTATGAGCTGCGCCTGTTTGCCGATGCGGGCGATGAGTCCGATAAGGCCCTCACCGCCGCTGCGCAGGATAAGGTTCTCCTCCAGCCACTCCATGCGGCTGGCCAGCCACTCCATGCCGCGTCCGACCAGGCCACGACCGGTGCCGATGCCACCCTTTGACTCAGCGACGGTGACAGAACCACTGCCCTCATGGCCGACCATACGGTTGACCACCGTGGCATCAAAGCGCTCTACCTCGCGTGCCAGCTCGTGGGTGGGACGCACCAGCAGGCTGTCGCTAAGCTCATCGAGCCAGAAGCGCTGCAGGGTGGCGTTGTAGAGCCAGTGGCGGCGGCGCAGCCAGCCGGGTACCGGTCTGGCGGGATGTTCCACCAGCTGCAACATCGACGGGGAGCTGAGGAACTGCAGTGCACGCCAAGAGGCGTGGGCCATCAGGTGCCAGGTGGCCAGCTCGTACCAGCCAAGACCACACTCGATAAACATCAGGCCCACCTGTGCGGTGGTGGCGAACATCAGTCCCGATTTCACGTCGCTCTGTACCTGGGCACCGAGCCAGCCGTAGAGCACGGAGATGAGGCCGAAGATCACCAGTAGCGGCGACAGCGCAGGCACCTGCTCAAACAGTGGCTGCAGGCGAATCAACAGGTAGACCCCGGCGTGTACCATCAGCGAGCCGTAGAAGATCGCCGAGGAGGGGGTCGGCCCCTCCAACGCACGTCCGATCCAGGCGGCGAAGGGGAACTGCGCTGACTTGGCCAACGCGGCAATAAGGAAGGCCCCTGCCAGCATGGCGGCACCCAGGCTTTCCATCTCGCCACCGGCACTGATATTGGCACCCAGCAGGGTGGGCCACTCCACACCACCGAGCCCGCTGATGGCCAGGAACAGGGCGAGGATGAATCCGGCATCGCCGATGCGGTTGGTGACAAAGGCGCGGGTGGCGTTGGTGGTGGCCGTGGGGCGCTCGAAGACGTAGGCGATCAGCAGGTAAGAGCTGACCCCCGCCAGCTCCCAGCCGATAAACATCAGCAGCGCATTACCGGCGCTGACGATCAGCAGCATCGCCGCGGTGAACAGCGACATCACCATAAAGAAGCGCTGGAACCCTGCCTCGCGATGCATGTAGTTGACCGAGAAGCGCAGGGTGAGAAAGGCGATGAGCGCCACCAGAGTGGTCATCATCAGACCCAGGGCATCGAGGGTAAAGCTGATGTTGACCTGGTACTCACCCACCGCCAGCCACTGCCCCAGCACTACCTGTCCCGGTGTTGCGCCATAGCGCAGCGACATAATGTCGATGGCGAGGATGATCAGCAGCGACAGGCCAGAGGCCATCAGCGCGATGCGGCTGGTCATCTTCTCGCCCACCTCACCGCGGTTGGGGCCAAAGGCGTAGCTAATGGCGATCCACAATGTGGCTAGTAGCGGCAGGACCGGGATCAGCGGGATAAGTTTAAGAAGCATTGCCAAGCTCCTGCTGTTTGATCAGGCTCATCGGCAGCGGCTGTCGATGGCCGGTATACCAGTCGGGTGAGCATTTGACCTGCGGTAGGTCTTTCAGCTCGCCCTCCCACTGCACCCATCCCTTGTCGGGGATGAAGCGGTCGATGCGGGACGAGTCGGGGTCCTTGGCGGCGACGATGAGCCAGCCGTTACCGATCAGCTCCTGCAGCGGCGGCTGGCGCAGGTAGATCTCGGTGAGCAGCTCGGTCTTGGCCTCCACCACCACCAGCAGGCGCATCGCCTCGTGGATCTCGATCATCTGCCGCGGCAGGCCGGTACGCAGGTCATCACTGGCACCGTGCATCACACCCAGCATGCCGCTCACATTGTGGGTCACCTTGGAGCCGCAGCCGTAGCCCTCGTTGTTCACCGTGGAGAAGTAGTACTCCAGGTTGATACCGGCCCCCACCGGGCCGTTGGCCAGCAGCAGGCGCTCGATCACGCTACCGTCTTCGTCGATGTTGGGGTCGTAGGAGATGAGGAAGACGCGCCGGTCGAAGAAGGCGCCGCGGGTGGCGGAGCGACGTCCGATAAAGGCAAAACCGTTGGTGGCATGGCCCAGCTCGGGGCGCGCCTGACTAAAGTCCGTGGAGCGTCCCACGCTGTGGTTATAGGCCTTCTCCAGGCTGAGCTTCCCGGTATCCGGTGCCGAGGCAAAACGGCGGGCACGCTCGTGTGCGGACTGACGTGTTGCCTTGGCGAAAATCGACTGCAACTGTTCGAGATCTTTGCGATGGGTTTCGGGGACCTTATCGAGGTCGTACCAGTGGATCTGCTCATCACAGGTGTTGTGTTCGGCGCCGAGGAACCAGGCGTCCTCCTCGATGGTGATGCCGCGCTCACGCAGGATGGCGCGCACCTCGGGGCGATTGGCAAAGGCGGCAAAGGTGCGGGCATTGGCGCCACTGTGACGACCGGAACAGGCACCGCAGTCGTAGGCGGCCAGGTGGGGGTTGTTCTGGCTCATTGAGCCATGACCCATGATCACCACCAGGCGTGAGAAGTCCTTGAGCATGCCGTTGTTTTTCAGGAATGCCTCGCAGCGGTCGGCCTGTTCCACGTCGCTAAAGCCGAGCTGGGGATCATCGGGGGTGGCATCACTACGCTGTTTTGCTGCGGTGAAGATGGTATCGGTGATAATCCCGTCTTTATCGAAGCGGCGGCGCAGCTGCTCGAGCAGGCGACCGGTGCGGAAGGGGGCAAGAACCTTACCGGCCAGCACCGCCAGACTGAGCGGTGCGGCCAGTGCCATCATCGGCAGAGAGGTGATGGGATTTAGCCGGGTCGACTGGAACAGACGTTCCTTGATGCTCAGGCGCAGTGCGCGGCGGCGGCTATTGAGGGTGGCGGCGGCCTCCTGCCCCTTGGCAGGGATCTCACGGGTCTCATGGGTCGGCACCGTGACCACCGGGCAGAGAGTGATCGGTTTTGCGCTATCGAGCGGTTTCCAGAACTGGAAGACGTTAAAGTGGGCGGCGGCCCCCAGGGTCTCGATCGCGGGATCGAGCTCCTCAAGGTGGCGGCGGATCGACTCTTCGCGATCATCCATGCAGAAGATGATTTGTGCAGAAGGGCGTCCCGCCCTGCCACCACGCTCGGCCCAGGGGCCGCGGCCGTGGTTCTGCGTCAGGGCGTTATAGACCTGCTCGTGGTAGTGGCGCTCGTAGGCCTGCAGCCAGATAAAGCCGGTAGTCTCATCGTCCAGGTCGAGGGCGGCAAACAGGGCATCGAGCTGCGTATCCTCAAGCCCGAGGACTTCGCTGCCACCCAGCCCCAGGCGCTGGGCCAGCAGGAACAGCCTCCAGCCGCTTTTCAATACGGTATGGCCGCTAAGGGTGTCGGAGGCGGGGCTCTGTTTCCAGGTCCAGACCTTGTTGGCCAGCAGTTGCCAGCTGAGGTAGTCATCGCTGCCGGTGTAGTCCTCGCTCAGGCGCTGGGCGGCGTTGACCAGGTACTCGGGCAGGCGCTGGTTGAACAGAGTGTAGCGCACGAACAGCTCGGAGCGGCGGCGTCTGAAATACCAGCGCAGCATCTCCAGGCTCGCCTCGATGCGCCACAGCTTGCGGCAGATACGCTGGGCATAGATGCGCTCCAGCACCAGGCGCACCGCCAGGTAATCCATCATCTCGACCTGGTCGGGTTTTAGCCCCTCGTAGCCGGGATGGTTGTGACGCCACAGGAACATGCCGGACCAGCCGGGCAGCTCCAGTGCCAGCCGCTCAATGTAGGCGGTCCACTTCTCCTCGGGCAGGCCGAGGCGCTGCAGCTCTTCCATCACCACATCGAAGGAGTCGTCGGCCAGCATCTCCAGCTCGTCATGCCATTCCGGCAAATCATCGAACAGCCACGCCATCTCGTCCTCGGCGCTGTTGCGCCAGTACTGGAAGAAGCCGACGCTACGATCCTCGCCGTGCCAGGCGGCCAGTCCCTGATCGAGGTAGGCCCCCATCAGGCGGATCAGTGCGGGGCGGATCTCCTCAAGGATGTCGTTGCCGGTGAGCTGATTGATCAGCCCACGCAGAGTGAGCTCCTCACCAACCTGTCCCAGCAGATCATCCAGCAGCTTGGTGCCGGCCTTGCGCATCAGAGTGTGGCTAAGTGGTTCGTCGCCGCCTACCTCGTGTGCCTCTGTCCCCAGTAGCGACTCGGCCAGCTCTGGACTCAGGTCGGTCAACTCCTCGGGGTGGAGCAGGAAGTGTTGCAGACCCAGGCGCTCCAGTGTTGCCTGCCATAGCGCGGCGACGCTCTCGGATTCTGACTTGCGGTTCTGGTCGAGGATGCGCTTGCGGCTCTCATAGGCAACCCCCTCAGCAAAACGGCCCAGTGCCGCGCTCTCCTCAATCTGCCAGTTGAGCTGGCAGTTGGTCACCGCCTTGATCGGATTGGTGATGGCGGCGATCATCAGGTCGGCCTGGCTCAGGCTAAGGCCCTCGCCCTCGATCAGGGGAGACTCGGCATCAAATCGCTCGTCCTCGGCCAGCACCGCGGCAAGGTCCTGGCGCTCGATGCGTCCCTCGGCGTAGTAGCGGCGATAGTCGTCGGCGCTCTGGTAGCCGTAGGCCCCGTTGGCCTTGCGTGCCGAGCTCAGGGCCTCGGGGAAGCCAAGGTGCTGGAAACCGTGCAAGGTGTTGTGGTGGACGAAGTCGCGAATTGGCGCCTGTGCCGGTAGCACGTGCTCAAAGTGTTCGATGGCGTGGCGCATCGCCTCGCGGATGTCGGTAGGAGTGGAGTGGTTTTCGCTCATGCCGCTAGCCCCCCATACCGGTAAAGAGGGCACCGAGCTGGCTCACCGAGGCGCCCATCAACTCCAGCGCCGGTGCCGGTATGAAGCCGAGGAGCAGAAAGCCCAGGGTCAGCACTGAGGCGGCCAGCAACTCACCGCGCTGCAGGTCGGTGGTGCCGTGCATCTGTTGGCGTACCGGCCCGGTGA
The DNA here is from genome assembly GCA_039714395.1 of Pseudomonadota bacterium. Lineage (GTDB taxonomy): Bacteria > Pseudomonadota > Gammaproteobacteria > Thiohalomonadales > Thiohalomonadaceae > JAPHSX01. The sequence continues at coordinate 36,941 of JBDLJH010000009.1, read as the reverse complement.
AGAGGCGGCTGACGGTACGCACCGCATAGGCGGCGCTGATCAAGACACCGAAGCTCAGTCCGATCACCAGCCAGCCCCAGCGCTCGAAGCCGCCCACCAGGGCGTGCAGCTCGGCGACGAAGCCAGCGGTGCCGGGCATGCCGACCGCGGCGACAAAGGCGAGCGAGGTGAAGAAGGCAAAGCGCGGGGTGGTGCGCACCAGCGAACTGTAGTCGTTGATGTCGCGGGTGTGGGTGCGCTCGTAGAGCAGGCCGATCAGCAGGAACAGTGCCGCCGCCACCAGGCCGTGGGCCACCATCTGCATCACCGCACCGGTGAGGCCGTTGATGTTGAGGGTTGCGATGCCGAGCAAAACCACGCCCATGTGACTGACCGAGGAGTAGGCAATCATGCGCTTCAGGTCACTCTGGCGCCACGCCAGCAGGCCGCCGTAGACGATGGCGATGAGGGCAAGTGCCAGCAGCAGCCCCTGCATCGCCATCGCCGCCTCGGGCAGCATCGAGGTGGCACGGATCAGGCCGTAGGAGCCCATCTTCAACAGGATGCCGGAGAGCAGAATGGAGACCGGCGAGGGCGCCTCGACGTGGGCCAGCGGTAGCCAGCCGTGTAGCGGGAAAATCGGCATCTTCACCCCGAAGCCGACGAGGAAGCCGAGGAAGATCAGTATCTGGGTCTCGGCGGGCAGGCCGCGCGCCCCGGCGAGAATGTCGGCGAAGGCAAAGCTGTGAGTACCCACCTCATCGAATACCAGCAGCAGCGCCAGCAGCATGAAGACCGAACCACCCATGGTGTAGAGCACGAAGTTGAGCGAGGCGGTTTGCCGCCCCTTGCCGCCCCAGCCGTTGATCAGGAAGAACAGCGGGATCAGGGTCAGTTCCCAGAAGACGTAGAACAGCACCCAGTCCAGCGCCATGAAGACGCCGAGCATCGCCGTCTCCAGCAGCAGCAGCAGGGCGTAGTAGCCTTTGCTCTTCTCCGTGATGGAGGCGGAGGCAAGGATGGCGATGACGCTGAGCAGGGTCGCCAGCAGCACCATCGGCAGGGAGATGCCGTCGATGCCGAGGGCAAAGCTGGTGCCCAGGCGCGGATTCCATGGCACCTCCACGACAAGCTGCATCGCTGCGGTGGTGGTGTCGAAATGCCACAGCAGAATCCACGATAGAATCGCGGCCAGGGCCGAGGCACCAATGGCTACGCCACGGAATAGCGCAGGATTGTCGCCCGGTAACAGTGCGATAAGAATGGCGCCGATAAATGGCGTAAGCAGCAACAGTGTCAGGGAATCCATGACCAGTCTTTATTTATAGTGATAATTCTTGGGGGCGGGTAGTGTAGCGGAATCTGCTGCAAGCAGCCATTTTCGGGTGAGAAGCGGCAACTCAGGCGTATTGTCGAGCTGAAAATGGACTACTGTTCAAGTATGACCCAACTGGAAACGATGCATGAGTACTCAAATGACCCACCCTGACCCCAATACCTTGCGCGAGCTGTTGCGACAGGTGAAGAGCATCGCCGTGATCGGTCTCTCGCCCAAGGCCACCCGCCCCAGCCATCGCGTGGCGGCAGCCATGCAGGGCTTTGGCTACCGCATCATCCCGGTGCGCCCGGCGGTAGAGGAGGTACTGGGAGAAACCGCCTATGCCGATCTCTTTGCCCTGCCAAACAGGCCCGATCTGGTCGATGTATTTCGTGCTTCCGAGCATGTCATGCCCATCGTCGATGCCTGTATCGAACTGGGTATTAAGGCGATCTGGTTGCAGGACGGGGTGATCAATGAGGAGGCCGCAGAGAAGGCCGCGGCGGCGGGGATGACCGTGGTGATGGATCGCTGTATCTATCGCGACTACATGCAGTTAATGCCCTAGGGAGCCTCTGATTTATTTTGGACGAAGCAGGTTATGACTAAAATATTCAGATTCAAGGCGCAAACCGCACGTAATAGCGAGCTATTGCGAAGGATTGCAACGCTGAAGCTGGATATTTTAGGCGTGAGATGCGAGTTCAGGAATAGATTAGAGGCTCCCTTCCCTGGAGCTTCATTAGAGGAGAACACTATGCAAAGAGTCACAGCCATCACCTTTGTTCTCCTGATTCAGCTATTCACGGGCCCTCTGCTCGCAGAGGAGAAAAGTGACTTTAGAGTCACCACCATCGCCGAGGGACTGGAGCACCCCTGGGCCATGGCCTTTTTACCGAATAACCGCATTCTCATTAGCGAACGCCCGGGAAATCTGCGCCTTATCGAAAACGGCAAACTGCGCCCGCAGACGATAACAGGCTTACCTCCGGTTAGCGCACAGGGACAGGGAGGCCTGCTCGATATTGCGCTGCATCCAGAATATAAAAAGAACGGCTGGATCTATCTCTCCTTCAGTGCGGCAGGCAAAGGTGGCCTGGGTACCGAGGTCATACGTGGACGCCTCAAGGGGATGCGCTTAATTGATGTAGAGCGAATCTTTCGGGTCGAAAGAAAGAGTCGTGGTGGGCGGCATTTTGGCTCACGCCTGCTATTTGATCAGGAGGGCTATCTCTACATCACCCTTGGCGAACGGGGTGAGCGACCACGCGCACAAGAGCTAAATGATCATGCAGGTTCCGTGGTCCGCCTGCATGATGATGGCCGTATCCCGCAGGACAATCCCTTCGTGGGCATAAAGGGGGCCAAGTCCGAGATCTACAGCTATGGCCACCGCAACCCACAGGGGATGACACTGCATCCTCGAACAGGAGAGGTGTGGACGCATGAGCATGGCCCACAGGGCGGTGATGAGATAAATATCATTCAAGCGGGAAACAACTACGGCTGGCCGGTGATCACCTATGGCGTCAACTACGGCTGGGGCACAAAGATTGGTGAGGGCACCCACAAGGCGGGAATGGAGCAACCGCTCTACTACTGGGACCCTTCCATTGCCCCCTCCGGCATGGCCCTTTATAGCGGTGATAAAATTCCGCAGTGGCGCGGCAACCTGTTTGTCGGTGCACTCAAGTTCCAGCTACTGGTGCGGCTGGAACTGGATGGCAATCGGATAGTAAAAGAACATCGTCTGCTAAAAGGTGAACTGGGAAGGATTCGTGATGTACGTAATGGCCCGGATGGTTATCTCTACCTGCTTACAGACGAGGACAACGGAAAATTAGTTCGCATAGAGCCTGCAATGTAAGATAACTGCACCCTCATAGACTTTATCTATCACCAGACTGACAGAGTCCTCATTAGGGGGTAACTCAACGGGTTCTTGCAGCCCTTTCCCCGGTATATTTTGTGTCTTGTTCCCCCCAAAAGATCCCAGTCTAGCTGTCAGCTCAACCGAGCTGATGCAGCACATGCATTAAATATCTCTGCATGAGTCTCTAAGTTGAAAATAAGAGTACCTGGTTCACAGTCATTTTGTGACCCACGTCACGTTTTCTTGACAGATTCTATTCGAGCACATAAGCTTCTAATTATCTGATAAAGGCTACCCCGCTGAAAGGTGGGATACGCAAAGCCACCGGTCTAAGGAGCGAAAGCACTATGACGGCGGGGTTACCGGATAGTTGGAGATACATCCTAATAGCTCTATTTCGGCACTCTAGAGCAAATTCCAGCCTCCCATATCCCTTCCTCGCTTTTACTTCCAGTGATCCTGAGCTTGTGCCTTCCACCTAAGGGCAGCTTGCATCACTTGTATGCGTTTAAGTAGCTCATTATTTAATCCATACAAACAACTTATCCATAAAACATGGATTCTGGATTGATACCCGAGGGAAGCGGATAGCGCCATGGAACAGCAAGAACAAACGGAACTGTATATAGAGCCAGAGGCTATTTCTCCTCAAAATATTGAGGAGACAGTGCGGCAATATGTCTATCGTCTGCGCTTAAAGTTTCTCCTGCCCGCCGTGTTGATGCTTATCCTTGCGGTAATACTTCTTATTTCTATTGTTTATCTTCATGAGTCCAGAACAATAGACAGAGACCTTATTCAATTACAATCCACAGCCAGTAACCTATATAAATACAGTATTAAGAAAAATACAAAAGTACTGCAAGGCATCATGGACGATCTCAGCTCACATCAAGAAATTGCTTCTGCTCTATCAACACAAGATCGTTCGCGTCTACTACAACATTCAGCTTCAATCTATGAAAAGCTCAATCATCACTATGGGGTTACCCATTTTTACTTCTCCAATCACGAACGAGTAAACATATTACGTGTCCACAAGCCGGACAAATATGGCGATACCATTAATCGCCAAACTACCTTACTTGCTGAGCAGGATGGGGCGGCCCATTATGGTGTTGAAATAGGTCCACTGGGTACACTGACACTGCGTTATGTAAAACCATGGTTTGAAGAACAGACACATAATCTAATCGGTTTCGTAGAGTTAGGTATAGAAGTGGAAAACTCTGTCGATGCAATTCGCGATCTTCTTGGATTAGATGTCTTTACGATAGTCAATAAGCGGTTTCTTGAGAAAAACAGTTGGGAAGAAGGTTCGCAAACCTTTAACTATGAGACTGATTGGGATAGATTTCCTCACATAGTGTTGGATATGGGTTCCAATCAGCTACTTCCACCAGCGATCTCAACGCTTATGCAAGAAATTGACCTTAACGCACCAGCACCACTTGTTGTATATCCACTAGAGGTGAACAATCAGTACGCCATATTTATTTCTATTGATGATGTGTTTGGACGTCCGGTCGGATGTTTAGTAATGATTAAGGATACAAACGGTAGTTATAATCAGGCTCATAAAACTATACTTATTGGTTCCGGACTATTATTAATCGCAGCAATATTTGCTGTCGTTTTCTTTTACTGGCTTGTTGGCCGAGTAGCTGATCGTATGGCACGCAATGAGATTTCTCTGCATCAGTTGGCGACACACGACCACCTGACTGGCCTGCTTAACCGCAGGCAATTTGAACTAAAGCTGGACAACTCTATTACCCAATTCACTCGTTACGGTCGCACGGTATCTCTGCTTATGATCGATATCGATTACTTTAAGCATATAAATGATAAATACGGACATTCTGCGGGAGATGCTGTACTGGTAGAATTTGGTAAGCGTTTAACAAAACAAGCAAGAACTATTGACAGTGTTTATCGCTATGGCGGTGAGGAGTTTTCTATACTATTGCCAGAGACCGACTCACAGTCAGCCACATTATTTGCTCAACGCTTATGTGAGATCGTGGGCAAAGAGCAATACAGTTTAGATGAAGAAATAGAGATTACCGTGACAGTCAGTATTGGCATAGCATCGTGTCCACTGCATGCTAATACCGCAAAAGCATTGGTGCAAGCTGCTGACGACTCTTTATATGAAGCCAAAAAAGCAGGACGAAATTGTATATATAGCTATAGTGGTTCCAACGAAAATAATTAACCGACAAAATAAGCATGCAGCTGAGTCAGGGCGTGTTTAAATGACTGCATGAATCACACAGATCGTACAGCATTTTAAAGTTCCACCCATATGGGGTGGAACTTAGCATTTAACTGCTAACGATTTTTTATTCAGCAGCTTCCAGCTTGGTGACATTATCGGGACCTGCGATCACCTCTTCCATTGCCTCTACCTTACCCTTACAGGCCAGAACAACCTGTTCTTTATGGCGAGCCAGAATCAGTCCAAACTCCTCTGCCTTATTCTCATCAATTCCGGGGACGACCTGTTCCAGAAGGCGGGTGAAGGCATCACCTAGTTCCAGCATTTTATCGTGGGCATCTGCCGCTTTTTTGTCATCAAACATGGCACCGTCTCGGTCGCACTTCCACATTGCTATTACAGCCATTGATCATATCCTCTATTTTCCTGGTTGATTGGAGTTACTCGTTTTTGTCTTTACCTGTTCAGTCTCTCAGTAGAGTTATTAAGGCTGCTATTAGTAACGCCTTAGCAGGCTCACTAATATGCCCTGAATCTGTACCTGTTCTGCCTCAAAGGTCATCGCCTTCATGGTGTTATTCTCCGGTATCAGGGTAATGCTACCATCGTTGTTATTCAGCAATCGCTTGAGAGTCGCTTCCTCATTATTAATGAGAGCGACGACAATCTCGCCGTTACGTGCAGTATCGCGCTGTTCGATGACAACCAGATCGCCATCCATGATGCCAGCCTCGATCATCGACTCTCCCTTTACGGTGAGGGCGTAGCAGGGATGCTGACGGAGCAGAAAATCAGGAACCGGCAAGAACTCCGGTTGTGGTATCGCCTGAATAGGGCGACCGGCAGCAATGGTACCCAGGTGAGGAATCCCCTCATCGGCCTGTGTCCATTCAACCAGCCGAATCCCCTGGCGCCCCTCCATCGGTTCTACCAGGCCTGCATCGATCAGTGCCTGGATATGTTTATGCAGCGAACCACGTGAGCTGAGCCCCAGTTCCTGGCACAGCTCATCATAGGTAGGGGGGTGGGCAAAACGCTCTGCATTGTTGTGCAGATAATCGTATATATCCTGCTGGCGACGGGTCAGTTTCATCTTGTTAGTCATCTGTTCTCTGATTGTTCTCCATACTACCACAATAGAGAACAAAAAGAGAACTAGATAATGATAATGTGTAGAATGCCATAGCCAGAGGGTATTCAGCCAACGACTCTTACCAGCGCATCATCGGCAGCGGATTCCAGGGACGGGAGAGCAATTCACGACCACTAAGACGTAACAGAAAGGGGTGAAAACCGGCATTAGGAAAGGCACCTCTAATAACCCTGATTTCAATGGAGCTTAAACCGAACTTAAGCAACCCGAGAGTGACATCAATCCAGTCAGATCGGCGGAAAGTCTCAACCAGCGCATTCCGTTTGTACAAGGTGATCTTGTGGTGTTGCTCAATCATGGTGCCCACCACATCACTCCATTCAATGAGTCCCTGCTGTTCCAGGTAGTGTTGTGCATATTTGCGTGAGGGTGTCAGGTAGTCGAATGTATCATCCAGCCAGATTGCCACATCGTGAAAGCAGGCCGCGATCACTACCTGTCGCAGCTCGTCTTCACTTAGCTCGTGCTGCAGGAGACAAAAATTTATTACACGATAGATGTGATTTCTATAGGCGGTACGATTGTTACCTAGAGCTTTTGACCAGCTGGCTATGAGTTGTTCTACTTCATCATTATGAGTCAACATAGCACCTCCCTGCCCAGCCTCTGCCTGTTACCTGTTACCAAATACAATAAGGTGACGGTCGCTAACACCCTTAACCTTCAACCTATCTAAACCGGCCTCTTCGAGTTGTGCCTCTACCTCTTCTGGCGTGTAGGCGGCATGCAGTGAGTTGTTAAAATCCTGCTGCAATACGGTGGGTTCATTCTTGGCATGAAGCTGTGTTAGTGACTCGACCTGCTGGTTTGACTCGGGGCGCATCAAATCCATCACAAAGACAGGAGCACCGGGAGCGGCGAACTGTTTGATGCTTTGCCACAGCACCATCGGATCCTTGAGATGATGTAGCAGGCTATTACAGATAATCGCGCTGTACTGCTCTTTGGGCAGATTCTCTACCGGCAGGGTGCGTTTGAACAGACGGATCTGTTCATGCAGGCGTACCGCATCAATATTGATACGGGCGAAGTGCAGCATCGCCTCCGAGCCGTCGACGCCGTGCATCCGCATCTTCGGAAATGCCGCAGCAAAACGTTGACAGATATCGGCGGTGCCACAGCCCAGATCGAGTACCAGGCAGTCGAACTCTTCGCCTGGAAAGTGCTCTTTAATCAGTTCGATAAAGTGATTATGCGGCTCATCAAAGTCTGCAAAGGCGTAGGCGCGTGCCTGCTCCATATCTTCCATCAGATCCGCTTCGGGCGTTCGTGGCAGACTCACTCTGGTAACACCTTCTCTCCGGCAATCAACTGGGCGAAGGTTTCACGCTCACGAATCACATGCACCTTATCCCCATCGACCATCAGCTCTACCGTGCGCGGCCGACTATTGTAGTTGGAACTCATGGTAAAGCCGTAGGCACCGGCGGAACGTACTGCCAGCAGGTCACCCTCTTTAATCGCCAGCTCCCGGTCCTTGCCAAGAAAATCGCCGGTCTCGCAGATGGGGCCGACCACATCGTAATGTTGCGGCTCGATATCGCTGCGCGGCTCTACCGGAATGATGGCCTGCCACGACTGATAGAGGGCCGGACGCATCAGATCATTCATCGCGGCATCAATGATGGCGAAGTTTTTATCTTCGTTATGCTTAAGGTATTCGACCCGACTCAGCAACACCCCGGCGTTACCGACAATGGCCCGACCCGGCTCAATGATCACCTTGAGATCACGACCGGCCAGTTTGTCGAGCAGGGGGGCAGCATAGTCACCGGGCAACGGTGGGGTCTCATTACAATAGATAATGCCAAGACCACCACCGAGGTCAATATGCGAGAGGGCAATACCCTGATCATTTAGGTGATCGATTAGCTTTAACACTCGATCCAGCGCATCGACAAATGGGCTGACATCAGTCAGCTGCGAACCGATATGACAATCAACGCCGATAACATTGAGGTTGGCCATTTCAGCGGCACGGGCATAAACCGCAGGGGCGGTATCAATAGCAATACCGAACTTGTTCTCCTTGAGGCCGGTAGAGATGTAGGGGTGGGTTCCTGCATCCACATCGGGATTAACACGTAGAGAAACGGGTGCACTGACACCCATCATCTCGGCCACGGCGTTAATACGCTCCAGCTCTGACTCCGACTCAACATTAAAGCAGTAGATTCCCAGCTCCAGTGCGCGCTGGATCTCTTCGGCACGCTTACCGACACCGGAAAAGACTATCTTGCCCGGTTCGCCACCAGCGGCCACCACGCGCTCCAGTTCACCACCGGAAACGATATCAAAACCCGAACCCATACGTGCCATCAGGTTGAGAACTGCCAGATTCGAGTTGGCCTTTACCGCGTAGCAGACCAGGTGGTCGACCCCGGTAAGCGCGGCATCAAAGGCCTGCCAGTGGCGCTCGATGGTGGCGCGTGAATAGACATAGGCGGGAGTACCATACTGTTCAGCCAGCTCAGCCAGTGGACGTTGCTCGGCACAGAGACGGCCGTCCTGATAATTGAAATAGTCCATACGATTATTTTTCTTCCGTTTGTTGTTGTTCGGGGGGTGGCATAAAGAGATCGCCCTTGGCCCCACAGCCCGATAGCATGCTCACCACGCCCAGTACAGCGATCACCGCCCACAGCGTATATTGTGCCCAGCAGATGCGCATTGCTTCTCTCCTTCACAGGAACCGATTAATAAAGTTGATTATAAAGCTTTGTTAATATATTTACTAAGTTACTTAATCACTCACACGGTATAACCACTATGAACGAAAGTGAATTTCACCAGCAGGTAGACGCTTTGCTACTCGCCATCGAAGAGGCGATAGACGATAGCGGTGCCGACCTCGACTATGAAAATTCCGCAGGCATCCTCACCCTGATACTTGAAAACGACAGCCAGATCATCATCAATCGTCAGACCCCGGTAAAACAGTTGTGGCTGGCAGTACGCAGCGGCGGTTACCACTTCGACTGGGATGATGATACCGGTGGCTGGGTTGGTGACCGTGATGGCGAGGCTTTTCTTGAGGTACTCAATAAGGCCCTTGTTGAGCAGGGCAACGAGGCATTGGAAGTCGCCCATCCGTAAGGAGCCTGTTCGCGGCGGAGCCGCTCCTACAAAACAGCGGCTTAATTGCCTTTACACCAGACCAGCATACGGTTATTTGCCGGCATCGCAAAATCACGAACAGGCTGCAAACCACTGTCCATTGCACACTGCTGAATAGCCCCAATATCGCGAATACCGCTTAGGGGGTCGCGCTGTCGCAACCATGCATCAAAACGGGCGTTACCCTCTGTAGTGTAGCGCCCCTTATAGTTAAAGGGGCCGTAGAGGATGAACAGACCACCCTGTTGCAGCGCATCCCCGGCACCACGAAACATCGACTCCACCGCCTGCCAGCTCATAATGTGGGCAGTATTGGCACTGAAGAGCAGATCGAAACTCTGCCGCTCTACCGGCCAGGGCTGAACTACATCAAGCACAAGCGGGGGTTGAATATTGGATGCCCCCTCTTCGGCCAGCCATGCCTTGATACTGGGGTGATTCTCCTCTCGATCTGAGGTTTGTCATTGCAGCGCAGGGAACTCAGGGGCGAAATAGACCGCGTGCTGCCCGGTGCCACTGCCGATCTCCAGCAGAGCGGTATGGCCAGGGAGCAACTGCCGTAACACCGTCAGGATGGCGCCTCGATTTTCAATACAGGAATCGGCTACCAGCCTCTCTTTTCTCACCCCTTGTCCCCCTACTCGTCTATCATCACAATGAGGTCATTATTGACCTATATCAACAATTGCTTATTAGTTTTTGCTAATATTCCACGGTTAATCATTCTCAGGTCAGATGCATGCACAAAGTCATATCTCTACTGTTCGTTACCACACTGTTTTGCAGCAGCACTATCCAGGCGGCACCAAACGGCGCGCGCCTCTACGAGCTCAACTGTTCTGCATGTCATGGCATCGACGGCGAGGGAGGTGTTGGTGTTCCATTAGCGCTGCCGGCCTTTCTCAACTCAATAGGGGATGACTTTCTCTTCACCACTATCCGTGAGGGTCGTCCCGGCAGGGTAATGCCCGCACACCCCTCACTAAGTGACGCTCAGGTAAAGGCTATCGTCTCGCACCTGCGCAGCTGGGTACCCGATGAGGAGAGGGTGGCACTCAAAGAGTACACCACAGTAAAGGGGAACCCGGAGCGCGGCAAGGTACTCTACGGCGGTTACTGCTCCAGCTGCCATGGGCAGAATGGTGGAGGGGGACATGGTACCGGTGTGACCTTCTCGCGCCCACGCGAACTTTCTATTATGCCGCCGGCACTTAACAATCCCGGCTTCCTCAAGGCGGCCAGCGATGAAATGATCAAGCGCACCCTGATGGAAGGCCGGGTCGGTACCCCGATGCGATCCTTCCTTACCCTGGGGCTGAACGAACAGAACATCGACGACATCGTCAGCTATGTACGCAGCTTCGAGCAGACCCCAATCAACTGGCACTTTGCCGAGATCGAAGAGCCGGTAATTATGCTCGACTCTGACTACAGCCTGGAAGAGACGGTGGAGAACATTAAACGTGCCGCCATCGGCAAGAACTTCCGTATCATTCGCGTGCAAAATCTAGAAGAGGGACTCATCCCCGAGGAGCAGCAGAATAAAAAGCAGGTAGTCGTCTACTTCTGTAACTTCGGTTTCATTAACAAGGCCCTCAGCCTCGATCCGCGCATAGGGCTGTTTATGCCCTGTCGTATCACTGTGGTAGAAGATAATGATCAGGTACACATGATGGCGCTCAACCCGCGTTACCTTAGCCGCGTCTACAATAACGCCGAGCTGGATCAAGCCTGTACCGAGATGTTCAATATTTACGCGGATATCATGGAGGAGGCATCACTATGAGCAAACTCTATCCGTCACTGCTAGCGCTGCTGCTACTTGCCACAAGCCACCCTCTTCAGGCCGGTAATGATCAACTGCTAATGATGCGCTCGGTACAGGGCTTTCCCGAGACCATGCTTGCACTGCAGAAGAGCATCAGTGAATACGGCTATACCGTGTCACGTGTACAGCGGGTAGATATTGGCCTTACCAGCAGCGGCTTTGCCACCGACAAGTACCGCATCGTGTTTTTCGGCAAGCTTGAAGAGGTACGTCAACTTAGCGCCAAGTACCCGCAGCTGATCCCCTATCTACCACTGAAGATCACCCTGTTTGCCGAACAGGATGAAACCGTACTCACCACCTTCGACCCGGGGCTGCTCACCGTGCTTGCCCCGGACGAGCATTTTCGTCAACAGACGATGCGCTGGCGTAGTGACATCATCGCCATATTTGATGAGTTAAGGGAGTAGGAGCAGAATCTGCTACGCCTTCTGTGCAAAATAAATTTCGTTACAAACACTGCCTTTATAATCCCTCAGGGATCCCCTCCAGCAACAGTGACACGGCATAAATCAGGGTAAGGGCGATAATCATCCAGCCTACAGGCGGCACCACCTTTTGTAACAGTGTGAAGCCGCGAGGTACGGGACGACCCGCAAACCGCTTACCCAGGCTGCGAGGATAGAACACCACGAAATAGAGACCTACCACCAGATTGATGATGATCGAAATAAGATCGCCGCTGCTCATTTTATCTCCTGCTCAAAACTGATAATGCGATCCAGACGGATCTCCCTGACTGTATCCTCATCGCTTTTGACAATAAGAAATTCACAATGATCTCGCGTCTGTAGATCCTGTGGTAAAACACGCTCTATGTATTCGTCCCCCTTATTGTCGCGCCAGTGCAGCCGTAATGTTTTGCGATGCAGGATCGCTACCTCGTACTCTGAATAGAGTTCACAGGCAATGGGATGATAGTCACCACGGTGATCCTTATCATCACTATCGCTCATGATGTCCCTTCTGGCATAAACAGCCCCAGCAACTCATTTAAATAGTCACGGCCCCGTTCGGTAGGAACGATCCGTTCGGTGTTCCAGCTGATCAAGCCCAACTCTTCTGCCCTCTGCAATGGTGCCTGTGCCGCGCTTAAGGGCAGACCGGTTTGTGCCGCGAAGAGTTCACTATCAAAACCATCAACCAGGCGTAGTGCATTCATCATAAACTCCAGCACCAGATCGGCACGTGATAGTTCGCTTCGCCCGGCGATCATCGCAGCACCCTGTTGCGCAGTAAGCCACTCACGCGGGTGACGGTTTTTCCAGATGCGTTCAATGCGCCCATCGGCGCAGTGAGTGATCTTGCCGTGAGCCCCGGGGCCGATTCCGAGATAATCACCAAAACGCCAGTAATTAAGGTTATGGCTACAGCGCCGCCCCTCTCGTGCATAGGCAGAGACCTCATATTGGCCATAGCCTGATTCGGCCAGTAGTGCCTGACCCTGTGACTGAATGGCCCAAAGCGCCTCCTCTTCTGGCAGCACCGGTGGGGTATGGGCAAAGGCCGTGTTGGGCTCAATGGTGAGCTGATACCAGGAGAGATGGCTGGGGGCCAGTGCCAGCGCCTGACGTAAATCTGCTGCTGCGGATTTCGGCCCCTGACCCGGCAGGCCAAACATAAGATCCAGATTAAAATTATCAAAACCGGCAGCATGGGCCGCCTCTGCAGCGGCAGCCGCCTCTGCTCCTGAGTGGATACGCCCCAGGGACTGCAGGGCCTTATCATCAAAGCTCTGCACTCCGATGGATAGACGATTTACACCGGCCTGACGAAAGGCGGTAAAACGTCCCTGCTCGACAGTACCCGGGTTGGCCTCCAGCGTGATCTCACACTCAGGTAACAGTGGTAACAGGGCTCGCAGTTGAGATAAAAGACTGTCCAGCCCGTCTGGTGAGATCAGGCTGGGGGTACCACCGCCGATGAAGATCGACTGTACCTGACGCCCCCACACAGCAGGCAGATGCTGCTCCAGATCGCGCAGCAGTGCAGCAATATAGTCGGCCTCTTGAATATCACCATTTACCTGATGCGAATTAAAGTCGCAGTAGGGGCATTTGCGCACGCACCACGGGTAGTGGGTATAGAGTGACAGCGGTGGAGGGGCACTAAGATTGAGCATGCGGGGTCTTATCACCCAGTGGGCAAAACTAATCCTCCAGGGTGGTTCCGTTGGGTAACATATTCACCGGTACCTTCTTTCCCTGCTCACCCATCAATTTGCGTGCACAGCGCTCCTGTTTGTCACCCTTACAGTAGTTTTTAATCCAGATATTTTTAATGTCGGAGTTAAACTTCTTCCACACCGCACACTTCGCCAGATATTTACAGTCGGCCATAATAATAATTCTCTCGGTCAGGACGGCTTAAGTGCTGCGCATTGCCGCCAGTAATTTCTCTAGCGCCTGACCACGATGGCTCAGGCGATTCTTTACTTCAGCACTTAACTGAGCAGAGGAGCACTCATGCTCAGGCACAAAAAACACCGGGTCATAACCGAATCCATTCTCCCCCTGCGGGGATGCGATGATGCGCCCCTCCCAGGTTCCCTGGCAGATGATAGGTGTCGGATCATTTTCATGCTCCATGAACACCAGCAAACACTGAAAACGGGCTGTACGCTCGGCCTCGGGCACCCCCTCCATCTGCTGTAAAAGCTTCTGCAAATTCTCCTCATCACTGGCCCCCACACCGGCATAGCGTGCCGAATAGATACCGGGGGCCCCCTTCAGTGCATCCACCTCCAGTCCGGAGTCATCGGCGATGGCAGGCAACCCGGTATGGGCCGCGGCATTACGCGCCTTAATGATGGCGTTCTCAACGAAGGTAAGGCCGGTCTCCTCAGCCTCAGGCACACCAAACTCGGTCTGTGGCACCACCTCGATATCGAGCCCGGCAAAAATCTGATTAAACTCGCGTACCTTGCCTTTATTACCACTGGCCAGAACGATCTTTGTCATCTCATTGGTCTCCCGTCTCAGTCAGCGCTTCCCGCTGATGTGCCAGTAACTCACTAATTCCCTTCTCCGCCAACGTGAGCATTTGATCCAGCTCCTCGCGACGAAAGGCGTGTCCCTCTGCGGTACCCTGCACCTCGATAAAGGCTCCGGCATCATTCATCACCACATTCATGTCGGTCTCGGCGCTGGAGTCCTCAGGGTAGTCCAGATCCAGTACCGGTATTCCCTGATAAATCCCCACCGATACCGATGCTACCTGCTCACGCAGAGGCTCCTTTTTCAGCCCCTTGCTCTCCTTTATATGGGTAATGGCATCAGCCAGTGCAACATAGCCACCGGTAATTGATGCGGTACGGGTACCCCCATCTGCCTGTATCACGTCACAGTCGACGGTAATAGTGCGCTCACCCAGCGCCGAGAGGTCAATCACGGCCCGCAAAGAGCGGGCTATCAGCCGCTGGATCTCCATGGTGCGCCCACCCTGCTTACCATGCGCCGCCTCACGACCCATGCGATTACCCGTAGCGCGCGGCAACATACCGTATTCGGCCGTCACCCACCCCTGTTTCTTACCCTTGAGAAAACGGGGTACCCGCTCCTCCACCGTGGCGGTGCAGATCACCCTGGTATCACCGAACTCCACCAGTACCGAACCCTCCGCATGCTTGGTGTAATTTCGGGTAATACGGATTTGACG
This sequence comes from Pseudomonadota bacterium, assembly GCA_039714395.1. Lineage (GTDB taxonomy): Bacteria > Pseudomonadota > Gammaproteobacteria > Thiohalomonadales > Thiohalomonadaceae > JAPHSX01. The sequence goes on along the minus strand of JBDLJH010000009.1, from coordinate 21,795 downwards.
CAGCTCATCGGGCTGACGACCGCTTGGGCGCATAGTGACCGGCCTTTTGCTAGTTAGTAATTAAGGTGTCTATAGTATCTGAGCAACGAGTTAGAGGCGAGAATCAGAAATACAGGGGGTAGTGGGAAGAGCATAGCTCACCCGAGCTTTTACCCATTTCACCATAGACTCCAGCCTGATTCCAGTAACTGGTGTTTTTTTAAAAAGGGTGGTAAATATAACATCAAATAATGGATGCAAACTGTAAGTTTATAGATTGCCGCATTATTCAATACGGTATTATGCCTGGATGTCTAATACCAGAATCAGGATGATCACAAAGAGGGAATATCATGAGAAAGTTAGTTGGACTATTGTTTACACTGCTAATTATTAGCTCTACATCTGCTTTTGCAGGCTCCAAAGCAGCGATCAATGAATACATAGCAATATTCAAATCGGGCTCTTACACAGAACAGCAAAAAGCATGTAAAAGACTTCAGTGGGCCGGCATTTCAGACACTCGCATTTTTGATTTAGTTGAAGCTAATCTTCTGGCCGGGTATAAATCAGCCAACAGCAAAGCAGCAATTAATGAAATGGCCTGGCTAAGCAAGGCCTTAGGATTCTCTGGCAAGGAAAAATACCGCGCCACAATTGAAGCCGTTGCCGCTGATAGTGGACATAAGAAATTACGAAAACATGGTAAAAAAAGTATCCAGATACTCAATGACTATATAAAATGGCAACCCATTATTTCGAGTAAGAAAAATTATAATAAGGGTAAATCAGCCGAAATAAATCGTTACGCAAATATGTTAAAGAGCAGTGAACTGGGACTTAATCTCTATGCAGCAAAACGCGTATATAATAGGCATATCGATGACAAATACCTGCTGAATATTCTAAAGAAGTCTACAGAGAATCGTTTAGCCGATGGTGGTTCCAGTAAAGATTACATCCAAACCACTGCTTATATGCTCAAAGCTCTTGCCGTTACACGCGAGGCAAAATATTTAGCCGTAGTCGAGGATGCTGCAGCGAATGCCAGCAACAGAAAGGTTCGTAAATATGCTGTGAAGTATCTCAAGCAGTATCGCTAATCAAATATCATCTATCGCAATGCGATAAAACATTAGGCTGGGCAGCATTGTTCAGCCTATTTATCAAACTCCCCTTCGTACTCCTTAATTACCGCCTCTATCTCAGCGATAGCACTCTCCAGGGGATCTTCGGTACTCGTCGACTTGTTACTCTGTTGTTGCTTACTTTTCTTGCTACCATCCACGATTGAGAGGAGACGCAGTGCGAGAATACTGATGTTGTCACTACTCGGGTAACTAAGCTGCTCTGCCTGCTCCGCCATGGTGTCTATAATGTCATCAAGGTTACCCTGGCGGCACAGCAGACTCCCCATCACTGCATCATCCATCGGCCCCCACAGGCCGTCGGTACAGAGCAACAGCACATCTTCTACGTGCATAGTCACGGGATTACTGACTGTCGGTTCCGGCTCCTCGACCAAACCGCCGCCCAGGCACTGGGTGATCTGATTTCGCTTGGGGTGGGTCTCCTGCTCACGGCGACTGATCTCCCCCTTCTGGTACAACATCTCAACAAGCGAATGATCGGTGGTGCGATAAATCGGCAAACCATTCTGGAACAGGTAAAGGCGGCTATCTCCGACATGCGCCCATATCGCCTTACTGTCCTGTACCAGACAGAGTACACCAGTGGTGCCAGGACTCACTGGTGGAGTCTGATTCTGACCAAATTCCACAATTGCATGATGGGCGATACGCAGCACTTTATCGAGAAAACTCTTCGGATCCTTAATCGGTTGCTCAGCATCCATATAAAGTTGCTGTGCGGTATCGACCAGAATCTGTGCCGCCACATCACCATTGGCCTGGCCACCCATTCCATCACCGAGGATCAGTAGTACACCCTCTTCTGTCTCGATGGCCTGGAAACGATCCTGGTTACTATTGCGATTACCAAGGCGATTGGCCTGACCCAATTCGTAGATCATGCCTTGTCTCCCTTGGAACGGAACAGACTGCCGGCAATGCGTCCCAGCATTGAGCTTTCCCCACTCTTGTAACCGGGTCCCAGCTTACCGCCGTCCCCCATGGCCTCCAGCAGATCATCCACGCTTTGCGGGCGGTACATAGGGTCAACCACCATGGCCCAGTCGATGGCTGCAAGAATTTTCTGTGAGTATCCTTTTTTGAATGCCTCGACTGCTGGCTTCATGGTGTCTTTCATCCGCCGTTCTTCTGCGGGAGGCGGTGCTATTCCCTCGATGCAGGCACGCATGGTGGCACCGATAGCATAGATATCGGTCCACGGTCCGACATAACCACCCGTCATCGACTGCTCCGTGGGACAGAAGCCCAGAGTGAGTACCTGCCCCGGTTGATACTGACGACTTTGCTGCATCTCATGTACTGCACCAAAATCGAGTAGCAGCGGATTACCCCCGGTGCGCAGATGGATGTTTCCCGGCTTGATATCCAGGTGAAGCAGCCCCTTGCTGTGGATCTGCTTGAGACCATCGAGTAGCGGCAGAAACACGTGATAGAGCAGGGCCTCACTCAAGCCACCTTTATGGCGCTTGATGTACTCCTGAAGGTTCACCCCTTTCTGATACTCCATCACGATGTAGATGGTGCTATTAGCGCGGAAGAAATTAATTACATTGACGATATTAGGGTGTTTCAGCCCGGCCAGGGTATTGGCCTCCTGGAAGAACATGCGTCGCCCATGGGCAAACTGCTCTGCCGCCTTCTCATCCCTGGTGTGAATGCTGTGGCCGTTCTCACCACGATAGGCGAGTTTGCGTGGCATATATTCCTTGAGTACTACCTGCGGGTGTTCCTCATCAGTGCTTGTTGCCAGATAGACGATGCTAAAGCCGCCACCACCCAACTTGTCGACAATGACGTACTCTTCCAGCTGTGTTCCGGGTGCCAAACTGATGATCTGATCGTTCATGCAAGCCTTTTGATTTAATCGCCCGAACAGCCTGTTATCTTTTGACTACGCCGCCATTCGGTTACCATGTAGTGACACTATATCAAATCGCCCACGGGGGTAGCTATGATTCGCAGTATGACATCCTTCGCTCGTTGTGTGGCTCAGGGCGAATGGGGTAGCCTGCAGCTGGAGCTGCGCTCAGTTAACCACCGATTTCTGGAGCTGAACCTGCGCCTGCCTGAGACGCTACGAGTGCTTGAACCGAAGATTCGTGATCGCGTTAACAAGCAGTTAGGCCGCGGCAAGGTGGATTGTAACGTGCATTTTCAACCTCCCGTCGATCTGCCCGATGAGATGACTATTAACGAGGCACTGGTAAAAAAGCTGGCCCATGCCAGCCGCGAGGTAGATGCCCTGCTCTACAATCCCTCTCCGGTTAACTCTCTCGATGTGTTGCAGTGGCCAGGCGTCTTGCAGGCCCCGGCCCTGGATCAGGATAAATTGCAAACTGAGGCACTACTGCTGCTGGATGCGGCCATCGAGGAGATGTTAGAAAATCGTGGACGCGAGGGCGAAAAGCTCAAGGCCATTATTCTCAAACGCTGCGATGCCGCCGAAGAGGTAGTAAAGGCGGTACAGGCACGCCTGCCGGAGGTGCTGGAAGCGGTGCGAAACCGGCTGCGTGAGCGTCTTGCCGAATTGCGCCATGAGCTGGATGAGTCCCGCCTGGAGCAGGAGATGGTGATCGCCGCGCAAAAACTCGATGTGGACGAGGAGATGGACCGGTTGGCTACCCACATAGCCGAGGTTCGTAGCGTCCTCGAATTAGACAAACCGGTAGGGCGTCGCCTCGATTTTCTGATGCAGGAACTCAATCGCGAAGCCAATACCCTCGGTTCCAAATCCGCCGATACCGAGACCACCAGGGCATCGGTCGAGCTAAAGGTTCTGATCGAACAGATGCGTGAACAAGTACAGAATATAGAATAAAGGGTAACAGTGAACATGAGCGAACAGCACAAAGACAGCGGCAGCCTCTACATTATCTCAGCCCCCTCCGGTGCGGGAAAAACCAGCCTGGTCAAGGCAATGCTGGAGCAGACCGAGCAGATCACCGTCTCGGTCTCGCACACGACCCGCGAACCGCGTCCCGGTGAGGTGGATGGCAAGGACTACCACTTCACTAATATCGACACCTTTCGCGGCATGATTGAGGAGCAGGACTTTCTCGAGCACGCTCAGGTGTTCGATAACTTCTACGGCACCTCACGTGACAGTGTCCTTGAGCTGATGGCCCAGGGAATGGATGTGATCCTGGAGATCGACTGGCAGGGGGCGCAGCAAGTACGCAACAAGATGCCCGAGGCAATAGGGGTCTTCATTCTCCCACCCTCGCGTGAGGAGCTAGAGAACCGCCTGCGTGGTCGCAATACCGATAGCGACGAGGTCATTGCACGACGCATGAGTGATGCCATCAGTGAGATGAGTCACTACAACGAATTCGACTATCTGGTGTTTAATGACGACTTTGACACGGCACTTGGCGAACTGCGAGCCATCATCATCGCACGCCGCCAGCTTGCAGAGGCACAGATTGCCCGTCAGCAGTCGCTGCTCGCTGCTCTGCTGGCATAACGGCCGCGCATTGGCTAATATAGCCGGTTCCTTGAAACGAAACGCTTTTCCCTGGAGTAAGTAACGATGGCACGTGTAACCGTAGAAGACTGTCTGGACAACGTTGATAACCGCTTCCAGCTGTGTCAGGTCGCTACCAAGCGCGCCCGCCAACTGGCCAACGGCAACAGCGAGCCAATGGTGGATTGGGAAAACGACAAACCCACCGTGGTTGCACTACGTGAGATTGCAGAGGGTCTGGTAGACCGTACCATCCTTGAGGCCAAGGCCGCTGCACCGGAAAGCACTACCGAGATCGGCGACGACGAGATCCGCGAAGAGACCAACTAGCCCCTTCACGACACTGCACCTACGGTAGCGTCGACATGGATCAGAGCCGGATGTTTCTCATCAGCGATCTCTGCGCCATGCTCGACGCCTATCTTGAGCCGGAACAGGTGCAGGAGGTCTATCAGGCCTACCTTTTGGGTGCCGAGGCTCACGAAGGGCAGCGCCGCTTAAGCGGTGAACCCTATATCTACCATCCCCTGGCGGTCGCCAGCATTCTTGCCGGTATGCGTCTTGATCACAAGACCATTGCCGCGGCTATCCTGCACGACGTAATCGAAGACACCGATATTGCCCGCGAGCAGTTAGAGGAGATGTTCGGCGAGGAGATCACCGCACTGGTCGACGGCGTCAGCAAGCTCACCCACATCGAGTTTGAATCCAAGGCACAGGCGCAGGCAGAAAACTTCCGTAAGATGATGCTGGCGATGGTGCAGGACATTCGCGTGATCCTGATCAAACTGGCCGATCGCCTGCACAATATGCGTACCCTTGGCGTGATGCGCCCAGAGAAGAAACGGCGCATTGCCCGTGAGACATTGGAGATCTACGTTCCTATCGCCACCCGTCTCGGTCTCAACCGCCTGCGTCTTGAGCTGGAAGACCTCGGCTTTGCCGCCTACTACCCGATGCGTAGCCGGGTACTCGAAGAGGCACTAAACAAGGCCCGCGGCAACCGCCGTGAGATCGTGCAGAAGATAGAGCTGGCCATCAAGGAGCGTCTGCGTCAGGAGGGGCTGGATGGTGAGGTCTCCGGCCGCGAGAAGCACCTCTACAGCATCTATCGAAAGATGCGTAATAAACATCTCGCCTTCGCCGATGTGATGGATGTCTTTGCCTTTCGCATCGCCGTCGACAAGGTCGACACCTGCTACCGTGTGTTTGGTGCCATTCACAACCTTTACAAACCCGTTCCCGGTAAATTCAAAGACTACATCGCCATCCCCAAGGCCAACGGCTACCAGTCCCTGCACACCGCCCTTCTGACCCCCTACGGTTTCCCCATAGAGGTTCAGATACGCACCGCCGACATGGACAAAGTGGCCGAGTCGGGGATCGCCTCTCACTGGCTTTACAAAAGCGGTGACGAGTCCGGTGGTATCGCCCACGAGCGTGCACGGGAGTGGTTGAAGAACCTGCTGGAGCTGCAGCAAAACGCCGGTGATTCGCAGGAATTTCTAGAAAACGTTAAGGTTGATCTGTTCCCCGACGAGGTCTACGTTTTCACCCCGCGCAGTGAGATCATGGAGTTGCCACGCGGTGCCACCGCCGTCGACTTTGCCTATGCGGTGCACAGCGATGTTGGCAACAGCTGCGTCGCCGCCAAGATCAACCGCCGCCTGGCACCACTGCATACGGTGCTGCGCAACGGCCAGTCGGTAGAGATCATCACCTCACCCGGCGCCCAACCTAACCCCAGCTGGCTCAATTTCGTCTTCACCGGTAAGGCCCGTGCCACCATTCGCAACTTTCTGAAGAACCTGCAATACGACGAGTCAGTCAAGCTGGGGCGTCGTCTGCTGGAGAAGGCACTGAGTGAGCTCAACCTCAAGTGTGACGATATCCAGCAGCAACACTGGCAGGCACTATTGGAAGAGCTCGGCTTTGAACACCGCGATGCCCTGCTGGAGCAGATAGGCCTGGGCAATCGTATGGCCCCGCTTGTCGCCCGCGCCCTGTTGCCACGTAGCAAGCAGGAAGAAAATTTGCCAAGCAGTGGTGATGCGCTGCGCCACACCACCCCGCTCTCAATTAAGGGCACGGAGGGTACCGTGGTGCAGTATGCCAAGTGCTGTCGTCCCATTCCCGGCGATCCCATCCTTGGCTTCCTCACCTCCGGGCGAGGCATCGTGATCCACACCCAGCAGTGTAAGAACGTGGCGGAATTCCGCAAATACCCCGAGAAATGGATCGATGTGCAGTGGGAGGAGGAGGTCGAAGGTGACTATCCCGTAGAGTTGAGAATCGATGTCACCAATCAGCGGGGGGTACTCGCTACCCTTGCTGCTGCCGTCGCCGAGACCCGCGCCAATATAGATAATATCAGCCTCGACGAGCGCGATGGCCTTAATACCACCATCAACCTTACCATCGCTGTTAGCGGTCGATTCCACCTCGCCCGCATCCTGCGACACCTGCGTACCATCGATCAGGTATTGAAAATTAGTCGTAAATAATTGATTAAATACCCAGAAAAATCGCTCTATCATTACCCGCTAATGTATAGGGTTCTTACTAATAGACAGTCCACGGCTCTGCTGTTAATGTAACAATTAGGAAACATTTAGAAGTGGCAACATCCCCGCCGTCTCTTCAATAGTCATCACAGGAAGTGCCCAAACACTCTCTACCTTAATCAGGAGACGGGCATGGCAGCAGTTCAATTAGAAGCTTCAGACCTCACCGGTATTGGTGTGATCGACGATCAACATCAAGAGATCTTCGATCTGGTTGATGCCCTTGCTGAGCTGGCAGAAACGGGCAATCATGAACAGATCGGCGGTTGCATCAACCGTATCGTCTCTCACTCCCTTGCCCACTTTGAGTTTGAAGAGGAGTTGATGGAGCAGTCAGACTATCCGTTCATCAAGGTGCACAAACGTCTGCACGACCACTTTATCCAGCGCCTGGCCGGTTATACCCAGCGTTTCGATGCCGGGGAGGATATAGCGGTGGAGCTGCAGCAATTCCTCAGCAAGTGGCTGCACAGCCACTTTACCCACGAAGATAAAGACTATAGCCCCCAGATTCTGGTCGAGATGCATGGGCTGGGCAGCGAGGTTTCAGTTGCCGGCAATGAAAGCTGGTTGAGCAAAACCCTGCACAAGATCGCCTGAGGGCCACCACTGCGTCGGGCCTGACCCGACGTAGGGCAATCACCACCTCTCTTCTCTTCGCCACTCCCCCCCTTTTTCGGTACACTTAGCGGATTGATCAGAATTGAGAATGGGGCAATCAATGAGTCGCGAAATTATTCACACCGATAAGGCCCCCCAGGCCATCGGCACATACTCCCAGGCCGTCAAGGTCGGTACCACCGTCTACCTTTCAGGGCAGATCCCGCTGCTGCCCGAGACCATGGAGATGGTGGAAGGGGATATGGCGGTGCAGATCCGCCGGGTCTTCGATAACCTCTCCGCCGTTGCCACAGCGGCTGGTGGCTCACTGGCAGATATTGCTAAACTCAATATTTTCCTTACCGACCTCGGACACTTCCCACTGGTCAACGAGGTGATGGCCGACTATTTTCAGCAGCCCTACCCGGCACGTGCAGCCATTGGCGTCGCCTCGCTGCCCAGGGGCGCAACAGTGGAGATGGACGGGGTACTAGAGCTGGAAAGTTAACTCCTCACAGCGTGCGGGGCAGTCGCAACTGACCTCATCAATGACAAATCATACAAAACCATAACGATGACAATAGAGTCTGTTTTGGTTGGAGAAGTATATGGCCCACATTGAGTGGCTCGACAGTTATACCTGCAACATTGAACTTCTCGATGGGCAGCACCAGAAAATTCTTAGTCTGATCAATCGCCTGGATGATCTCGTTGCGAGCAAGGATCGTGATGCGATCGGACAAGTGCTCAATGAGCTTGTCTCGGTCATCATTGACCACTTTGAATTCGAAGAGGAGTTGCTTGGCCAAACAGGTTACGGTCACCTAAAGGCGCATAAGAAACTTCATGACCGTTTTGTTACCAAACTGTTCGCCTATACCCAGCAGTACGATACGGGTGAGTGCATCATTGATGCGATACACCCCTTCCTTGAGAAGTGGTTTGTCCACCATATGGAGGAAGATAAAGACTTCTGCGCGGATGTCGCCGCAGAGATGAATGAAGCGCAAAAAAAGAAAAAAGGGTGGTTCTCCCGCACCTTCGGCTAATGCGCCTGAGCGCCATGCGAAGTCTTGTGAACCTTGGCTACATTTACCCAGACAAGTTTCAGGAATGAATTAGGGAATAGCATTAATGTCCACAGAGGGTGAAAGCAATATCAAACGCGAACCCTTTACCCTGCTCGCCGTCGCGGTAGCACTAGTGGCCATGCTGGAGCTCTTCGGCAGCGGCCTGTTAAGCAGCCTCGAATACGGCTTTAACGATCAACTACTCGCGCACCACGCCTCAAGTCGCAAGCCCGACGGTCAGACGGTAATCATCGATATTGATGAGTACAGCCTGGAGCAGATGGCCCCTGAACATGGTCGCTACCCCTGGGCACGCTCGGTACATGCCGAGGTAGTGGAGTGGATCGCCGCACAACAGCCCAGGGCGATCCTCTTCGATATTCTCTTCACCGATCCCGACCCGTTACGCCCCGATGACGATGCTTACCTGGCCGAGGTTGCCAGAACACAAACCCAGCTCTTTTTCCCTTTTATTCACCTAAACACTACAGACCCTGATAAGGGGATGCCGCTTGAGCAGGTAGGTGAGGCACTCGGATTTACCCGTACACAAAGCGCCTCACCCGATGCACGCGCGGCACTGCTGCTTCCCTATACCGCCGCGCTGATTGCGGGTCGCCTGGGCAACATCAGGTACAGTGAGGATAGCGATGGCATTGGCCGCCACTACCCCCTCTACCATGAAATTGGCGGCTGGCAACTTCCCTCACTCCCGGCCAGGGCGGCCAGGGCACTCAATTATAAACTTCCCGACAACGAGCAGATTCGCCTTAACTGGCAGGGGCCTGTTCTTAGCTATCCGCGCATTCCCTTTGTCGATCTGTATCAGGATCTCTCCCGCCGCCAGCCGCAACGTCCCCTCGATGAATTTCGCGATAAGGTGGTGATCATCGGTGCCACCGCTACCGGTCTACATGACCTACGCACCACACCGATCTCCAGCCTGCACCCGGCGGTGGAGATTATCGCCACCGCCCTCGATAACCTGCGCCGTGATGACCACCTGCGCGATGCCCCGCACGGGTTACCGGCGATGGCAGCGCTATTACTCATCGCCGCCCTGTGGCATGCCTTCCGGCAGGGGCACTCCCCGATCCGCATCGGCCTGTTTATGCTTGTCGCAACACCCTCGCTTATTGTGTTGAGTTCGGTTCTGTTACTTAACCGAATATGGCTGCCGTTATTTACGCCGCTGCTCTTCGCCTGGCTCTACTTTGGCCTGGCTGCCCTCTACGCCTATCGGCATGAGCGTGCTGAACGGCGACGCTCGGTAGAGATCTTCAGCCGCTTTCTCGATCCCCGCGTAGTTAATGAGCTAATCGCCAAGGGGGAGTCTGCCCTTAATCTTAAGAGCGAGAGTCGACAGATCACAGTCCTGTTCTCTGACATCCGCGGCTTTACCACACTCTCTGAAAGACACACTGCCGAGGAGATAGTCGAGCTGCTCAACGATTACTTCAGCCGTCAGGTACAGGTAATATTCCAGCACACGGGGACCATGGACAAGTTCATCGGTGATGCCATCATGGCCTTCTGGGGAGCACCGGTCGATGACGGTGAACAGGCTTGCCACGCGGTGGAGGCGGCACTCGATATGACCGATGCGCTAATGGCCTTTAAGGCTGACCTTGGCAAACAGGATGAAAATTTTGATGTCGGCATCGGTATTCATACCGGGCCGGGGGTGGTCGGATTTATCGGCTCCCACAACCGCCTCGACTACACCGCCATCGGCGATACCGTTAATCTGGCCAGTCGCATCGAGGGGCAGACCAAGGGGGTTGCACGCATCCTGGTATCGGACGATACCCGTGCCCAGTGTGCCGAGTCATTTGACTTTATCGACCATGGTTTTTATAAGGTAAAGGGACGTACTCAGGAAGTGCGGCTATTTGAACCCAGGAGAAAAAATCTATGATACGCCCGCTACTTATCCTCTGCTGTCTACTCCCATCCGCCGCACTTGCTGCGGAGCAGCTTGCCACCGTACTGCAGCAGACCACGTTACGCGCTGAGCCCTTTTCCGATGCCGCACAAATTCTTACCCTCAAAGCGAGGCAACAGGTCACTGTGTTACAGCGCAAAGGGGGGTGGTATCAGGTGCGCAGTGCCGGGCAGAGCGGCTGGCTACGCATGAGTCGTGTTCGATTTGGCAGTGGTGCCACAACGCAAAACAGCAGCTCCGGACTGGGGCAGGCCCTGAGCTTTTTAACTACCGGTCGCTCCGGTAGCAGTGGCGTCACCGTGGCCACCGGCATCCGTGGTCTTGATAGTGCCGATGTTGCCAATGCCAAACCCGATCATCAGGCGCTGAAGCGTCTCAAACAATTCCAGGCCAACCCGGATCAAGCTCGCCAGTTTGCTCGCAATGCACAACTTAAGAGCCAGCCTGTTGGCTACTTCGCCGAACAATAAAGGAGAGAGCCATGCAGAGACTATTCAAAACATCCGCTCTCCTGTTGCTGCCACTGCTGCTGCTCGGTTGTCAGGATGAGATGCTGGGAAAACTGGCACGCAATATTAACGTCGCCGACACCCTGAAAACGGCTAATAAGGCCTTCGGCAAGGTTGACCAGAAGGAGGAGAAGGCGATTGGCCGTGAGGCCGTTGCAGTACTGCTCGGTGCGGTTCCGCTACTTGATAACGACCCGCTGCAACGCTACGTCAATCGCGTCGGCGGCTGGGTGGCATTGCACACCGAACGCAAACAGTTAGGCTGGCGCTTCGGTGTACTCGACTCGGAGGACATTAACGCCTTTGCCGCTCCCGGTGGCTATATTTTTATCACCAAGGGACTACTCAGGCGTATGAACAGTGAGGCTGAACTGGCCGGGGCACTGGCCCACGAGACCGTGCATGTACTGAAAAAGCACCACCTTGCTGCAGTACAGAAGGCGGCACGGGTTAATCTGGCCGCATCACTGGCACGCACCCAGGTGAATGAGGGTGACCGAAGTAAGATGGATAAGATCTCTGCCGGCTTTAAGGAGCTCTACTCCCGCGGCCTCGACAAGTCTGATGAGTTCGAGGCCGATCGCATGGGCGTGGTGATCGCCAGCCGCGCCGGCTACGACCCCTACGGTCTGCCAGCGGTGTTGCAGACCCTGGCCGGTATGAGTCCCGATGATGCCTCACTCGCCTTCCTGTTTAAGACCCACCCTCCCGCCGGCAAGCGCCTCAGCCTGCTGGAACGGCTGTTTAACCGCCTGGACCCGTTCGCCGGGCAGCCCCAGGTGAGCAAACGTTTTCACAAGCATCTGGCGCTGCTGAAATAAGGCTGGTCTCACCGAAGTGAATTCCCGTTCAGGACAGAGTGCCAGCGAGACAACGCTGGCCCATCAGCTCGACATTACCACCCTCAAGGGGGTGGGGCCGCGCATGGCCGAGCGGCTGGAAAAACTTCATATTTACAGTGTTCAGGATCTGCTGTTCCACCTCCCGTTTCGTTATCAGGATCGCACCCGTATCACCCCCATCGGCTCACTACGCCCTGGTGATGAGGTGGTCGTCGAGGGAGAGGTGCAGCTTAGCGAGATCAAATTCGGGCGGCGGCGCATGCTACTGACTCGCCTTAGCGATGGCACCGGTAACCTCACCCTGCGCTTCTTCCATTTCAATAGTGCACAAAAACAGAGCCTCTCTCCCGGCACCCGCCTGCGCTGTTTCGGCGAAGTACGTAGCGGCGGTGCCACCCTGGAGATGGTGCATCCGGAATTTAGTCGCGTACAGGCCGGGGAGCACGAAGTGGAGGAGCACCTCACCCCCATCTATCCCACCACGGAAGGGCTACAGATGCCGGGGCTGCGCAAGCTCACCGATCAGGCATTGGCGCTGCTACAGAGTGGGCAACTCGCCCTGCCCGACCTCATTCCACCCACACTGCTCCCCGGCAATATGGACGGTCTGCGCGAATCGCTACTTACCCTGCACCGCCCACCGCCCGATGTCGCCCTGTCACAACTGGCCGAGGGTGAGCACCCGGCACAACAACGACTTGCCTTTGAGGAGTTGCTGGCTCATCAGCTTAGCCTGCGCCTGTTGCGCCAGCGTATGCGTCAACACCCTGCTCCTGCACTGAATGCGCCCGGGATACTCTCAGCACAACTGCACTCTAGTCTCCCCTTCAAACTAACCGCCGCACAGCAGCGGGTACTGGTAGAGATTCGTAACGATCTGCAACAGGCCACACCGATGCAGCGGCTGGTGCAGGGGGATGTGGGCTGCGGCAAAACGGTGGTCGCTGCACTGGCCGCACTACAATCGGTAGAGAGCGGTCTGCAGGCGGCGGTCATGGCCCCCACCGAGCTACTTGCCGAGCAGCACTACCAGAGCTTTCGTGACTGGCTCGAGCCACTGGGCATCAAGGTCGCCTGGCTCACCGGACGGCTTAAGGCCAAGGAGCGACGTGAAATGCTGGCCATCATCGAAAGCGGTGAGGCCGCAGTGGCAGTGGGCACCCATGCCCTGTTCCAGCAGGAGGTGGTATTCAAGGCCTCAGGCCTGGTGGTGGTCGATGAGCAGCACCGCTTCGGTGTCCATCAGCGTCTTGCCCTGCGTGAGAAAGGGGTGCGCGACGGCCTCCATCCCCATCAGCTGATTATGACCGCCACCCCCATCCCGCGCACCCTGGCGATGACCGCCTATGCCGACCTCGACCTCTCTGTGATCGATGAGCTACCGCCGGGACGCACCCCGGTAGAGACGGTAGCCATTAGCGATGATCGCCGTGACGAGGTGGTGCAGCGTGTGGCCGCTGCCTGTGCCGAGGGCCAGCAGGCCTACTGGGTCTGTACTCTTATTGAGGAGTCAGAGTCACTACAGTGCCAGGCCGCCGAGGAGACGCTGGAACAGTTGCGTCAGCTACTCCCCCATTTACGCATTGGCCTGGTGCACGGGCGCATGAAGGCCCAGGAGAAAGAGCAGCAAATGGCCGATTTCAAGCAGGCACGGCTCGACCTGCTGGTGGCAACCACGGTGATCGAGGTAGGGGTCGATGTGCCCAACGCCAGCCTGATGATTATCGAGAACGCCGAGCGGCTGGGACTGGCGCAGCTACACCAGTTGCGTGGTCGGGTTGGGCGTGGCAGCACGAAAAGCAGCTGCGTATTGATGTATCATGCCCCTCTTTCACAGCGGGCACGTGAGCGGCTCGGGGTGTTGCGTGAGAGCAACGACGGCTTCGTCATCGCACGCAAGGATCTGGAGCTGCGTGGCCCCGGCGAGGTTCTGGGTACCCGCCAGACCGGCATGCTGCAGCTGCGCATTGCCGACCTGCAACGGGATCAGGAGTTGCTGCCTGCGGTTACGACGGCAGCGCAACAACTGCTCGAGGAGTATCCGCGTCAGGTTGCCCCGCTACTTGATCGATGGCTGGGTGAGAAGCAGCGTTACAGTGATGTATAGAGTTGGTAAGTACTTACAATAAAAAATGAAAGACGACTTTGGAAAACATGCAGGCGAACCGGTGTGGCGTAACAGCTTCCGCCTCAATCGTGGACAACTGCCCGAGCAGTGGCGTGACTGGTTGCTGGATCCCTCCTCACTCACCCTGCGCCTGCAGCGTGCCTGTGGCGGGACATTTCGTGTAGAGGTGTTATCGCAGCGCATGGAAGCTCCGATGCTTAGTGAGGCAAGGGCGCTGCAACGCCCCACACAGGAGCTGGCACTGGTTCGACAGGTGCGCCTGCTCTGTGGTGATCAGCCCTGGGTCTTCGCGCGCACCGTGATCCCACTCCCCTCACTGCGTAGCAGCTTGCGCCACCTGGCCCTGCTGGGAAACCGGCCGCTGGGGGCCGTGCTATTCGCCGATCCGACAATGCATCGCTCTGCCATAGAGGTGGCCTGTGTGGGTCAGCACAAACGCCTCTACCGGATGGCACTGCCTGATTTACCCCGTGGTGCGGCAGAGATCTGGGGCCGACGCTCGGTCTTCACGCTACAGAAGCAGCCGCTACTGGTGAGTGAATTTTTCCTCCCGTCCCTGACACAGAGACGTCCATGCACCCGTTCTATATAGAGCGCGTACAGCCGCTGCTACAGCAGGGGCTGAGACAGCTTCATAGAGCTATTACCTGGCTGCGCCCTTACGTGCATGTCTGTCACCTCCACCGCCCGGTCGACCTGATACTACTGCTGTTACCGCTGCTGTGGACGGTATCCTTAAGTCCAGGTGCCATCCACTACCCTGATGTGGTGGTACTGTTGCTTGCGGCAACAGCCATGCGCTGTGCTGCCTGGGTTTACAACGACCTGCTCGATGCCACGATGTTACCGGAGGCCCCGGAATCCTTCGTCACCCTGAAACTGGTCAGTCGTCAGGGAGGATGGAGGTTATTTGCCGGGCTGCTCGCCTTCACCATCCTGCTACTGCTACTTCTCGATACGGTAATTTTCCTCTGGGGGAGCGTGGCGCTTGGCCTGCTACTTGGTTATCCCCTCATTAAGCGGCGCACCCTGCTCACCCAGGCCTATATGGGGCTCTGCTTTGCCTGGATGGTGGCGATGGCGCAGGTGATTGCCCCCGATATTAGTGCCAAGGCCCTGTGGTTACTCTTCACCGCGACCCTGCTGTGGGCCACTGCAAATACCATTCTCTACGCTATACCACGGCGCGGTTACGAGGAGCGGGTGGGAATAGGCTCACTGGTCTACCTGTTTGGCGATAATAGTGGTGTTTTTGTGCTGATTCTGCAGGTATTTGCTGTGATTTCACTGTGGTTTGTCGCCAAACAGGCTGCACTCGGATTCAGTTTCAGCATTGCCCTGCTAGCCGCTCTCACCCTGCTCCCCTACCAGCAGTGGCTGCTGGCGAGGCACCCCGGCAGTGGTGCGACACGCGCCTATCGCAGTAATATCCTGTTCGGCCTGATGATACTTTTTGGCCTCATCGGTGAACGACTGTAAATTCACAGCGGGAATCATTCAATAACTCGGCACCCGTGCACAGCCCCATACCACTACCCGTTTCGCACCACCTCTTCGCAGTACCCGCGCCAGTTCATTAACCGTGGAGCCGGTGGTCACCACGTCGTCGATAATGGCGATGTGATGGGGAAGCTCGCCGCTCACGGCAAAGGCTCCCTTGAGGTTACTGCGACGTGACTTCTTCTCCAGACCGGACTGGGCAGCGGTGTGTTTTACCCTTACCGCCAGGCCCCCGGCCAGCGGGACCCCCAGTTTTTTTGCTATCGGTCTTGCCAGTTCCAGTGCCTGATTGTAACCGCGCTCACGCAGGCGGGCGTGATGCAGAGGAACGGGAAGGATGCAGTCGGGCAGGTCATCGCTGCTGCTGGCAATAATATCGGCCATCAGGCCGCCGAGCAGGCGGGCATTCAGTAGCTGCTGGTTGAACTTGAGACCCAGCAGCAGGTGATCCAGCGGGGCTGCATAGGTAAACGGGATGATACTGCCATCCAGTGGTGGTTGACGCTTGAGGCAGGCCCCGCATATCCCCTCTTCGTGCTCTTCTAGAGGCAGGGCGCAGAGGCTGCATGCGACAGGATTGTGGGGCAGCTCAGCAAGGCAGGCGGGGCAGAGGTCTCGACCTACCTCTCCCGGTGCATCACACAGCAGGCAGCGTGCTGGATAGACCGCTTTTTGTATGATTTCTAACCAGTTGTCTACTTGCGGTAATTTTCTCATTTGACAGCTCCTCCCTGAGCATGAATACTCGCCCCAAATCTTCGTAGCAACGATTCAGGAAAACCCGATGGCACCGAGCAACGCGGCAAATATTTCACCTAATAATAGCGAACTTCGCCACGACTGGTCACAACAGGAGGTGGTAAGGCTATTTGAACTCCCCTTTATGGACCTGATATTCCAGGCCCAGCAGGTGCACCGTGCCCACTTCGACCCCAATGTGATTCAGGCCTCCAGCCTGCTTAACATCAAGACCGGCGGCTGCTCGGAGAACTGCGGTTACTGCTCGCAGAGCGCCCACCACGAGAAGAAGGTGAAGCTGGAACGTGACACCCTGATGGAGATCGAGGCGGTGGTCACTGAGGCGCAAAAGGCGAAGGATGGCGGTGCCACCCGTTTCTGCATGGGGGCCGCCTGGAGCTCACCACGAGATGAACAGCTCGATGAGGTGATCGAGATGATCACTCAGGTAAAAGAGCTGGGAATGGAGACCTGTGTCACCCTCGGCATGCTCACCGCCAACCAGGTAGGCAAACTCAAAGAGGCGGGACTTGACTACTACAACCACAACCTCGACACCTCACGTGAATACTATAAAGAGGTGGTGACCACCCGAAGCTATGATGATCGCCTCGACACCCTGGCCAACGTACGTGCCGCCGGCATTAACGTCTGCGCCGGTGGCATCCTCGGTATGGGTGAGTCACGTGCTGACCGTGCAGCCATGTTAATCGAGCTATCAAACCTGCCTGAACACCCGCAAAGCGTGCCTATCAACCTGCTGGTGAAGGTAGCTGGCACCCCCCTTGGTGACAGCGACATCGACGACCTCGACATCTTCGAATTCATTCGCACCATTGCCATCACCCGACTGATAATGCCTGAGTCCAACGTCCGCCTCTCTGCCGGTCGAGAGGAGATGTCTGATGAGGCGCAGGCGCTCTGCTTCCTCGCCGGGGCCAACTCACTGTTCTATGGTGACAAACTGCTCACCACCGACAACGCCACCGTCAATCACGACAAGGAGCTGTTTGAGCGACTTGGCCTGACCCCCGCCGCCTGAGAATCATTCACTGCTATTTGGCAGTGAGAGCGCTTTCATGATCGACTTTAAACAGAAGCTGGCGGAACGCGAGGCACAGAACCTCTACCGCCGTCGCCGCATTAATGACGGCCCGCAGGGGCCGGAGCAGATCGTCGATGGCAAAAAGTTTTTAAGCTTTTGCAGCAACGACTACCTCGGTCTCGCCAATCACCCCGACATCGTCACCGCCTTTAAAAAAGGTGCCGATGATTATGGTGTCGGCAGCGGAGCCGCCCACCTGGTCAACGGTCACTCGCGTGCCCACCACGCCCTCGAAGAGGAGCTGGCCGCCTTCATGGGCCGTCCACGCGCCCTGCTCTTCTCCACCGGTTACATGGCCAACCTCGGGGTGGTGTCGGCACTGGTCGGAGCAGGCGATACGGTATTCGAGGACCGCCTTAATCACGCCTCACTGCTCGATGCAGGACTCCTCTCCCGTGCACGCCTCAGTCGCTACCATCACCGCGACGCCTCGGCACTGGCGTCAAAACTTAACGCCAGCAAGGCCAGGGAAAAGCTGATCGTCACCGACGGTGTCTTCAGCATGGATGGCGACATTGCCCCGCTGCCCGAACTGGCTGCCGCAGCAAAAAAACATAAGGCCATGCTGATGGTCGATGATGCCCACGGCATCGGTGTGCTCGGCGGGCAGGGCCGCGGGAGTGTTGAACACTTTGCTCTGGGAATGGATGAGGTGCCCGTCCTGATGGGTACGCTCGGCAAGGGTGTCGGCAGCTTTGGTGCCTTTATCGCAGGTTCAGAGGATTTGATTGAGTGGCTAATTCAAAGCTCCCGCCCCTACATCTTCACCACGGCCACACCGCCCGCCGTGGCCGAAGCGACCCGCGCCAGCCTGAAGCTGGTTCAGGCCGATGGGTGGCGACGAGAGAAACTGCAAAAGTTAATTCAATATTTTCGCAAAGGTGCGAAGCAGCTTGGCCTTGAACTGATGGACTCACAAACTCCCATACAACCGTTACTCATCGGTGATGCCGGTAAGGCGGTACAACTGAGTCGGCAGCTCGAGGCACATGGCATACTCATTAGCGCTATTCGTCCCCCCACCGTACCCGAAAATACGGCACGCCTGCGCATCACCTTTAGTGCCGCCCACAGCGAGGCACAGGTGGATCGCCTGCTCGATGCCCTGGAGTCTATGCAGTCATGAGTCTATTTATTGAGACAACGGGCCGTGGTCCCGATCTGGTAATGCTCCAC
Source organism: Pseudomonadota bacterium (assembly GCA_039714395.1). Classification (GTDB taxonomy): domain Bacteria; phylum Pseudomonadota; class Gammaproteobacteria; order Thiohalomonadales; family Thiohalomonadaceae; genus JAPHSX01. The sequence goes on along the minus strand of JBDLJH010000009.1, from coordinate 3,025 downwards.
GGCTGGGGACTACACGGTGGACTATTCCGTCCGCTCATCGACTCACTATCAAAGACGCTTCGACTCCACCTGGTCGAACTGCCGGGCCACGGTCGCAGCCCCATGATCGATGGTGACTACACCCTCTCTGCCATCGCTAAAACGATTGCTAAACAGGTACCAAAGAATGCCAACTGGCTCGGCTGGTCGCTCGGTGGCCGTGTTGCCATCCAGGCCGCAGCCGATGGAGTCGGCATCGACAAGCTGATCCTGGTCGGCAACAACCCCTGTTTTGTACAGCAACAGGGGTGGCCCCATGCGATGCCGGAGAGTGAGCTAGTACAGTTCGCCGACTCACTGAAGAACGATTACAAACAGACCCTGTTACGTTTTATCGCGCTACAGTCACGTGGCTCGGAACGGGGAAGAGAAGAGTTGCGCGAACTGCGTAGTGAACTCTTTGCCCATGGAGATCCTGATCTGAAAGCCCTGGCAGGGGGACTGGAAATCTTGCGCGGTGCCGACCTGCGCTCACTGCTTCCCGCAGTCGAACAACAGACACTGGTATTACACGGTAACCGCGACACGCTGGCACCACTTGCCGCCGCTGAGTTTACCGCCACACAATTGCCACATGGCGAATTAAAAGTGATCGAGGGTGCCGGGCACGCCCCCTTCATTTCACATCCCGAACCATGCATCGTGGCGATTGAGGAGTTCATTAATGGCTGAGTCACCACTACGCCCGAATAAACAGCAGATGCGCGCCGCCTTTGAACAGAGCGCTGAGCACTACGATGCGGTGGCGATCCTGCAGCGAGAAGTGGCCGATAGACTGCTGGAGCGTCTCGATCTATTAAAGATGACACCGGCCACTGTTCTTGATCTCGGTAGCGGCACCGGCCACTGCAGTGCGGCGCTGTCTGAGCGTTATCCCAAAGCACGAGTGAGCTCACTAGATCTGGCCAGTGCAATGGTGAAAAAAACACGCGAGCGTTTTTCAAAATGGTCACGCTTTCGTCGCTATCACCAGTTCGTCTGTGGCGATGCCGAATCGCTCCCCTTTGCCGATAATAGCTTCGAGATGATCTTCTCCAACCTCACCATTCAATGGTGTAGCGATCTGGAACAGACCTTCAGCGAAATGAAGCGGGTTCTCAAACCCGGAGGCGTCGTGCTCTACACCACTCTCGGCCCCGATACTCTGAAGGAGTTACGCGCCAGCTGGGCGGCGGTGGATGAGCAGGTACACGTCAACACCTTCCTCGATATGCATGACGTCGGCGATGCGATGCTGCGCTCACGCCTGGCCGAGCCGGTAATGGACATGGAGCATCTCACCATGACCTATGACGATGCCATGACCCTGATGCGCGACCTCAAGACACTCGGTGCACACAACGTTAACCCCGGTCGTAACCACGGCCTAACCTCGCCGAAAAAACTCAGGGCGGTGATGAAAACCTACGAGCAGTTTCGCACCACCGATGGCGTGCTGCCGGCCAGCTACGAGGTGGTCTACGGACACGCATGGCGTGCTGAGAGTGAAAAGGAACAGGTGCAACAAAATCCGGGAGAATTTGCTATCTCACTCGATCAATTCGGTGGTCATAATGGCTAAGGGCTTCTTTATAACCGGTACCGATACCGAGGTGGGAAAAAGCTGGTGCACCCTCGGCCTGATGGCAAAGCTGCAACAGCAGGGGCATAGTGTGGTCGGCATGAAACCGATCGCCAGTGGCTGTACAGAAACACCTGATGGCCTGCGTAATGAAGATGCACTGCTAATTCAGCAACAGTCATCGACAACAGTCGATTACGAAATAATTAATCCCTACAGCTTTCTCCCCGCCATCGCACCACACATTGCCGCCGCGCAGGCCGGGCAGCGCATCAAGTTGGGAAAGATCATCGAGCGCTTTATTCAACTCAGGGCTCAGGCCGACTACGTGGTGGTGGAGGGTGTCGGCGGCTGGCAGGTACCACTGAATGAAAATGAGACGCTTGCAGATCTCGCCGTTGCACTACAACTTCCGGTAATCCTCGTCGTCGGCCTGCGCCTCGGCTGCATTAATCACGCCCTGCTTAGTGCCGAATCGATTCGTGCCACGGGTTGCACCCTGGCGGGCTGGATTGCCAACACCATCAAGCCGCAGATGGCCGAGCCACAGCAGACCATTGATGCCATTGCACAGCGCATTGATGCACCGTTGCTCGGTGTGGTGCCCCAGCTGCAGCAGTTCGAAGCCGGGAGCGTTGCGGCCCACCTTACACTCTGATCGGCCCTCTGTTTTCCATCTCCCCTGTAGCCCGTTACAATCGGTAGCGAACCCCATCAATCCTGCCAACCTCATCGCACCAGACTAGTGCAAGCAGATCACAGAATAAAATCCGTATAGCATCGACGATTTGCTGAAATTGCCAGTCAGTAAGCCCCACTGCTGCCGTTAGAAATCGGGAAACATGATGCGGTGTATGAGTGTGTAGACGCCCATCGGGATAGTAGCGGATGTACTTCTCAACCTACCAGTGTGGACATTTAATATTTACTTCTAGTTTATCAAGGAGTTGGTTGTATTTATCCCAGAAACCAGGAACCGACTCAGAGAGCTGATTATGGTTTTTGTCCATGATTGTTACCACTCCATATCCGTGCTATAACCTTCCATATGCCAAGGATAATGCAACTATGCAAACATGGATGAAATGCAACTCCAGAAATAAACACTATACGGATTCCTTAAATATGGAGATATACGGAATCCGTCTATTACACTGTTGAACTAAACCGCTTCGCGGTAGCTTCCCTCCGATAACCCCCTTCTTAAATTTATCGTCAACACTTCTCTGTAGGCCCGTGTGGGTCTTTCACCAGAGGAGACACGACGATGACACCCTTACGACAATCCATGATCGAGGCCATGCAGTTGCGTGGCTTTTCCCCTCGCACCCATCAGAGTTATCTCAGTGCGGTCGAGCAGTTGGCCCGCTACTATCACCGCCCGCCAGACCGACTCTCCCTTGAGCAGTTACAGGCCTTTTTCAA
>JBDLJH010000008.1:0-133154 GCA_039714395.1 Pseudomonadota bacterium | reverse complement strand
TTCTTCGCTGGGGCCTTCTTTGCCGGAGCCTTCTTCGCTGGGGCCTTCTTTGCCGGAGCCTTCTTTGCCGGAGCCTTCTTCGCTGGAGCCTTCTTTGCCGGAGCCTTCTTCGCTGGAGCCTCCTCGCTATCAGTACCCACCTCTGCCGAGGCCTCACTTACAGGGGCGAGTGGCTTGTGCTGACCCGGTTCAATCCCGTCAATAACCGCACAGAGGCTACTGAAAACATCATCTACAGCCCCTTCGGCAGCGATAGTGTATAGCTTGTTCTGACGACCGAAGTAGTCGTGAAGCGGCAGGGTTTGCACATCGTAAATGCGCAGTTTGTTTTCAATGGTCACTTCTCGATCATCGGCACGGTGACGCAATACGCCGCCACACTCATCACAGCGGTCGTCAAATGTGGGGGGGGCGGTGAAAACATTAAAGCTCTCACCGCAGGAGCGGCAGGTACGCCGCCCGGTAAGACGCTGCATTAAATTATCAAGATCAACATCAAGCTGTAATACCGCATCAATCGGCATACCCATGCTAAAGAGCATGATATCCAGTGCCTCGGCCTGGGGGATACTGCGCGGGGAGCCCTGAAGGATAAAGCCGTCTCTGGCATCCTCCTGCTGCAGACGCTCCTTGATAATGGATAGCATCAACTCATCGTTCACACCCATGCCAACTTCCAGTGCAGCCCTGGCCTCCAGCCCCTGTGGTGTGCCTGCCTGTACGGCTGCACGTAGTAAAGCACCGCTGGAGATATAGGGAATATGATACTTTTCAGCGAGTTGCACACCCTGTGTCGCCTTGCCCGCACCCGGCACTCCCAATAGCACGATTCTCATTTATTCCCCTCCATCCCCGGGTTTTATACCTTAATATATGTTTGTTATTAATTTTTTTGCATGGTGGTATAGGCAAATTGCATTACCGTTACCAACGGCAAGGGTTTAAGCTAATCTCACTTTTATGGTCAAGTCAAATGCGAAGGATTTGCTAGACACGGACAAACGAGGCGTAAAACGCTAAGCTGCGTTTATCCAGGACAACAATGCGAGTCACTATGGCAACCATACCTGATTTTAATAAAAATGAACTGTGGGTCATTAACGATACCCTGAAACAGCGCTACCAAAGAGAGGTAGAGCTTGAAATTGTGGATATTGAGATGCGCCTCAGCCCGCACTCCACCGAGCTGACGCCCTGCCCCGCTGTCTACTGGCAGGATGACGATGCTAACCTGCTCATCGTCAAGGTCGCTGAGGGCCACTACCGCAGCCAGTTTTTTTATCGTGTCCACCAGCAGTATGGCACCGGTGTAGAGAACTACACCGATCTGACCGAGTGTGTCATCACCCTGCTACAGGTACAGGCCGACCACCATTTACAACGATCGGCAGAACAGGCCGATAAGTAATTATTTTTTTAGAAATAACCCGCAATAACCATCTGGGAGACAAAGTTTTATGGCTAAGAAGATGAATGCGTTCTACGCACAATCCGGTGGTGTTACCGCCGTTATCAACTCATCAGCGGCTGGTGTCATCGAGACCGCACGCAAGCACAAAGACAAAATCGGTAAGGTCTACGCCGGTCGCAACGGTATCATTGGTGCCCTGCTTGAGGATCTGGTCGATACCAGCAAGGAGACCAAGAGCTCTATTGCCAACCTGAAGTACACCCCATCGGGTGCCTTCGGCTCCTGCCGCTTCAAGCTGAAGAGCCTGGAAGCGAACAAGCGCGAATATGAGCGTCTGATCGAGGTCTTCAAGGCGCACAACATCGGCTACTTCTTCTATAACGGTGGTGGCGACTCCGCTGATACCTGTTACAAGATCTCCCAGCTGTCGAAGAAAATGGGTTATCCGATTCAGGCAATTCACGTGCCGAAGACGGTTGATAACGACCTGCCAATCACCGACAACTGCCCTGGCTTCGGCTCGGTTGCCAAGTACATCGCCGTTGCCACCCGCGAGGCGAGCTTCGACGTACGCTCCATGTGCGCTACCTCTACCAAGGTATTCGTGCTAGAGGTGATGGGTCGTCATGCAGGCTGGATCGCCGCTGCCGGTGCCCTGGCTGCCGATGAGAATCACGACATTCCTGTCGTTATCCTGTTCCCCGAGATCGCCTTTGACCGCAAGAAGTTCATGAAGGCCGTTGAAGACAAGGTGAAGAAGTACGGTTACTGCTCTGTTGTAGTGTCTGAAGGCGTAGCCACTAAAGATGGCAAGTTCCTCGCCGACCAGGGCCTGAAAGATAACTTCGGTCATACCCAACTCGGTGGTGTTGCCCCCGTCGTTGCCGGCATGATTCGTGATGACCTCGGTCTTAAGTACCACTGGGCCGTTGCCGACTACCTGCAGCGCGCCGGTCGTCACATCGCCTCCAAGAACGATGTGGACCAGGCCTACGCCATGGGTAAAGCGGCAGTTGAACTGGCGGTTAAAGGTAAGAATTCCGTTATGCCTACCGTGGTCCGTACCTCCGACAAGCCTTATAAGTGGAAGGTCGGTGAGGCGCCACTCTCCAAGGTCGCCAACGTTGAGAAGATGATGCCCAAGAGCTTCATCAGCAAAGATGGCTTCGGCATCACCCCGAAGTGCCGTCGCTATCTGGAGCCGCTGATTAAAGGTGAGGATTCACCGAAGTATAAAAACGGTATGCCGCAATACACCACTCTAAAGCTGGTGGGTGTACCGAAGAAGCTTGGAGATGACTTCAAGTTGTGATGAATTAAGGGGAAGCTTATTGCTTCCCCTTTTTTTTTTAGTGATAAAAATCAAAATACCAAATAAACATAAATCCATAACGGGAGGTAACACCCTATGAGTACTGGTTTGATTTTCGCCCTTGTCTGCGCCCTGCTTGCGCTGGCCTACGGGGCTGTATCGGTTAAGTGGATACTGGGCTTGCCCACCGGTAATGACCGTATGCGTGAGATTGCACAGGCGGTACAGGACGGTGCCAAGGCCTATCTGAACCGCCAATACACCACCATCGGTATCGTTGGTGTCATCCTGCTGGTGGTTATCGCCATCTTCCTCGACATGCATACCGCTATCGGCTTTGCCATTGGTGCCATCCTCTCCGGTGCTGCTGGCTACGTCGGCATGAACATCTCGGTACGCTCAAACGTGCGTACCGCTGAGGCCGCCAATAATGGCCTCAATGCTGCGATGCAGGTTGCCTTCCGCGGCGGTGCCATCACCGGCATGCTGGTAGTTGGCCTCGGTCTGCTCGGTGTGGCCGGTTACTACGCCATCCTGGTTTCCATGGGCGTTGAAGATCCCATCCACCCGCTAATCGGTCTCGCCTTCGGTGGTTCACTGATCTCCATCTTCGCCCGTCTGGGTGGTGGTATCTTCACCAAGGGTGCCGATGTTGGCGCCGACATCGTTGGTAAGGTTGAGGCCGGTATCCCTGAGGATGACCCACGCAACCCGGCCGTTATCGCTGATAACGTGGGTGACAACGTAGGTGACTGTGCCGGTATGGCCGCTGACCTGTTTGAGACCTACGCTGTTACCGTAGTTGCCACCATGCTGCTGGGTGGTCTGCTGCTGAGTGACGCTGGTAACTCAGTGGTCATCTATCCGCTGGTTCTGGGTGGTGTTTCTATCATCGCCTCAATCGTCGGCACCTTCTTCGTGAAGGTTCGCGAAGGTGGCAAGATCATGAATGCCCTCTATCGTGGTCTGATGATTTCCGCTGTGCTCGCTGCCGGTGCCTTCTGGTTCGTTACTGACTCAATGATGGGTAGTGTCGTGATCGAGGGTGTTGAAAATACCACCGTTGCCCTGTTCGGCTCTGCGATGATCGGTCTGGCCCTTACTGCAGCCATGGTTGTAATCACCGAGTACTACACCGCTACCGAGTATTCTCCGGTTCGTCATATCGCTGAGGCCTCCACCACTGGTGACGGCACCAACGTTATCGCCGGTCTAGGTGTATCGATGAAGTCGACCGCCGCTCCGGTAATCGCCGTTTGTGCCTCCATCTGGGGTGCCTACGACCTGGCCGGACTCTACGGTATCGCCATCGCTGCCACCTCCATGCTGTCAATGACCGGTATCATCGTGGCGCTCGACGCCTACGGCCCGATCACCGACAACGCCGGTGGTATCGCCGAAATGGCCGAGCTGGATGATAAAATCCGCAACATTACCGACCCACTTGATGCCGTGGGTAACACCACCAAGGCCGTCACCAAAGGCTACGCCATCGGTTCTGCCGGTCTGGCTGCACTGGTACTGTTTGCTGACTACACCCACACCCTTGAAGCTGCGGGTAAGAGCGTCTCCTTCGACCTCTCCAACCACATGGTCATCATTGGCCTGTTCATCGGTGGTCTGGTTCCCTACCTCTTCGGTGCCATGTCAATGGAGGCCGTAGGTCGTGCCGCTGGCGGTATCGTTAACGAGGTTCGTCGTCAGTTTAAAGAGAAGCCCGGCATCATGGACTACAGCGAGAAGCCCGACTACGGTCGTGCTGTCGACATGCTGACCAAGGCGGCGATCAAAGAGATGATCGTCCCTTCAATGCTGCCGATTGCGGTACCGGTTCTGGTTGGCCTGCTGCTTGGTGCCGAGGCCCTGGGTGGCCTGCTGATCGGCACCATCATCACCGGTATCTTCGTCGCTATATCCATGACCACCGGTGGTGGTGCCTGGGATAACGCCAAGAAGTACATCGAGGATGGTAACTGTGGCGGTAAAGGTTCCGATGCCCACAAGGCTGCTGTTACCGGTGACACCGTTGGCGACCCCTACAAGGATACCGCCGGCCCTGCCATCAACCCGCTGATCAAGATCATCAACATCGTTGCATTGATGATGGTGCCTCTGCTCTAACAGGCACAAATAAGGTCAGGATGACCTAAAGACAAAAGGCCGGTTATGTCCAGGGATGGACGGTAATCCGGCCTGTCAGGATGACAAAAGGCCGGTTATAATGACCGGCCTTTTTCTTTGTCTGTCACTTAATACAGGAAGCCTGCTATGAACCTCGACCGCGTCAGCTCTGGTAACGATGTCCCAAACGAGATCAACGTGATCATTGAGATCCCGGCCCACTCCGATCCGGTTAAATACGAACTGGACAAAGATACCGGCGCGATGTTCGTCGACCGCTTCATGTCGACCGCGATGCACTATCCCTGCAACTACGGCTATGTACCGCACACCCTGTCAAAGGATGGTGACCCTGTCGATGTGCTGGTACTGACCCCCTATCCACTGATCTCCGGCTCGGTGATCCAGTGCCGCCCGGTCGGTGTACTGAAGATGGCTGATGAGTCAGGCGACGATGCCAAGATCCTCGCCGTGCCGATCGACAAACTGTGCAAATCCTACCGCAAGGTGACCAGCTTCCGCGATGTTCAGGAAGAGGTCCTTCACCGCATCTCTCACTTCTTCGAGCACTACAAGGATCTCGACGAGGGCAAGTGGGTACGTGTTGGCGGCTGGGGCGATATCGATGAGGCCAAGCAGGAGATCATGGAGAGCGTGCAGATGTACAAGGATGCACCGGAAAAGCCTAACTTCTAAGCCTAGCTCAACAAGACAAAGGGGAAAGTGGTGACACTTTCCCCTTTTGCTTTAAGGACGAATTATGAAGATCTGTATCGTTTCTGACAGTCACGATAACCGTAATATGCTGGCCCAGGCTGTGGGTGAGGCCAAAGAGTGGGGAGCCGAGGCGGTACTGCACTGTGGTGATGTGGTCGCACCAACCGCACTACGGCCACTACAGCAATACGGCCTGCCGGTACATGTAATCCACGGCAATAACATGGGCGATACCTATGCTATGTTCATGCTGGTTCAGGAGCCAGACTCGGTGATCCACTACCATGGCCAGGACGCGGGACTGGAGCTGGGCGGCAAACGTATATTCATCGTCCACTACCCCCACTACGCCGAAGCGATGGCACTGACCGGCGACTGGGATATCGTCTGCTGCGGCCACGATCATCGTCCAGCGATCACTGAAATCGAAGACATAAAGAAGGGAAGGAGTCTGATGCTAAATCCGGGTACGGTGGCCGGAATCGGTCCCAAGGCCAGCTACATCGTCGGCGACCTGGAGAGTATGGAGTTTGAAATCAGAGAAATGCCCAAGCCGTAACGGCCTTGACCCCCTTACTGTGGCGGAGATGGCAGCAATAGGCTCCGTATAATACCCACTCCATGCGCTGGGCCAGTTTCCAGGTCTATTCGCCTACTGCTTCTTTTCATGCTGCTCCTGGCAAGGCAGGCAACGACGCGCCTCTGGATTCGCCTTCAGCCGCTCAAACGGGATGGCGATACCGCACGTCTCACACTCACCGTAACTCTCTTGCTCGATGCGAACCTGGGCCGCCTCTACTTCACGGAGCTCTCTTATCGACTGGCCCAGGATTGCGGCGTTGGTCTCATTAACGATATCGGCAAATGACTCTTCGCCAACATCGTGCACGGAGCCAACCAGATCACTGTATTGCTCTTCTCCACCACGCAATAACTCGCCACGGATATCTTCCCGTAAACGCTTTAGCTCGGCATCAAGTCGCTGTTTCAGCTCTGCCAACTGTTCTTTATCTAATTCGCTCATCTGATTCAATAACCCTCAATATCCGTCACTATTCTTCTCTACCCAGCGCCCCGCACCACCATCAAGTTGTTCCTTTTTCCAGAACGGTGCCCTGGATTTGAGAGCCTCCATAATATGGCGACACGCCTCAAAGGCATCCTTGCGGTGGGCCGACCAGACCGCAACTAAAACAATGGGCTCCTGTGGCTTCAGCTCACCGACACGATGCAGCAGCAGCGCATCGAGCAGTTTCCACTTATTGAAGGCCTCATCCAGGATCAATTGCAGCTGCTTCTCGGTCATCCCCGGATAGTGCTCCAGGGTCATGGCGTGCACCCCATCGCCCTCATTGAAATCACGCATGGTGCCTATAAAGGTCGCAGCGGCCCCAAACTTGCCGGGAAAGGCGGGTTGCACCACATCACGTTCATACTGCGCTAACGCCTCCCAAGGAGAGAATGGGGCCTCATCAACGGCGATCTTCACCTTTAGCCCCCGGTGACGGGGGGAAAAAAGGCCACCTCATCACCACTTTTCACTCCCTGATTCTGGTCGGTATACTCCATATTCACCGCCACCAGCACATTTGGGGGCAGCGCCTTCCCTCCCGATGCCTGCAACCAGACATCGGCCGCCGTGGCGACCTCGCCAATCTCTACCGTAGCCCCATCGCAGCCCATCTGCTCTTTCAGGCTGGCGAAAAATTTTACCTTCACAGTCATGCTGTTACCCTCGCAAACCGGTTTGCGCACCGTATCGCTCCAGACTATCATGAATGCCATTTCCCACCAATCTCCAGCCACCACGGAAGCCAAACATGAGCGAACTGACCCATTTCAACCAGGCTGGCGAGGCCCATATGGTCGATGTCGGCGACAAAAGTACAACCAAACGCATCGCCATTGCCGAGGGGCGCATTGATATGCTGCCCACTACCCTGGAGCTTATTCTCAAGGGCGAGGCCAAAAAAGGAGATGTATTAGGGGTAGCACGCATTGCAGGAATCATGGCCGCCAAGCGCACCTCCGATCTGATCCCACTATGTCATCCGCTGGCACTGACCAGGGTCAATATAGACCTTAGCCCAATCAGCGAGGATAACGCCGTACACTGCGTTGCCACAGTACAGACCAGCGGCCAGACCGGTGTGGAGATGGAGGCACTGACTGCAGTACAGGTTACCCTGCTAACCATCTACGATATGTGCAAGGCGGTGGATAAGGGGATGACCATGGGGGGAGTTAGGTTGATGGAGAAGGCCGGAGGCAAATCTGGTCACTGGATTCGTGAACAAGCCTAACTCGTCAGAATCTCAGGCACGCTAAGTAGCGAGGGAATAGCTAATTTTCCGATAAGCCACCGGGAGAAAGGAGACCTATTTCACAAAGTGGGACTAAAATCCATCACATATAGGGAAATCCCCTATTGATTATTAGTATTTAGTTATTATCTAATAGACATGGTAATCAAGTCCCCCCGCTTGAACTGAACGAGGTAATGACAATGTTCTACTTTGACTTGTTGACAATTGGTGGCCTGTTGTCTGTTGCGGCAGTAGGTGTCTTTCTGGTTCACACCTGTCTAACTCAGGGTTGTAGCCGCTGCGGCTGCGAGTGAGCACCAACTCACTCGCCTTTAACTATCTCGCCAGGTTGGCGAGAAAACCCTGCATCCCGTAACGGCTTATTAGCTGAGAGAACTCGTTACGATAGTGGTTAACGGCACTGACGCCATTGGCCACCACATCGTAAACCTTCCATCCCGCCTTGCCACGATAGAGTTTGAAGTCCAGCTGAATGGGATAGCTCTCGGCACCAAATACCCGCACTCCTAAAGTCACATTGCCACGGCGTGGGTTGCCGCGCGGGCGCAAATACTGGATTCGGCTCTGCTTGTAACCACTCAACTGTTCAGCCATCGCCTGCAGGAAACGCTCCTTTAGCATTGCCGTCAACTGTTTACGCTGCTCAGGCTTAAGGTAGCGGTTAGCCGATCCCGCCGCCCAGAAGGCCATGCGATTGAAGTCAAAATAGGGAACGATCGCCTGCTCCAGAAAAGCACGTAACTGTGCCGGGGAAATATTCTTATTATTACTTAGATAACCGGTAAGACTCTCCACACCGGCACGAAGCACTCTAGCGGGTTCTTCCAGCCCCGCGGTCTCCTGCGATGGATATGGGTTACCAGCCTGAGCCACAAAGGGCAGCCACATTAACAACAGCAGTACGCTTATTTTTTTCATATATCCCCCTGACACTTTTCCCTGACAGTCGATAGCAAAGAGCTTAACACAGCTCTCAATCGATACGGCAAGCCTCATCAAAATCCAGACGAGGGCCACGCGGATAGCACTTATTCTATCTACCGAAACCGGGTGCACATCTATTCAAACCAATGTTGTGCTGTTTATCACGGCTTTCAAGGAGATCCGTAAAGATGCGGTGAGACAGAGCAGTCGTTACACTAGCCCCTTTCGACTACGCGGCCCACAACCATGTCCTACCCGCCCCAGCCACCACAAAGCGAAGAGGAGTTGATGCAACGCGCCAACGCTCTGGCCGGACGTAGTCTTGCTGCCATTGCCGATGTAATGGGGGTGGCTATACCGCAGGATCTGCGCCGCCATAAGGGATGGGTAGGTCAACTGCTAGAACGGGCGCTGGGGGCCGATGCCGAATCGTTGCCCGAACCTGACTTTCGTGACATCGGTGTAGAGATGAAGACCCTGCCCATTGACCGTAACGGCAGGCCCCGTGAATCAACTTATGTTTGTACCGTACCACTGGACGAAGGGCTGGAGGCTCGCTGGGAGCAGAGCTGGATCTGTCGGAAACTCTCACGGGTACTGTGGATACCCGTGGAGGCGGAACCCGATATCCCATTGTCTCAGCGCCGAATTGGCACACCGCTGCTGTGGAGCCCCGATCAGGCTGAGACGCAGGCATTGCAACAGGACTGGGAGGAGCTGGGCGACATGATCCGCACGGGCGAACTGGAGTCGATCACCGCACGTATGGGCACCGTGTTACAGATCCGTCCCAAGGCAGCCAATTCACGGGTACGCTGCCAGAGTATCGGGGCCGATGGTGAGGCCATCCTTACCCACCCGCGCGGCTACTACCTTCGCCCCGCCTTCACCCACGCCATCCTGCAGCAGCATTACCTCGTCTAACACTAAGCCTCGCCCTGATTAGTAATTCGTCATAAAAGTAAAAAGGGGGGATGCCATCACAGCATCCCCCCTTTCTTTCAACCCGCTGATTCTTTAAATCAGGCGGCCTTCAACATCTGGAACAGCTCATCCTTTAGCGCCAAACGCTTCTTCTTCATCTCTTCGGTGTAGTCATCCGAAGGGGTCTCTATACCCTGCTCAATACGGCGAACCTCGTGATCCACCTCATGATACTGATCAAACAGCTTGGCAAAGTGGTTATTGCCTGTCTTCATCTCGTGAATCTTGTCACGGTACTCGGGAAGTTCGTGTAACAGGTCGTGATGCTCACCAATCATGGCAAAATACCTCCGATAAGGGCCTTAATCAGTCGCTCTGGTCGAGCGCCTTTCAGACAATAGAAAAGATACCCTTATTCTATCGAGATTTATTAGCTAAGGAAACATTTAGTGGAGATACCAGGCGATACCAATACCGATAAAGGTTAATGCAATGGTAAGTCGCATTGCAAAACGAAAGCGGCATTTCATACAGCTTGCGCAATCTTTACCCTTCTCTAACATAATGCACCTCCCCCATAGAACCACATCGAACCGATGTATCAGCCTGAAATTATTTTAATGCTGACACCGCACAATCTATCTTGAGAGCGGCCGGCATTCAAGTCCGACCATTTTAATTAGTTATTAAGAATATAGTTACCTGCCAAATCAGCAAAGAAACAAACAACGGACACAAAAAAGGCCGGACACCATTAGGTGTCCGGCCTTTTTGCTTACAGTAAGTCGAGACTTACAGCTTGTCGGCGTTATCCGCCAGGTACGAAGCAACACCGTCAGGGGTCGCTTTCATACCGGTATCACCCTTGTTCCAGCCTGCGGGGCAGACTTCGCCATGCTCTTCGGTGAACTGCAGGGCGTCGATCATGCGCAACATCTCATCGATGTTACGACCCAGCGGCAGGTCGTTAACCACCTGGTGACGAACATTACCAGCGGTATCGATAAGGAAGGAGGCGCGGAAGGCAACACCGGCCTTCGGGTGCTCTACATCATAGGCCTGGCAGATGTTGTGGTTGATGTCGGCAACCAGCGGGTATTTGACCTGACCAATACCACCGTCGTTAATGGCGGTGTTACGCCAGGCATTGTGGGTGTAGTGGGAATCGATGGAGACACCGATCACCTCTACGTTACGCTTTTTAAACTCCTCCAGTCGGTGATCGAAGGCGATCAGCTCAGAGGGGCAGACAAAGGTAAAATCGAGCGGATAGAAAAAGATAACGGCATACTTGCCTTTAATGCTCTCTTTCAGATTGAAGTTGGGAACAATCTCGCCATTGCCCAGTACAGCATTAGCGGTAAAATCAGGTGCCTCACGGCCTACAAGTACGCCCACGGTAAATCTCCTTGGTTCAATTAATAAACAACCTACAAATAAGGTCGGGTATAGTACCCCTACCTACTCTCATGATCAATAGGCTATCTCCTGCGGTACAAGAAAGGGTTGTACCAGATGGCCTGCGAGTAAATCAACCAGAAGTGGCCTATCACTCAAGATCTCTGCAGACGGCTTAAAATATCCAGTAACAACACCCCATCGGTTGCATTGAGCTGATGCTCACCGGACACCTGCAGGCTCACCACCGCCCCGCGCAAGCTGGCAACGTTATTCATATCCTGACTCCACTCGGGTACCACCATATCCCCCAAACCAAAGAGACCTCCGCCCTTGTGGATCACCGCAACATAACGTGACTGGGGATGGGGCTGACGGTTAAGCCAGTAGAGCAGGCTACCCGGCTGCTCTCGGGAGAGATCGTGATATAGCCCCTGCGAGCGATTGAGGCTCTGTGCCCCCATAAAGGGGGCCACCCAGCCGAGTGGGCTCTGACTGGCCATCAGTCCCACCTCGGCGCTACCCGTTCCCAGGTGCGGTGAGGCGATAGTAATAAGGGCACTAATACGCACCCTGGGATGCCGCACCATGTAGATTCTGGCCAACACACCACCAGCAGAATGACCAATCAGATAGAGCGACTCTCCCTCATGGCGCGCCTGCACATAGGCCATGTACCTTTCCAGATATTGCACCTGAGCAAGCAGCGGGGCCTCGGTAGGTAAGGCCACGGTATAGAAACTTTTCGCCACCTTACTGCCAGGGCCATTGCGTCGAACCCCATCGGGGCCATCCATCAGGTGCCCGCCATCCTGCCAGCCCGCACGCTGAATGGCCGTGCTGACGCCGCTACGTCGCCACGGATCATCCTCACCCAGATATCCCTGAACCAGAACCATGGCCTCTGCTGCAGCAATACCCGGCAGTAATGAACAACAGGCTAGAAAAAAAGTGAATCCAGCTAATCTCATATTTCATCCTCCTTTTTTAACTACTCTATAGTGAGTATAAAAGAAGGTAAACATGAGACAAAAAGAGCCCCGTTCGGGGCAGAACATGAGGAGGGAGGAGCATTAACAAATAGAGACAACGTCTCTATACATGCTTGTGTTGTTCGTATACTTCCATAATGCGCGGCAAGGTCCGTTGCAATGCAATAATCACCTGTGGGTCGAAGTGGCCGCCTGCCTCCTCCTGCATCACCAACAGGGTGCGCTCCACTGACCACGCCTCCTTATAGGGGCGCTTGGATGTAAGGGCATCAAAGACATCGGCAACCGCAACAATACGTGCCGAGAGCGGGATCTCCTCACCCTTAAGACCATGCGGGTAGCCACTACCATCGTATTTTTCATGGTGACTCTCGGCGATCTCGATACCGGTACGAAAGACACTATGACCCACCGCGTTCATCTTCTGCTCGCAACGGCGCAGCACCTCTGCGCCTATCAGCGGATGCCGTTCCATCTCGCTACGCTCACCATCATCGAGTTTACCCGGCTTGAGCAGGATGCGATCCTCAATACCCACCTTGCCAATATCATGCATCGGCGCAAAACGCAGGATGTCTCGCACCGTGTCGCTACTAATCTGCCTGGCATACGGCCCTTCACGCCCCAGCTCCTCGGCGACTATGGCCGAGTAACGTGCCATACGTAACAGGTGATCACCGGTCTCCGTATCGCGACTCTCCGCCAGTGAGGCCAGACCGGTAATAGCCGAGATCACCAGGTTCTCGGTGACCACCGTTTTCTCAAAACTATGACTCACCTGGGCGGCAATATTACCCAGTAGTTCCAGATGATCGCGGTTATAGGCACCTCGCTCCTTTGCCGCAAAAGCTAGCAAGGCCGACCACTGCCCCTCGCTTGCCAACGGAAACAAAAGGAGCGAACCATAGCCCTCCTCATGGAGACGAGCGGCAAACTGTGCCTGCGGGTTTTCAGCAACCATTTTCTCAAGATCTGAAATGTGCAGAGGCCTGGAATCCTGCAGGGCTCGGACCAGCATAGAACCATCAGAGCTAAAGCATTCCCCCTCATCCATGACTGTATTCCCCTCGGCATAGCGGCGCTCCAGTACAAAGTTTTTGCCTGTTGCGTCCAGCGACAACATGCCGACCCACTCCAACGGCAGCAACGCCCTGAATTCATCAAAAACATAGAGCAGACTCTCATCAAGCGAGTCGGCACGATTAATTTTGTCCGTAAGGCTAAACAGGGCATGCAGGCGATAGGAGAGACTATTAAAGGCACTGGTAATTTGGCCGATCTCATTAGCCCCTGGCGAAGGAAGCTGGTAACCAAAGTCACCCTGCGAGATACGTCCAATACCCGATAGAGTAGTACGTAACGGAAGTGAAAAGGTGAAGGTAAAGAGTGTCAGTAACACCACAATAATAAGAAGGAAACCGACCAGGGCGATTTTATTAAATAGAGCGATCAGCCCCATTTTGCCCTCCATCATAATCTGAAAGGCACTGCTCAAATTCTTCGATACCGCGCTCAGGTGTGCCTCATGACTGAGAATATAATCCACGGCTGCACCCGTATCCCCCGAGGTGAGCGCCACATCCAGCCCCTGACGAAACTCACGCCAGATAACAGCCGTGAGATTAAGCTGGGCGATCGACTGTTCATCCCAGGAGCAACGCAGCGGGTCACTACGACCTGTCAATTCAGGCTCCAGCAGACGATTATTCAGTGAGGTGACGATGCGCTCGTAGGTATCACTCTGCTCACTAATGGTCTCGGCAAATATCCTGGCCTGCTGGGCACGTGCCACCGTATCCTCCACCCTTACATCACGATAGTGCAGGCTCTGACGTACCAGATTCTGGGCGATAGCTCGCAACTGCCCGGCCAGATTAAGAATGACATAATCATGTTTCCTCAGATCCAGCTCATAAAGGGTAAAGCCTACACTGCCTGCCGCAGCGATGAACAACAGCAGTAAGGCCGTGCGTAGCTGTGCATTGAGCGAGCGTGGCAACAGAGAAAAACCAACCATTCCATTTCCTTTTAATCGATTCACCATCCCCACTCCAGATAAGCGGTGACCAGAACAAGCATAGGCGAGAAACATCACAAAACGATCGCATTATGCTCACATAAAAGAAAGCGCTTTATCCCGCAACGCCCTGTTCGTAAAATGCCCCTACCTAGCAAGGAGAACTACAGATGAAACTTGGCACCCCGCTTTCCCCTAACGCCACCCGTGTAATGCTACTTGGCAGTGGCGAACTGGGTAAAGAGGTAATCATCGCCCTGCAACGCCTCGGCGTAGAGGTGATCGCCGTCGACCGCTACGATAATGCCCCCGGCCATCAGGTCGCCCACCGCCACCATGTGATCAACATGGCCGATGCAACACAGCTACGTGCACTGGTGGAGCGGGAACGTCCCGCTCTCATCGTACCGGAGATCGAAGCCATCGCCACCGATGAGCTGGCGCGCATCGAGACAGATGGAGTGGCAACGGTAATCCCCACTGCCCGTGCCACCCAACTGACAATGAATCGCGAGGGGATCCGCCGCCTTGCCGCAGAGGAGCTGGGAGTGGCCTGCTCCCGCTACGCCTTCGCCCAGTCACGCGAGGAGGTTGAAGCAGCCATCAATGGTGGCATCGGTTACCCCTGTATCGTCAAGCCGGTGATGTCCTCATCGGGCAAGGGACAGTCGACCCTCAGGAGTGCAGAAGATCTTGATCGCGCCTGGGAATATGCAAAATCGGGCAGCCGTATTGACCAGGGGCGGGTGATCGTCGAGCAGATGATTCAATTCGACTACGAGATCACCCTGCTGACGGTGC
Organism: Pseudomonadota bacterium; assembly: GCA_039714395.1. Lineage (GTDB taxonomy): Bacteria > Pseudomonadota > Gammaproteobacteria > Thiohalomonadales > Thiohalomonadaceae > JAPHSX01. Next base: position 118,210 of record JBDLJH010000008.1, on the reverse strand, counting down.
GCGCAATGGGTGAGAACGGCGAGATAGAGACCCACTTCTGCGAGCCTATCGGCCACCTCCAGCAGGAGGGGGACTATGTGGAGAGCTGGCAACCGCAACCGATGCCACCACTGGCGCTTGAGCGCTCCCGCGAAATTGCCGCCAGGGTCACCACCAGCCTGGGTGGACTTGGCCTGTTTGGGGTGGAACTGTTCATTAAAGGAGATGAGGTCTGGTTCAGTGAGGTCTCCCCCCGCCCCCACGACACCGGCATGGTCACCATGGCGACCCAGTGGCAAAACGAGTTTGAACTGCATGCCCGCGCCATCCTGGGGCTACCGGTCTCCACCACCCTGCGTAACGCCGGGGCCAGTGCCGTAATCTACGGCAGTATGGAGGAGGTGGGGATCGCCTTTGAGGGAGTCGAGGAGGCGATGCGGGTTCCCGATACCGAGCTGCGCCTGTTCGGTAAGCCCGAGTCATTCACGCGACGACGCATGGGGGTGGCGCTAGCCTATGGTAAAGATAGTGGGGAGTGCCGGGAAAGGGCCAAATTATCAGCGGCCAGGGTCAGGCCTGTAAAATTGTAGGGGATCAGAGTACAGCGGGAGAGAGAACTCGCCGTAGAAGTCGAATCAGGCCTGTTTCTGTTTACGAGCGGCATTACGGCGACCATTACCGGTGAAATGCCTGAGCATACGCACCAGTGAACTCTCGCCACCAACCTCGGCACCAGGATTCTTTGAGCTAAGGCGGGAATCACGAATATCGCAAATGGCACCCGCCTGATAGAACTTTTCGGCAAGACGCTCGGCCTCAGCTGCGGTGGCGTAATGCTTGAGGACTACCTCACCACGACCAAACAACTTGCTGGCCCTGGCATCACTAATGCCAGTTGAGAGTACGAGATTACTCTTTACCGTTCCGACATCAACACCGAGGATAATATCTCCGGTAAAAACCACAACATACGGCTTGTTCATCTCGCTCTCCCCATCTGGCCCGGCCAGAATCTCTTTGGCTTGACGCTAAGATTGGGGCACACAGAGCTATTTTTCTGTGACACAGTGTTCAGAATTCCATGGCATGAGGTCAGATATGACGAACTGTGAACCGGCACACACAATATAGATCCACCAAAAAAACAGCGTATTTTATATTTAAAATCAACAAGATAAACTCAGCTAAGCGCGGGGAGTCGCTCCATCAAATAACAGAGACAGTCCTGACGAATAACCTCTTCATTGAGTGTCAGCATTGAGGGCATGAGCGGCAGACGGGTCTTCAAACTGCCACTGTCATTAACAAAGAAACGTTCACTCACATCCTCCCCTGCCTCATCCCAAGCCTCTAGTCGTGCCGACTCACTATGCAATTGTGCCAGCAAGGTGCCACTAGGAAGCTCGCGGAAATTGAGGTGGTCAAGATCAGGGGAGAAGGCAAGCTCCCCCCCCTGTGGCTCAAAACCAAAGCTAATCGACTCAGGCACCTTGACCGTGGCAACGGTGTGAAACAGCTCATAGTCATGGGAAGAGACAGGATGATCAGGAAAGTGATCCAGATGTAGTGCAGCCTCCACGAACTCCAGTGCATGCTCGGTAGAGTGGCGCAGCCCTACCTTGCCACACTCCACCGTCACTGCCGGACATAACTTACTAAATGCCATCGACTGCACCGCATCGGGACTGATGAAGTAAACCACGGTACGACTAAACAAAATCGCCAGATGCAGAAAGCGGTGGTCCCGTACATTAATGCAGGCGTAGTGCGGATTGAGGCCGGTATTATTGTGGATGTCGATACTGGCGAAGACCTGGCGTTGGCGCATCGTCTCAATGATCTGCTGCGCCATTTTGTGCTCCTCATCACCGTCACCTTTCCAGATACGATTGTAGTCGTGCTGACCGTCTAGACGGCGTGCCCCGCCCTTCGCCGCCGAGACATTACCAATGAAGAGTGAAAGTGCCCGGGGTAGCTCACCGTCCTGATACTTTGTCAGCAGCTGGCACATCGCCTCCCAGCCGGTATCCTCGTTACCGTGCAACAGCACCGAGACAAACAGCGGCTCTGGATTACGCCCCGGCAGATGGATCAGGGTCGGTCCATCGAGGCGCTGGTACAACTCGTTGGCCGGCAGCTCCAGCAGCCCATCTGGTATCGCATTCAATTCTGTCAGCATTACATTCTCTTTAAAATTAGATCTTCCAGCGATGCACCGGCTCACCGCTATCCTGGCGCTCACGGTAGGCCGCAACCAGTGCGCCGAGATCCTCGCCGTGGCAATCCAGCCAACCGAGCTGCCAGGCAGAACCGGTCTGCCCGTTCTGTAATCGCGCCTCAATCACACCGAGGTAGAGTTCAATATCGGCATCGCTGCAACCCTGGCGTTGCAGCCCCTCACGCGCTCGTGGCAACAGGGCCAGCAATAGATCCAGCATGCGACCGTGACTACCCTCTATCCAGTCAACGGGGGCTGCCAGACCCAGCCTCGCCGCCTGATAGAAATTGTCACGGGCAGCAGCAAAATCAAGGTGGTGCTCTGGCGCTTCATCCTGCTCGGCCAGGCTATATACCAGACCAAAGAAGAAGGCCGTATTGGCCATGGTATCGAGCACACTGGGACCGGAGGGGATCACCCGGTGCTCAATGCGCAGGTGGGGGGTACCATCTTCATCAAAGCCGATGAGCGGACGATTCCAGCGCCAGATAGTGCCATTGTGCAGACGCAGGTGGTTAAATCGTGCCGCCTCATCACCCAGATCCACCGGTAGCAGAATAGGGAAGTGATCGTGATTTTCGCTAAAGGTCTCCATCAGGGAGTGACGGGCATAGCCGGTACCGAAGGAGACGCGCTTCATCGGTCCGAAGGCAGCCCCATCGATACCACCCACCGCCACCGCCTGCTCAAACAACGGAATGCGAGTCTCCTGCCACAACCGTTTGCCAAACAGCAGCGGCGAATTGGCACTCAATGCAACCATCGGCGCAGAGAGGATCTGCATCGCATTGTAGTAGCGCACCGCGCGGTCCTGATCCACCTGCAGATGGATCTGGAAGGAGGTGGTCGCCGCCTCCAGCATGACATCACTATGTTCCGTACTCAGGTGCTGCAAGCCATGAATATCGAGGTGCAGCGGCTTGCCCCGGCGCAGCCTGAGCACCTGCTCATTAAGGGCACGATAGCGCTCCATGTCCGACATGTACCTAAGGCTAAGCATCTCATCGCGCACTGTGGGCAAAATGCCCACCATCACCAGATCCGCATCAAGCCCCTGAGCCACGCTACGACAGTAGTCCCAATTGCCCTGCAACTCGCGGTGCATGCGAGAAAGTGCATTCCCCTCCACCTGTAGCGGCGTAGAGTTTAGCTCGACATTAAACTGGGAGAGTTCCGGGCTGAACAGCGCCTCATCCCCTAGCAGGGCAAGATACTGCTCATTGATCGGTGCCGGGCAGCCCGCCCTGTCCACCAGCCACGCCTCCAGTTCGAAGCCACCGCTACCGTGGCGAGATGATAAGGCCCTGTCGTCAAACAGGCGCTGCAACAGTATGGTCTCCTCCGTCAGGTGACGGGAGAAGCGGTCAAAATCCTCCTTGCGAAAGTGGCTGCCACTAATCTCCTGTCCCATCAGCGCAGCTCCTCGCCTGGCAGCATCGCATCGAGTTGTTGCAGCCGCTCGGGGGTACCGATATCAAACCACTGGCCATCGAAACACTCACCACTCACCTTTCCCATGGCCATCGCCCGGCGCAACAGCGGTGCCAGCGGGAAAGCCCCCGCCTCGCACCCATCGAATAGTGATGGATGATAGAGGCCGATACCGGAGAAGGTCAGCCGCTCGCCCCCCCCTTCATCGGACACCGTCTCACCACGCAACACAAAATCACCCGCCAGGTGCTGCGGTGGATTGGGCACCAGCACCAGATGTGCGCCCTGCACCTCCCGCCCACGCAGGCGAGCAAAGGGATAGTCGCACCAGACATCACCATTAACCACCACGAAGGGCTCATCACCGAGTAGCGGCAGAGCACGAAAGATTCCGCCACCGGTCTCCAGCGCCCCAGCTTCCGGCGAGTAGTGAATCCTCACTCCGTAACGCTCACCGCCACCCAGCACCTGCTCGATCTGCTCACCCAGGTGGGCATGATTAATGACCACCTCATCAAAACCGGCACTGGCCAGTGCCTCCAGGTGGTACTCGATAAGCCGCTTGTTTCCCACCGACAAAAGCGGCTTTGGAGTATGGTCGGTAAGCGGGCGCATTCGCTCACCCCGACCCGCCGCTAAAATCATCGCTTTCATATTCAGTTACGACCCGACATCATCAAAAAAAATATATTTCTCACCACAGCAACAAAGCCCATATTACCCCATACAAGGGCACGAAAGACTATTTCCAGATACCGTCAACCGCATATTCAACCTGATCTTTTCAACATGTCACGGATCCAAACACCATATTATCTGCTGCCCCTTCTATCCCCTCTTTAAAAACAGACCCACCGCACCCATTTGACTTGCCATAAGACGGGCGCTACCGTGCGCCCACGCAACCCACAACAGATTTGAGGTAACAGCCATGAGCGAATCCCACAACGACGGCATGGATCTTGGCAGCGGCATCGCCGCCTTTGAAGGCAAACACTTCGCCACCGCGATGCAACTACTCTCGCCACTGGCCGATCAGGGCAATGCCGAGGCCCAGTACCGTGTTGCCATCATGCAGCAGGGCGGCCTCATCGGTACCCCCAATATGGCCGAAGCGGTCAAGAACATGCGCGCCGCCGCCGAGAAAGGCCACGGTCTGGCGCAGCACGGACTCGCCGTGATGTACCTTGAGGGCGAAGGGGTAGAGAAAGATACCAAACAGGCCATCGAATGGTTTGAAAAAGCCGCAGCCCAGGGTCTGCAAGGTTCCCTCACTACCATGGGAATGATGTACCAGGACGGCTATGGTGTAGAGAAGGACGAGGAAAAGGCGAAGGAATATTACAAAAAGGCGGGGTTTGATATGTAAGCGGCTTGCACCTAATAAAAAAGGCGACCTTCGGGTCGCCTTTTTTGTCGCTCAACTCCCGGCCAATGGAATCAGAAAACGATTGGCCCGCGGCAAATAGTAATTATCATAATCAAGCGATAACACCACGCTACGGCTACGCCCAACAATCTCCTTACGGGGAATAAATCCGTAAACACGAGAATCAGCACTACGGTCACGATTATCCCCCAGTACCAAATAGTGCCCCTCTGGCACCTCTACCGGAGAAAAATCACTTAGCCCTGAACGCTCACCGGGATAGATACGGATCGGATGGTCACGCTCAGCCAGAGACTCCTGATAAGTTTGCGCCTCTTTCCCCAGCGAAGATTTATCACTGGCACTGTAGTTAAGCCACTGACCATTAATATTAAGCCGCTTGTTGACCATCGCTACAAGGTCTCCGGGAAGAGCAATCACCCGCTTAACCATACGCTTGTCTGCACGCACCGAATCAAATATTACAATATCACCACGCTGCGGCTCACCCGTACGCAGCAAGGATATGTGACTAAACGGCAGACGAAAATCGTAGGCCATCTTGTTAACCAGAATGCGGTCACCCTCAACAATGGTTGGTTGCATCGAGCCCGTAGGTACCGTATTCCAGTCGGCAATAACACTGCGAAACAGCAACATCAGAGCGATAAACAACGCAAGGCCACGATACTCATGCCACAGGCCGCGTAACTTAATACTCATGCTCATTACCTTTCCTTTCCGCTCCTCTCTTTGTTCCCATGAAAAACTCAGGCCATTGTCTGGCGTACGCGTTCCCGCAAAAACTCGGCAAAGCCGCTCAGCTCAGGGTAACGTCCAGCCACCTCTTCCACATAAGCCAGAGTACGCGGGATATCATCAAGGTAACCCGGCTTGCCATCACGGTGGTTAAGACGGGCAAAAATACCAATCGCCTTGAGGTGGCGCTGCACTCCCATCAGGTCGAACCAGCGCAGGAACTGCTCGCTCATCGGTTGGCGAATGATACCGTGATCCAGAGCGATATCATGGTAGCCCTGCACCCACTCCTCAACCTGTTCGCGAGACCAGGTGATATAACAATCACGTAGCAGTGACACCAGATCGTAGGTGACAGGGCCATGTACCGCATCCTGAAAATCGAGAATACCCGGATTGTGCTCGGCCACCATCAAATTACGCGAGTGAAAGTCACGGTGCACAAAGACCTGCGGCTGTTCCAGTGCGCTGGCAGCCAACACATTAAATGTGTCGTCCAGCAGCCGCTGTTCTTTCTCACTCAGTTCCAGCCCCAGATGAGTAGTTAGAAACCAGTCACTAAACAGTGCCATCTCCTGCTTCAGCAATGCCTCGTCGTAGGGAGGGATATCTTCCGTCGGGGCACAGGTCTGCATCACTGCCAGTGCGCCCATGGCATCACCGTAGAGTCGCTCGACATTCTGCTCGCTAAGCACATCAAGATACTGTTGGGAACCGAGGTCACTAAGCAGCAAAAACCCCTGTTCCAGATCCTGTTTCAAAATCTGTGGCACGTTAAGACCAGCCTGATACAAGGCCTGCCCAACGGCGACAAAGGGACGACTATCCTCCTGCTGTGGCGGAGCATCCATGGCAATACGGCTCTCGCCGTCAAACTGGATACGGAAATAGCGACGGAAACTGGCATCGGAGGAGGCAGGGGCAATCTCATACTCTGGCAGGCCCAGATTCTGGGTCAGCCAGTGGTTCAATTGTTCAAGACGTTGCGGCACAGTGTGGTTCCTTCGCTCTCGGGCGGACATTATAGAATAAAAAAATGCCGATGCCCGCATTGCGGCCATCGGCATAGTGGCATGGTGTCCTACCAGGATTAGAAGCGGAAGCCTACCTTCGCGCCAATGGTCTTAGCACCACCAGTATCATCCATCTCAAAATCGAAGTTAATAAAGCCGGTATTGATATTTACACCGACGAAATACTTACTCTGGGTGAACTCCTCAGTGGTAAAACCGGTCGCTTCTGATGAGACCCAGTTCTGACCAATACCACCATAGGGGGTAAACATAGCAATGCCCTTGGATACCATCACCTCGACACCCATGCTCTCCAGTGACAGCTGATCCACCCCGTCGAGCTGCGACCAGGTAAGGCGGGTGGCGACAGCGGGCTTGGCCATGCCCCCCTCAATATTGGCATAGCGCAACTCAACACCCGTGAGGGTGACATTAGTGTTAGATGTGGAGGCGTACATCAACCCCACGTCAAAACCCATCGGCAGCCCCTTGTGCAGGTGAAGCTTGGGAATGGTCAGGCGATCCAGGCCGCAACTGTTACAAGCTTTATTGAAGGTACTGGCATACTGCAGGGAGGTATCTGTCACCTCAATACCAATATCGAAACCGGTAATGCCCAGCGGCTCAGCTGGAGTGAGTCCCTTGTAGCTGGTGGCCGAGGCGAGATCTTCAGAAAGTCTCTTAAACGCATTCTGATCTGTCCCTAAATTTGACAATACCACTTCATCCGCCGCCTGCAACGAACCGGCACCCAGCGCAATAACCAGTAAACCTGCCAGACTTCCTCTTTTCATCGCCATCTCTCCTAAATTATTTATTTATATCTAAGTAACATTATGCCAAAAACAGTGATCCGGCAAACGCGAACCACTTCACTCTTTTCCCATTCTCTGTAATCCATGCCAACGACGCAGGCTCCACTCACGCAGGTCATCGGCAATCAAATAGAAGCAGGGCAAGGTCAGCAGTATTAACACCGTGGCGAAGAGCAGGCCAAAGCCAAGGCTCACCGCCATCGGCGAGAGGAAGGCGGTCTGTCCGCTGGCAAAGAAGATCAACGGCGAGATGCCAAGGAAGGTGGTAATGGTGGTGAGCAGAATGGGGCGTGCGCGTACCCTGCCCGCCTCGACCAATGACTCGACTCGCCCCATTCCATCGGCACGGCGCTTCTTCGCAAAATCAACAAGGATCAATGAGTCGTTAACGACGATACCGGAAAGCGCAAGAAAACCGACTATTGAGAGAAACTGCAGGTGATAGTCAAACAGGAAGTGACCGCTTACCACGCCGATAATGCCGAAGGGGATGGAGAACATCACCACCAGCGGGTCCAGTAAAGATTTAAACAGTGCGGCAAGGATGAAAAAGATCACCAGCAGTGCCAGCAGCAAGGCCCTGAACATGTCACGCATCGACTCGGAGGTCTCCTTCTTCTCTCCCAGCCACAGCAATTCATAACCGGGATAGCGCTCGGCGAAGTCGGCATACTCCTGCTGCAGCAGCTCCGTGATCTGCAATGCGGTATTCACCTCAGCATCTACCTCCGCCTGCACCGTCACCAGGCGGCGCTGGTCGCGGCGATTGATGCTACTCAAACCTCGGTCCACCACAATATCGGCGACCTCACCAAGATAGACGCTGCCGCCGGCAGGAAGGGTGATGCGTAACCGCTTCAGACTCTGTGCATCCTCACGTAAGGCCTCGGGGTAGATCACCCGCACCGGTATGCGCTGGTCGCCCCAGTTCACATAAAGCAATTCCAGCCCCTGAAAACCGGCTCGCACCGCATCGGCCAGTTGTGACTGGGTCAGCCCCAGCAGACGACCACGTTCGTTGAGACTATAGCGATACTCCAGCTTGCCCTCTTCCATATCGTGATTGATCTCGTGGGTACCGGGCAGGCGGTGCAGGGTATCACTCAGCTCCTGGGCGAGGTTACTCAGTACGCGCACATCGGGACCACTAATGCCAACCTCGATATCGGCCCCGCCCGGCCCCCCCTGAGCACGCAGAATGGAGAGACGCTCGATACCACTGAGTGTAGCGAGGCGTTCGCGTACCACGTTGATCACCACCTCGGTATCACGTAATCGGGTTCCTTCCCAGGCGAATTTAAAGTTGACGACAGGTGTCACCCAGCGCTCGACGAAACTTTGTGGTGCGGGCGGCTTGAGGTCGATGATCATCTGCACCTGATTACTACCAAACTTCACACGATTAAAACTGACAAAGGTGACACCGACATTGGTCAGCAGGCTGGATAGTTCGTCCTCATCCAGCTCAGCGAAGATCGCCTGCTCCATGCGCCCGGCCAGCTGCGCCGTATCCTCCAGAGTATTGGTGCGCGGCGCCTCGACATTAACGAAGAACTGCCCGGCAGAGGCGTTACCAAACATCTGAAAGGGGAGTCGCGTCACCGCTACGGTAAGTGCGATCAACAATAACGCCACGGTAGCGCTGGCGACAAAATAACGGTTGTTCAGCGACCAGCTCAGGCTGCGCGTGTAACTCTCCAGCAGCCCCGCCCAGTCGATGCGACCACGACGGCGCGGTGTCGGTCGCAGCAGCTCAGTAGCGTGCGAGGGCAACACCACAAAGGCCTCCCACAATGAACCGAGCAGGGAGAAGGTCACCACCGCCGGGATCACCGCGATAAAGGCCCCCATGGTGCCGCCTATGGCGTACATCGGCAAAAAGGCGGCGATGGTAGTGGTGGTGGAGGCGACAATTGGCCAGAACACCTCGCGCGCACCCAGCTGTGCCGCCTCACGCGGTAACATCCCCTGCTCCATGTGGCGGTAGATGTTTTCATTCACGATGATCGCATCATCGACGATCATCCCCAGCGCAATGAGAAAGGCGAACAGCGAGACCATATTGATGGTGTAGTCGAACTGCTGGATCAAAATAGTCGCGATCAAAAAGGCGACCGGGATCCCCATCGCCGTCACCAGCGCCACACGAAAATTCAAAAACAGGTAGAGCGACAGCAACACCAGTGCCAGACCTATAAGACCGGAGGACTTCACCGTATCGAGGCGGTTCTTTACGTAAACACTTAGATCGCTGAACAGCCCCACCGAGATGGTGGGCGGCAGCTCACCACGCAACTGTTCGGCAAACTTGCGTACCTTCGCGGAGACATCAATGGTTGAACCCGTGGCGCTTTTATTAATCGTCAGATTAACCGAGGGCTGACCATTGAAACGCCCCAGGGTTTTCGCCTCCTCCAGACGGCGCTCCACCCGAGCCACCTGCCCCAAAGTCAATCGTCCACCCTGTTCATTGGCCCGCAGGGTAATGGCGGCAATAGCGTCAGGCTCGGGGCGGGTACCGATGCCGCGTAACAGGATATCCCCCTCGGCAGCGCGTATCGAACCACCGGGCAGATCACGCAGGTTAGAGAGCAGCGCATGCTTTACCTCATCCAGCGTTACCCCGCGCACCGCGAGACGCTCCGGGTCGATCACCACCCACAGCTCCCAGTCGCGATCTCCAGCGGTACCAACACTGGCCACATCATCAATCTGCATCAGCTGGCGTTTCACCCGCTCGGCGATGGCGTAAAGCTCAGCCCGTGACAAATCACCATACAGCGACATGCTAATCACCGGAAAACGCGTCTCCATTCGCACCAGCTGCGGTGTCTCGATCTGTTCTGGCAGATCCTTGATGCGCGCCAGTATCGCATCGGCATCGCGAATAAACTGATCCACATCACTGCCCGACTTCAGCTCAATGATGATGCTGGAGATCCCCTCACTGCTGGTCGAGCTGATGGTATCGATATCGGCATTGCCATCGAACTCCTGCTCGATGGGCAGGGTTACCTGACGCTCCACCTCCTCCGGTGAGGCCCCCTCAAAGCTGGTGGTGATACGCACCTTGTCCTGCTCCACTAGCGGGAACATCTCCTGCGGCATCGCCTGCCAGGCAAAGATGCCCGACAGCGCAATCAGCACCAGCAACAGGTTGACGATAAGGGGGTTACCAATAGAGAAGCGAATAAGAAACATGGGCCTATTCGTTAACCGCCTTAACCTGTTGCGCATCACTCAAGGCTGCCACGTCACGGGCGACAACACGCTCGCCTGCAGCCAGCCCGGAGAGCACGACAATGGCATCTCCGTCACGCACCCCGGTCTGCACCTGACGGCGTGACAACTCACCCGCCTTCTCCACAAACAGATAAGCCTTGCCATCCTCACGCAACAGCGCCGCTACCGGCACCTTCAGGGCGTTATTCAGGGGGCGTAGCGGTATTAGTGTCTCGGCCAGGGATCCTGGCATCAACCCCTCTCCCACTACCCGGATGCGCAGTGCCAGGGTATGGGTCTTGTGATCGGGTTCCCGTTGCAGCGATACCAACTGTCCATCACGCTGCACACCGCCAATACTCACCGCCAGTGCCTGCCCCAGAATAAGGTCCGTCTGCACATTGCCGGGCAGTTCAGCGTAAAAATCCAGCTCATCCAGTGTCACCAGTGAGGCAAGCTGGCGGTTGATAGCAATGCGATCTCCCACATCGGCCAGCACTTCATTAACTATACCGGCAAACGGGGCGACGATGCGGCAGCGCTCCAGATCCCGCTGAGCACGGGCCTGTTCAGCACCTCGTAACGATAGCCTTGAGGCGGCGGTCACCACCGCATAGTTGAGCCGCGCCTCTTCGGCCTCAAGCTGTAACAGGCGCTGGCGCGCCTCATCATGCCGGGACACGGAGGTAAGCGATTCGGTACCCAGTCGTGCCACCTCCTTCGCCTGTAGCTCACGATTCTGCCGCGCCAGCGCAAACAGGCGGCGATCCCGTGCTACCGCCGCGCGCTCCTGCGACAGCTGCGCCTCGGCACGAGCCAATGCATCACGATAGTCGTCATCCTCCAGTCGCAACAGCAGTGCCCCTGCCGCCACTTGCTGACCCGGCTCCGCAACGCGTTCCACCACCCGGCCAACCACCTCAGAACTAAGGGTGGCGGTGAGTCGTGGCTGCAACCGCCCGCTTAACTGTAGCCTTGGGTGTACATCCCCCTGAAGTACCTCCACCACCACCACCGTGGAGATAATGGGTGTACGCAACGCGGTCGTCTTTTCTGGTCGAGTAACTATAAGAAGGATGAAAAGCAGGACGCTAACTATCAGTAACAGGACAAAATGGCGGGGGGTAAGTTTTTGCGGGAGCGTCATCAGTTTTCAATTCTGTTTGAAGGCAGCGTCATTCTATGCGATTTTAGCGGGTTTTAAACCTCCACCAACTGATAATATACGCTGTGGCCTATCGTCAACACCGTCATTCCCTCACCATCATGCCGCTATTACTGGGCATGGGGCTGCTGTTCGCCACCACGGCAGAGGCAGAGCAGACGGATAGTGTCCTGGCCAATAGCCTGGCGCGCTGGGCCAACTGCCCCCCTCCACCTACCATCTTTACCGATCCCCCACCCGCGAGCAGTGCCAAACCGGGTCAGACCGAACTAAGTGCCGATGAGGTGATCTCGCAGGCAGGCGGCATCAGTCATTTTCGCGGCCATGTGGTAATGCAGCACAACGGACGTACCCTGCAGGGTGACGAGGCTGGTTACGACCAGCAAACTCAGGAGGTAAAGGTAGAGGGTAATGTGCTGTTCCATGGCGATGGACTGGCGATGCAGGGTGATAGCGCCAGCATGCACATTGAGCAGAACCGCGGCGAGTTCAACGGAGTAAGCTTTTATTTTCCGGCATCACACGCCTTCGGCAGGGCCGAAAGCCTCAGCCTCAACGGTGCGGAATACTCCACCCTCAAGCAGGTGAGCTACACCACCTGTAGCCCAGGACAGGAGGACTGGCTGCTCAGCGCCAAAGAGCTGCAACTGGATCAGCAAAGCAACACCGGCGAGGCCTACCACACCGTATTCCGTTTTAAGGGGGTGCCTATCTTTTACAGCCCCTATCTCAATTTTCCGCTGGCCGGGCGCAAGAGTGGCCTGCTTTTCCCTCTCATTGGTAACTCCGATACCAACGGCAGTGACATCAGTCTACCGCTCTACTGGAACATCGCCCCCAATTACGACGCCACCTTCACCCCGCGCAACCTTAGCAATCGCGGGGCAATGTTGATGAGTGAGTTCCGCCTCCTTAGCGAGAACAGCGAGGGGCAGATTCAGGCCGACTACCTCTCCGATGACAAGATCTACGGTGATGACCGTAACTACCTGGCCGTTGATCACAGGGCACATTTTGCCAACGGCTGGAATAGCACGCTGAAGCTGCGCCGCACCTCCGATGCGCTCTACCTCAACGACCTGGGTAGCACTGAGGGCGACAACAGCAGCACCCACCTGGAGCGCCGTCTCGATCTCAACTACCGCGATCAGCACTGGAATTTCCTCGCCCGCGCACAGAGCTACCAGACCCTCTCCGGCAGCGCCCCCTACCAGCGGCTGCCACAACTCAAACTCAGTGGTCAGAGCACACCCCGCCCCAACCGCCTGCAACTAAGTCTCGACAGCGAGGCTGTCACCTTTGCCCACGTCAGCGCGGTGCCTACCGGAACGCGGCTAGACCTCAAACCCTCCGTCACCCTGCCTCTGCAGGGGGCCGCCTGGTATCTCAAGCCAACCGCCGCCTTGCGCTACACCAGCTACAGCCTTGAGGACTACCCTCAAGGTGACAGTTTTGAGCGCTCCCTGCCCATCCTCAGCCTCGACAGCGGACTGTTCTTCGATCGCGATACCAGCATTGCAGGCAGCGCCATGACACAGACCCTGGAGCCACGCCTGTTCTATCTGTCGGTGCCCTACGAGGATCAGGATCAGCTACCGCTGTTCGATACCGCTAACAACAACCTCAGCTTCAACCAGCTATTTAGTGACAACCGCTTCAGTGGCCCCGACCGCCAGGGCGATGCCAACCAGCTGACCACCGCACTGACCACCCGCCTGTTAAATCGGGACGACGGCAGCGAGCGACTGCGTGCCAGCATCGGTCGCACTCATTACTTTGATGACCGCCAGGTGCGCCTCAACACCACCGACCCTATCGACACCACACCCCACTCTGACCTCTTTGCCGAGCTGGAGCTACAACCTGTCGAGCGGCTACGCATTGGCATCAACACCCGTTACGATAGTGAACTCGAGCGTAGCACTGAACTCAACGGACGCATACGCTACCAGCCGGACGCTAAACGCCTGCTGAGTCTTGATTACCGCTACGACGAACTCGATCAACTACGTCAAACAGATACCCTGCTGTTCTGGCCGGTTGCAAGACAATGGCAGTTACTGGGCAGATGGCGGTATGATCTCGACAACGAAGAGAACCTTGACCTGCTGGCCGGTGTCGAATATGAAAGCTGCTGCTGGTCGGTACGCCTGATTGGGCGCAACCACCGCAGCAGCGCCAATGATGAGCTGGAGCACAGCTTCTACCTCACCTTCGGGTTCAAGGGGCTTGGCAGCCTCGGTGGACAACTTGAGGATGCCCTGGAAGAGGGCCTTCTCGCTTATGAATAAACGGTTACCCATGACGATGAAAAGAGTACTAATCCTTCCCCTGCTATTACTGCTGGGCGCACCCGTCCAGGCCGCTGTCGAGGAGATCGACGGTATTGCCGCAGTGGTGGATGACGATGTAATCACTCACAATGAGCTCAACAGTCGCCTGCAGAGCCTGACTAAACAACTGCGCCAGAAGGGTACCCAGCTACCGCCAACAAAGGTACTGCAACGTCAGTTGCTGGAGCGCATGGTTATCGAGCAGCTGCAACTGGCACAAGCCAGGCAGCTTGATATCAAAGTCGATGATGAGGAATTGAATAAAGTCATCGACCGCATCGCCGCACAGAACAAACTCACCCTGCTACAGTTTAGAAAGGCATTACAGGATGAGGGGCTCTCCTTTGCAAATTTCCGCGAGGATATCCGCAGTGAGGTCATCATCAGCCGTCTACGCAACAGCCAGGTTACCAAGCGCATTGATGTCTCACCCCAGGAAATCGATAACCTGCTTGAATCGCAGAAACGCAATAAATCAAAAAACGAGGAGTACCACCTGCAACATATCCTCATCAGCCTGCCCACCGATGCCTCACCTGAACAGATTGCGGCAACGCAAGATAAGGTCACACAACTGCTTAGCGAACTGCGCGGCGGTGCAGACTTCACTAACTTAGCAATCAGCCACTCCGCCGGACCACAGGCGCTGGAGGGGGGAGACATCGGCTGGCGACGACAGGCACAACTACCGGCAACCTTCGCCAGGGCGATCAAAGGGATTAACGCTGGCGACATCAGTAAGCCTATACGCAGCAGCAGTGGTTTTCACCTGCTCAAACTACTGGAAACACGTGGTGAAGAGCAGCACCTGATTCGCCAGGTGAATGCCCGCCACATCCTCATCAGCACCTCAGCACTGATCTCCGACCGCGAGGCACAGCAGCGCCTGGATCGCCTGCGTGAGCGAATCATCGGTGGTGAAGACTTTGCAGAACTGGCACGAGCCCACTCCGATGACACCAGCTCGGCAGCCAAGGGGGGAGAGCTCGGCTGGGCCGACCCGTCGATCTACGTTGAAACCTTCCGCGACACCATTAAGAACAGCAAACAGGAAGAGATCAGTGCTCCCTTCAAGAGCCAGTTCGGCTGGCATATTTTGCAGGTTCGCCAGTGGCGCAATCACGACAACACCGCCGAATTCAAACGCAACCGTGCCTTTGAGGCACTGCGTGAGCGCAAGATCGAAGAAGACACCGAAAACTGGCTACGACGCATGCGTGACGAGGCCTATGTTGAGATCCGACTCGACTAACAGCAGCGGATACTGTGGCAACAAAACAGACACCACTTCGCCTCGCCTATACCGCCGGAGAACCGGCGGGGATCGGCCCCGACCTTGCCGTGCAACTGGCACAGCAAGCCCGTGCCCATGAGCTGGTGGTCATCGCCGACAGGGAGCTGCTGCAACAACGCGCCGCCATCCTTGGCCTGCCACTGCAACTGCACGACTACAACCCAAACAAGCCCCCCGCCCCCGGTCGAGCTGGCGAGCTGCTACTGTTGGACCTGCCGCTAGCTGGCAGCCGCGAGCCCGGCAGGCTCGATTCAAGCAACGCCCCCTACATCCTCGATACCCTGCACCGTGCTACCGAGGGATGCCAAAGTGGCGAGTTTGCAGCTCTGGTCACCGGCCCCCTGCATAAGGGCAGCATCAACGAGGCGGGGATCCCCTTCACCGGTCACACTGAATTTCTTGCTGAACTGTGCGATACGACAAAGGTAGTGATGATGCTTGCCACCGACGCGCTGCCTCCTGGCGCGCCGGAATACCGTCCATCCCTGGACATAACAGGCGAGAGAAGGAGCCTGCGTGTCGCCCTGGCCACTACGCACCTGCCTCTGCGCGAAGTCAGCGACGCTATCACCACTGAGCGGCTGGAAGGGGTGCTACGCATCCTCCACCGAGATCTTCAACAACGCTTTGGCATCGCAAAACCACACATTCTGGTCTGCGGTCTCAACCCGCACGCGGGCGAGGATGGCCATTTGGGTCGTGAGGAGATCGAGGTCATAGAACCACTACTGGAAAGACTGCGTACCGAAGGAATGAACCTTTACGGGCCGTTGCCCGCCGATACCCTGTTCACCCCGCGCTATCTCAGGCAGGCCGATGCGGTGCTGGCGATGTACCACGACCAGGGTCTACCGGTACTCAAACACCTGGGCTTTGGCCGTGCGGTAAATGTCACCCTGGGGTTGCCAATCATCCGTACTTCGGTCGACCACGGCACCGCACTGGATCTCGCTGGAAGTGGGCAGGCCAAAATCGGCAGCCTGGAATACGCCATTGAAGTGGCTGCTGAGATGGCAACGGCATCCTGATTAAAACGCCATTCACCGAACAGCCAAGCCCAGGGGCATGACAGCAATGCTTAAGGAGCCTCTGATTTATTCTGGACGAAGCTGGATATTTTAGGCGTGAGATACGAGTTCATGAATAGATCAGAGGCTCCTTAACTCAGAAACCCAGTGGTTTCAGCTTCGCAAGCAGATATTGGCGTTGTTTTATATCGGTCATGGGATAGGTATTAAGCCAGTTGCTCAGGTTGAAATCCGGTTCCATCAATCTGACTTCATTGGCCTCCCATTCAGCCATATCCCAATCATCACTTGCAGCAGCGGAAGCCATTAGGTAAACCCTTGCTTCCAAATTTTCTGGATTACGTGACAATGACTCCTGAAGGTTAATCACCGCCTGTTCATGATTTTTCAGAAAAAAGTAAGCGCGGCCAAGTAGCAGGTAATACAGATATCCTGCGTTGGGGCTGAGGCGTATGGCGTTTCGTAATTGAGGCAAACTCAAATCTGGCTGCCCCCGGTAGGTATGAACACCCCCCATCAGGGCGTAGGCGTCAGCATACGATTTATCAAGCACCAATGCCTGCTGCAGCAGTTTCAGTGCCTCAGGCAGTCTCTTATTCTGCGCGTTGACGTAGCCCAGAACCCAGTAAACCTCAGGGATGTTTGGATCGATCTGCTTTGCTGTCTCGGCCGTTCCCTCCGCTTGCCGCAGGGCCTGTTCGCCGTTTCTGGCCCACTGGTTTCGATAATCAGCGGCATAACTTAGTGCCAATCCAGCATAGGCACGGGCGAAATTCGGATCTTCCCCAATCGCCAATCGATACCACCTGCGAGCGCTGTCATTGCTTTCTCGCTGTCGCAGCAAAAGCTCAGATTGCCCACGCAGGAAATATTCATAGGCGGCAAGGTTACGCGTATAGCGTTTCGCCAGACGGCGTTTGTCCACCGCTGATATTTCAATCGCCAGGCGTTTAACGATTTCTTCACTAATCAGCTGCTGAATATCGAATAGCTCGTTCAGGGGCCGTTCATAGCGTTCCGACCAGATCTGGTGATGGGACTCAGACTCCAGCAGGCGTACATGCACCATCAGGCGTTTTTCTGTGTGTTGTACGCTGCCGCTGACAAGGTAGCGCGTGCCAACGGGCTTATCACCAGCCGTTGGCACGCGAATCACCCAAAGTGTTGAAAGCCTGGAAAGGTCGGTGGTCAAATCGGCAGTAATACCACGCGCAAAGTTTCGGTAGCGCTCTCCCTCATTTAATGACTCAAATGGCAACACGGCAATACTGCGTGGCTCAGGCTGTCCGTTTTCTGCAACAGCAGGAACAGTGCTTTCATACGTAACCGTCTCTTTCCAGGGATAGAGAAAATAGATGGTAATGAAGAGCATAAGGCCCGCTGCCAGCAAAAAACTGGAATTCGGCCTCTCTCTTGCTGCCCTCACATCCGGGTGCCGAGCCGGCATCGCCCCAACAGCGGCCACCAGGAGATAGCCACGCTTCGGAACTGTCTGAATATATTCAGGTTTGCGCGAGTTATCACCCAAGGCTTTACGTAACTTGATGATGACCTGCGTCAAGGCATCATCGCTAACCACCATTCCCGGCCACACCGATTCCAGTAACTCCTTACGCGAGACGGTTTTGCCTGCGTGCTCAGCCAGCAGTTGCAATATGGATACAGCCTTGGGCTCTAAATGGATGACTTTTCCGTCACGCTCTATCTGGTTCAGGGTGGGGTGGAGCAGACAGGAGCCTATCGATATCAAGTCTACGGACACGGAATGGTTGCCATCTGCTTCACTCATAGGGCTTAACCGGACTCAAAATACAATTTTCCTCCAACCGACCGTCATTAGCAGCAACTGCAATTAACTGATTTATCGAGTTTTTCTCATTGTTAGGAAAACCTTAGTATTTCAGACGGGTTTTTGCCAGTAATCTCTGCCATTAATTAGCCCTGGGTCAGGACAACACCGTCTAGTGAACAAAGAAATAAGGAGAAAGACCATGCCAAAGTATGTAATTGAAAGAGAGATCCCCGGGGTAGGGAAGATGACAGCAGAGGAGAGACAAGGTGGTGCTGTAAAATCGAACGCCATCATTGACGAGCTTGGAACCCATATCCAGTGGGTACATAGCTATCTCACTCCAGACAAAATTTATTGCATCTACCTCGCACCCAATAAAGAGATCATTCAGCAACATGCCGATTTGAGTGGTTTTCCCGCCAATCGTATTGAAGAGGTCCAGGGCTTAATCGACCCGACAACCGCACAATGATCAAATCTAAACGTCGTGTCCCTCATGCGGTGACACGACACTGCATGAGGGCGAGATAATGAACAAGATAGCCGTAATTCAGAAGGCACCCGTGGTGCTTGATCGCGACAACACCATTCAACTGGCCGTCGACCTTGTCAATGAGGCCGCCACTGCCGGTGCCGAACTTATCGTATTTACCGAGGCATTCATTCCCGGCTATCCGGCGTGGATGTGGCGATTGCGACCCGGTAGTGACTGGGGAACCACAGAAGCCATTCATCAACGGCTACTGGACAACGCCATAAACCTTAATAGCGAGCAGCTGGCCCCCCTGCTTGAAGCCGCCAAAAAGCACCATGTGACCATACTTTGTGGAATGCACGAACGGGACGGAAAACTAGGGCGTGCCACCCTGTATAACACCGTTGTAACCATCGGATCCGATGGTGCGATTTTAAACCGCCACAGAAAACTCATGCCCACCAACCCTGAGCGCATGGTGTGGGGTAGCGGTGATGCATCGGGCCTGAAAGTGGTCGACACCCCCATTGGCAGGATGGGCTCACTGATTTGCTGGGAAAACTATATGCCACTCGCCAGGTACGCCTTGTACTCGCAGGGCATAGAGATCTATGTCGCACCAACCTACGACAGCGGCGATGGCTGGATAGGTAGCTTGCAGCATATCGCGCGAGAAGGCTGCTGTTGGGTGATCGGTAGTGGCAACCTGCTGCACGAAAGTGATATCCCCGCGGATCTGCCAGAACGCGAAACCCTCTATCCCGATGCCGATGAATGGATAAATCCTGGTGATTCTCTGGTCATTGCTCCGGGAGGAGAGATAGTTGCCGGGCCGATGCGATGCGAAGAGGGAATACTCTACGCCAACATTGATCATCAGCGCGTTGGCATCGCAAGGAGAACCATGGATGTCGTTGGGCACTATGCGCGCCCGGATATCTTCACACTCAAAGTCGACACCTCTGCGCAGAGTCCCATCGACTTTGGGGAATCCACCTAAGAAAGCACGAGGGCCGACGTATGCAAATCAGAAGACTATTCTTTTTGTTAGCGGCCATCCTGATTTTCCCCGGTCAGGCGTCGAGTCATGATGTCAAAGCCATGGAATTTGAGGGTGGCTTTGCGGTGCAGCGCCTGAGCGATCATATCTATGTCACGCACGGGCCACAGGAATTTCCCAGCCCGAAAACGCAAGGGTTCATGAACAACCCTGGGTTCATTATTACCGATCATGGCGTAGTCGTTGTCGATCCGGGAAGTAGTGTGCAGATCGGCAACAAACTGCTCGCTAGCATCGCTAATATTACCAGTCAGGCCGTCGTTGCGGTATTCAACACCCACGTGCACGGTGATCACTGGCTGGGCAACCAGGCGATCCGGCAGGCCTATCCAGATGTCAGGATCTATGCGCACCAACGTATGATTGAGCGAGTGGAGGCTGGAGAAGGAGAGGAGTGGATCAAGCTCTTCAACCAACTCACCCGCGGCGCAACAGCAGGAACACGTGTGGTCGCACCCAATATTGGGTTACAGGGTGGTGAAATAATCAAAATCGGCGATATCCTGTTCCATATCCATCACACCGGTAAAGCACACAGTGACACCGATATCATGATAGAGATCCCAAAAGACAGGGGGATATTTTTAGGCGATATCGTCACCAACAAACGCATCCAGTCAGCACGCCCAACTGACGGCGACATTCGGGGCCAGATACGGGCAGTCGAATTTGTGCTCAAAACAGACAACCGCTGGTATATTCCCGGACACGGCAGCAGCGGTGGCCGGGAGTTACCGCAACAACAACTTATTTTCCTGAAGAAGTTATATGCCTCGGTTGAACGACACTACAAAAAGGGCCTGGCAGATTTCGAAATGCGAGAGCTGGTTAAGCAGGAACTCATAGAGTATCGGGACTGGTATAACTTCGAAGAGCTGGGACGTGTGATAAGCAGTGTCTATCTCAGAGTTGAGGAAGATAGCTTCTAAACCGTATTTGAGTCAGCTTGCACCCCGAATTGTACGAATAGACACTTGGTATGAGTACCCATTGAATCACCGTCCAGGAAAAGGTTCGGCCAGGATCGCTCCCAAACCCCTCTTTCCTGAATTATTTAACACCTTGCAAGGCACTCTCTACCGCTTGCATCAGTGCCTTAATATCAATGGGTTTAGTGATGTAATCATTAAAACCTGCTTCCAGCCCCCTTTCGATATCCCTGGGCATGGCGTTGGCGCTGATAGCGATGACGGTAGCCTCTAGAGTGGCTTCCCGCTGCCGCAACTGCCTGAGCACTTCGAAACCATCCATACCCGGCAGATTAATATCCAGCAGAATCAGATCGGGGTTATGTTCCGCTGCCAGTTCAAGACCCAGTAACGGCTCATGGGCGCTCCACATATGAACATGAGACATTAAACCCAGCACCCGGCTTACCAGCCGGAGGTTGGCGGGATTGTCTTCTATGTATAGCACCGTATGTTCGTGTTCCGGCTTTTTGATGGGGTGTTGTTCTGTAGCCCCCTTTTCATCAACCGCACTCTCTTGCCCGGGAAGCAAGCGGTCATTTGGTAGCTCGAACCAGAAGCTACTGCCCTCACCCGGCTGACTATCCACGCCAATATCGCCACCCATCAGTTCAACAAGACTCCTGGTGATCACCAGGCCAATACCGGTGCCTTCAATCTCTGACTGTTCTGCTCCCAGCCGATTAAAGGCCTTGAACAGTTCAGTCTGCTGCTTCTGGGTGAGCCCGGCACCGGTGTCGGTAATAGAGATGCGAGTCCGGTTGTTTTCTGCGTGGTTACAGCTGACGATGATTTTTCCGTTTTCACGATTATATTTAACGGCATTGCTCAACAGGTTAAGCAAGATTTGCTTGAGCCTGGTGCGATCCGCCCGTACTGCAGTGTGTTGGCGTACTAACTGTTCAAGCGTAAGCTCAACACCGTCCAGGAACAGGTCGATCTCAATACCGCGCACCTGTGCCAACGGCGCAATCAGTTGCAGGGATTCGGCAACAACCTCACCAAACGCCACGGCCTCGATAGAAAGATCGATACGCCCCACATCGATTCTGGCCAGATCCAGTACCTCGTTAATAAGCTCCAGAAGGTGGCTGCCTGCTCTGAGGATCTCTCCAACATTCTCCTGTTGTGATTCACTTAATGGCTGATCTTCATCCATTTCAAGGAGTTGACTGAAACCTATGATGGCATTCATCGGGGTACGCAGTTCATGACTCATGCTGGAGAGGAATTGTGACTTGGCACGGTTGGCCTCCTCGGCCTCGTGACGTGCCTCCACCATTGCCGACTCCACCAGCTTACGCTCGGTAATATCGGTACGGATAGAGATATAGTGTTCAGGTTTATTATCTTCACCAACAAACGGAACAATGGTTGAATTGACCCAGTATTTCTTACCATCTCTGTTTTGATTACATATCTCGCCATGCCATATATCACCGCGGGCAATGGTTGACCACATCTCCTTAAAAAACTCGGGTGAATGGACATCCGATTTGATAATACGATGATTACTCCCAAGCAACTCTTCGCGTGTAAAGCCACTGGTATCCAGGAACTGCTGGTTCACGTAAGTAATCAACCCTTTATGATCGGCAACACTCACAATCGCATGCTGATCGAGAGCATGCTTCTGGAACTGCAGCGCTACCATCATCGCTTTAAACGATTTAGTGAGATCACCGATCTCATCCGCAGCCGCCTCTGGAAGCTCTGCGTCAAATTCCCCGCTGGCAGCCTTGTCAGTCAGTTTCCTCAAATGATTTAACGGCCTGTAAATAAAACGGTACTGACTAACCACACTGACCAGCAGGGCCAACGCAATCAACAACAACACCATATTCCTGACACCATTAATACTCTCCATGGCGTCGCGTTTTTCTGCCCCCCAATCGATATCCATTTCAAGTTGTCCGAGGGAGGTCCCCTCGATCTCCAGCGGGTGGGTGATATGAACCAGCTCCCGGCCCGACAACATCGCTTCCGCTTCACGCTCAAACAACGGATAGATACGTTTACCATCATCACGATAGAGAGTGATATTAAACCAGCGGTCCTTATGGCTTTGCTCAAGGTATTCGATGTTAGAAAAGAGCGAGGCGAGATCGCGCTCAAGAAGGTCATGCACAATCCCCGTTTCACTCGCATGGAGTAATTCATGGGTATGGCTTTCATATACACGCTTCGCCTTTTGCAACTGTTGCGGCTCCCAATGATATTGAATCATCGCCACAATCAATACCAGCCCGGTTAAAACCGGGAGCGCAAGTTTCAGCTTAATATTCATCTGTCATTAAGGTGCAATGTAAAAGCGTTCAAGCCCCATCTCCTTAAGTGGCTTGTAATCATCTATTGTCGCCTTACCAATCTTCTTCATTGGGATTTTGGCCAGGAGTTTTTTTCCCTCAGTTGACTGGCCGAATTCTAAGAAGATATCTTGAATCCTGTCCCTGACCTCCACCGGCACACCAGGAAGAGCTGCCAGGGGATGAGGTTCAACTTTCTGAGTGGTATGAATCACGCGCAGCATTTCTTTATACTGATCCTTCTGACGATTAAGCGTCTTCTGTACGCCTCCCCCCGCAGCCACCTCCTCCAGGAGAACATTAAGGTAGACCGAATCATGTGTTTTTACATATTGAGGCTTGATATCAATACCGAAATCGTCCTGCAGATCCTTGCGGATTTGCAGTGATGCACCAAGAGCATTGGGTGAAGGGAAAGCAACCTTTTTTCCATCGAGCTGCGCAGGATTTGTGATATCGCTATCCTTATGTACCACCAGCACACCGTAAAGCTTGCGACCGTGGTCGCGGATTAATGGAATATAACCGGCATACTCATTAGCTAATACCAGGTGGTAGGGATTCATATAGGCAAAATCAAATTTGCCTTCGATAAACTCCCGCTCAAACTCAGGGATAGAGACCGAACCACGCAACTTAAATTTGTATCCGGTTTTCTTTTCAACAAGATCAAGTATCGGACGCCAGATGGCATGGAGCCTCCTTGCCTCGAACTGAGGTACTACACCAACGGTATAGACCCGCTCATTTTGCTCTGCATAGATCGCTGCAGCGAACAGGCAAAATACAAACATAACAATGGGGGGAATTAGTCGTTTCATTATCCTATTTTCACTTGAGTGTAGTGTGATGAATAACATGCAAATTTCAGAAAACCACATTTAGATCAGACTGCGTATCTAACACCTAAGCCTCTCTGCCCTAAATGCAGCACCTGGACAGTTAACTAATGGCTCCGCCGTTCCGTATACTAGAGAGTGGGATTGCTTTGATATTTCATGTGATTTCGTATTATACATTGAAGATTCCCTTTGATACCGCACCAAAACCATCAAAGGACATCTAATGTCGCTAACTATCTGACGAACAAGATAATTCACCCGTTAACTGGCTTGTGCCAGTCCAATCAGGTCTGAATCACTGCAAGTGAAATCATTCATTGTGAGAATCGATGCGACCTTGCAATCACGCCCTATATAATTCTAACTGTGTTATTTTAGTGTGCAAAGCTGCTTCAATATTTTTAACTAACTGAAATATATAATAAATACATGGATAAACCCTTAAATCACCGTCCAAGAAAAAGGTTCGGCCAGAACTTTCTCCATGATCAGGGGGTGATCAACGGCATCGTCGCGGCGATCCGTCCTCGCGAGGGAGAGCACCTGGTGGAGATCGGCCCCGGCATGGGGGCGATGACCGAGCCACTGCTCGATGGCTGCAAGGCGATGGATGCGGTTGAACTGGATCGCGACCTGATCCCCGGCCTGCGCACCCAGTTCGCGGTACAGGGGGGACTGACCCTGCATAACGCCGATGCACTTAAATTCGACTTCTGCGCACTGGCCGATGACCAGCGACCGCTACGGATAGTCGGCAATCTCCCTTACAACATATCTACCCCGCTCATCTTCAACCTGCTGGCACAGTCTCATTGCATTCAGGATATGCACTTCATGTTGCAGCAGGAGGTGGTGAACCGACTGGCAGCCAAGCCTGGTGGTGGTGACTATGGACGCCTCAGCGTTATGGTGCAGTACCGCTGTAAGGTAGAAAAATTATTCACCGTACCACCTGAGGCCTTTAACCCACCGCCCAAGGTGCACTCGGCTATCGTCAGGCTTATTCCCTACGACACCCCTCCCATTCCGGCGAAGGACGAGAAACTACTGTTGCAACTAGTGACCCAATCCTTCCAGCAGCGGCGCAAGACGCTGCGCAATAATCTGAAAAAACTCCTCGACGTGGAGATCATAGAGTCACTCGGTATCGATCCGGGGCGTCGCCCGGAAACCCTCAGCCTGGAGGAGTTTGTACACCTGGCCGATGCACTATTCGCACAACAGGCCGGTTAACCAGGACTCACCTCAAGTTATCTCCCAGCTGCCGTTATAATGGTGCCGACTCAGCCACCCAAACTCATACCAACACCACAATTAACCCGAGTGGCATCCATAACCGGCACCGTAACTATCCCGATAACAAAGTACACATTATCACGCGTTGAACAGGAGCCCTGTCATGAGCAACGTCCTCCTCTGTAAAGAAATTGACCTTAAGGCCCTTGCTTCTCTACTGGCCCGCTTTGGACTCAGCCTTGAGCACGTGGCCGATGGTGAACCGATCCCGGGCAGCTGGTTCGGTGATCCGGAGGCGGGCATCATCGCCCGCCGAGTACTGGTTCGTGGTGACACCCCATTACACTCAGCACTACATGAGAGCTGCCATCTCATCTGCATGGACGAGGCTCGCCGCGCCGTGCTCCACACCAACGCGGGGGGAGACTACGATGAGGAGAACGCAGTCAACTACATGGAGATCACCCTCGCTAGCTACCTGACTGATGTCGGACGTGGACGCATCTTTGCCGACATGGATAGCTGGGGTTACACCTTCCGCCTCGGCTCGGCCCAGGCATGGTTTGAACAGGATGCAGAAGATGCCCGCCAGTGGCTACTGCACCACAACCTACTCCACACAGATGGCTCACCTACTTGGAATCTGCGTGACTGAACCACACTATATTTAGAACTCTAGTTGAACAGTCACGTTTAGCTGACTACTCTCAGAAGAGAGTCTGAGCGGCTCATCAACCACATAAAATGGGGGGATGTTATGAACTTCGAAGCCATACATAACTACTATGAGCCGCTAGTCATTGAACGCGTAATGAATACTGTCGCCAAAGATAGTGACTACAATGAGGATTACCTCAAAGATATCGCCTGCCTGGCACTCAACCAGCTACCAGCTCACTACGTATGCCACGATGTAGACATGGCCTTCTTTCTCACCACCCGTGAGCGCGAAAGGATGCAACACAACATCATCGAGGCGGTGCTTAGCGCCACTAACACCGTCACCGCGCGCAACCGTCATAACGGATAATTATGAAGACAGCTACCTACACCAACCCGGTCACCATTGAGGTTGAAACACACTACGTGGAGGAGGAATCCTTCCCGCCAGATGAGCGCTTCGTCTTCGCCTATACCATCACCATTCATAACAACGACAACGTCCCAGTCAAGCTACTGACCCGTCACTGGGTGATCACAGATGGCCACGGCGAGGTAGATGAAGTACATGGTGAAGGTGTAGTAGGCGAACAACCCCACATTGGCCCCGGTGACTACTTTCACTACACCAGCGGTGTGGTACTCAATACCCCCATAGGTACTATGGAGGGGAGCTATCAGATGCTCACCGATAACGGCGACCACTTCGATGCCATCATCCCGCTGTTCACACTCAGCCAGCCAAACAGTCTCCATTAATGGGACTTAAATTCAGCTATACCCTGATCGCGCCACTCTATGACCCTCTTGTCGCTGTGGCCAGTGAGACGATACGGGCAGAGAATCTCAAACCACTGCGGCAGTTGAAAGACAAAGAGATCCTGCTAATGGGCATCGGCAGCGGCCTCGATATCCCACACCTGCCAGCGGGAAACCACTACACCGGCATCGACCTTACCCCCGCAATGCTCAACAAGGCGCGTGCCCGTGTCGGCAAACGCAGCGACATCGAACTGCATGAGGGTGACGTCATGGCACTGCCTTATGCCGACAGCAGCTTCGACATAGTAATAATGCACCTGATTCTGGCCGTAGTACCACAGCCCCAACTCGCCCTCAGCGAGGCTGCCCGTGTACTGCGTCCCGGTGGCCGAGTATTGATACTGGACAAATTTCTAAGAGCCGGAGCATGGGCACCCATGCGCCGAATCATCAGCATCTTTAGCAGGCACATTGCTACCCGCACCGATGTGGTTTTCGAAGAGATCCTGATCAGCTGCCCTCAACTTAGCCTGCAGCGTGACAAGCCCGCACTGGTTGGTGGTTGGTTTAGACAGCTGGATCTAAAAAAAGAAAAATAAAATACTTACAGTAAGATGGACGTTAGTACTGTCGAATAAGCGCCTCGAAATCCATTCCGTTCTCATCCAGGAGTAGGCCTCCATTCAGTGATAAGCACTGGCACTAGTCCCCCACAGGCAAACTGTTAGAATAGGTGAAAACTGAGGCCCTCCAACTATGAGTACCTACGCCATCGGCGACATCCAGGGCTGTCTGGATGAACTACAACAGCTGCTGCATAAAATTGAATTTGACCCTGCCAGGGATCAACTCTGGTTTACCGGTGATCTGGTCAACCGCGGCCCAAAATCACTGGAGACACTTCGCTTTGTAAAAAGACTGGGCAAGAGTGCAGTCACGGTGTTAGGTAATCATGATCTGCATCTTCTGGCAGTATGGCAGCATAAGCATAAACACTTTAAGTCTAACGATACCCTTAGCCCGATCTTCGAGGCAGACGATGGCGAGGAGTTACTTGAGTGGCTGCGCCAACAACCACTGATGCACTATGATGCCGAGCTTGATTACGCCATGCTGCACGCAGGACTGCCACCGCAGTGGAATTGTGATGAAGCACTACTCCATGCCGCAGAGGTAGAAAAAGTTTTACGCGGAAAACAGTTTCATGAATTTCTCGGCCACATGTACGGCAACAAGCCAACTCGCTGGTCAGAGAATCTGGAAGGGTGGGATCGCATACGCTTTATCGTCAACTGTTTCACCCGCCTGCGCTTCTGTCAGGCCGATGGTAAGCTGGAATTCAAACATAAGGGAGAGCTCCATAACGCTCCCGAAGGGTACCACCCCTGGTTCGAGCTAGAGCAACGGAACAGCCAGCCGCAACGCCTGGTCTTCGGTCACTGGTCTGCACTGGGGCTCTATCGTCAGAATAACGTCAACGCCATCGACACTGGCTGTCTATGGGGCGGTTCACTCACGGCCCTGCACCTGGAAAGTGGCAAGGCGATTAGCCTTAATTGTGAAGGCTTTCAGACTCCTTGAGCGAAGGTGCTTTGTTCTCATCCTTATGTATTTGAATTAATCCCACAACTGCAAAACAATTGGCTAAACCGTAGTTTTCCCACGATCAAACAGAAAAAGGCATACGAATAACGAGCTTGATCTTAGCTACCCACTCCACTATAGTTCTAAATATGTCGAATTATAGAATCCATATTGAGCGCACCGCAGAGCGGTTCAAGGCCTTGAGCAACCCGCACCGCCTGGCACTGTTTCAACGCCTGACCAACTGCTGCACCCCCGGTACCGCCTGCGAGCTGGAACAGGCTTCACAACTCAGCGTTGGCCAGTTGGGTGAGGAGGTAGATATCGCCCCCTCTACCCTGTCGCACCACCTCAAAGAACTCAACCGCGCCGGGCTGGTACAGATGGAGCGCCGCGGCAAGCAGGTTGTCTGCTGGGTCGAGGCAGCCACCCTGAAAGAGTTGGCGACCCTGTTCACCGACCCTCTCAACACACCTGAACAATAAACCCTGATTATGTACCGAGGAGAAACCCATGAGTGATTGCTGCACTCCATCATCCAGCTGCTGTGAGCCTGAAAACGAAAAACCCAGCCACGCCGATCACGATCAACATCGCCAAAGCGTACGTGACGCCTATGCCCAGGTGGCCCAGGCCGACAATGCCGATGAAGGTTGCGGTATCGGTGCCAGCTGTTGCGGCACCACCGATGACGCCTCCATCAACACCCTCATCTCCACCCGCCTCGGTTACAGCAAAGCAGAACTCGATCTGGTTCCCTCCGGTGCCGACATGGGACTGGGCTGTGGCAATCCCAAGGCGATCGCCGCACTCAAGCCCGGCGAAGTAGTGGTAGATCTGGGTGCCGGTGGCGGCTTCGACTGCTTCCTTGCCGCCCACGAAGTGGGCCATTCCGGCCATGTCATCGGTGTCGATATGACCCCTGATATGCTCTCCAAGGCGCGTGCCAACGCGCTAAAGGGGATGTTTGAGAATGTGGAGTTTCGCCTTGGTGAGATCGAACACCTGCCCATAGCCGATGAGACCGCCAATGTGATCATCTCCAACTGTGTAATCAACCTCTCACCCAACAAACCGCAGGTGTTCAAGGATGCCTTCCGCATCCTCAAAACAGGGGGGCGTCTCGCCATCTCTGATGTGGTTGCGACCATCGAATTACCCGAAGAGATGCGCAACGATGCAGACCTCATCGCCGGCTGCATGGGCAATGCATCGCTAATTGATGATCTGGAAAAGATGATAGCCGATGCCGGATTTGAGCAGATCAAGATCGAACCCAAGGATGAATCGAAGGAGTTCATCAAGGACTGGGCCCCCGACCACAACGTCACCGACTACGTGGTCTCCGCCAGTATCGAGGCGGTAAAACCGGGTGGCTGTGGTTCCTCTGGCTGCTGCTAACCGCACAACAGGAAAAACAAAACGGCACTCTTGCGGTGCCGTTTTTCATTGTAGGCGGTGCCTGAAGTTTGGAGCACCCCGTTAGCACTGCTACACTTCGCCGCCATGTTGAAATTTACTGATCTCTCCCTACGTCGCGGCCCGCGCCTGCTATTCGAGCAGGCCAGCTTCACCATCCATCCGGGCCACAAGGTAGGACTCACCGGTGCCAACGGCTGCGGTAAATCCAGCCTCTTCTCCCTGTTGCGCGACGAGCTGCACAGCGACAGTGGCGATTACTCACTGCCACCACGGTGGGTGATCGCCCACGTGGCACAGGAGACACCCGCAGTAAAAGTCTCCGCCATCGACTACGTACTCGACGGCGATCAGGAATTGCGCCAGGTAGAGAATGATCTTACCGCCGCCGTTGAGGCCAATGATGGCCACAAACAGGGCGAACTGCACGCACAACTGGAGGCCATTGACGGTTATACCGCCCGCTCTCGCGCCGCACGCCTTTTGCATGGCCTTGGCTTCAAACCCGGGGAGGAGGAGCACGCGGTCACCACCTTCTCCGGTGGCTGGCGCATGCGCCTCAATCTGGCACAGGCGCTGATGTGCCGCTCCGACCTGCTGCTGCTCGATGAGCCAACCAACCACCTCGACCTCGATGCGGTGATCTGGCTACAGGAGTGGCTTCGCCTCTATCCCGGCACCCTGATGCTTATCTCCCATGACCGTGACTTTCTTGATGATGTGGTGAACCAGATCCTTCACGTCGAGCAGCAACGTATAACCCTCTACAGCGGCAACTACAGCGCCTTCGAGCACATCCGCGCAGAGCGCCTCGCCAACCAGCAGTCCGCCTACGAAAAACAGCAACGCGAAATCAAACATGTGCAGTCGTTCATCGACCGCTTTCGTGCCAAAGCGACCAAGGCGAAACAGGCACAGAGCCGCATCAAGGCGCTTGAACGGATGGAGCAGATCGCCCCAGCCCATGTCGATTCACAGTTTCACTTCGCCTTTCGCTCACCGGAGAAACTGCCAGACCCGCTACTCACTCTCGACAAGATTGATGTCGGCTATAACGAAACTTTAATCCTCAACAGCGTCACCCTGTCACTCTACCCCGGTGATCGCATCGGCCTGCTCGGTCACAACGGGGCTGGAAAATCGACACTCATAAAATTGATCGCCGGTGAGCTGGAAACACGTGCGGGTGAGCTAAAGACAGCTCAGGATTTGAAGCTTGGCTACTTCGCCCAGCATCAACTCGAACAGCTACATCTGGACAACACACCGCTGCAACACCTGCAACGACTCGACCCAAAGGCCGATGCACAATCCCTGCGTGATTTCATCGGTGGCTTCGGCTTCTCACATGATCGCGCCCTATCACCGGTCGCCCCCTTCTCCGGCGGAGAGAAGGCACGACTGGTGCTGGCACTGCTGGTCTACCAACGCCCCAACCTGCTGCTACTCGATGAGCCGACCAACCACCTCGACCTTGAGATGCGTCACGCCCTGGCGCTGGCACTACAGGATTTCGAGGGGGCACTGGTCATGGTCTCTCATGACCGCCACCTGCTGCGTAGCGTCACCGATAAATTATTGCTGGTCGATGGCGGCAAGGCAGATGAGTTTGACGGCGACCTTGACGACTACCGCCGCTGGCTTGCCACACAACAAAAAGAAGAGTCCATGGCTACTGGGGGCAACAACCAAAACGGCAACGTCTCACGCAAATATCAGCGACGCCTCGACGCCGAGAAACGCCAGCAACTGCAACCGCTGAAAAAGAAATTACAGCAGCTGGAAAAACAGATCGACAAGCTCAGCGAGAAGCGCGACACCATTGATGCACAACTTGCTGATACCGAGATCTACAGCGAAGCCAACAAAGACAAACTGAAGCAACTGCTGCGCAAGAAGGGTGAGGTCGACCAGTCACTGGCCGAGGCAGAGGAGCAGTGGATGGAACTTGGAGAAGAGCTAGAGCAGGCCGACTAACTACTTGAAACTAACCAGGTTGACAGTGAGTTAATCGTATAGAGATGACGTTCACACATAAATCAGGGCCAGCAGGTTATACTCACAGCCAGAATTTTGGCCACAGTCAGGAGTTAAGCAATGCCGGAAGAGGGGCAAATGCTACACCACATCGAAAAACTAACCGAGATCGGCATCGCCCTCTCGGCAGAACGCGACACCGAGCGCTTGCTGGAGATGATTCTGCTCGGGGCCAAGGCATTAACCAATGCCGACGGTGGCACTCTTTACTCGGTGCAGGAAGACAGCACGGTAAAGATGGAAATCGTTCACACCGACTCCCTCAACTTCGCCATGGGCGGTACCACAGGTAAGCCTATCCCCTTCGCTCCTATCCCACTCTACGATACAAAGGGCCAACCCAACGAAAAGATGGTGGTCACCCACGCGGTGCTCAACGACAGCACCGTCAACATCCCCGATGCCTATGATGCCGAGGGCTTCGACTTCTCAGGCACCAAAAAATTCGATACAAAAACCGGCTATCGATCTACTTCATTTCTCACTGTGCCGATGAAGGATCACGAGGGGGTGATCATTGGCGTACTTCAACTACTTAACGCCCAGGACGAAGGGGATGGCACTATCATCCCCTTTAGCGAGACCGCACAACGACTGGCCGAGTCACTCGCCTCTCAGGCAGCCATCGCCCTGACCAACCGCCACCTTATTAACGACTTAAAAGAACTACTGGAGTCTTTGATTCAGCTCATCGCCACCGCCATCGATGAGAAATCCCCCTATACAGGAGGTCACTGCAAACGCGTACCTGAACTGACTATGGCACTGGCCGAGGCCGCCCACAAAACTGAGAGTGGCCCCTTCAAAGAGTTCAGCATGAGCGAGGATGACCGCTACGAACTACGTATGGCTGCCTGGTTACACGACTGCGGAAAGATCACTACACCTGAGGCCATAATAGACAAATCAACCAAACTGGAAACCATCTACGATCGCATCGATAGCGTCAGCACCCGCATTGAGCTCCTCAAGCGCGATGCCGAAATTGTAATGCTTAAACGCCAGTTGAAGAGTGACAGCGTAAAAGAGAGGCTAGCTGCAACCCAGAAGTATGAACAAACTATTCACCTGCTAAACGATGAACTTGACTTCCTCCACCACTGCAACACCGGCGGTGAGTTCATGTCTGCAGAAGATCAGCAACGCGTGAGGGAGATCGGTCAGCGCCATTGGCAACACAATGGCAAACAAGAGACCTTACTCAGCGACAACGAGATTTATAATCTCGCCATCACCAGGGGCACCCTTACCAGCGAAGAACGGGGGATCATCAATAACCATATCGTCGTCACTATAAAAATGCTTGAAGCCCTACCCTTCCCCAAGAACCTGCGCAATGTGCCTGAGTTTGCCGGTGGCCACCACGAAAAAATCGATGGCACTGGCTACCCGCGCGGGCTCACTAGCGATCAGATGTCGGTACAGGCACGCATCATGGCCATTGCCGATATTTTTGAGGCACTCACTGCCAAGGACCGTCCCTACAAAGATGGAAAAAAGCTCTCCGAATCCATTCGCATACTCGGTTTAATGAAGCAGGATCAACATATCGATCCTGACCTGTTCGAACTCTTTATTCGGGAGGGCCTATACCAGCAGTACGCCGACACCTACCTCTCACCAGAACAGCTAGACAGCGTCGATATATCTAAGATCCCTGGCATATAGGCCCGCACCGGATAATCGAAACAAGAAAATTCTAAATTAGACGATAATTCCCTATACCAGCTGAGCCAGTAACCACAAGTTAATCAGCAACAGTAAAATAGAAAGCCCGCGCCAGAAGGCGATGGGGTTACGCTCCAACAAAGGGGGGCGTTCCTGACGCAAAAAGTCGGGGTTGGGTTGACTGAGATCGTGGGTAAATTCTGATAGTTTTCCGTATCGTCGTTCCGCATCCAGGCGAACCGCCTTCTCCAGCGCCCTGTCCATCCAGAGGGGGAGCTCTGAATTATGCTGCCGGGCAGAGATGTAACGCACCTGCTTCAGGTTTCTTGGTGTCAGTGGTTTACTGTAGGGAAGGCTACCGGTCAGCATCTCGTAAGCGATCACACCGAGTGAAAATATATCAGAACGATTGCTCGCCAGCTCGCCCCGGTGGAATTCTGGTGCGGTGTAGTTAACGGTACCCAGCAGCTTACCACTTTCAAGCGGGGTGGCTATCTCCTCAATACCCGCGATCTTGGTAGAACCGAGATCAATAATCTTTACGGTGCCATCATTGTCGATCAAAATATTTTCAGGTTTCAGATCCTGGTGAATCATCTCCAGGCGATGAAAGGCTCGTAGTCCCCTGGCGATCTGGCCGATAATATCACGCACCTGGATTAGCGATGGAGAGGGATTGTCGTTCAACCACTGTCGTAACTGTCGACCCTCAATATATTCCGTCAGGTAATAGAGGAACCGACGTGGCCGTTTCTGCTCGATCACCTTTAACACATGCGGGTTATTGATACGGCGACCGGCCCACTCTTCGTGTAGAAACTGGTTAATGTAATCCGGGTCGTCCTGATAATTTACCGAGGGCGCTTTGAGAACCATCTGCTCTTCGGTTACCTCATCCTCGACCAGAAAAACTTCAGTGCGTTTGTTGGCAAAGAGTTCACGGACGATGCGGTAACCATCGATAATCATTCCCGCTGCCAGGGACGGTGGGAACGGCAGCCGGGTCAGAGTACGATAGAACTCCATCTCATCCTTATCCGGTACGCTCTCAACACGGACGATCAGGCAACTTAAATTATCGTTGCTGTTTCGACCAAGGGCGCTTTGAATAACCTGATCGGCAACCACCTCCAGACTGCCTTCCCCTTCCAGCACGATTTGTTTGATCTCCTGATCGGACAGGAACTCATGTACCCCATCGGTCAACAGAACAAAACGGTCACCCTCCTCCAGTGATACCGTACGATAGTCAATATCGATATGCAGTTCGATCCCCATCGCTCGCGAAAGGTAGCTCTTCTCATCGCTCACCTCTACCCGGTGGTCACGGGTCAGCGGTTCAAAGTCATCACCGCGCAAACGGTAGATGCGGCTATCCCCCACATGAAACAGGTGGGCGGTATTGGATTTAAACACCACCGCACAAAAGGTCGTCACCATTCCCTTATTGGTGCCAAACTCCCGTTGGCCATTGCCATAGAGCCAGCGGTTAAGCGCCGCCAATACCTTCTGTGCCGAACTCTTTACCGACCAGCTCTCGGGTGTGCTGAAGTAGTCGCTCAGGAAACCCTGCACACAGGCCTTACTGGCAACACCGCCCGCCTCGGCGGCACTCATGCCATCGGCAATCACCGCCACCGCCCCCTTGGTGTTCAGCAGGGGGCCATCGGGCAGCAGGAAACCGCAGGCATCCTCGTTCTCCTCCTTAACCCCGGCGATACTCGCCTGACCGTGTGTGATGGATAGTTTCATAGCTGTCTAGCTTAACCTAAATAGGAACTTCACAATCTCAGGTAGGGTGGGCAGGATTTTTTGCCCACGCGGAGTGCTCAACGTTCACGCGTGGGCAAAGAAACCTGCCCACCCTACGGTCTAAAGCGCAAAAGTACGAGCCGACAGGAATCAACTCGCACTTCCACCATAAATACCTAAGCAGAAAATACCCTTAAGTCACCTCAATCATCTGCACGGTACCATCGGGCAGCACCTCGGCCATCTGCCCCGCTGGCTCCTCAAGGAAAAATGCCACGGCTAGGAAGATCACGATGGCCGCGCCGCCAATCACCATAAAGAAGGTGGCGGGCGAGACAAAGGAGAG
This sequence comes from Pseudomonadota bacterium, assembly GCA_039714395.1. GTDB lineage: Bacteria > Pseudomonadota > Gammaproteobacteria > Thiohalomonadales > Thiohalomonadaceae > JAPHSX01. The sequence goes on along the minus strand of JBDLJH010000008.1, from coordinate 82,677 downwards.
CACGGTAAGGAAGGTCACCGCACCGACGTTACCGTAGGCACCCGCCATGCCGGCGATCTGGCCGGTCATACGACGCTTCACCAATGGCACCATGGCAAACACGGCACCCTCGCCCGACTGGACAAAGAAGGAGCAAGCCATGGTCGCCAGTACCGCCAGCATAATTGGCCACTCGGAGGTGATCTGGCTCATCACGAAGTAACCGACCGCGAGACCCGCGATAAGAATCATCATCGACTTTTTGCGACCAATCTTATCGGAGGCGAGACCACCCGAGGCACGCGCCACCAGATTCATAAAGGCATAACCCGAGGCGAGCATACCGGCCTGAATGATGGAGAGGTCGAAGGTGTCCATGAAGAATAGCGGCAACATAGAGACCACGGCCAACTCGGAACCGAAGGTAACGAAGTAGGCCAAATCAAGAACGGCTACCTGCTTGAATTTGTAACGGTCGATCTCCGGCACCGGGCCTTCAAATACGTGTTTGTTGATTTGATAAATTCGAACGGTCTGGAAGATATAGAGACCAATCAGAACCGTATAGATCAAGGTGCTTGTCGCATCTCCCAGCATACCCAGGTTGTTCGGGCCAAGCTTCCAGTTCAGTACCGCCAGTGCCGCATAGAGCGGGATATTCATTGCCAGATAGAGGTAAAAGTCCGCCTTGCTGGAGACCTCCATGCCGCCATTCTTTTTCGGCTTAAAGTAGGTAGAGCCCTTCGGGGTGTCTGATACGGAGAAGAAGTAAACGACCGAGTAGAGCAGGATCATCACACCGGTGGTGGCGACCGCATAACGCCAGCCCTCATCGCCGCCGTACCACAGGGCCAGCGTCGGCAGCGTCAGGGCCGCGGCGGCGGAACCGAAGTTACCCCAGCCGCCGTAGATACCCTCGGCCAGACCGACCTGCTTGGCAGGGAACCACTCAGAGATCATGCGAATACCGATAACAAAACCGGCACCGACAAAACCGAGCAGGAAGCGCATCAGTGCCAGCGTTTCATAATCATCGGCAAAGGCGAAGCCGAAACAGAGAAAGCTGGAGACAAACAGCAGGAAGGAGTAGATGCGACGAGGCCCGAAGGCATCGACCAGCATGCCGATGATGATTCGTGCCGGAATCGTCAGCGCCACGTTAAGGATCAACAGCGCCTTCACCTCCTGATCACTCAGACCGAAGGTATCGCGAATCGAAGCCATCAACGGTGCATGGCTGAACCAGACGACAAAGGTTAGAAAGAAAGCAAACCATGAGAGGTGAAGAATGCGCTCCTTACCACTGAATGAGAATAAATTTATTTTTGTGTCCGACATTGAACCCGTCTCCCTAGTTGGAGTATCTACAATAACCACACTCCTTTCGCAATTACCGCGCCAACTTAAAATTCTGGATCAGCCACTCCATATATATGAAAACAATCACCATCCCCCCCCGCTTAGCAACACGGTATACGCTGTTCGAGTACGCCCATGGTGCAACCCTCCCTGTCGTGCATCGAAAGCGGGATTCTTTCTCGCTCACTTTCAGCGCACACCAAGCAGCGATGGCACTGAAATGGTGCGCAAAGCCTCGACTCCCAGACTAAAAACAGAGGCCTTTCGTCTGAAAAGCGCATTTTCTGGGTGTTTCTCGCATGGCACACCCCTTGCTCTATGAGAAAGGGAACATGACTGAACCACTGTTAACTGGGAATTGATGCGATGAAAGAGAGACTTGTACTGATTGGTAACGGCATGGCCGGAGTGCGCACCCTTGAGGAGCTACTGAAGATCAGCCCCGAAAGTTACGACATCACCGTCTTCGGTGCCGAGCCCTACGGCAACTACAATCGCATCATGCTCTCGCCGATGCTCACCGGTGAGACCACACTGGATGAGATCATCCTTAATACCCCGGAGTGGTACGCCGAGCACAACATCACCCTGCACACCGGTAAGACCATCGTAAAGATTGATCGCAAAAAGCGCATTGTCATTGCCGATGACGGTACCGAGGCTGCGTACGACCGCCTGCTACTCGCCACCGGCTCCAACCCCTTCATCCTGCCGGTTCCCGGTCACGAGCTGGAAGGGGTGATCGGCTTCCGTGATGTCGCCGATGTTGAGACCATGATCGAGTCGGCGAAGAAGTATAAACATGCGGTCGTGATCGGCGGCGGCCTGCTGGGGCTTGAGGCGGCCAATGGTCTGCAGAAGCACGGCATGAAGGTGCGCGTGGTACATATTGGCGACACGCTGATGGAGCAACAGCTCGATTCTGAAGCGGGTGTGCTGCTGCAAAAAGAGCTTGAAGAGCGCGGTGTTGAGTTCCTGATGGGCGCATCGACCAGGGAGCTCATCGGCCGCAAGCGTGTGCAGGCCGTTGCCTTTGAGGATGGCCGTGAGATCACAGCCGACCTGGTGGTGATGGCCGTCGGTATCCGTCCCAACATCGCCCTAGCCGAATCGGCGGGTATCTACTGCGGTCGCGGTATCGTGGTCAACGACACCATGCAGACCTACGACCCCCGCACCTACGCCGTCGGTGAGTGTGTGCAGCACCGCAACCAGTGTTATGGCCTGGTCGCACCGCTATTCGAAATGGCCAAGGTCTGTGCCAACCACCTGGCCCAACTCGGCTACGGTCGCTACGAGGGCTCTATCACCTCCACCAAATTGAAGGTGACCGGTGTCGACCTCTTCTCCGCCGGTGATTTTCACGGTGACGATGAGTGCGAGCGCATTATCTACCGCGACCCCTCGAAGGGCATCTATAAAAAGGTGGTACTGAAAGATAACCGCATCCTCGGTGCTGTACTCTATGGCTCAACTATGGATGGCCCCTGGTACTTCCAGCTTATGCGCGATGGCTCCGATGTCAGTGCCTTCCGCGATACCCTGATGTTCGGCCAGGGCGATACCGCCGACTCCGGTCACGGCGGCAATAACGCCGTAATGAACATGTCTGACGACGCCGAGGTCTGCGGCTGTAACGGCGTCACCAAGGGCGACATCGTTAAAGCGATCACCAGCGAAGGTCTGTTTACCCTGGACGAGGTGAAGGCGCACACCAAGGCCTCGGCCTCCTGCGGCGGCTGTAGCGGTCTGGTCGAGCAGATCCTTGCCGCCACCGTCGGTACCGATCTCTCGCATCCCAAGGTCAAACCGATGTGCCCCTGCACCGACCACAGTCACGATCAGGTACGCGAGACAATTCGCGCCGATGAGCTCACCTCGATGGATGCGGTGTTTACTAAACTCGACTGGCGCACCCCCAACGGCTGCCCGACCTGTCGTCCGGCTCTCAACTACTACCTTATCTCCAGCTGGCCCGAGCAGGCACAGGACGACCCGCAGTCACGCTTCATCAACGAGCGGGTACACGGCAATATCCAGAAAGACCGTACCTACACCGTAGTGCCGCGCATGTGGGGCGGCATCACTAACCCGACCGAACTTCGCGCCATCGCCGATGCCGCGGACAAATATGACGTGCCGATGGTGAAGGTGACCGGTGGTCAGCGTATCGACCTGGTGGGCGTGAAGAAAGAGCACCTGCCCGAGATGTGGAAAGACCTCAATGCCGCCGGCATGGTCTCCGGCCACGCCTACGGCAAGGCACTGCGTACCGTAAAAACCTGCATAGGATCACAGTACTGTCGCTTCGGCACCCAGGACTCGGTCGGCATGGGTATCGCACTTGAGAGGCTGAGCTGGGCCTCCTGGACTCCACACAAATTCAAGATGGCCGTCTCCGGCTGCCCACGTAACTGCGCCGAGGCGACAATTAAAGATTTCGGCGTGGTCGCAGTTGATTCCGGTTACGAGCTACATGTCGGCGGTAATGGCGGCATCAAGGTGCGCGTGACCGATCTGCTGGCACGCGTCGAGACCGATGATGAAGTGCTGGAGTATGCCGGTGCCTTCATGCAGCTCTATCGTGAACAGGCGCGCTACCTGGAACGTACCGCCCCGTGGATCGAGCGGGTTGGCCTCAACTATGTGAAGGAGCGCATTGTCGATGATGCCGAGAACCGCAAGGCACTCAATGCACGCTTCCTGGTCTCGCAGGAGATCGCGCAGAACGACCCATGGAACGAGCTGTCGAAAGATGAACACCGCCTGCAGTTCGTGCCGATGAAAACTTTTAACAGCGATGACGACAAGGTCGTTGCTAACGGTTAAATAATTTTCGCGCAAAGCCGCTAAGTCGCAAAGTAAAAGAGCACTTAGTGATTAACAGATATAGAGGATAAAACCATGTCACAGTGGATTGAAATTGGAAACCTGGAAGATATCCCGCGCCTCGGCTCACGAGTGGTCGATAACGGTGGAAAGGAGATCGCCATCTTCCGCACCAAAGAGGATCAAGTATTCGCCCTGCGCAATAAATGCCCCCACAAGGGGGGGCCACTGTCAGAGGGGATCGTTCACGGCACCAAGGTTGCCTGTCCGCTGCACAACTGGAATATCGATCTGGAGAGCGGTGAAGCTCAAGCGCCCGACAAAGGGTGTACCCGCAAGTACGAGGTTAAGGTGCAGAACGGACTGATAATGCTGGCCATTTAACCACCACAGTCATTGCGCAAAGTGGGGCTACACCCTGTGATAAAGATATTTCGAACCCTATTCTCCCCCATCCTGAATATCTTTGAGTCGGGTGACGAACCATTCAATTACAGGCCATCATATCGCACCATTCTGGTGGTCATAGCTATCCTTTTTTCTGCTTTGTCTGGTCTGGTGTTATGGCTGGTACTGGGAATGGAGCTGACTTATCTACTGCCGGTGTTTGTTTTTGGTGGAGTAGGTTTTCTAGGCCTTCTGATTGGCCTAATTGGTACTGATCGTGCCGTGGCGAAGATCTGGAATTCTCATAAATAATTATTCTTAACCTGGCTCACGACTTTTCCAGGGAGACTCTTTTTGTCATAAGAGTCCAATCTTGATGCCTCTATAAGGACAGACGGTACTCCTTGCCCTTGCCATGCTTTAAATCATAAGCCCTGATCAGAACCTCCTTTGTCCCATCGGGTATGGCCACATTTGTCAGGCTGCGTGTAAAGGGCTGTTCATCAACATGTGGGTGATATAACACTCGCGTGCCTAATACTTCACCATCCAGGTTTAACACTTCCCATTTATTGGCATAGTGTTCCCAACCACGATCAGCATGCCTGAGCGTGACATCAATACGCCATGTGTCGGCCGTTCTTACTGCCGATGCCGTCACAACTTGGATCTCATTTGCGACTAACAATAATGGCCACAGCAGAAGGCATGCGACAATTAAGTTACGAGACAGAATCCTCATTACTTATCTCCTTTTTCTTGCTCCGCCCTGGACTTCTCCGCCTCATACCACTGGTTGGTCGCCATCACCGTCCTGGATATGAACTGGTCAAAATAAGGTAACAACTCACCCACGTCTTTGGTTTCAGTGCCCACACGAAACTCAAATACGGCAACATCAGGCTCCTCGCCCAGAAATACGACACTATAGGTAATGGGCGTGCCTGCCTTGTTCGGGTGGTCGTAAACTCCGGCGTGGGCAAGGACCTTCTCATCCAGGGCATCAACCAGTGCGGAGAAGATAGAGCCATCATTCTCGCTCATTACTGCAAATTCATCTGCAGGGAGTACACCACTGCCCTGACGGCTAATACGCCCATCTCGATCAAGAAGCATGAACAGGACACTCTGTTCATTGCTGATGATATCGATGCGGATTTTCTGGATCTGGCTTTTGTTCATAATATCGCTGTCTGCTGGTTCAATCCAAAGTGTCAGACCACATCCTGACTGCTCAGGTAATCCTCATAACTGCCACTGAAGGTGACTACACCCTCAGGGGTAAGCTCGATGATGCGAGTGGCCAGTGAGGAGACAAACTCGCGGTCATGGCTGACGAAGATCAGCGTACCGGGATAGTTTTCCAGCGCGCCGTTAAGTGACTCGATGGACTCCATATCAAGGTGGTTGGTCGGCTCATCCATCACCAGGATATTGGGTTTGTGCATCATGATCTTGCCGAAGATCATACGCCCCTGCTCTCCACCCGAGATAACACTAACCTTTTTGTCGATCTCTTTCTGTGAGAACAGCAAACGTCCGAGGTAGCTTCGCACCACCTGTTCATCGTCACCCTCTTGCTGCCACTGGGCCATCCATTCGAGTAGACTCATATCCGCCTCGAACTCAGCAGCATGATCCTGGGCGTAGTAACCAATGTTGACGTTCTCTGACCACTTCACCGTGCCACTATCGGGGCTCAGTCCGCCACGCTCTTCACCCATCAGGGTGCGCAGCAGGGTGGTCTTGCCGATGCCGTTAGGGCCGATGATGGCGATACGCTCACCCACCTCGATCCGCATATCCAGACCACTGAATAGCAGCTTCTCATCGAAGCCCTTGCTGAGCCCTTCAATCTCCAGTGCGGTACGGTAGAGTTTCTTCTCCTGCTCAAAACGGATGAAGGGGTTCTGACGGCTGGAGGGTTTGATCTCATCGAGCTGAATTTTGTCGATCTGCCTGGCGCGCGAGGTGGCCTGCTTGGCCTTGGAGGCGTTGGCGGAAAAGCGACTGACAAAGGACTGTAGCTCGGCAATTTGTGCCTTCTTCTTCGCGTTATTGTTTAGCTGCTGCTCACGTACCTGCGTGGCTGCGGTCATGTACTCATCGTAGTTGCCCGGATAGACACGCAGCTCACCAAAGTCCAGATCAGCCATGTGGGTGCAGACGCTGTTCAGGAAGTGACGATCGTGAGAGATGATAATCATGGTGGAGTGGCGCTCGTTAATCACATTCTCCAACCAGCGGATGGTGTTGATATCAAGGTTGTTGGTAGGCTCATCGAGCAACAGGATATCCGGGTCAGAAAACAGCGCCTGCGCCAGCAACACACGCAGTTTCCAGCCGGGTGCAACGGCGCTCATCGGACCGGTATGCTGCTGCAGTGGGATCTCAAGGCCCAGTAACAACTCACCGGCGCGCGACTCGGCAGTGTAGCCATCCAGCTCGGCAAACTGCACCTCAAGCTCCGCCACCTTCATTCCATCCTCTTCGCTCATTTCCGGCAGCGAGTAGATGCGATCACGCTCCTGCTTCACTTCCCACAACTCGGCATGACCCATGATCACGGTATCGAGCACGGTGAACTCTTCGTAGGCAAATTGATCCTGGCGCAGCTTGCCCACCCGCTCGTTGGGATCGACCATCACATTGCCTGAAGATGGCTCCAGATCGTCGCCAAGAATCTTCATAAAGGTGGACTTGCCGCAGCCGTTGGCACCGATCAAACCGTAGCGGTTGCCGTTGCCGAACTTGACGGAGATGTTTTCAAACAGGGGCGCGGCCCCGAACTGCATGGTGATATTGGCTGTAGAGATCACGAGATTTTCCGGAAAATAGTAACTGAATAACAGGGTGCTGACGGACTACCGAGAACGGCACAAAGGCATGAGCAAGGAGGCTTTCAGCATCAAAGCCGCGCATTATCGCACAGCTTGGTCATTTAGGGAGAATCCCCTTATGCGGCAGTCATTGCAACAGTCGAGCAGGCAGAGTAATGCCCGTAGGGCTGTAAGAAGTCTTCCGCCTCAAACTGGCAAGCTTAACTACCTGCGACCCTTTGTCTTTGGTTTCTCATCACGCACCTTGAGCATATGGTCTTTAAACTGTTTACCGTTCAGAGCGCTCATCGCGGCACGGGCCTCGTGACCTTCCATCCCGATAAAAGCAAAACCCTTGTTGCGGCCACTGAAAATATCACGCGGCAACTCAATTTTACGGACGACACCGAATTCTGAAAATAACTCAACGATCTCATCTTCCGTTGCTTCAGGGGGGAGGCTGCCGACAAACAAGGTTTTCATATGCGTATCCTTAATGTATAGGTATAAGTTAGCCTTGCGACCATACGGTGCTGAAAGCCCCATAAATAACCATACAAACAACTCATGCACGGTATCCTGCGGGAACCCTTTCAGGGCTTACCTAATTGCTGCCACACCCCAGGGGGGGCAAGCAGAATAAAAAAAACCGGGTCGAGGCTTGCCCGCATTGCTGCAGGGCCCCGAACCCGGTTTTATTTGAGGGTAAAAGTCTAGTGCTTAAAAGCGCCTATACCTCTACCACTCCAGAGGCATTAAGCAGCAACTACGTTGCTTGCCTGAGGACCCTTAGGACCGTTCTCAACGTCAAAGCTAACAGCCTGACCTTCAGCAAGGGTCTTGAAACCGCCGCCCTGGATCGCGCTGAAGTGTACAAATACGTCTGCGCCGCCATCGTCCTGAGAAATGAAACCGAAGCCTTTAGACTCGTTGAACCACTTTACTGTACCTGTAGCCATGATAATTTACCTTTAATATCAAATATTTAGATCGGGTTATGCATACAGGTAATGAAAAGGTGAATCTAGAAGTAACCGGATGGAACTGCTGGAACTGCCAAAAACAATATCTGTAGCTGTGAGCACTATAGGCTAATAACCAACTCTTTGCTACAACTATTAGTATGAATGAATTGAGTCTGCGCAAGAAAGAGGCGCTCCGCATACAACCAGTACTTTTACACTACGGTTCTGTATTACCTAACTACCACACGACTTACCCAACAACCCTGCCGTCACCTGCGACGAAGTTATTGCTTTTGACGTAGCTACACTACTAAGCAAACTATGTGAATCTGCACGTATTAGCATTATTGAATAGGAAGATATGCGTACCTCTTCCAAATAGGATGTAAACCATTGCGATTTTATAAAAAACCAGGGCATTTTGACTACAACCTCATCGTCATTGGCGGCGGTGCTGCAGGTCTGGTCTCCGCCTATATTGCTGCTGCAGTTAAGGCGAAGGTGGCCCTGATCGAACAACACAAAATGGGAGGTGACTGCCTCAATAGCGGCTGTGTGCCGAGCAAGGCACTGATCCGCTCTGCCCGCTTTATCGCCGACCTGTCCAGGGCGAAGTCGCTGGGTATTGATAAAGCAGAGGCACAGTTCGACTTCGCCCAGATAATGCAGCGGGTACAACAGGTGATCAAACAGGTCGAACCCCACGACTCGGTAGATCGCTATACCCGGCTGGGAGTGGAGTGCATCAGTGGCGAGGCAATGATTCGCTCACCTTGGGAAGTCGAAGTAAATGGAACCGTGCTGACCACCCGCAACATCATTATCGCTACCGGTGCACGACCTGCGGTACCGTCACTTCCGGGCCTGGAGCAGAGCAACTACCTCACCTCCGATACTGTATGGAATCTGCGCCAACAACCAAGACGACTGGTGGTACTCGGTGGCGGCCCCATCGGTTGCGAACTGGCACAGAGCTTTCAGCGCCTGGGTACCGCCGTCACCCTGATACAGCGTGTCGCACGCATTATGCCGCGTGAGGATGAGGATATCTCGGCACTGCTGGCCGAACGCCTGCAACAGGAGGGGATGACCATCCTCACCGATCACAGCGCCATCCGTTTCGAGCAACACGATGGCGAAAAACAGGTGGTGTGCGAACACCGGGGGAAAGAGATCACTATTACCTACGATGAATTACTCATCGCCCTGGGCCGCCGTCCCAACATCAGTGGCTTCGGCCTGGAGGAGTTGGGTGTCACCATCACACAGCGCGGTAACATTGCCGCCGACCCCTTTCTGCGTACCAACTACTCCAACATTTACGTTTGCGGCGATGTTGCCGGTCCCTACCAGTTCACCCACACCGCCGCCCATCAGGCGTGGTACGCTGCAGTCAACGCCCTGTTTGCACCACTAAAAAAGTTTCGTGTCGACTACTCGGTGATCCCCTGGGCTACCTACACCGATCCAGAGGTAGCACGGGTCGGTCTCAACGAACTGGAAGCCACCGAACAGGGCATCCCTTATGAGGTGACCACCTACCCAATCGACGAGCTCGATCGCGCCATCACCGAGGGTGATGCACACGGTGTGGTGAAGGTACTAACGGTACCAGGCAAGGACAAAATTCTCGGCGCCACCATCGCCGCCAACCATGCCGGTGAGTTGATCACCGAGTTCGTCACCGCGATGAAGTACAAACTTGGACTCAATAAAATCCTTGCCACCATCCATATCTACCCCACCATGAGCGAGGCAAACAAATATGTGGCTGGAAACTGGAAACGGGCACACCAACCTGAATGGTTGCTACGCTGGGTGGAGCGTTTTCACACATGGCGACGGGGGTGATCAGCCGCTCTGCAGAGAAAATTTCACACTAAAAGAGATAGACATAGGAAGTTCTAGTGTCGGCGGCGGTGTTGGCATCGGTCGGGCCGCAGCCATCGCCTCTTCAACCGCCTTACGCAATATGCGATGGCCCTGCGCTATCTTCACATCTGAAATATCACCACTTGGCAACAGGCGGAAACTTACCTCAACCGCCCCCTCAATACCTCGGCGTCGCGCCACTTTTGGATAATGCTTTTTGGATTCAATGTGTGCCATCAGGCGCCGCATGTATTCATTCTTTGCCTGCTCCAGTAACGCGGGGTCTTCAACTGTGCCACTGGCCTGCTGTGTTGGCAGCGACGGTTTTTCCACAACAGGCGTTTCAGGGGGTAGCGGCTCTGGTTGCGGTACAGGTTCTTGTAGTGGCACCTGAGGCACCTTCTTCTTCACTTTTTTCTTTTTCTTGGGCTTCGGTTTAGGCGGAGGAACAGGTGCCTCCTGAGGCGGGGTGACAGGCGCGGCAACGGAGAGAAAACTGACGCGAGTTGTTTGTTGTTTCGACGGCTTCTCCGCCCCCGCTTTAGAGCCGCTATCGACAAACATGGCAAAGTGTATCAATAGCGACAGTGCAACGGCACCTGCCCAGATAGCCCACTCCTGCCTCCTCATTGCTGTTCGGTCACAATATCCACACCGGAGGCACCCGCCTTGCGTGCTGCATCCAGAACCGTTACTGCCCGTCCCAATGGTGCATTACGATCACCACGCACACGCAGGTTACGATCCTTGCGTTGCTCCAGCTTTTCCCTGAGCAAACTTTCAAGATTATGCGCTTCAACAATATGCTCATCGAGAACAAAACGTCCTTCGGCATTAATTACCAGTTCAAGCTGATCGTCCTGATCAACGGCCTCTCCACTATCGGCCACCGGAAGATCAATATCTATCGTCTGATCCTGTACAAAGTGCGAGGTCAGCATAAAGAAAACGAGCAGCAGAAATACAATATCGATAAGCGGTGTCAGATTAGGCATCTGGCCGCTGCGACGGCGGCCCTCAAACTGCATGGGTACTCCCCTCACGGTGATGTACAGCTTTACTTTCACTTTGTACATCTTCGTGCGGTAACTGTTCCAGCAACACCGATGCCAGACCTCGCATCGAAGCGGCACGACGATCAGCCATGCCTTCCAGTAGATGCAGAATCAGCAGCACGGGGATCGCCACGGCAAGTCCCACACCCGTGGTTAACATCGCCTCCCAGATTCCGCCCGCCAGGGCCTGAGCATCAACTTTCCCCCCTGCCGCCTCAATCACCATAAAGGCCTTGATCATGCCTATGATGGTGCCAAGTAGACCCAGCAGTGGTGCCGTGTTGCCCAAAATGCCTATAGTGCGAAAGCCTCTTTCCATGCGTTGCAGTTCTGCGGAACCAATGCGAATCGCGACACGAGTAAGATCCTTAACACCCTCAGCGGTGGCATGACTGATGCCACTCAACACCGCAACCTCCGGACCACGATAGGCAGAAAGCCAGGCATCCAGTTTTCCTTGCTTAAGACTCTCCACCAGGCCCTGTTCAAAGTCCTGTGACAACTTACCCATCATGCCAAAGCGCAACAGGCGTTCGATAATAATACTCAGTGCCAACAATGAATAACCCAGCAACACCCAAACGACAGCGCCGCCTTTGTCAAAAATTTCTACCATTGTCATGGTTATATCCGTCCTACAGCTATCAATATGCCTATCATAACAAGGAGCCCCCCTGTCTGTGCACTTCAACAACGAACATCAGCAAAGATGGGGATTAAGAAAATATATCTGGGCAGGACTTAATAGGTCATATCACTCATTAGCGTGTTATATGACACAGATAAAATCACTCCACAGACCACCAATTCATCCCCGCATCCAACAAAATCAACGTGTTATGAATTTGGTCTAATAGTTGCAAAATATTTCAGAATGTTTCTCTTAAATCAACTTAACTCCCCCGTAACCAAACGATAATAAGGAACCACCGTAATGCATCCTTCGTTTTCCCACCGGCGAGCTCTTCTCGCCACACTGATAGCCAGTCTCGTCCACGGCGTCGCTGTCGCAGAGGAGGCGCAGCTTCCAACCATCAGCATCACCGCATCACCATTAACCGAGACACAACCACTAAATTCCTCAGCCGTCGATACGGAAGAGCTAAAGTCCATGCAACCGGCCACCAGCGATACGGCCAGTCTTCTGAAGAATATCCCGGGGCTCAACCTCCAGGGTGCCGGTGGCGTTTCCAGCCTGCCGGTGATTCACGGTCTGGGTGATGACCGCCTGCGTATCAAGGTCGACGGTATGGACATTATCTCCGCCTGTGAAAACCATATGAATCCGGCCCTCTCCTATATCGATCCGACCAGTGTTGGCAGCGCCACGGTATTCGCCGGTATCTCACCGGTCAGTCTGGGTGGTGACAGCATTGGCGGCAGCATCATCGTTGAATCCGCTGACCCTGAGTTTGCGAAGCCCGGCGAGGGCATCCTGACCAAGGGTGAGATCGGTGCCTTCGCACGCAGCAACGGCAACGCCAGCGGTGCCAATCTCAGCGCGACCGTTGCCAGTGAAACTGTGAGTCTGACCTACCGTGGTTCGACCGCCGAGTCTGACAACTACAAGGCAGGCGACGATTTCAAGATCAGTAGCACTGTCATTGATGTGGGTGATCGTATCCTCGATGACGACGAGGTCGGCTCCACTATGTATCATTCGACCAACCAGTCTCTCACCCTGGGCATGCGTAATGATAACCACCTGGTTGAACTTAAAGCAGGTATGCAGGATATCCCCTTCCAGGGCTACCCTAACCAGCGCATGGACATGACCGGCAACGATAGTACCCACACCAACCTCAGCTACGAGGGACAGCTCGACTGGGGTACACTGGAGGCTCGTGCCTATAACGAACATACCCGTCATTACATGCAATTCTACGATGACAAACTCTTCTGGTATGGCCCTAGCGCCCCCACCGATTATTCAGATAGCGGCATTCCTGGCCCGATTGGTGGGTGTCCTACGCCATGTACAGCAGCAGGCATGCCGATGGACACCGAGGGTGATAATACGGGTGTAGTCATCAAGGCAGACATTCCCCTGTCATCGGGTGACCTGATCAGGATTGGCGGCGAGACCCAGCAATACCGCCTGGATGACTGGTGGGATCCCGCAGGTAAGGGAATGTGGCCCGATACCTTCTGGAGCATTAAAGACGGCGAGCGTGACCGCCTGGCCATCTTCAGTGAGTGGGAGGCCCAGTGGGGTCCAGAGTGGCTGAGCCAGCTTGGTATACGCGGCGAGCAGGTGAACATGAATGCCGGTGAGGTTCAGGGTTATGGTCCTAAATACGATGCCGACGCCACTGCCTTCAATGATGCTGAGCGCAAGTTTACTGACGACAACCTGGATCTGACCGCGCTGCTGCGCTTCACCCCGGACACCACGCGCACCATTGAGTTCGGCTTAGCCCAGAAGACCCGTTCGCCCAATCTCTATGAGCGTTATGCCTGGTCAACCGGTGGCATGGCCATGCGCATGATCAACTGGGCTGGCGACGGCAATGGCTATGTCGGTAACCTTGAGCTGGAACCAGAGGTCGCCCATACCGTCAGCGCCACCTTCGACTGGCACGACGCTGCAAATGAGAAGTGGGGGCTGAAGGTAACACCCCACTACACCTACGTTTCTGACTACATTGATGCAGAACGCTGTTCTGGGGCCGCTTCAGGCTCATGCGTCGACGCCAATCTCACAGTCACCGACAATTTTGTATATCTTCAATTCGTCAACCAGTCAGCTAGCATTTATGGCATTGACATCTCCGGTCATTTCCCGCTGTCGGAGAACACGGCATACGGCAATCTCACTGCGACCGGCATCTTGAGCTATACTCGCGGCGAAAATGACACCACCGGCGACAACCTCTATAACATCATGCCATTAAACGTGAAACTGGCAGCCGTGCAACAGCTGAAGAGCTGGAACAACACGGTTGAAGTGGAGCTGGTGGATGCAAAAGAGGATGTGTCAGCTACCCGGAACGAGGTGGAAACCGAGGCCTATGGTCTGGTACATATACGTAGCAGCTACAAATTCGGACAGGCCCGACTCGACTTTGGTATCGAGAACCTGTTCGACACGTTCTACAACGACCCACTGGGCGGTGCCTATACCGGCGAAGGCCCAAGCATGACGGGTAGTGGCGTCGCCTGGGGAGTCCCGGTTCCTGGAGCAGGCCGCTCGATTTATTTCGGGGTGAATGTCCAGTTCTAAAAACTGGCTCTATCGCTTGTCAGCATCGCTCCCATAATGGGAGAGCTACTGACTACCGGCCACAATTAAAAGCAGAGAACGGTTCCTGAGGAACCACCCTCTGCTTTTTTTATGCCCCGCGTTCGGCCATTACCCGCTCCACCGTGTCAACAATCGCCTGGGTCTGCGGGTCGATCTCGATATTGATGTGATCACCTGCCTTGCGTGTGCCGATGTTGGTACGCTGCAGTGTTTCGGGGATCAGGTTGACGTTAAACTCCGCCCCCTCCACATCACCGATAGTAAGGCTAATGCCATCGATACCGATGTAGCCCTTGGTGAAAACATACTTCGACCACACCTCAGGCAAACGGAACCACACCTGATGATTATTCGGTGATTCGATCACCTTTGTCACCTCGGCTGTGCAGAGGATATGGCCCGACATGGCATGCCCTCCGATGTCATCACCGAAGCGTGCAGCACGCTCTACATTCACCCTACCACCAACGGCAAGTTCGCCCAGGTTGGTGACCTTTAATGTCTCCTGCATCAGGTCAAAGCTGACCCGATCACCATCCATAGCGACCACGGTAAGACAGCAACCGTTATGTGCTACCGAGGCCCCGGTTTCCAGTCCGGGCAACAACGCATCAGGAAGACGCACCACATGGGTACGAAAATTCTCTTTTTCATCAATCTGCACCACCTCGGCGGTGCCTTGTACGATTCCGCTAAACATCCGCTACTCCACATCAATCCTCTATCATCAGTTTAACACCCGGGAAAAACCATGGTGGGCAGAGGGTTAGGCTGCGCTATGATAAATCTAATCATCACACGGAATAAGGGTTGCTCGCTTGTCATTAACAGCACGTTCAGGGAGTGTCTGGAGTACGCTTGCGCTGTTTCTCGTGACAGAGGCCGTGGCGTTCAGCTCCGATGCCAACGTTCCCGAACCTCTCATCGGACTGCACACCTTTCTTGTTGATTTTCCGCTAATCGCACCGCTGCTGTTTGTACTTATCTATGCACTGGCGGTAACACTATTTTTCCCCGGTACCCTGCTCTGCCTGCTTGGTGGCGCACTATTCGGGCCGTGGCTGGGGCCATTATTGAATGTTGCGGGTGCCACGCTGGGGGCGGCCCTTGCCTTTCTCCTCGCCCGCCATTTTGCAGCAGAACTGGTAGAGCGCCATTTAAGCCAGACCCTGCAACGTGTGAAACATGGGGTAGAGCGGGAGGGGTGGCGCTTTGTCGCCCTGGTGCGGCTGATACCGATGGTGCCCTACGACCTCTCCTGCTACGCCTTTGGCCTGTGCCGTCTATCACTAACGTCCTTTGTCACAGCCAACGCCTTAGCCCTGCTGCCGCGCCTTAGCGTCTACGCCTACATCGGCCACAGCGGGCTTACACTGTTCAGTGGCGAAGGGGATCGCCTACTCACCCTGGTATCCATGGCGATGTTATTAGTTGCCGTGTTGCTGCTACCGCACCTCTATAACCGCATGCGTCATCCACTAAAACCATAGTGAGTATTGCTACGACTCCGCAGAATCGTCCTTCGGCCCCTGACGCAGACGACCGATAAGACGCGGCAGAAAGGAGACCACTGCCAGCAGTGCCAGCGCTAGCAACCCCTTCTGGATCAGCCCCTCACCACCAGCCACCGCCTCACGACCCGCATAGCCCAGATAGGTATAGGCAAAGCCACCTGGCAACATACAGATGTAAGAGGTGATGATGTAGTGGGAGAGCTTGATGCGGGTCAGCCCCAGTGCATAGTTAAGAATATTAAAGGGAAATAGCGGCACCAGGCGTACGAAGGCGACAAAGCGCCATCCCTCTGCCTCGACTCCATCCTTTAACTGTTTGGTGCGTCCGCCACTCTTCTGCTCCGCCCAGTCAGCAGCGAGGTAACGTGAGACGAGAAAGGCCAGGGTAGCACCGAGTGTGGCACCGGTAAGGTTATAGAGGGTTCCCCACAGTGGGCCAAAGATCGCCCCGCCTGCCAGGGTCAACACCGAACCCGGCAGAAACAACACTGTGGCCAGCGCATAGAGCAGCATAAAAACTAGCGGCCCGGCAACGCCAAAACTGGCCACCCAGGCAGAGAGCTGTTCGGCATCAAGCTGGTCACGATAGTTCATTGCCAGCGCAATACCGCCAATCAGCAACACTATCAGAATAGTGCGTAACAGTTTCTTACTCATCTGCACCACGCTTCGGATCCGTTTCATTCCACTGGCGACGATTAATGGTGTACTCACTCACCTTCCCCTTGAAGGGTAGCAGCAACATACCGGGAAACCAGCTAGCCTCCCTGGGCGTGCGAAACTTGTGGATACCGATGGTCATCCCCTCGTGGCCGCCACGCGGTTGGGCGCGATAGGTGCCGAAGAGGCGATCCCACCACGGCAGACTGAACCCGAAGTTACAGTTGGCCTCGTCATCCTCTACCGAGTGGTGTACCCGATGCATATCGGGAGTGACCAGAAACAGACGCAACACCCGATCCAGCCCCAGCGGCAGGCGCACATTGCCGTGGTTGAACATCGCCGTGGCATTAAGCACGATTTCAAAGATCACCACCGCCACCACCGGCGGGCCGAGTACCACGATAGTGGCAAACTTGATTAGCATGGAGAGGATGATCTCAATAGGGTGGAAGCGTGCCCCGGTCGTAACGTCATAATCGAGGTCGGCATGGTGCATACGGTGCAGGCGCCACAGCAACGGCACCGCGTGCACCATCACGTGTTGCAGATAGATGATGAAGTCCATCACCACCACCGAGAGCACCACCGTCAGCCAGAACGGCAGCTCATAGTAGTTGAGCAGCCCCCAGCCGTTCTCTGCAGCAAAGGCGGCAACACCGACTGCGGCGGCGGGGAAGATCAGGCGCAGCAAAAAGCTGTTAAAGAAGACGATGCCAAGGTTATTGGTCCAGCGTACCGCTTTGGAGACGGTCAATGCACGGCGCGGCGCAATGACCTCCCACAGCGCCATCACCGCCAGCATGCCGAAGAAAAAGCCCATGCGTACCGGCTGCTCATTGGCCATCAGCCACTCATTCAACTCCATTGTCTCTCCCTCTGCCTTCTCTTTAAGATTGGGTGCTATACTAAAAATATCAACAACTATTCAATAGATTACTTGAATAGTGAGTCGGATGGTAGAGAAAATATGTCAAAGATCAATTTTAAGCAGCAGCTGTTTGCCCAGTTTGCCCGCATCGGTAAGGCGATGAGCAACGGTAACCGGCTAGAACTACTGGAGTTTATCGCCCAGGGCGAGCGCAGCGTGGAGGAGCTGGCGAAGGTCTCCGGGCTTACCGTTGCCAACACCTCGCAGCACCTGCAGCAGCTACGCCAGACCGGTCTGGTGGCCTGCCGCAAGGAGGGACTGAAGGTCTACTACCGTATTAGCGACAACGATGTGATAGAGCTGTTCGGTGCCCTGCGCGGGGTGGCCGAGCGCCACCTGGCCGAGGTGGATCAGCTGGTGCAGACCTACCTCACCACCAAAGACAACCTGGAGCCGGTAGCCCATGCTGAGTTGCTGGAACGAGTGCGCGATGGCCTGGTTACCGTACTCGATGTGCGCCCCCACGAGGAGTACGCCGCCGGCCACCTGCCGGGTGCGCTCAACATTCCGCTAAACGAGCTGGAGGGGCATCTCGATGAGCTGGAGCAGGGACACGAGATCGTTGCCTACTGCCGCGGCCCTCACTGCATCCTCGCTTTCGAGGCGGTGGCACGCCTGCGTGAAAAAGGTTTTACCGCCCACCGTCTCGAAGATGGCTATCCTGAGTGGATGGTCGGTGGCATGCCCACTGAAAAAATTCAATAACGCTAATCCCCCAAATCCCTGGAGTCCCCCATGAGAAAGGTCTTTCCCCTGCTGCTGTTGCTGCTCTCTTTTAGCCTGCATGCAGAAGAGCATCAACTAAACCACAACGGTTTGATCATCAATGCCAATCTGGAGGCCGCCTCTGACAACTGGAAAAACGGCACCGTAGTACTAATGACCCACGGCACCCTGGCCCACAATCGCATGGAGATCATGGCAACGCTGCAGGAGATGTTTAAGGATCGTGGTATCAGCTCGCTGGCCATTAACCTCTCCCTCGGCCTCAGCAAGCGGACGGGAATGTATGACTGCGCCGTGCCGCACACCCACAAACACACCGATGCCCTTGATGAGATCGGCCTGTGGCTGGGCTGGCTGAAACAGCAGGGGGTCAAATCGGTGGTACTACTGGGTCACTCCCGCGGTGGCAACCAGACCGCCTGGTTCGCCGCCGAGCGAGACGATGCCGCGATCACCAAAGTGGTACTGGTCGCGCCACAGGTATGGAGCGAAGAGAAGAATTCAAAAGGCTATCAAAAGAGTTACAACAAACCTCTGGCGCCGGTACTGGCAAAGGCGAAGAAACTGGTCGATGCCGGCAAGGGCGATACCATGCTCAAGCCGGTCGACTTCATCTACTGCCCACAGTCCAGCGCCAGTGCCAGCGCCTTCGTCGCCTACTACCAGCCCGATATGCGCATGAATACCCCCAGCCTGCTCAAGCAGATCAGCAAACCGGTGCTGGTCTTTGCCGGTAGCGAAGATACCGTGGTAAAGGGGCTGGAGGAGAAGATGGCAACACCGTCCGAACGTAACAACATCAGCTTTGAGGTAATCGACGGTGCCGATCACTTCTTCCTCGACCTCTACGCTGAGGAGCTGGCCGATATGGCTGAAGAGTTCATCACCGGGGAGTAATCCCTGACTCTACTAGAAATAATCATCTCCCCAGATGTCGTCACAGACTAGAGCTGTGCCGACTCTCGGGGCAGGAGTGTATCAAGCACAGCATTATTAGCGTTCTACCAATTCCAGCCAGCAGCCTCAACACGACGCAACAGCATCACGCGACCGTTCACATCGCGCATTACCAGTACGTCATCCATCTGCCTGAACTCAAACTCCACCTCACCCCAGGGCATACGGGTAAGGATAAAATTACCCTCGACAATAAACTCCCCTGTCATCTTCTGCTGCTTGTTATCAAGCAGCACAAAACGATTGTCGCGCACATACCAGTACTCACCCGACTGCGCCCGCCAGGTTCCCTCCAGCAACTGCATGTCCACCCAGGGGTTTGACGGGTCATCCCAATAATCACGATGGCGATAGGGGTTGGGAGCTGGCCCCCGGTTGGGGCCATAGAAGGTATTGGGGTTATTCCATCCACCGGGATAAGGCCCCGAGTTATTACGCTGCCCCAGAAACCACTCCATAAAGTCCCACATGGCTGTCATCATGCTTCCCGCCATCGATCCGGTATAAGCGCCGCTGTAGTTCATATCAGCCGCACGCATGTTGCCAGAACCAAACAGCATGAAGACCAACACTGCAGTGACCAACACTTTTTTCACTCTGGATTCCTTGATAGCAAGAGGATGTATGACGCAATTCTACCAAAGCCTGAGCTGAAATAGACAATGGCCGCAACAGGCTGCGTGATACAATGCGCCCATTCTCACCCACAATGTACGATTACGCCGCCATGGATAAACGTCTCGAAGATATAGAAACCCGTGTTGCCTATCAAGAAGCAGCTATTGATGAGCTAACTAGCACCACGCTAGCACAGCAACAGACCATTGAGGCGTTACAGGGGCAAATCGACTACCTCAAATCACTGCTGAAGGACCTGACTCCGTCGGCCGTCGCCCCGATGTCCGAAGAGACACCACCGCCCCACTACTGAAGCTTCAGCGTAACCCTTAGGCCAACACCTCATGAAACTCTTTGCCACCACCCCCAAAGGGATGTCCCAGCTACTGGCGCGCGAACTGCGTGAGCTGGGGGCGCAGAAGATCCGGCCCTCCGCCGCCGGGGCCACCTTTGAGGGCGAGCTGGAGCTGGCCTATCGCGTCTGCCTATGGAGCCGGGTAGCCAATCGTGTGCTATTGCCCGTCACCACCATCAAGGCATCCACCCCCGAAGAGTTGTACGACGAGGTAAAGGCGATCCGCTGGGAGCGCCACCTCCATTCCTCCGGCACCCTGGCAGTTGACTGCTCGGTCACCGACTCGGCCATCGGCCACAGCAAGTACGCCGCACTTAAGGTAAAGGATGCGGTGGTGGATCGTTTTCGCGAACAGTTTGGCGAGCGGCCCAGCGTCGACCTTGCCACCCCTGACCTGCGCATTAACATCCACCTGCGAGGCAACACCGGCAAGATTAACATCGACCTCTCTGGCGGCAGCCTGCACCGGCGTGGCTACCGTGCCGAGGGGGTGATCGCACCGCTAAAAGAGAATCTTGCGGCAGCCATTCTTCTGCTCGCCGACTGGCCCTTCGTCGCCTCCAAAGGCGGGGCACTGCTCGATCCGATGTGTGGCTCTGGCACCCTGCTGATAGAGGGGGCGATGATTGCTGCCGATATTGCACCGGGGATCTATCGTAAACACTTCGGCTTTCGCGGCTGGCGTCGTCACGACGAGGCACTGTGGCAGCAGCTACTCGAAGAGGCCGAAGAGCGCCGTCACCACGGTCTGAAGAACCTGCCACCCATTCAGGGCTCTGATGCCAGTTCACAGGCCGTCACTGCCGCACTGCGCAATATTGATGCGGCCGGTCTGTCGCGTCATATCCGCATCGAAAGACGCGAGCTGGGCACCCTGCCCCGACCCAGCGGTGACAACCCCGGCCTACTGGTGGTAAACCCTCCTTACGGCGAGCGTCTCGGTGAGATCAATGAGCTGAAAAGTCTCTACGCTGAACTCGGTAGACACCTGCAGGCCGACCTGCCCGGCTGGCGTGCCGCCATCTTCACCGGCAATCCGGAGCTAGCCGCCTACGTTGGTCTGCGTACCCATCGCAAACCCGACCCGCTATTTAACGGCCCTATTGAGTGTCAGCTCTTTCTCTACCGCGTGCCGAATGAGGCCGAGGCCACAGAAGAGAAACCGGTCGATCGCAGTCTTGCCGAGAGCGAGGGGGCAAAGATGTTTGCCAACCGCTTGCGCAAGAACCTCAAGCACCTTGGCAAATGGGTGCGGCGCGAAGGGATCAACTGCTACCGTCTCTACGATGCCGACCTGCCCGAGTACGCCGTCGCCGTCGATCTCTATCAGGGTGAAAAGTTGTGGGTGCATGTGCAGGAGTATCAGGCCCCGAAAACTGTTGATGCGGAAAAGGCACGTCAGCGCCTGATGGAGGCACTGGCGGTGATCCCGCAGGTGCTGGAGATCCCGGTAGAGCAGTTGTTCTACAAGGTGCGGCAGAAACAGAAGGGGCGCGCCCAGTATGAAAAGCAGAGCAGCAGTGGTGCCTTCCACGAGGTACGCGAAGGGCGTTGCCGCCTGCTGGTCAACTTCAGCGACTACCTCGATACCGGACTGTTTCTCGATCACCGTATCACCCGCGAGATCATTGGACGTGAGGCCAAAGGCAGCCGCTTCCTCAACCTCTTCGCCTATACCGGCGTCGCCACCCTGCACGCGGCGACAGGAGGGGCCAGCTCAACAACAACCGTAGACCTCTCCAACACCTACATCGACTGGGCCAAACGCAACATGGCACTTAACGGTTTCACCGGCCCGGAGCACCACTACATTCAGACCGACTGCACCGCCTGGCTGGCCGAGCAGGCCAAACACCTAAACACCGAGTACGACCTGATCTTTCTCGACCCGCCCACCTTCTCCAGCTCCAAGCGCATGGACGCTGTCTTCGATATACAACGTGACCATGTGGCGCTGATTCAGAACGCCATGCGGCTTCTGTCTAAGGATGGGCTGCTTATCTTCTCCAACAACTTCCGCAAGTTTAAGCTGGATGAGGAGGCATTAAGTGGGTATCAGATTAAGGAGATTAGTCGGCAGACCCTGCCGGAGGACTTCAAGCGGAATCCGCATATTCATCGGTGCTGGAGGATTCAACACTAATATGTGTCGCTGACGCGACACATATTTAAAATCAAACACTTACCACAAACATTAGCCTTCCCTCACAAAAAAGCTTGACCCAAACAGTAGGTATTCCCTATAATACCCAACAAATTTGCTTGGTTTTTAAATCAAGCACCCCTATAGAGGGTAGTAAGGGTCAATTCATTAAGATTATTGAGGAAAGGTACGATGGAACTAAATATCGACGGCAAGATCATCAAACTGAGTGAAGCGGGCTGGATGGAAGACCTTAGCGAGTGGAGCGTAGAGGTTGCCAACGGCATCGCGGCCAACGAGAAGGTCGAGCTTACTGACGAGCACTGGGACATCGTCAACGAGGCCCGCGAGTACTTCACCGATAACGGTAGCGTGGCCGAGCCCCGCGTCTTCTCCAAGATCATGAAGAAGAAGTACGGTGCAGATCGTAGCTCACAGCAGTACATCTACTCCCTGTTCCCCTACGGCCTGATCAAGTCTGCCAATAAGATCGCCGGCCTGCCGCGCCCCAAGGGTTGCAGCTAATATAGTTTTCTCCTGGTAGTAACTGCAGATTTGGGATAGCGGCCTGTGCCACTATCCCATTTTTTTCGCCTTACATTCCCTTGCTAAGGTGTGGCAACAATAATCAGAAATTTGAACCAAAGGCGTCCGTATAACGCGCCTTAAACTCGTCCATAGAGAAACGGTGGTTCTGGGTACCGTGCTGTTCTATCTTGAAGGCCCCCATCAGCGATGCGATACGCCCAGTAATGTCCCAATCCAGATCATTCATCAGGCCGTAGAGCAGGCCGGCACGATAGGCATCACCACAGCCGGTAGGGTCATTTACCTCGCGAACTTCAGCACTTGGAATATCCAGGCGATGCTCTTTAGTGTAGATGTGTGAACCCTCACCACCGCGGGTAATAATCAACGCCTCTACGTGCTCGGCAATCTCGTGCGGACTCATACCGGTGCGCTCTTCCAGCAGTTGTGCCTCATAGTCATTAACTGCCACCCAGGTGGCCTGTTCGATAAAACGTTTCAGGTCTTCACCATCAAACATCGGCAGACCCTGGCCCGGATCAAAGATAAAGGGGATACCCGCTTCGACAAACTGCCGAGCGTGCTCGATCATGCCGTCACGCCCATCGGGTGAGACCATGCCGATGGTGATCCCCTCAGCCTCCTTCACCTCATTCTCATGGGCAAAGCTCATGGCTCCGGGGTGAAAGGCGGTGATCTGGTTATCATCCTTGTCGGTGGTGATAAAGGCCTGTGCAGTGTAGGCGTTGTCGATCACCTTAATATGGGTGGTATCGAGGGCGCACTCCCCCATCCAGTCCGCGTAGGGGTCGAAGTCACGACCCACAGTAGCCATGATCTTGGGCTCGCCACCGAGCAGCTTCAAATTGTAGGCGATATTGCCGGCACAACCGCCGGTCTCACGGCGCATATCGGGAACCAGAAAGGCAACATTCAGCATGTGTACCTTGTCGGGAAGGATGTGGTTTTTGAACTGATCGTGGAACACCATAATGGTGTCGTAGGCGATGGAGCCGCAAATAAGTGCGCTCATATTAATTTCCCTTGTGAATTATATTAATCAAATAAAACGGTCGTACAAAATACAAGCCCACACAACAACAGCATTCATCTGTGCAAAGAAAACAGAGGCGGAACCCAGATCTTTGGCTCGACCAGAGAGCTCATGAAAATCAGTACCCACGCGATCCACAACCGCTTCAATAGAAGAGTTCACCATCTCAAAGGCAAGTACCAGAAAGAGACTTCCCAAGAGAATCGCAAATTCTACCCCGCTCCGTCCAAGCCATAAAGCGAGTGGAAAAAGAATCAACCCGGCAACCAGCTCCAGACGAAATGCTCGCTCATGAATAAAGGCTGCACGTATGCCCTTCATCGAGTAGCCAAAAGCAGCAACGACGTGGGTCAGACCCGGATTATTTGGCTTCATAATGACACCTTCTTAAACTTCAAAAGAGACAGCCACATTCAACTGCACCCTATAAGTTGATAATTAATTTACGGCTTATTTTCTTGCCACACCAAATCGAGTTCCCGCGCCGCCTTTACATCATCCAGACGCTTTGCCGGCAGGGTATGTGGTGCGCCCTTTACCAGCTCAGGGCTATCCTCTGCCTCCTTGCGTATCGCCACCATCGCAGCAATAAACTCATCGAGAGTTTCGCGGTCTTCGGTCTCCGTCGGCTCGATAAGAAAACACTCAGGCACCAGTAGCGGGAAGTAGGTGGTGGGGGCGTGCATGCCGTAGTCGAGCAGGCGCTTGGCAAAGTCCATCGCGCTGACACCCATCTCCTTCGCCTCTTTTTTTAGCGTAAGGATAAATTCGTGAGTAGCACGGCGATCCGGGAAGGCCATCTCAAAATCGGCCTTCTTCAACTCGGCGAGCATGTAGTTGGCATTAAGGGTTGCATACTCGGCAACACGCTCCATCCCCTCGCGCCCCAGCATGCGGGCATAGATATAGGCACGCAGCAGGATACCGGCATTGCCCATGTGGGCGGAGAGCCGGCCTATCGACTGAGGACAATCCTTCTCAGTGAGCCAGTGGTAATCATCGCCATCACGACCCACCATCGGCACGGGAAGGAAGGGAAGCAGGCGCTCACCTACCACAACAGGGCCTGCACCGGGCCCCCCACCGCCGTGGGGGGTGGAGAAGGTCTTGTGCAGGTTAAGGTGCACCACATCAAAACCCATATCGCCGGGCTTCACCTTGCCGAGAATGGCGTTGAGGTTGGCCCCATCGTAGTAGAGCAGGCCGCCGGCCTGATGCACCACCTCGGCGATCTCCTTAATGCGCCGCTCGAACACACCGAGGGTGGATGGGTTGGTGAGCATGATACCGGCTGTCTGCGGGCCAACGGCAGCTTTAAGTGCCTCAAGATCCACATCGCCGTTGCCATCGGTGGGGATCTCCTTCACCTTATAGCCGCACATCACGGCGGTGGCCGGGTTGGTGCCGTGCGCCGCATCGGGGCAGAGGATCTCACTGCGCCCATCATCGCCACGGGCATCGTGATAGGCGCGGATCATCGCCACCCCGGCAAACTCCCCCTGCGCCCCGGCCATCGGTGTGAGCGAGCAGCCCTGCATGCCGGTGATATCTTTTAGCATCTCCTGCAGCTCAAACAGGCAGGCGAGAATGCCCTGACCATGCGTCTCTACCGGTGCCCTGGGATGACGACCAAGAAAACCGGGCAGCATCGCCAGCGTGTTGGCACCACGCGGGTTGTACTTCATGGTGCAGGAGCCGAGCGGATAGAAGTGGGTATCAATGGAAAAGTTCTTCTGCGACAGGCGGGTGTAGTGGCGCACCACCTGCATCTCCGAGACCTCGGGCAGGGTAGGCTTGGATCTGCGCAGGAACTTCTCGGGAATGTCAGAGACATCGCCCGCCTGCGGCGCTTGCGCCGTATTCAGGCGAGTGGGTTTTGACTGTTCAAAAATTAACATCATATCGACTCGCGCTGTAATACCAACTTACTCAAACTCTGCCGCTTCTACCTGCAGGTAGACGTGTGAGATCGACTCACCAAGGCGCTCATAAAGTCCGGGGTAGATCACCTCAAAACGCTTCATCTTCTCTTTAATGCCGGGGGCGATCTCATAGTCGGGAAGCCCTTCATCATACCCCTCGGCAACCAGCGTCCAAAGAGTCGAAAAGTAGTCGTGCAGGTCGGTCACTGAACTAATATCAGAGACCGGGCCGTGACCGGGGATCACGCTGTTCGGCTTCAACCCTTCCAGCTCCTTGAGGAACACGGCCCACTGCTTCACCTGCGCATCAAAGGTGGCCGGTGGACGTTGGGTGTACATGGTGTCACCGGTAAGCAGCACCGATTTTTGTGGCAGCCAGAAGACGATGTCACCCGGCGAGTGGCTATTGCCGGAGAAGAGGATCTGCACCTGCACGCCACCGAAATTGCGCGCCATCGTCTTGACCACGGCGTCTTTCGCCGGCACCGGGGTGAACTTGCCGGTAGCGCCATCGCTCATGGTATTAAAACGATCTACCCAGTCGTAACCGCCACTCTTCATCAAATCGATGGCGACATCAGAGGCGATCATCTGTGCCGGTTTCTCGGCCACAAAGGCACCATTACCCAGCCAGTGATCGCCATGGGAGTGGGAGTTAATCACCCACTTAATGGGCTTTTTGCTAACGCTGCGGATGGCCTTGATCAGCGCCTTACCGATGGTCTCTGAGGAGCCTGTATCGAATACCAGTAGTCCTTCACTGGTTTCAACAAAGGCGCTGTTGGAGTTCCACCCCTTGTTCTCAGCATTGGGGAAAGACCTGGCCGGTGAGACGATGGCGTAAACGCCGTCGGCCACCTTCTCTGCCTTCATCGCGTAATCATCAACCGTGGCGGTAGCCTGTACCAGGCCAGAGACCGATAGTGCACATAAAACGATTAGTGGTTTTAACAAGGTCTTACTCCTCTTTAAATCCGTACTTGGTGGGGTCTTGGGGTTTCAGTTTTTGGCACACCTGCGGGGCACTATTGCGACCGATGATGCGTCCCAGATTCTCCGCCAGACGCTCGATGTCCTCATCGCTCTTGGTCTCGGTGGCACAAAGCAGCAGGCAGTTTTCCAGCTCAGGGTAATCCTCACCCAGATGGTAACCTCCCAGGATATCCTGCACCGCCAGGGCACGCAGTACCCGTGCAGCCTCCTGGTTGAGGCGCAACACCACCTCGTGGAAGTTGTGGCCACTAAAGACCACTTCGATGCCGTCGATAGTGCTGAGTTTTTCAATCAGCTTACGGGTATTGGCATGGCTGGCAGCGGCCACATTACGTAAACCCTGTGGCCCCAGCAGTGCCATGTAAATGGTAGCAGCTGCGGCCAGCAATCCCTGATTAGTGCAGATATTTGAAGTCGCCTTGGAGCGGCGGATGTGCTGCTCACGTGCCTGTAGAGTGAGGGTATAGCCTCGCTTACCATCAAGGTCGACCGTGGCACCGACGATACGCCCCGGCATCTGCCGCACCATCGCCTGCTTGCAGGCCATAAAGCCAAAGTAGGGGCCACCGGAAGCGAGGGGGGAGCCCAATGGCTGCCCCTCGCCACAGGCGATATCCGCGCCACTCGCACCCCACTCACCCGGCGGGGTCAGCAGTGCCATCGCCGTTGGATTGACCAGACCAATGGCCAGCATGTTGTTGGCATGGGCCCAGTCGGTGAGGGCATCGACCTCTTCGAGTACACCGAAGAAGTTGGGCTGCGGGATCACCAGTGCAGCAAAATCCTCGCCCTCATACTTTGCCAGGGAGGAGACATCAATATTACCGCGAGTCGCATCGTAGTCGATCAGCTCCAGGGTAATGCCCTGGTTGCGCACGATGGTATCGACCACACGACGGTAATCAGGGTGTACCGTGGCGGGTATCAGGATGCGCTTTGATTTTGATTTGCGGTTGGCACGAATCGCCATCAGCACCGCCTCGGCCAGCGCCGAGGCCCCGTCATAGAGCGAGGCGTTGGCCACATCCATACCGGTGAGCCCGGCGATCATAGTCTGGAACTCGTAGACCAGCTGCAGCGTGCCCTGACTTGCCTCGGCCTGATAGGGGGTGTAGGCGGAGTAAAACTCGCCGCGGGTCACCAGCTCCCATACCGCTGCCGGGATGTGGTGCTCGTAGGCACCGGCACCGATAAAGCAGAGTGGCTGACCATCCTCGGCAGCACGCTGTTGCATCAATTTACCGACGCCCATCTCACCCATCCCCTCGGGGATGGTGGGCAGACCTTCGGACTTTAGATTAGCCGGGATCTCATCGAACAGGGCACCGATGCTATCGACACCGATGGCCGCCAACATGGCGTGCACATCATCTTCGGTATGGGGAATAAACGGCATGGTTCGCTTCCGCAGAGTGTTATAGAGAGGCTACTAACAAGGCTCTATTCTTCAACTGTCGCCGCATAGGCGTCAGCATCGAGTAAATCATCCAGGCCACTGACATCCCTGAGCTTAAACAACCAGCCCTCACCATAGGGATCCTGGTTAACCAGCTCAGGGCTATCCTCCACCGCAGCGTTGACCTCGGTTACGGTACCGGCGACCGGTGAGTAGACATCAGAGGCGGCCTTTACCGACTCAACCACTGCACACTCCTCCTCTACACCCATCTCACGATCAATCTCTGGCAGCTCAACGAAGACCATGTCACCCAGCAGTCCCTGGGCATGATCAGAGATACCAACGGTGACAGAACCGTCCTCCTCCTGGCGTACCCACTCATGGCTTTTGCTGTACTTCAATTCCTGGGGCAGATTACTCATCTCTGTTTCCTCTTTAATGATCCTGTTCGTATCAATATGATGGTTTGCCGTTTTTTACAAACGGTAGCTTTACAATTCTTGCCGTCAACTGGCGATTGCGGATCTCAACACTGCACCGCTCCGCATCACCCACCGGTACACGGGCCAGTGCAATCGACTTGCCGAGGGTCGGCGAGAAACTGCCGCTGGTGGTCTCCCCCTCACCGAGGCCCTCGATAGTCACCCTCTGGTGGGCACGCAGCACACCTTTATCTTCCAGCAGCAAGCCAACCAGACGCTGGGTGACCCCCTGTTCACGTTCGGCCTCCAACCGCTCGCGGCCAATAAACTGACGGCCCTCGGGCTGTAGTGCCACAGTCCAGGCCAGGCCAGAGATCAGTGGTGAGGTATCATCATTCATGTCCTGACCGTAAAGATTCATCCCCGCCTCCAGGCGCAAGGTATCACGTGCACCCAGGCCGCAGGGGAGAACCCCAGCATCACGCAGCTTGTGCCACAAATCCTCGGCCTGCTCTACCGGTACCACGATCTCATAACCATCCTCACCGGTATAACCCGTACGGGCAACAAATAACTCACCCTCCTCGGCGGCAGAAAAGCGACTAAGGCGACTCACAGCAGAACCCAGCACGGTATGTACCCTGGCGCGAGCCTCGGGCCCCTGCACTGCGATTATCGCCAGATCATCCCGCTCGATCACATCCACATCGAAGGAGGAGGCGTGCTTAGCCAGCCAGGCCAGATCTTTATTGCGAGTACCGGCATTAACCACCAGACGGTACCAGGCGGTATCCATATGATAGATGATGAGGTCATCGATCACCCCGCCACGTTCATTGAGCATGCAGCTATAGAGTGCCTTCCCGGGCTGCCCGTCGAGCTTGGCCACATCATTGGCCATCATGAAACGCAGCATGTCGCGACTGCGGATGCCATGCAGATCAACCACGCACATGTGCGAGACATCAAACATACCGGCGGAACTGCGCACGATATGGTGCTCATCCAGCTGTGAGCCGTAATGGATAGGCATCTCCCACCCGGTAAAGTCGACCAGCTTGGCCCCTTCGGCAACATGGGCGGCGTAAAGTGCTGTCCTTTTAATCATCATCTGTCCTGAAATTAACTACTAAGGGTGCCTCAAAAATTAGAGCATTTGCTTTCTGGCAAGGCAAAAATGGATGAATACCCAAAGGGCACGCAGAAAGCGCAGTTTACAAATAGTAAATGAGCATTTTGAATCCATTTTTCATCGTACCCTTTAGGGTGAACGCCGCCAGAGAGTGAAGGATCAATTTCTGTGGTTCCCTTTATTCTTCGGCATGGTAGGAAGAGCGCACCATCGCCCCAGCCTTAACCCACGTAAATCCCAGAGCCCTGGCCTCGGCCTCGTAGGCAGCGAAGGTCTCTGGCTCGATATATTCATGCACCGGCAGGTGGTACTTGCTAGGGCGTAGATACTGGCCCAGGGCGAGGCGACTAACCCCTGCACTATGCAGGTCGTGCATCACGGATACCACCTCTTCAAAACTCTCTCCGAGGCCAAGCATCAGTGATGACTTCGCCTCCACCGAGGGTATTGCCGCTGCCAGCTCCAGCAGGCGCAGCGAGCGTTCGTATTTGCTCCCCTTGCGTACCGTTTTGTAGAGCGAAGGGACGGTTTCCACATTGTGGCCCCACACCAGTTTATCTCCTTCCATCGCCTCACCAAGCAGGAACACCGCCTGCTCCTGGCAGTGTCGAAAATCAGGGGTCAGCACCTCAATACCCAGCTCGGGCAGGGCCTGACGCAGGCCGCTAAGCGTTGCCGCGTAGATCCCGATACCACCATCGGCCAATTCGTCTCGATTGACCGAGGTTAGGACCACATAACCCAGCCCCATTCCCTCTACCGCCTCGACCACACGACGCGGCTCGTCAAAATCAACGCTCTCGGGCTGGCCGGTATTCACTGCACAAAAACCACAGGCCCGGGTACAGGTATCGCCCAGCAACATAAACGTAGCGGTACCACGACCCCAGCACTCCCCCTTATTGGGGCAACGTGCCTCCTCACAAACCGTATTCAGACCATGGCTATGCACCACCTTAGCGGTAGCCGCGTAGTCACCATTAGCCAGTGATTGACGAATCCAGGACGGCATGCGGCTGACGTTAGGCCGCGCCGAGTGGTCAAATACCGGGATGGATATCAACTGTTTCGTCATAACAAACCTTTAATAAGCAAACACACCGCGCCCACGGCATACGCTCCCCATGAATGGGGAGTGTGCAGAAAACGCAGAAGCAGTTTTCTGCCCGTTCGACCTGACATAAAAAAGGGCGACAAATGACCTCATAGTCATTTGTCGCCCCTCTGTCCTGGCACCTGAGAGCTTGGCCCCTTCGGTGGATCACGCGTGAGATCTCTCTCCAGAGTCGACAGGTTCCTGTGGTCCTTTTGCCTGAGCGATTCCGGGCGGGTTGCGCCTTCGGCGGCGGCATCACGGTTGCCCGCTGCCGCTCTCTCCCACAGGAGCCATGGTCGAATCGAGACTATACCGTCGCTACAGTACAAAACCAAGCACTCAAAACACCCCTGACTTGCGAAACAGGGGCTTAGCGTCGATAACTGATGTGACTGGTTATCCTCTGAAGATTAGCCAAACAGACTCTTGAGTGGGATCGGCTTCTCAATACCAAAGCCCTGTACGTAATCGAGGCCGATAGTCTTAAGCGCCTGGAACGCAAACTCATCCTCCACGAACTCCGCCACCGTCTTCTTACCCATCGTATGCCCGATCTCGTTAATCGATTTCACCACCGCGTAATCATGGGAATTTTTAGCAATATCCTTGATGAAAGCACCGTCGATCTTCAAGTAGTCGATGGGCAGTGATTTGAGATAGGAATACGAGGAGGTACCGCTACCAAAATCATCCAGCGAGAACCTGCAGCCGATCTCTTTAAGCTTACGCATGAAACGGGCAGCATTATCAATATTGTTGATGGCGATGGTCTCAGTAACCTCGAAGATCACCTTCTCAACCGGGAAACCCTCTACCGACAGACGTTCCTGAAGATGCTCCATGAACTTGCGATTACCGATGGAGTTACCGGACAGGTTGATAGAGATACCGTTAATACGGTTAAGCTTACTACGATGATCTTCCAGCCATTTCAGTACACTATCAACTACCCAGGTATCGATATCGATAATACGGTTATAGCGCTCGGCGGCGACGATAAACTCTTCCGTCGGCACCTTATTGCCCTCCTCATCATACACATCGAGCAGCACTTCGTAGTGTGGTAAAGAGTTAACAGTCTTCTGTACCGGATCAATCTTCTGACAACGCAACTGGATCAGGTCCTTCTCAAACAACACGTTAATACGGCCCACCCACTCGAGGATGCTGGTACGGTCGCTGATACGAGTGTTCTCTGGATTGTGGATCTGAATATTGTCACGCCCCTGATCCTTGGCAGTAAAGCAGGCCGCATCCACCGCACTCAACAATCTGCCACTACTGTCACTGGCATCGTTGATCTCTGCAAGACCGGCACTGGCAGTAACGTTAAACTCATTATCCTCACAGGAGAAGCGGATCTGACGAATTTCATCATGCATCGCAGTAATACGTTTTAGGCCATCAATGCGACTCACTCCCTCAAGGATGATGGCGAACTCATCACCACCGAGACGAGCCGTCGTGGCACCCTCCCCAGTATTTTCCTTGAAGATATCCGCTATCTGCTCCAGTAGCTTATCGCCCGAACTATGACCGCAGGTCGTGTTAATCACATTGAAACGGTCAAGGTCAAAGTAACCAACTACACCACTGCTCTCAGAGGCAATCGCCTGGTTATAGGCATTCTCCAGCTTACGTTCAAAGGATTTACGATTAAGCAGGCCGGTCAACTCATCATGCTGTGCCTGGCGTGAGAGGTTATTGTGAATGTTCTGCAGGAAGTCGTAGGTAGCACGCTCGGTAACACTCAGGTCACGCACCTCCATGCGCGCCAGTACGTTGTGGTAAAGCCGGTTGGCCACCTCACCAAGGGAGAGGTCCAGCATCTTCTCGCCACTGTTATCGGCAAAAACGTAACGTGGTGGTTTATCCTCCTCATCACGCCACACCAGGGTGACCTCCTGCTCCCCATTATCCTCATCCTCGAAGACAAAGGTCTCACCATCACCGATCTCACGAACGTCATCCAGCACCAGCTGCCAGGCACCCAGATCAAGCTCATCAGGCTTGCTGTGGGTCTCATCCTGATGGGTAGATTTCACTATCAGCGCAGGCACATATTGCATTGCCGGCTGCACCTCACCACTAAGGTAGCTCTTAACCTCATTGGTTAAGGCCTTATTTCGCGCCTCATCCTTAGAGGCATTCGCAAGCATTCGCGGCAGCCACTGCAGCAGAGTGGTATCAGCCGCCAGCTTCTTCGCCTTCACCGGTTCACGTTTGGCTAAACGTGCGGTAAGCAGATCAATGAAACCAAGATAGGATTTGTAAGCATCGCTATCGGAACCACTCTTCAGATGGGTGCGAAATAACAGGTTCTTAAAGCCCGACTCCAGTAGCGTGAGGATGATTTTGGGCACCTCACGCTTACCCAGCAACTCATTAAGGGCATGTAAAATTGCATCACGCACCCGGTTTAGAGAGGACTCCTTCTCACACTCCTTAACAATAAACTCAACACCACTGCGGTAAGTGGCACTGTAACCTTCGCGTATTTCATCAAGCCCTCCAACCACCTCGGCAAAGACCTCCGGGTCTTCATCCACCCGCTTCTGGATTGAACCAAGCAGTGCCTCCACCTGCTGGCGGATATCTTCGCGTTTTTCGCTCTTATCATGCTCGACATGGCGTCCCACCTGCTCCAGGCGATTGACAACCTGACGTGCTGGATGCTCCGCATCCTCCATCATGCTGGGGTCGATAATACCGGCCTTAAGCAGCGGCACCTCAATGCGCTCCAGCCATGGTTTAGCCACCCCGGGCAAAAGCTGATCCTCATGCATGGAGCTAAAGAGACCACCAACATAGGTAACGGTTTCGCGATCCTCATCACTCAACCCCTTACCTTCCTCACCAGTAAGGCTGGACAGGGTCTCAGCCAGCATCTTTGCATGACCCATCGCATCAAGTTTGGCACGGTCAGCGGCGGCTACGGCCCCCTCAAGATGAGCCAATGCCTGCACCACCTCCCCACTACTAAAGTAACCGTTCGGGGCTGCAGGCACAGCATCTACGCCACTACCCTGCAAACGCATCAACTCCTGCATGTCCTGATAGGGCATAGCCGGTGCGACAGGTCGTAAAGAAGCTGCCGCGGGGGCGGCAGCACGGCTATAGTTAAGTCGTGGTGCAGCGGAACCGCTGACTACCGGTTGCTGGGGAACTGCCTGAGGGGCTGCTTGCTGTGGTGTAGGCGGTGTCGACCCTTCAGCCGATAGCGGCATCTGGGCGGCACCGGCAGGCGCACCCTGCGGTGGCGGAGCAACACCTCCACCCTGGGGCATCGCTGCACCGCCTCGATAACCACCACCCTGTGGCTGCTGTGCTACCTGGGGTTGCCCCTCCTCCGCCAGCCCTTCAGTCGCATCCATGCCAGGTTCAACATAACCACCGCCACTGTCCGAACCGGGTACCTTGACCACTTCCATCTTCTTCTTCAGCTCAGGCAATACTCCCTGGCCGATAAGCATCTTATTAAGTTCGTCATAAAGCGTATGCAGTTCATCATCAAAGACTCCCTCCATCACCAGGAAGATAGCCTTCTTAGCTACATCCTCCAGCACCAACGTATCAAGGGTTTGATTAAACACCGATGCGACCGCCAACGGACCAACCGGGTTATTCTCCTTATCGATACGATTCACGGCGATGGCGGCAAGCCTTGTCTCAAGAGCCTCCAACTCATCAACCATGTGACCTTCGATCTTGCTGGCAATAGAACGCACCACCAGCCAGTTATCAAACTCCTGGTTATCAACCAGCGACAGTCCGTCTTCAGCTTCTGTCTCAGGAGTTACCGAGGAGGGGGTATAGCCAACGGTGTCGAGAACCTCAAAACGCTGCTCTAAGCCCGAAATAATCGCGGCACTCAACTTGTCCTTGTCCTTGCGCAGCTCATTCATTGCACCGAGGAAGGCAGACTGCTGGGCATTAGTCGTCAACTGTTCTGAGGCCTCGAACAG
Source organism: Pseudomonadota bacterium (assembly GCA_039714395.1). Lineage (GTDB taxonomy): Bacteria > Pseudomonadota > Gammaproteobacteria > Thiohalomonadales > Thiohalomonadaceae > JAPHSX01. The sequence continues at coordinate 47,753 of JBDLJH010000008.1, read as the reverse complement.
CTTCTCATTAACGGTATCAAAAAAATCTGTCACCATTTTATTCAGTGTTCCCATACCCATCTTGCGACAACTGCGCACAATGGCTGAGACATCACCGCTAATACTGCCACCACTCTGTTGTATCGCAGCGGCCTGTTTCTCTGCCTGCTGCGCCAACACCATCATCGCCACCTGACTCGGTGCAACAAAGGAGACCCCCAGGCCATGCTGCATTGCACGAGCTACCTTGCCAGATAGCTGCAAGCTCTCAGTCTGATTATTAGGGTTGCTAAACTGAATGCTAATCTCGGTGCCGTTGGCGATGGTTTTGGATTTATCGTCACACAGCAGGAACATACCACTAGCGCAATAATCGCGTACACGGCACACCTGAGCACCCTTGCCGGGCACGATAATAGAAACATCCAGGGTAAGGGGGAACCGGGGAAAGGCTCTCTGATTAGTCACAAATTCTCTCCATGCTCATTGGGCAATCTATAGAACAAAACATAACGTGAGGTTAATGCTGTCACTACAACACAAGTTTATTATCTCAAACTCTAAGGTTTTAAAACTATTCAACACTTATCGGCTAACTATATGCCGCACTATTACTGTAAACAAGACATCTCTATTCAGAAGCTCCCTAAATCAATGCCTCGTGAGAGTCGCGGCAGATCACCACTAAGACCAAGGGCACGGCGCATCATCATATTTTTGGCCGGACCTGCATTGTCAGCCAGGGTGAGCCCAAGGTTGCGCACCAATTTTAGTGCCACAATATCGTTACTGAACAAACGCTTGAAGCCATCCATCGCCGCCATCACGGTAACGTTGTCGGCCTTACGCCAGCGCTCATAGCGACGCAGTACCGACAACTCGCCAATACCCTGCTTCTCTGCGTAGGCTGCCAGCAACACCTCAGCCAAAGCGGCAATGTCAGAGACGCCTAAATTGAGCCCCTGTCCGGCCAGCGGGTGGATGGCATGGGCGGCATTGCCTACCAGTACCAGGCGCTCGTCACTGTAACGGTTGGCATGGCGTAACAATAGAGGAAAGGCTCCGCGAGGGCCGGTAGATTCCATTTCCCCCAGTTTATCGCCAAAGGCCTGTTGCAGCTGTGCGAGGAATTGCCCCTCCTCCATCTCACTCAACTCTGCCGCACGCTCCGGCGTAGTTGACCAGACAATAGAGCTAAGTCCACCAGGCATCGGCAGAAAGGCCAGCGGTCCCTCCGGCATGAAACGTTGGTAGGCAACACCCTTGTGGTGCTGTGCGGTCTTGATAGTAGCGACCACCGCCGTCTGCTCATAGGGCCAGCCGGTAGTAGTAATGCCCGCCTGCTCACGTACCCAGGAGTTGGCGCCATCGGCACCGACGATGAGAGACGAGGTGAATGAACGCCCATCATCCAGGGTGAGAGTAGCGGCAGTCTCATCGCGCTGGAGCGCTGAAACCTGTGTCGGACAGAACAGCTCAATATTGCCAAACTCGCTCATGCGTTCCAGCAGGGCGGCGAGGATCACCCTGTTTTCGATAATATAACCGAGATTCTTCTCACCCAGGTCCGCACAATCAAAGCCAATGGAGCCTGAGCCTGTGGCATCCCACACCTGCATCGCAGCATAAGGGGTGATGCGGCGGGAGACCATGCCGTCCCAGGCACCGACCATCTGGAACACCTTCTCGGTGGCTCGGGTGATGGCGCTGACGCGAATATCGTAGCTCTCCTCGGGCCACTCGGTCTGTGCCGGATGGCTCTCCACCACACCGACACGCAACGGGCTATTGCCAAGGGCACAGGCGAGACTGGCTCCCACCATCCCGCCACCCACAATCAACAGATCAAAATCATGTGCCACTACACCAGCTCTCCCAGTGAAAGACCCCGGGCGAGACGCGACTGGCGACCTGTCATGCCCATGGCCTGATGGGTCAGCAGACGGCGTACCGGGGGCAGCAGATCCATGCTTATCATCCCCAGGTTGCGTGCCACCACCAGTGGCCTGAAATCGTTAGAGAAGGTACGCGCCAGTCCGTCGGTCATCCCCATCACACGCAAGTAGTCGGGGCGGCGCCACTGGGCATAGCCCTGCAGTGTCTCCATCAGCCCCGGATCGCGCTGCTCAGCGGCGGCCTCGGCCAGCACCTCGGCCAGTACCGCCACATCACGCAGTCCCAGGTTAAAGCCCTGGCCCGCCACCGGATGAATCAGATGTGCGGCATTACCGATAAAGGCGAGGCGCGGGCGCACATGGTCGCGCACATACTCAAGGCCCAGCGGATAGGCATGGCGCGGGGTCACAGAGAGCACGCGCCCGGCACGCCTGCCGAGGCGTTTTTGCAGCCGCATCAAAAATAGCGCCTCGCTTAGCTGCAGGTGTTCTTCCACCTCAGCATCACGCACCGTCCACACCAGAGACCAGCGCCGCTCACCACCATCATTATCATCCATCCATGCCGGGGCACGGTTGGGCAGCAGCGCCAACGGACCACTCTTGGTAAAACGCTCGTAGGCGATGCCACCATGTTCGCGGTCGGTGACCACATTGGCAATTATCGCCGTCTGGCCGTAGCCAAGCTTAAAGCTCTTCGCCCCCTGCAATTCGCGCACCGTGGAACGACCCCCATCGGCAGCAACCACCAGGCTGGCCGTTAACTCACGCGTCTCGCCGTTCTGCTCAACGGTGACACGGGCCTGGGGCTCATCAATCTGAATATCGGTAAGGGTGGCGGGGCAGAGCAACTCAACATTCGGCAGGTCGGCAAGCTCAGCAGCCAGGGCACGGCCAATTACCGAGGCCTCTGCCACGTAACCCAGTGCCTCAACGCCCTCCTCCTCGGCATCCATACGCACGGCACCGAAGTGTCCCTTGTCAGAGACATGAATATGGCGAATAGGGGTGACCGTTTCAGACTCCATTGCCTGCCATACACCGAGCCCTTCAAAGATGCGGCGTGAACCGTAGGAAAGAGCAATGGCACGCGAATCATAACTTGGCTGCTGATCATCGTGCAGCGGAAAGGCCTCAATAATACCAATACGCAACGGCACCGATTTCAGGGCATGGGCAAGACTGGCACCAACCATACCGCCACCGACAATAAGAATGTCAAAATCACAACTCATGACTGCCTCTTTCCTGCTTTCTTTACCGCCTTCTTCGTTGCACGCTTTATCACTTTCTTTCCCGCCATCAACGCCTCGATCTCATTGGGCTCCTTGGGCACATCACGAGTCAGCACCTCACAACCGCCCTTGGTAACCAGCACGTCGTCCTCAATACGAATGCCTATATTCCACCATTTCTTTGCTACGCCCCTGGTGCCAGCAGGGATGTAGAGGCCCGGCTCGATGGTCATCACCATCCCCGGCTCCAGCACACGCCACTCGTCGCCCACCTTGTAGTCGCCCACGTCATGCACATCCATCCCCAGCCAGTGGCCGGTACGGTGCATAAAGAATTTGCGATAGCCCTCATTTTTGATCAGGGTGGAGACCTTGCCTTTAAGCAACCCAAGCTCTACCAGCCCCTCGGTGATCACCTGAACCACCGCCTCGTGGGGATCGTTCCAATGCCTGCCCGGTTTTACCTGCTCGATAGCGGCATACTGCGCCCGTAATACCAGCTCGTAAAGCTGACGCTGCGCCTTGCTGAAGACCCCGTTTACCGGAAAGGTGCGGGTAATATCGGCGGCATAACATTCATATTCTGCACCGGCATCGATGAGCAACAGATCGCCATCCTTTAGTACCGACTCATTCTCGGTGTAGTGAAGAATGCAGCCATTTTCACCACCACCAACAATGGAGGGATAGGCCTGCTCACGCGCACCGCCCATCATGAATTCGTGCAGCAGCTCCGCTTCAATCTGATACTCCATCATTCCCGGCTGGCAGACCTGCATTGCCCTGCGGTGAGCCTTTGCAGAAATTTGTGCCACGGTGCGCATCGCCTTCACCTCAGCGGCACTCTTGTAGAGACGCATATCGTGCAGTGAATGATCCAGAGAGGTGAAATCACCCGGGGCGTGCACGCCAGCTCGCGATTTTTGGCGCAACAACTGAATCCACGCCATCACCTGGGTATCAAAGTTACTGTTGCAACCCATGGCGTAAAAGACGCGCTCACGATTTTCCAGCAGACCGGGGAGGATCTCATCGATATCGCTAATGGGGAAGGCATCATCGGCACCGTAGCGTTCCATCGCCCCTTCCAGGCCGGCACGTCGACCATGCCAGGTCTCCATAAGTGGATCACGTTCACGACAGAACAGGATGTACTCACCGTGGGAGCGGCCCGGCACGATCACCGCTACCGACTCCGGCTCAGCAAAACCGGTGAGGTAGAAAAAATCACTGTCGGAGCGATAAGGGTGCTCCACATCGCGGTTACGTTGACGCACCGGGGAGTTGGACAGGATAGCGATACTCCCCTTGCCCATCATTTGCATCAAACGCTTGCGACGCCGTGCGAATTCGATTTTATTCATGTGTGGGATTATGCCTGAATCTGTTGCCAGTTTAAGGGTTCTGAGAAGCCGTTGATTTAATGCAGGGTCACATCATCACGCGGTGGTGCCTTGGTAGGGTGCAGCTCCTCGTTAATCAGCAACACTCCAGTTCGGACATACTCTAGCAATTCATTATAGGCGACCTCATCCTCCTCGCCGCCCTCCAGGTCATAGGTATCGGCACGGCAGATATCAACAAAATCACGGATAATCTCGCCACTATCGCCAGGTAATTTTTCGATATCCTTGATACCTCCGGCGCTCATGCCAAGCAAGAAGCCCTGGGCCCACTGCGCCAGTGCCTCAATACGCTGCTCCACAGGACTTTCGTCATCAGGCAACAGAAGCTGAAAGTCGAGGGTAGAATCGGCCAACTGCGAATGCGCTGCTTCAAACAACGCACCAAATGTCTCAAGGGCCTCCCGTACCAGCAGGTTCGCAGGGTCCAGAGCATGGGCGATGTACTTAAGCCACTCCTTTTTCTCCATCTCTCCCTTGGCGCAGAGCAGTCCGATCAGGGTGCCGTGGCACTCCACGGCACGCATCTCAGTCTCCACATGACCCAGCGCACTATCCAGTCTCTGCAGCGCCTCGTTGTTGTCAGTCATTGTTGAATTTCCTGTTATAGCCTTCACGGCCATCTATTAACGATGGCACATCCTAGCACTGCGGCGGCGCCGTCCCAAATTACAGCGTTGACCGCCTTTACATCGCGCTCTATAGTGACACGACTAATGCCACGGCAAGTGGCTAATATGACGGTGCCAACTTCGAGTAGATAATGGAAGATACGGATCTCAAAATTCTGGAGAGCCGCGTGGATGAGCTGATTCAGCGTCTCCACGCGGTAAAGGGCGAAAACCTCTCCCTGCGCGAGAGCCAGTCCGCGCTGATCACCGAGCGGGCGCGACTGATAGAGAAGACCGAGCTGGCTCGCACCCGGGTCGAGGGGATGATCACCCGCCTCAAGGCGATGGAGCAGGAGCCATGAGTGATCCGCAGGAGACTATCCGCCTTCTCGACAAAGAGTACACCGTCGCCTGCCCACCAGAGGAGTCCGAAGGACTGATTTCCTCGGCACACCTGCTCGACCACAAGATGCGCGAAATCCGCACCGGCGGCAAGATCGTCGGTAGCGAGCGCATCGTGGTGATGGCTGCATTAAATGTGATATTTGAACTGTTGCAGGAGAAACAGAGCGACAGTAGTGGTACTCAGGAGGTGGGCTTGCGACTGAAGTTAATTCAGGACAAGATTGCCTCCGCGCTGGAACAGGAAGACCGGCAACTTACGATTTAAACCGTAGGTAGTTGCTATACTCTATGGAAAGGCGACTCGCCTACCATAAGTATTCCAACAGATTCACCAGTTTCGGGTATCCTCTGCGGTGCTCGCCAGTGTGCCGGGTATTTTCTTGAGCCTAATTTCCACCCCGGGAGCACAAAACCGTTACCGTGTGCATGTCCGCTCTGCGGAAAGCCTGACGTAGCGGTCGCCGTTCCCACTTGAACCTTCTGGTTCAAGAACAAAGGCACCAGCGACACAGGCGGAGGGTACCCACCTAATTACCCCACGTAACTATCCAGAATGTTTAGATTTTGCTCCAGTACAAGGCATTTTCGCACGGAGAATGTGAGCATATAATTAATATGCGAACATTTGAGTCGAAAATAACACTGTAATGGGGCAAAAGATGGACATGCTGAGTAGTTACAGTAATGGAAGGTTTCACTTGGCAAAGGACATACGCAACACCCTGCGCAGAGAGCTGCGCCAGCAACGCAGGGCCCTGTCGGCGCAGCAGCAGCAGAGCGCTGCCCTTGCCCTCGACCGGGTGCTGGGGCGCCATCCGCTGTTCCTGCACAGCAAACACATCGCCATCTATCTGCCCAATGACGGTGAAATGGATCTCAACCCTCTTCTGCAGCGCGCCCTGGCCATGGGCAAACGGTGCTATCTGCCGATACTCAGTCCGCTTTATCACAATCGCCTCTGGTTCGCCCCCTACCATGCAGATAGCACTCTTAGCCTCAACCGCTTCGGCATTCCCGAGCCCAACTGCAACTACAGCCAGATGCGCCCGGTATGGACGCTGGATCTCGTCCTCACCCCACTGGTGGCCTTCGACACTAATGGAAACCGTCTTGGCATGGGCGGCGGGTTTTATGACCGTACCCTCGCCTACCTCAATCATCGCCAGCACTGGCGCAAACCGAGGCTGCTGGGCACTGCCCACGCCTTCCAGCAGGTAGAACAGCTGCCTCATGAAAGTTGGGATATTCCCCTGCAAGGAGTGGTCACGGAAAAAGAGCTACTTTATTTCGGGCAATAAAAAACCCACTATACGCGGGCTTTTTGTGGTCGCTACGCTACTAACTGTTTAGCGGGAGACAGTCGTCCTGTTCACCTCTGGTGAAAAGGCCTTTCCATAAGTTACCTCGGTAACCATTACCCCTAAACCAATCAGCACAGCCAGTACCACCATCAGGTCTGGTTTTCTTTTTCTCATTGGTCAATGACTCCTACACCCCTTAATCGGGACTCTTGTTTCAAAATCCTCCAACCAAAATAGATAAAAAACATCTTTTTTCGATTAGAGGATCCATACTTTACAACAAGTTAGGAGCTTTTCTTTGACCAAGTTCACAAAAACCAGATAGAAATAAGGTTTTGCACACGGCAAAACCCTCCATTACCTGGAAAATGGTAAAAACAGGCTCAACACACGTTAGTTAGAGCCAGTTTCCAGAAATTTATGTGCAAATCCGTCCGGCTAGCGCAAAAACTTCTCATAGGCAGGATTATCATCCTCTTCCCACCAGCGATAACCGAGCTGCTCGAGAAAGGAGTGGAGATCCTGTAGCTCATCTTCGGGCACCTGAATACCACAGAGTACGCGACCATAGGCCGCACCGTGGTTGCGATAGTGGAACAGGCTGATATTCCAGCGGCCACCCAATCGATTCAAAAAACGCAACAGGGCACCGGGGCGTTCTGGGAATTCGAAACGCAACAGCCTTTCATACTCGGGATTGGCACGACCACCGACCATGTAACGAAGGTGCAGCTTGGCCATCTCATTATCACTAAGGTCCTGTACCGGCAGTGATTTATCCGCCAGTTCACCTAGCAGCTGCTCTTTCTCCTGCTGGCCACCACTTAACTGCACACCGACAAAAATGTGTGCATCCCTGTTATCGGCATAGCGGTAATTGAACTCGGTAATATTGCGCGAACCCAGGATCTCGCAAAAACTCAAAAAGCTGCCGGGCTTTTCGGGGATGGTTACAGCGAACAGCCCCTCGCGCAGCTCACCCAGTTCCGCACGCTCGGCAACATGACGCAGGCGGTCAAAATTCATATTGGCACCGGAATCGATGGCGACAAAGGACTTATCTTCCACCCCTTCGCGGTCAACATATTTCTTCATCCCGGCAACACCCAGCGCCCCTGCCGGTTCAGCAATGGAGCGGGTGTCCTCGAAGATATCCTTAATCGCCGCACAGATCTCATCGGTGGAGACCAGCATCACCTCGTCAACCAGCCCCTTTGCCACACGGTAGGGCTCCTCCCCCACCTGCCTGACTGCTACACCATCGGCAAAGATGCCGACCTGCTCCAGCACCACCCGCTCACCCGCCTCCAGGGCGGCATGAAAACAGGGGGCATCCTCCGGCTCAACACCGATCACTTTCACCTGTGGATAGAGCGCCTTGATATAGGCGGCTACTCCCGCAATCAGACCACCGCCACCAACCGGCACAAATACCGCATCGATCTGTTCCGGGTGCGGATGCTGGCGCATCATCTCCATCGCCACGGTGCCCTGACCGGCGATCACCACTTGATCATCGTAAGGATGAACAAAGGTAAAACCACGCTCCTCGGCGAGCTTGCGCGCGTGCTGATAGGCATCATCATAGGTATTACCTGCCAGCTCCACCCTTGCACCGCGCGCAACAACGGCATGCACCTTAATATCGGGGGTGGTTTTGGGCATCACGATAGTGGCGTCGATACCCAGGCGTCTGGCAGACATCGCCACCCCCTGAGCATGGTTACCCGCCGAGGCGGCGCAAACGCCGCGATCCCGCTCCTCCGTGGTGAGGCTGGCCATCTTGTTATACGCCCCGCGCAATTTGAAAGAGAAGACCGGTTGCAGGTCTTCACGTTTCAGCCACACCTTATTGCGCAAACGGGTGGAAATGGCCGGGGCCACCTCCAGCGGGGTTTCGATAGCCACGTCATAAACGCGGGCAGTAAGGATTCGTTTCAGGTAGTCATTTAGCATAGGCCTACATTAAGCAGGTCACAAAAAACTTACAAGCCAATTCAGCCACCACATCATGGCAAAATCATGCTTAAACACGTTTGCTCCTTACGAAGCATCGCGCCAGAGGCGCTCCTACAACAACACCGTTACCATGCCGTGATACTGCCAACACCACCGTAGGAGCGGCTATGCCGCGATGTCCTGTTTTGGTGGCATTGCACTATCGCATCGTGCCAGAGGCGCTCCTACAACAACACCGTTACCACGCCGTGATACTGCCAACACCACCGTAGGAGCAGCTATGCCGCGATGTCCTGTTTTGGCGACATAGCGCTATCGCATCGCGCCAGAGGCGCTCCTACAACAACACCGTTACCATGCCGTGATACTGCCAACACCACCGTAGGAGCGGCTATGCCGCGATGTCCTGTTTTGGCAACATAGCGCTATCGCATCGCGCCAGCGGCGCTCCTACAACAACACCGTTACCATGCCGTGATACTGCCAATACCACCGTAGGAGCGGCTATGCCGCGATGTCCTGCTTTAGCGGCATTGCACTATCGCATCGCGCCAGCGGCGCTCCTACAACAACACCGTTACCATGCCGTGATACTGCCAACACCACCGTAGGAGCGGCTATGCCGCGATGTCCTGCTTTAGCGGCATTGCACTATCGCATCGACCCACACCAAGCTGTTAGAATTAGCTCATCAAACTAATACAGAATCAGAGGACACAACTCCCATGGGTATGACTCAGGACGAAATGAAGCAGGCAGTAGCCCGCGCTGCACTCGAACATGTGGTTCCCAATACCATCATCGGTATTGGCACCGGCTCTACCGCCAACTTCTTCATCGACGCACTTGCCGAAATGAAAGACAAGATCAACGGTACCGTGGCCAGCTCCGAGGCCAGTGCTGATCGCCTCAGGGGGCACGGCATTCAGGTTCTCGATCTCAACTCGGTCGATGAAATGTCGGTCTATATAGACGGTGCCGATGAGACCAATAAGCACGCCCATCTCATTAAAGGGGGCGGTGGTGCACTGACCCGCGAAAAGATTGTTGCCGCTGTGGCAAAGAAGTTTGTCTGTATCGTTGATGAGACCAAGGTGGTAGATGTAATGGGTGCCTTCCCGCTACCCGTCGAGGTGATCCCGATGGCACGTAGCTATGTCGCCCGCGAACTGGTGAAACTGGGTGGGGAGCCGGTCTATCGCGAGGGATTTGTTACCGACAATGGTAACGTGATCCTCGACGTGCATAACATGCAAATCACAAACCCTGTGGAGCTTGAGCAGAAGCTCAACAACATCACCGGTGTGGTCACCAATGGCCTGTTTGCCCTGCGCCCTGCTGATGTGGTGCTGGTGGGCAGCGAGTCTGGTGTTACCACCCTTTAAAGCCATTCCAGCGGTGGCCGTTCAGGTCGCCGCAATTCATCATCTGAAGTCATCACGGTAGTAATGAAAAAAACGGTTCCTATAGCAGTACCCGCTCAATACCGCCCTGTTTCACTTCATCGATAAATCCTTTCTGCCACTGCTCACCATGCAGGTGGCGCGCCAGCTCCACCACAATATAGCCGGTATCGATACCCGTGGTATTGCGGTAGCGTGACAGGCCCTGCTGGCAGGCAGGGCAAGAGGTAAGTACCTTCACTGGCGGCCCTTCCCTGGACATAGCCGGTGCGCTGCCTCCTGGCGCGCCGGCATACCGTCCATCCATGGACATAATCCCCTTACGTAGCTCCTCCTCCTTACGAAAGCGCACCTGGGTGGAGATATCGGGACGGGAGACGGCAAAGGTGCCCGCCTCGCCACAGCAGCGATCCGAAAGTATCACCTCCTGCCCCATCAGGGTGGAGGTCACCTTGAGCGGATTATTGTGCTTTATCGGACTATGACAGGGGTCATGGTAGAGATATTGCTGCCCCTCCACCCCTTCGAGTTTCACCCCTTTTTCCATCAGGTACTCGTGAATATCGAGCAGACGACAGCCGGGGAAGATCGCCTCAAACTGATACTTCAGCAGCTGATCCATACAGGTGCCGCAGGAGACGATCACGGTCTTGATATCCATGTAGTTCAGGGTGTTGGCAACCCGATGAAACAGCACCTGATTATCGGTGGAGATCTGCTTGCCCTTAACATCATCACCACCCGCACTTTGCGGATATCCGCAGCAAAGATAGCCGGGGGGCAGCACTGTCTGTGCACCTGTTTTATAGAGCATTGCCAGAGTAGCCAGACCCACCTCGCTGAACAGGCGCTCAGAGCCACAACCGGGGAAGTAGAAGACCGCCTCCTGCTCCTCGGCACTGCCCTGCGGGTTGCGCAGAATAGGGATCACCTTGTCATCTTCCAGCCCCAACATGGCACGGGTGGTCTGGCTCGGCAGGCCACTCGGCAGTGGCCGTTTAACAAAGTTGATCACCTGCTCCTTGATTGGCATCTTGCCGGTGGTTCCTTTCGGGCGGCGCTTGTCGCGCAGCAGCCCTATCCGCCTGGCTAAGTTATAACCCAGCCTCTGCCCGGCATAACCCCACTGAATCATCACCTTACGCATCAGCTTGATGCTCGACGGATCGGTAATATTAAGGAACAGCATCGCCATCTGGGTGCCGATGCGGCTACGTTTCTGGCCATGTAGACGCAGCACATTACGCATCCGCACCGTAACATCACCAAAGTCTATATTCACCGGGCAGGGCTTTACGCAACGGTGGCAAATGGTGCAGTGATCGGCCACATCATTCATCTCATCGAAGTGGCGCACTGAGATACCGCGGCGGGTCTGCTCCTCGTAGAGGAATGCCTCAACAATGAGGCCGGTGGCGAGGATCTTGTTGCGCGGCGAGTAGAGCAGGTTGGCACGCGGCACATGGGTGGTGCAGACCGGTTTGCACTTACCACAACGCAGGCAGTCCTTCACCATATCGTTAAGCTCACCCAGCTCGCTCGCCTCAAGGATCAGCGCCTCCTGCTGCATCAGGCGCAACGATGGGGTGTAGGCATTGGCCAAACCCGAACCTGCCAGCAACTTGCCACGATTGAAGTGCTGCGCCGGATCAACCCTGTTTTTATAGGCGGTAAAGGCCTCGACCACATCGGGGGCCAGAAACTGCATCTTGGTTATGCCGATACCGTGCTCACCGGAGATCACCCCGCCCAGCGACTCGGCCAGCGCCATAATGCGCTCCACCACCCGCTCAGCCTCGTGCAGCATCGCGTAATCGTTGGAGTGCACCGGAATATTGGTATGTACATTGCCGTCACCGGCATGCATGTGGGTGGCAACAAACAGGCGGCGTGGGCGCAGCTCGGCATGGATGGCATCGAAGCGCTCTCTTACCCCCTCCAGCTCACGACCGGAGAAGATCTCCTTTAACGGTTTCTCCACCTCAGCGCGGTAGGAGATACAGAGATCACGACGCAGGATAAGCTTAAACAGAGTGTCACCGCTTTGCAGCTGCTCAGCCACCCCATCACCCAGCAAGGCCAGATGATCGGTCGCTCGTTGATCCAGTCCCTCAAGCTGCTCGCGCCAACGCTGCGCAGTTTGTGCAAGGTGAGTCTGGGCCGCCTCACGCTTGGCGGCGATGATGGCAATATTCTCCTCACTCTCCTGATAGTCAGGGTCGCCCCGGCGCTCGGGCAGATCGCCTGTCAGGTAGTCGGCAACGCTGTCGATCATCTGCAACTTGTTATGGATCGACTGCTCGATGTTAATGCGCTCGATCCCCTCGCTGTAGTCGGCCAGACGCTCCAGCGGGATCACCACATCCTCGTTGATCTTAAAGGCGTTGGTGTGGGCGGCGATAGCGGCGGTACGGGCACGATCCGCCCAGAAACGCTGTCGCGCCTCGGGGCTGGTGGCAATAAAGCCCTCTGCCCCGCGGCCATTGGCCATGCGCACCACCACCGAGGCGGCCTCGGCCACCTGCTGCTCATCATCACCACCGATATCGGCCAGCAACACCATCTTCGGCAGATCGGGGTGCGGCGCCTTGGTACTGTAATTGACCGCCTTGATGTAGCGGTCGTCCAGATGTTCCAGACCGGAGAGCATCACCCCGTCGAGGGCATCAAGATAGTCCTTGGTTTCAATAATGGCCGGCACCGAGCGGCGCAGCTCACTACCAAAGAACTCCAGGCAGACGGTGCGGGTAAACTTCGGCATGCGGTGCAGAATAAATACCGCCGAGGTGATGATGCCGTCACAGCCCTCTTTTTGAATACCGGGCAGGCCGCCGAGAAATTTATTGGTGACATCCTTGCCCAGGCCACGTTTGCGCAGATGCTCACCGGGGATCTGCAAAATTTCCGCTTTTCCCTGCGGGCTCCTGCCGTCGAGACCGAGGCGGGTGAGACGAAACTCCACCAGCTCCACCTCGTGGATCTTGCCAATGTTATGGTTAAGGCGCTCCACCTCCAGCCACTCACCGTCCGGCATCACCATCCGCCAGGAGACTAGGTTATCCAGCGTCGTCCCCCACATTACCGCCTTCTTGCCACCGGCATTCATCGCGATGTTGCCGCCGATGCAGGAGGCGTCCTGCGAGGTGGGGTCAACGGCAAACACATGGCCCGCCGCCTCGGCCTGCTCGGAGACACGGCGGGTCACCACGCCCGTTCCCACCTCAATGGTGGTCACCTCCTGCTCCACTCCAGGTAGCTGGCGTGGTGTCACCGCCCCTATTTGCTCCAGCTTTTCGGTGTTAATCACCACGCTGTCCGCGACCAGCGGTACCGCACCACCGGTATAGCCGGTACCGCCACCACGGGGAATAATCGTCAGTTCCAGTTCAATGCAGGCACGCACCAGCTCGGCCACCTCGGCCTCTGACTCGGGTGTGATCACCACAAAGGGATACTCCACCCGCCAGTCCGAGGCGTCGGTCACATGGCTCACACGTGCCAGACCATCAAACTGGATATTGTCCTTGCGGGTGATCTTCGCCAGACGACGCTTCACCTCGTGGCGTTTATCCTTAACACACGGCAACCACTGCTCTAATTTCTCAACCGCCTTGCGGGTAGCGGCGGCCAGCTGCAGTGCCTGGGCATTGTCATCGGCACGCTGTTCTATTTGATCAAGACGATGGTGCAAGGCATGCGCCAGGGACTCCCAGCGCTTCTGGTTTTCGATCAGGTCGTCCTGAATAAAAGGGTTGCGGGTGATCACCCACATATCCCCCAGCACCTCGAATAGCATACGAGCCGAACGGCCCGTGACCCGCTCGCCACGCAGGGTGTTGAGCACCTGCCACATCTCCTCACCGAGAAAACGGATCACGATCTCACGATCGGAAAAAGAGGTGTAATTGTAGGGGATCTCGCGGATGCGGACCGGGGGGTTGCTGCTCATCGAGGGCTGTGTTTCATCGTCCGAATAGGACGCATAGTTTAACAAGTCAAAAGTCCAAAGTCTCTAGTCGCAAATCTGGAGTCTTTTGATTCACGACTCATGACTTTGGACTTGGGACTTGGGACTTTCGACTTTTTTTCTCCTGAAACGAAAACGGGGCCCGAAGGCCCCGTTTCCTGTACTAAACGATTCGAGAATCGATTAGAACTTTACGCGCAGACCAGCAGCGATACCGGCGTCGTCACCACAACCGGTGGTAACGAGCGCGGTGCAGGACACGTCAGTATCCATTGCAACGTAGGCAACGTGAACAGAGGTCTTCTTGCTAAAGCCGTGAACCATACCCAAGCTCATGTAGGTCGGGGTCGGATCCGCAGTACCCGGAGCAACAGCCTTGATGTTCTCATCTTCATCCATCAGACCATAGGCAAAGGCGAAGGTGTTGGCACCGGCGGTATAAGTAGCGTTCAGGTACATGTGAGTGATGTCGGTGGTGTCACCCTCAATGGTGGTATCAACAACACCTTTACCCACTTCCAGCGTTTCGTGCTGGAAAGCCACGCTAATGGGGCCAGCGGCATACTTAACGCCCAGCTTCATAGCGGTGAAGTCATCGTTCTGAGCTGAAGGAGAAAGAACGGGATTAAGCGGATCAGCGCTATCAACACCATAGTCGCTCGCATCGTGGTAACCAAAGGCCAGCTCAACCGGACCAACCGGAGCATTCACAGAGAAGCTGATAGCGTGGTTACCAGTGGTCTCACTATTTGCAGGGTCAGCAAAGGCATCTGCGTTCTCATCCAGAACGATCGCCGCTACAACCTTGGCCATACCGAACTTGTTGGCATAGGCGATAGCATTGTTGACGTAGCCGTTGTGCAGTTCAGACATACCGTAGTTACCACGGGCCTGGGCAGAGGTGGCCAGGAAGGGGTCCCACTTAACGGTAGCCATCTTGTAAGGGGAGCTCATGGTACCCATCATCACAGTACCGAAACCACCGCTCAGACCAATGTAGGCGTCACGAGTTTTAATGCCTTTAGCATTATGGTCAGCAGCCCATACATTCATGCCAACCTTGGCGATGGCCTTCATGCCGTTACCCAGATCTTCAGAAGCGGTGAAGTTCAGGGCACCGAAGTTACCCTTATCAGGGGTACCGCCTTCCTGGGCGTCGTTCATGTACAGACCATCGGTAACGTTGTCACCAGACAGGCTGGTAATCTCTGTCTGTAGCTGACCGGAAACTTTAACTTCGGCTTGAGCGGCCAGGGGAGCTACCATAGCGGCAGCAACGGCCAGAGCGATTACATTCTTTTTCATTATCACGTTCTCCTAATGAATTGTGATTATAAGTTGTATCAATTAATTGCAATTAATTGTGCTTCATAACAAAGCGCTTACGACTCTAACCCCCTGCCAAGCCCTTTGCAACCCTTTTTTGCTGGAAAAACAACACCGCCACAACTTGTTGTAAAAAAACAACAGCCTGAAATATCAAAGAGTAACCGCTCTAGCCTCATGAAAACACCCAAGTGTCACCGGTAATCTATTGATATTAAACAGATTAATGTTGTTATTTTTTACCAACACCACCACCATTACCCTGCCACCACACACACCGTAGGAGCGGCTATGCCGCGATAACACTTTTTTGCTACTGGACATCATCGCGCCAGAGGCGCTCCTACGACACCGCAACATCAACACCATTACCCCATCACACACACCGTAGGAGCGGCTATGCCGCGATACCACTTTTTTGTTACTGGGCATTATCGCGCCAGAGGCGCTCCTACGACACCGCAACATCAACACCATTACCCCGCCACCACACACACCGTAGTAGGAGCGGCTATGCCGCGATACCACTTTTTTGCTACTGGGCATTATCGCGCCAGAGGCGCTCCTACGACATCACCATTCCCCGCGACGCGGCCACTACAACGCAAAAAGGCCCGCAATTGCGGGCCTCTTCGTGGTTTGCGGCAAACGCCAGCGAATTAACGCTTGGAGTATTGCGGACGCTTACGCGCCTTGTGCAGACCAACCTTCTTACGCTCAACCTTACGGGCGTCACGGGTGAGGAAACCACCGCTACGCATGGCACCACGCAGGCCCTCGTCCTGAGCGACCAGGGCGCGAGCGATGGCGTGACGAATCGCGCCAGCCTGTCCGGTGTTGCCTCCACCTTTAACGGTGATGTTGATATCAAACTTGTCCAGCATATCGACGGCCTCAAGGGGCTGACGAACTACCATACGGGCGGTCTCGCGACCGAAGTAGTTTTCGATGCTGCGCTTGTTGATGGTGATCTGACCGTTTCCGGCTACCAGGAATACACGGGCCGCTGAACTCTTGCGACGGCCGGTGCAAATATTATGTGTCTCTGCCATGGTCTATCCGTCCCTTTAGATTTCCAGCGCCTGCGGCTGCTGGGCTGCGTGATTGTGCTCGGTGCCTGCATAAACTTTAAGCTTACGGAACATGGCACGGCCTAGCGGGTTTTTCGGCAACATACCTTTTACGGCACGCTCAAGCACCTGCGGGGCATCTTTCTGGATCAGCTTGTCGAAGCTAATCGACTTAAGGCCACCAGGAAAACCACTGTGGTTGTAGTAAATCTTGTCACTGGCCTTGTTACCGCTAACGCGGATCTTCTCGGCATTGACAACAACGATGTAGTCACCGGTGTCCACGTGCGGGGTGTACTCCGGCTTGTGCTTGCCGCGCAAACGGTGTGCAATCTCAGCGGCCAGAAGGCCCAGAGTCTTGTCGGCGGCATCTACCACGAACCAGTCACGCTTGACGGTTTCAGGTTTAGCACTAAATGTCTTGGTCCCAATCATCTCAAAAACACTCCAAATCGAGCGGGGTTTCTCGTAAAAAAGAGGCGGAATAATACAGAATGGCGGCTCAAGATACAAGGGCCATTGTGATGAAATTACGCTTCGCTAACACAGCTGACCATTATATAGGTATAAAGACCAGGAGATCACGCAGTATATAGGACTTTTTTAGGAATAAAGAAAAGGCGCGGCTAAAAGGGGGAGGTGCCGCGCCTTAAAAGTTCCACCAAAGGAGGATGGAGGAGTCTGCTGAGAGCGGAATCGTTCCGCTACATCAGCTGTTCCTAATATACCAAATTTCTAATTTATGTCAACAGACTGTAACAATTAATTTTCAGCCGGGTCTATTTGCTAGTCCTTAGTCTTTCGACTTGCGACTTGCGACTAAAGGCACAGCCTTTCAACAGGTCGCCCATTAATCAGGTGCTGTTCGATGATCTCATCAATATCGGCTTTATCCACAAAGGTATACCAGACCTCTTCGGGGTAGACCACGACCACCGGTCCCTCGCTGCAACGGTTAAGGCAGCCGGCACTATTAATGCGCACCTTGCCCGGCTCGTGGATGCCCAGCTCTTTACAGCGTTTCTTGGCATAGAGGCGCATCGCCTCGGTATTGAAGTCCTGACAGCAGCGAGCGCCATCCTCGCGCTGGTTGATACAGAAAAAGACGTGGTGCTGGTAGAAGCTCATAGTTTGATATGGGGCAGTTGGTCAGAATTCGTTAGAATAGTCATTCTATCATGCCAGCTATCCGCCAAAGACCGATTTGAACACCAACGCCCACATTCTTGCCGCTGCCGACCGTTGTGTGATGTGCGGACTCTGTCTGCCTCACTGTCCCACCTATCAGTTGCACCACAGTGAGGCCGAATCACCACGCGGTCGTATCGCCCTGATGCAGGCGCTGGCGGCAGGCCAGCTCAAATCAAGCCCGGTGCTGCAACGTCACCTCGACAGCTGTCTGGTGTGCCGTGCCTGCGAAAAGATGTGCCCCTCCAAAGTACCCTACGGCCAGCTTATCGATGCAACTCGTGCGCAGTTGCGCAAGCAGGGCAAGCCCAGCCCCCCTCCGCTCAAGCGCCTGCTGGCACAGGTCGAGGAGAAGAAAAAACTGCAACGTAGCGGCATGCTGTTGCGTGGCTACCAGCAGAGCGGCTTTCAAACACTGATTCGTGGCGGCTGCCTGCTCAAGGTGCTGGGACTGGAGGAACATGAGGCGCAACTACCGCAGATACCGCTACAACAAAGTCTGGCCGTGCGTACTCCGGCCCAGGGTGAGCGGCGTGGGCGCATCGGACTGTTCACCGGCTGTATCGGCTCATTGCTGGAGGGTGAGGTGCACCGTGCCGCTATCAAACTGCTGTCACGCCTGGGTTATGAGGTACACGTTCCTGTCTCACAGGGCTGCTGTGGCTCTTTACACCAGCACAACGGCGAGCCGCAGAAGGCCGGTGAACTGGCACAGAAAAATATCGGTGTATTCGACTGCCTCAAACTCGATGCGGTAGTGAGTACGGCCAGCGGTTGTGCCGCCCAGCTTAGTGAATACCCGGCGCTCTATGGGGAGAGAACAACACCCTTTTATGAGATCTGCGACTTTCTTACCAACATCGAGTGGCCCGAATCCGTGCAGCTCAAACCACTACCCCAAAAGGCCCTGCTTCACCTGCCATGCAATCAGCGCAATGTGTTGCAAAGACCCGATGCCGTCACCACCCTGCTTGCTCGCATCCCGCAGCTACAGTGTGAACCGCTAGCGGAGAACCATCTCTGCTGTGGCAGCGCCGGCAGTTATCAACTTACCCAGCGTGACAACGCCGAAGCCCTGCGCGAACGCAAACTGGATCTTATCGCTGGTACTAATGCCCAGTTGTTACTGAGCAATAACCTCGGCTGTGCCCTGCACCTGCAAAATGGTCTACGCCAACGGGGGATGAAAACCAAATTGCTACACCCGCTACTATTATTGCAACAGGCTCTGGGTTGAGGCTTGTCCCCCAGCCAAGCCGCAGGTATCGTTAAACACATGAGAAATTATTCCCCACTCGACCAGCTGGTCATGAATCTCGACACCGCACTACGCACGATTGCGGGCAAACCGGTACTTACCGAGCGCCCCAATCCGGCTGAGGCGATCTCCGAGGCCGAGTTAAGTGAAACAGAACGTGAGCTGGCCGGTCGGCTGATGCGTATTAACCACGCCGGTGAAGTCTCGGCCCAGGGCCTTTATCAGGGGCAGGCGCTCACCGCCAAGCTGCCTCAGGTACGCGATAAGATGGAGCGTGCCGCATTGGAGGAGAACGACCACCTGGAGTGGTGCGAGCACCGCTGCAAGGAGATGGGCACCCACGTCAGTCTGCTCAACCCGCTATGGTACGCAGGCTCGGTGACCATCGGTGCACTGGCCGGTCTGGCCGGTGACAAGTGGAGCCTGGGGTTTGTAGTAGAGACTGAACACCAGGTCTGCAAGCATCTGGACGAACATCTTGAGCAGTTGCCGGAGCACGATAAAAAGACCCGTGCGGTGCTCAAACAGATGTGGGATGACGAGGCCCGTCACGCCGATGTAGCACAGGCCGCCGGTGGCGCCGAATTCCCGGCACCAATCAAAGGGCTGATGCAGCTGACTTCCACGGTGATGACCAAAACAGCCTACTGGATCTAATTTTCGATATTCCGAATAAAAAAACTTAAGCACAATATCATCGCGGCATAGCCGCTCCTACGGTGTATCGCAGCAGGGTTTGTGGTGGTGTAGGAGCGCCTCTGGCGCGATGGGCCGGTGAAAAGACAGCTACCCTTCAGCGATCTCAAAGTCGTGGCTAATCGCCACCCCCGCATTGCCCAGCATGATTGAAGCCGAGCAGTACTTCTGCGCCGACAGCTCGATCGCCTTGGCAACTTTATTCTGATTAAGATCATTACCCTTCACTACGAAGTGGACATGGATTTTAGTAAACACCTTGGGCTCGCTCTCCGCACGCTCCGCCTCAATCTCAGCGACACAGTCGGTTACATCCTGACGCTGCTTTTTCAGAATATGTATCACATCGAAGTTGGTACAGCCCCCCATACCGAGCAGCATCATCTCCATCGGACGCACACCCAGATTACGACCACCCATCTCAGGGGGACCATCCATTACCACCGCGTGTCCGCTGCCCGCTTCACCTAAAAAGGTGGCATCTTCCACCCACTTAATTCTTGCCTTCATGCTCGCCTCTCACATCACTGTCACTTATTTACCTGCCGACCCGGCTTGCCTCTCACGGGGATGGCTGGTATACCATACCTATTAATAACGACAAAATGGAAATTGATATGGCAGCCATATTGCCACCCATAACCAATCCCGCGGTAGAGCATTTTCTAGAGCACTGCCATCGCCGCCGCTATCCCGCTAAAAGCACCATCATTTGTGCCGGGGACAAGCCTGACGTTCTCTACTACATCACCAAGGGCTCGGTCGCCGTACTGATTGAGGACGACAACGGCCACGAGATTGTACTGGCCTACCTCAACGAAGGCGACTTCTTCGGTGAGATGGGGTTGTTCGACGAGACTCAGGGACGTAGCGCCTGGGTACGCGCCCGCAACGAGTGCGAAGTGGCCGAAATTGGTTATAGCCGCTTCCACCAGTTGGCGGAACAGGACTCCGCAATACTGTTCCAGCTCGCCACCCAGATGGCCACCCGGTTGCGCAGAACAAGTCGTAAGGTAAGCGACCTCGCCTTTCTCGATGTTACCGGCCGCATTGCCCGGGCCCTACTGGATCTGGCCAAGAGTCCGGAGGCGATCACCCACCCCGATGGCATGCAAATCAAGATCACCCGTCAGGAGTTGGGGCGTATCGTTGGCTGCTCACGTGAGATGGCCGGGCGGGTACTTAAATCACTGGAAGAGCAGGGGCTGATCACTGCCAAGGGCAAGACCATGGTGGTCTTCGGTACCCGTTAGGTTTTCTCTCTTCATCCCTAGCGCCCCTCACGCCAAACGGCCTGAGGGGCGTTTTTATTTGTGCTGCTTCAACTTTTTCAGGCGGGCCGTGAGCAGATCGGGAAAACGCTTGTACCAGGTCGCGTTGAGTGGCGAGGGGTGTGGCAGCGGGTGCAGACGTAGCTGGCGCTGCGACCCATCAAGTGCGCTCACCATCACCGCAATGGCGCTCTCAAAGCGATCATCCCGCGCCCAGAATGCCTCCAGTTGCTGCTTTACCTCTCGCGGCTGATTGATCGCAAACCAGAAGAAGGCCTCTCGCCCCAGAGTGATCACATCACCGCCATTCCAGTTCTTGATCAGCAGGTCGGCGATCAGCGGCTGAAAGCGCTTCTTCACCTTCATCGACCATGCCTTATTACCCAACGGCTTGTAGGGCACGGTGTTGGCCCAGAAGAAGCGCCTACCTACCTCTACCGAGGCCTCGAAATCGGGCATCTCTTTTTTATACAGATGTTTATAAATAGTGGTGCGCACCTTCTGCCCGCCAGCACCGATAAAGGGCATTTGATGCTGCACCTCATCGCGCCCCGGATCGCGACCAAAGAAGGCCACCGCCACGTCAGGGTCACCCTGACCGATCACCGGCTCCAGCGGGTCTTGACCAAATGCCTCATAGACTGCCAGGTCTACCCTTTCCAGTTCCTCTGCTGCCTCGCGAAAGGCGGCACGGCGTTCACGATTTCCCACACTCACTCCCAAAACGGTTTAATCCAGTGGCCGAGACTATACCGGCTTCGCCACACTTTGCGTAGCAGGTGCCGGGTAGCGATAGCGTACGTAACGCCACACATCGTGTTTTTCTCCATCGAGATTGGGACAAGGGAGATAGTTCGGAATTAACTTCTCGCGCTGATAGCCGCACTTTTCCAACACCCGTGCCGAGGCAGGATTTTGTGTCACGCATAAGGCCCAAATCGCGCTCACCGGGGTGTGATGGAACAGTGCCTCACTAACCAGGCCAAGCGCCTCGGTGGCATAACCCTGCCCCCACGCCTCAGGGGCCAGGACATAACCCATACCCGCATTGCAGCCCTTTAGCTTCACCTCGATCATCCCCACCACCACACCATCGGCAAGGATCACCCAGGGGAGGCGCTCCTCGCCATGCATCCCATGCCATGCATCGATACAGTCATGCAAAAATTGCTGTGTCTCCAGCTCATTGCGATGCGCTGTCCAGGCAAGAAAACGACTGGCAGGCGGTTCAGCGGCATAACGATAAACCTGTGGGGCATCGGCCAACTGTGGGCGACGCAGCTGCAGTCGTGCGCCCCACAGGCAATTCAGGGCCAGCCGATCAAAGAGTTGTTTTGCACTGCGCCGTCCCATCACCCTCCCCCCCCATAAACACTTTCCAGCGCAGGGACTTGAAAAGTCCCGCATTGCACAACATGATAATCCAACTAGCTTAAATCTCCTCAACAGTTAGCCAGGATCAGATTCTTAATACAGATGCAACAGACAAACTGGTTCGTCTACATCCTGCGCTGCAGTGACAACAGCCTCTACACCGGGGTCACCACCGATTGTGAGCGCCGTCTGCACGAACACAATCACAGCCCTCGCGGCGCCAAGTTTACCCGTGCTCGCCGCCCGGTCACTCTCACCTATCACGAGAAGGCGGCCAATCGATCCGAGGCCCAGTGTCGCGAAGCGCAAATCAAGCGACTCAGCGCCAAGCAGAAAGAGACCCTGATAGCCTCGGCACCTGTCAAATCCAACTAAGGCAGCTTGACCTTAAGGGGAATTCGCTACACCATCGCCCCTCGGCCCCATCACAACAACGGCAACGGATATTACGATGACTGAACAATTTACCCCGATGAACGAGATCGAAAAGCAACTACTCGCCGCTCAGGAAGGCCGTATCAGTGGCGAAGAATTTATGGCCGAGTTGCTAAAATGTGAGTTGTTTATGCCGATCCTGGAACAGGCTTCCGCCGTCGACAACCTGCAAACATCCAATACCGCCCACCCGCTAACCCTGGAAGATGATGAGCAAAATTCCGTCGTCATGCTGTTCACCAGCCCAGAGCGAGGCAAGGCTTTTTTACAGGATTATCCCGACTACCGGGGCGGACTACTGGCCGAATTCACCTGGATCCTGGAAAAACTGGGCACGGGTCTGGGACTAAGCATCAACCCGGGCTGGGAGACGGGTATCGACATGAGCCCCGAGATGCTGAAGCAACTAAGTGAGCAGGGCTAAGGCCCTGCACTTTCACCACTGCAGGGGATAGGGACAATTCAGAGCAGAATAACCACAAGCTGTACAGGAGTCTGCTAGAGGGAGTGATAACTTTACAATAATTATTAGTATGTACTAATATACCGGTTATAAAATCAATCAAACTACCACACACCTATGGAGTCCCGTCATGGCCGATGAGGAAAACAACACCAAAGCCACTACCACTAGTGGAGAACCTAAACCCGTAGAGATGAGCGCCAGCGTTACCAAAAAGGCTGCTCCTAAAAAGAAAACTGCCCCCAGGAAAAAGGCCGTGGCAAAAAAGGCTCCTGCAAAGAAAGCCACTCCTAAAAAGGCAGCTCCTAAAAAAGCGACTCCTAAAAAGGTAGCCCCCGCTGCGGTGGCGGCCACCGCTACTGCCACCGAGACCAGGACAGCAGCACCCGTCACCCCTCGTCGCAGCTATACCCCACCACCAAAAAGCATCTGGTGGCAGGCCCTGATCTTCATCATCGTCCTTGTCTACATATTCTCCTTCATCCGCGATGCCGCCAAGGAAGGACCACAGGACGGTGGCGATCAGGTCGCAAGCGATCATGTTGCAAACACCCAGCCTGCAACCACCCCAAGCATGGAACCACACATGATGATGCCACCACCGGTAATGCCTGTACCTTCTATGCACGGCATGGGCATGGCACCGGGCAATGGCATGGGGCCTAGTCACCGTGGACCTGCCGCAGCTCCCTCACCGCAAGCACAACCACAGGCCGTAGCGCCCAACGGGGCACCACAGATACAACCGATGCCGCCGCGCCCCTACCCCTACGGCATGCCTCAGCCCCAGCCCTATTACCCACAGGGATACGGCTACTACGGCCCCGGTGGCTGGTATGGCCCGGGTTATCCCATGCCTTATCCACCACGTTCAATGCCAATGCCGATGCCTAACTATTAATACCGGCAGAAGCAGGTAAAAAAAGGGCCTTTCCGGTAACGGAAAGGCCCTTTTTATTTATGGTTGAAGCCGCAATTCCCTGTCACCATGATTAAGGCATGAAAAGAGTTGAAGAACTTCAGTTAAGCAACAGCTTTGCCCGCCTCCCCGAGATCTTCTACCAGCGGCTACCAGTCACTCCCCTGCGGGGGGCACACCTCGTTGCCTTTAATAGTGAGGCCGCGCGGCTCATCGACCTCCATCCTGGAGAGGCAAAACGCGAAGATTTTCACGCCTTTTTTAATGGCGAAAAGGAGCTGCCCGGCAGCGAACCGCTGGCCACCATCTACGCCGGTCACCAGTTCGGTCAGCTTGTGCCACAACTGGGTGACGGACGGGCGATCCTCCTTGGCGAGGTCACCAACGAGGCAGGAGAACGTTGGGAGCTGCAACTCAAGGGGGCAGGCATTACCCCCTTTTCCCGCCGTGGTGACGGGCGTGCGGTGCTGCGTTCTACCATTCGCGAATATCTCTGCAGCGAGGCGATGTACGGCCTCGGTATCCCCACCACCCGAGCCCTGGTAATGACCGGCAGCAGGGAAGAGGTCTATCGCAAACAGATCGAAACTGGTGCAATGTTGCTGCGTATGGCACCCAGTCACGTACGCTTTGGCTCCTTCGAACTCTTTTACTATCGTCGTGAGATCGAGCCGATTCGTCAGCTTGCCGACTATGTGATCGCACACCACTATCCCGAACTGGTCAATCACGAAACAAAGTATCTGGAACTGTTCCGCCAGGTCACCCTGCGTAGCGCCGAGATGATCAGCCAGTGGCAGCAGGTCGGCTTCGCCCATGGCGTGATGAATACCGACAATATGTCGATTCTCGGACTCACCCTCGACTACGGCCCCTTCGGCTTTATTGACCGGTACGAGCCCGGCTACATCTGCAACCACACCGACCAGTACGGCCGCTATGCCTTTGACCAGCAACCCGCCATCGGCGGCTGGAACCTGAGCAAACTTGGCCAGGCACTACTGCCGATCCTTGAGGGTGAAGCCAGCGAGGCGGCAAGCGCCGCCAACGCCATCCTTGGCGAGTACGAGCCACACCTGCAACAACACTACCACCGGGGCATGCTGAAAAAGCTGGGACTGACAAAGGAGCGAGAAGGCGACAAGGTACTTATCGACGAGCTGCTGAAACTGCTGGATATCAACCGCATCGACTACACCCTCTTCTTCCGTGCCCTGTGCGACTTCGATGAGAGCAAAAAGCAGAGTCTGCTACGCGACGAGTTTCTGGATCGCAACGGATTCGATAGCTGGGCCAAACGCTACGCCGAACGGTTACAAGCAGAAGAGTCGCAACGCAAGCAACGCCAGGCAGAGATGAAACAGGTCAACCCCAAATACATCCTGCGCAACTACCTGGCACAGCAGGCGATAGAGATGGCTGAGGCGGGTGACTACAGCGAGATAGAGAGGCTACACCAGCTACTGCAAAGACCGTTCGACGAACAGCCGGAAAACGAACACTACGCCGCAGCCCCGCCCGAGTGGAGTAGCGAGCTGGAGATCAGCTGCTCATCATAAGAAGAGTTCTACACCTCACCCAGGGCGGCCTCTAACACCGTCTCTTCAATCGGATAACTCAGCGCGACAAAACCGGGAAAACGACTGCGCAGTTGCTCCAGTTGTTCCCGCACCTCCCGGTTGTAAAAGACAATGATCTTCACCCCCTGGTTGTGTTGCTCAACGGCAAGGAGTGACTCAAGGTTGCTGGTACGATCCCTAAAAGAGTGCTGAAAGTTAAACTCGGTTACCACCACGGCGGGACACTGTTTTTTCAATGTCGTGATCGCCCTGCGACCAGAGTTGATGGTCTCCACCCGATAACCGAGGCGCTGATAGAGAGAGGTAAAATCAGGATAAGCACCCAGCTCCACCACGCTCATCAGCAGCGCCTCACTCACTGCTCTGCCCCATCGGCAGCGCCCAACATCAACTCGGTCTCCAGCATCTCGCCATCGGTATTGATACGTACAACAGCCACACCAGGCGCCCGGTGAAGGATATAGGCC
Source organism: Pseudomonadota bacterium (assembly GCA_039714395.1). Classification (GTDB taxonomy): domain Bacteria; phylum Pseudomonadota; class Gammaproteobacteria; order Thiohalomonadales; family Thiohalomonadaceae; genus JAPHSX01. Next base: position 21,548 of record JBDLJH010000008.1, on the reverse strand, counting down.
GCCATCAGCTGCACCATCGTCTCATTCCCGGCATCGAGTGCCGTCATCAGCTTATCGGCCACGACCTGGCAGCGGTTAAGCGGGCTGAGATTCTCAACCCACTGGCGACTCATCTGCCAGCCCTGATCCATATCGGCATCCATTTTGGCAAAGAAATCCTCGGCCTCCACCATCATCCCCGGCGGTATCTCGACAGGGTGATTGCGTTCATCAATATATACATTCAACAACAAGGTTCTCTCTCCACATAGGCGTATGAGAGCAATAATAAGGGGTTTATGATGCAAACCCAATGCAGCAAGGTAATTAGGCCCCATCTCTACAGCTTCACCGCCAGATACGTTAGAATGCCCGCGGACCTGATTCTGGCAGCAGCAATTTTTTTATAATAATTCTCGTTCCTGCCACACGATTCTGACTTTGACTGAAACAACGAAATAGACCTATAAGGTGATTTTTTAATGAGCTTCCCTTCTTTTGCAAATGTAGTTAAATCCATTGTTGTCGCTATCCTGCTGGCCGTCATCGGCTACTTCCTGTTCCCCACACTCGGGCTGGATGAAACTGCAACAAACACACTTTTTACCCTGACCCTTGCTGCCGGCGCACTCCTGGGTGGCATCTTCTCCGCTATACAGTTTGGCGGCGGCAGTGCCGCGGCTGACTCCGGCGAGAAAAAGACTATCTTCGTCGGTAACCTGGCTTTTAAGGCCTCACCCGATGACCTCAGTGCACTGTTTTCCAAATACGGTACTGTACATTCCGTACGCATCATGAAAGATCGCGCCACCCGCCGTCCACGCGGCTTCGCCTTTGTCGAAATGGAAGGGCGCGCCTCAGTCAAGGCAATCAAGGGCCTGGATGGTAAGGAGTTCATGGGCCGTAACCTGCGTGTTAACGAAGGGGCCGAGCGCAAAGAGCGCAACAACTGAGCGAACTAAATCGCGAACCCCTTCATCACAGCAACACCCCCGGTGGCGCCCCGCCTCCGGGGCTCCTACCCTGAATAGTAAGTATGCAAATTCCCCAGACACTTAGTGATTTTTTTGACCAGAGCCATACTCGCTACCGCGTGTTCGATCTGGGCCGAGGCATTCGCAAACTCGATAGCGAACTCTTTCGCCACTTCGAAAATAGCGATCAACCCTACCCCTATCCTTTGCAGCAGCATGCATGGTTAGGGATCCTCGGCTGGAACCAGGAAGAGAAGGAGGAGCAGTTCATCTGGTTTGTTAAATTCCCGCTGGATGAAACAGGCAAACTGGTTGCCTCGGCACGTGACAGCTTTCTTCGCGGTCTACTCGAATCACTGGGCAGCAACATCCAGGCGGCACGTGAGAGCGGTGAATTTACCGATGCGATGGGAGAAAGCCCCTTCGGCTTCAAGCCCAAAGAGAGCATGATGGCCGGATTTCACGCCAAGGCGCTCAAGGTACTGAGCCAGCCTCCCAGCCGCTTCTATACCCACGCCCGAGACTACCTCAGCGGCGAGCCGGGATACGAGCAGTGGGCCTTTGTCGGCCTGCAGGGCTTTGCCGATGTTAGTGCCCGTCTCGACGAGGATAACAACGAAGCCATCACGCTTAAGGCACTACCACAGCTGCCAGCCCCGGCACTTATCGCACTGTGCGGTTTTCTCGAGAACGAGGCGCTCTCCACCCCCCTTGCCGAGGCACTGCTGGCACGACTGCAAACCGAGTTAAGCAGTGACGAAGCGGATCTAAATGTAATCATCGCGCTATTGCGTGCCTTCGCCCTGAGTGGCAAGGGACTTGCGGCCCAGGCCATCACCGCGGCCCTCGACAGCGAACACGGGCACGATATCCATGTACTGGCTGCCATTGCGGCACGTAACTGGTTAGTACTTGGCGAAGAGGAACTAGCGCGGCGCTTCATCGAGGCATTAGCCCAGAATACTCTTGGCCTGGATGCCTTTGCGCAGGTAATGAGCGACCTGCTCACCATCCCCGGTATGCGTCCAGTGCTGCTCACACAGCTACGTAGCCCCGAACGAAGTGAAGCACTCTGCACCGCCGTTGGTCATATGTTCGGACAGAACTTTTAGCCACCTTTACAGTGAACACGCAACACCACATAACCACCTCACTCAATATCCTCTACCACGATGACAATTATGTCGCCGTCGATAAACCACCGGGGATGCTGGTGCACCGCAGCTGGATCGCCGAGGAGAATGAAGTATTCCTGTTGCAGACCCTGCGTGATCAGATCGGCCAGCGTGTCTACCCTGTCCACCGCCTCGATCGCCCCACCTCCGGCGTGATCCTGTTTGCCCTCTCCAGTGAGGCGGCACGCAAGATGTGCGGAGTATTCGAGCAACGTGAGATCAAAAAAGAGTACCTGGCTATCGTCCGCGGCTACACCGACGAACGCGGCCACATCGACTACCCGCTGCGCGAAGAGCCCCACAAACCAGAACAACAGGCGATCACCGACTATCAGCGGCTCGCTACGGTAGAGCTGCCGATCCCTGTCGGTCGTTACAACACCGCACGCTACTCACTGGTGCGGGTAACACCCGTCACCGGTCGGATGCGACAGATCCGTAAACACTTTCACCATATCTTTCACCCGCTAATCGGTGATACCAGTCATGGCGAAGGGCGCCACAACCGTCTGTTTCGCGAACAGTTCGATTGCCAGCGTCTACTGCTGCACGCTCAGCGCCTGACACTACCACACCCTGAGAGCCGTACACTTCTCACTATAGAGGCGCCTCTGCCCGCTGAATTTGTTCGACTGTTTGCTGTCTTCGACTGGCACCAACCTCATCTGCAATAAACACGTATTTAAACTCCATCAGTCACATGCTAGTTTAGCCACTGGCTTAGTACGCCATCACAGCACACACCAAAGCCGAGGAACACGACTACCAGAAGGCAGAGCAAATCGCACAGCACCTGTTCTAAAAATAGAGGTCCCAGATGGAACGCATCACCCCAGATTTTCGCCATAACCGCCCGCTACAGTTGATGGTAGTGTGGCTACTCGTCTACTGGGTGATCACGGCCATCAATCCCTTCAACCGTTTTGACTGGCTACTGGAGAACCTGCTGGTCATCATCTACGGTGTGCTGTTCGTCACCACCTACCGGCGCTTTGCCTTCTCCAACCTCAGCTACGCCATGCTCACCCTGTTTATGACGCTGCACCTCACCGGCGCCCACTACACCTATGCCGAGACCCCCTTCGGTTTCTGGCTGATGGAGTGGATGGACCTTCAGCGCAACCATTTTGATCGCATCGTCCACTTCGCCTACGGCCTGCTCTGTGGCTACCCATTTTATGAATTACTACGACGCCTCGCCCATACCAGCCGCCGCTGGTCAGGCTTTTTTACCGTAAGCCTGGTGATCGGCTTTAGCGGTTTCTATGAGGTGATCGAGATGATAGTGGCCGTTATTGTCAGCCCCGAACTGGGTGAAGCCTACCTCGGTACTCAGGGCGACAGCTGGGATGCACAGAAGGATATGGGCCTTGCCCTGCTTGGTGCCATCGTCGCCATCACCATCACATTGGCCTGGTCTCGACCCATTAGCGCAGAAAGGTCTTGACCCCCCAGCAAAAGCCGCTAGAATAGCGCGCTCTCAGCTTCGTGCTGGGAGCTGCGGAGCGGTAGTTCAGCTGGTTAGAATACCGGCCTGTCACGCCGGGGGTCGCGGGTTCGAGTCCCGTCCGCTCCGCCATTATTTCAAAGCCCACCTTACGGTGGGCTTTTTCGTATCTGAAGCAAACATCAGCCACAACAGCGCTTGAATTTCCTGCCACTACCACAGGGGCAAGGGGCATTGCGCCCCGCTTTATCTATAGTGTGCGGCGGCAATAGCTCACCATCCAAATAGTACCAACGCTCACCTTCGCGTAGAAAACGGCTGCGCTCATGTAACTGCCCTCCCTGATAAAAGGCGGCAAACTCCACCACCCCATCCATCTCTCCCGCCCCACCCTTTTCCGTAGTGATAATGACAAGTCGCTGCCAGGGCGTGTCGTCGTTACTGATGTTCAGCTCTGCGGGGCAGGTAGAGGGGTGCCAGGTGTCACGCAGATAGGCACTATTTTTTAGCCCGTAGGCGCTATAGCGCGAGCGCATCAACGCCTCCGCCGTGGGAGCGACCTCACCACTGTGGTAGCGACCACAGCAATCATCCAGAGGATTACCGCTGCCACAGGGACAGCTCTGGTCTCTCATTCTCTTTCCCCTTATTGCAACAGCAGCGCCATACCACTGCCAAGCAGTAACACTCCGATCGCCTGCTGAAAGCTACGTTGACTGATGGTGGTATGAATATGACCACCGATATACATCCCCACCACCATCACCGGTAACGCCGCTGCCAGCAACAGCATGGTATCCAGTTGATAGAAACCCGAGAAAAAGTAACCGACGATACGACTACTGCCGTCGATAAGAAAAATGGTGGCGGCGGTGGCACGAAAGGCCGTTTTGTCGAGATGACGCAACCGCAGGTAGATCACATAGAAGGGGCCTCCGGTACCAAACAGAGTACCGATGAGACCACCCAGCCCGCCAGCAGGTGCCGCCCAGAGGCGCGACCCACGAAAACCGGGGCCTGAACTAAGCAGCGAGTAAAAGGCATAGAGCACGATAAAACCACCAAGGGCGCTACGTAGCAATTCACCATCCAGCGTCTTGAACAGATAGAGGGCGGTTAATACTCCAGCGAAGGTAAAAGGCAACAGCGGAAAGATTTCGCGCCACTGAATCGACTGGCGATGTTTCATGCCGTGGCTGGTAGAGGCGATGTAGTCGAGCAGACCGACCATCGGTACAACAATGGTAAGCGGCAACATCAACGCCAGCAGTGGAATAGCGATCAGCCCTGAACCGAAGCCGGCAATGCCGCGCATCAAATAGGCGCCAAAGATGATCAGTGCAGCCAGCAGCAACTGACTAATGGAGAGACTTTCAAGCATATTAATTCAGGTTGGTGGTAATTCAGGGCAGCGCAGTATAGCGCCATCTATGGTGCTGGAAAAAATCTTCGTTCCCATCTCAGCAGCAACAACTTCCATGGTGTTAACAGCAGCAGCAGACCCAGCAGCACGCCACCTGTATTAGCCGCCATATCAGCATACTCAAAGTAGCGCCCGTAATAACTCTGCAGGTACTCCAGTACCACTCCGGTAGCGATAAAGAACAGGGCGTGGAAAACCAGCATTAAACGGCTTTGATAGATTTGTACAAACCAGCCCATTAACAGGGCATAGCTGACAAAATGCCCCACCTTGTCGCCATAACTAATCGAAAGGTTAACGGGGTGTGGTGTCAGCGAAAGGTAGATCACCGTCCCAACCACCAGCCAACCCAGTGCCAGCCACAATTTAGTGAAACGCAGTGGACGCATTAGAGATAAATCCCCAGCAGCACCGCCCCAAGCAACAGCCTGTAAACGACGAAGGGAAACATGCCGATACGTTCTAACAGCTGCAAAAAGAGAGTAATGCAAAGATAGGCACTGATCGCCGAGAGCACACTACCAAGGATCAGTGCACTCCAGTCCACCGCGCCCTCGGCATGCATCAGCTCCAGCGTATTGAGGCCACCTGCCAGCAGGATCACCGGTATCGAAAGCAGAAAGGAGAAACGTGCGGCGGCAGCACGGGTTAGCCCCATCATCAGTCCGGCGGTCATGGTGATACCTGAACGTGAGGTGCCGGGGATCAGGGCAATAGCCTGTGCAACACCGATCACCACCACCTCACGCCAACCGATTGTATGCTCACTGCGCTCACGCTTGCCCTGACGGTCGGCCCACCACAACAACAGACCAAAGAGAACCGTGGTGATGGCGATAACCAGCGGTTCACGCAGCGAGGTTTCGATCACATCCTTAAACAGCAGACCGGCCAGCCCCACCGGAATCGTGCCAAAGCCCACCGCCCACATCAGGTTACTGTCTCCCACCCGTTCACGCCGGGCGATAGAGGCCAACCAGTCGCGCGTCATTGTGTTTAGCTCACGACGAAAATACCAGACCACTGCGGCGAGGGTGCCGACATGTACCGCCACATCAAAGGCCAGCCCCTGATCGGCAAAGCCGCTCAACCTGGGAAAGAGGATCAGATGCGCTGAGCTGGAGACGGGAAGAAATTCGGTTAACCCCTGCAACAGGGCTAGCAGTACTATTTGCAGCAATTCCATTATTTTATTCCGTAATTATCCGGCGCGCTTCTCTGCAACGATATGAGCGAAGCGCCCCTCCTTGCTTATCTCACTGTGCAGTACAGCAAAGCCACTCATATTGAGCATATAGATCAGGTCTTCACGGCTAAAGCGGTTGTGTTCGATAAAGTGAATAAACAGGTCTTCCAGTTCATCGACCGGGGTTGCGTCATCAAACACACGCATCTCCTCGGTCTGGGCACGAATATAGACCTCCAGTGGCGCGCGCACCCAGTCGTGAATATAGAAGCGACCACCCGGTTTAAGGCAGCGATATACCTCACGCAAGGTACGTAACGGCTGACTCATCTCATGCAGCACTACCGAGGCGTTAACCGCATCGATCGAGTTATCGGCTAATGGCAGCTTAGGGTCATGTAGATCTTCACTGATGATCTCACAGCCTGCAGGCAACTCACCCACCGCCTGCAGCATGTAGGGGGCACACTCAACACCGATGGCGCGAATGCCGGGGGCGCGCTCGGCCAGCGCGTTAAGGAACAAGCCGGGGCCGGTGCCCAGGTCTACCACCACGGGGGCATCGGAGTAGACCGGCGTGATCCACCTGTCCCACTCGGCCCAGAACAGATCGTTAAAACGGTCGGCAAAGGTCTGTTTCATCATCTCAGCGAAACGCTCACCATCGCGGTGGTGTTTGGCCAACATCGCCTGAGTCTGTTGCAGTCGTTCGGACACATTGTCCCCCATTTATCATTCAGTTTGACAAGGGCCTCATGATAACGCGTTTGTCCCATGACAGCAGCGTGGTCCCGTCACAAAAAATTCATCAAACCGTCATAACGTTTACACCTGGTGAGGCCAGACTTATCGCATTAACTAATAAGAGCAGGAGGAATAAAATGAATATGCTAGCGCAAACCTATACCACGCCGACACCGCACCGCGACCACAGCCACGGTCGCCTGCTGGAGGAGATCGCTTATCTGGAGGCACGCCTTATCGCCATCGGACAAACCGGCGACTGTGCCTATGAAAAATCGATGGCCCGGAGTTACACCCAGCTGCTGCAGCTTCGCCGCCGTGAGTTGAGCAGCTTTAATTAGTCTCGCTACAGCCGAGCGCGCTCATCACGTAGCGCAAATCCCCGCAATCCTCCTTCCCAACCCCGGCTCAGGGCGATCACCTTGAACAGCTCCCCCATCTCGGAGGGCAGGGTCAGGGTCTTCACCTCGGCGGCCAGACTCAACTGAGTTCGGCTATCGCCCTCCTCCTCAGCAAGAAGCTCGGTCAGACCACAACCGATCAGGAAGTTGGCCTGATTGGCAAAACCACGAACCGACAACCCCGCCGCCAGTGCCGCCTCGGCCACCGCGGTAAAATCAACGTGCGCAGTAATGTCCTGCAAACCAATTAAACTCAAGGCATCATCATGGGCACGGTGACGATAGTGGCACATAAGGGTGCCACCACTACGTTGTGGGTGATAGTACTCGGCGCGGGGAAAACCGTAGTCGATAAGCAGGGCGACACCGCGCTTAAGCCAGTTGCCAAGCCCGGCAACCCACTCCTCGGCCATCAGGTTGATCTCAGACTGGTAGCCCTCAGTCAGGCCAAATTCACTTTGCAGTGCCTGCAACCGTGAGTAAAGCGCTGCATCGACCGCACCCTCTTCCAGCGCGAACTGCTTACCATCCCACATCACATACAGCTCGCGTGGCTCACCCTCGCTGATGTGAAAGCGGTGCACCGGCATCGCATCGAGCACCTCATTGCCCAACACCACCCCTTCAAAACTCTCGGGCAGGGCATCCAGCCACACCACCCGCTCAGCCAGTAGTGGCACCTTCTGCTGCAACGTTTCGCGCTGACGCTCACGCAGATCTGCACTGATCTCAAGAATAAAATAGTGCTCGGGCAGAGAGCCGAGTCTATCCAGCTCGCCAAGAATATCGGTGGCCATGGTCCCACTACCGGCACCAAACTCAAGAATATCGCCACCGATACAGGACAACACCTCCTGGCACTGTCGGGCCAGGGAGCGAGAGAAGAGGCTGGAGATCTCCGGGGCGGTAACAAAATCTCCCGCCTCGCCAAACTTGCGGCTGCCCGCACTGTAGTAGCCAAGTCCCGGCGCATAGAGAGCGAGCTGCATAAAGCGGGCAAAGTCGATGCGACCACCGTCGGCATCGATTACATCGCGGATATGCGCCTGTAGCTGCTCGCTGTGTGCCTGCGCCACGGCATCGGGCGGCGGCAGCTCACCTGCGTTACCCTGTGCCGCCATCCCCTTGAAGTGGTTTGCACCCTCTCTACCCGCCATCGTCTTTGGATCCAGTTGCGTTAGAATAGACAGTACAGTGTGCCACTCCCGGCCAGCATGGAGAAGTCAGTGAACACAATTAGCAGCCTCGACGGCAAAGTGGCCCTCATCACCGGTGGTGCCCATCGCATCGGTGCCACCACGGCCCACACTCTACACGATGCAGGGGCCAATATCGTTCTGCACTACCGTAACTCCAGCGCCGGAGCCGAAGCATTACAGGCGCAACTGCACGCCATCCGCCCCGATTCGGTGTCACTGGTGCAGGGCGATCTGCACGATGCCGCGGTGCTGCCACAGCTAGTGGAGCAGGCACATGCTGCCTGGGGCCGACTCGATGTATTGGTCAACAACGCCTCCACCTTTTATCCCACCCCGGTAGGTAGTGTCACTGAAACCCAGTGGAATGACCTCATCGGCACCAACCTCAAGGCCCCCTTCTTCCTCGCCCAGGCGGCGGCACCACACCTGCGGATACAGCGCGGCGCCATCATCAATATCGTCGATATCCATGCGGAACGGCCACTAAAGGAACACCCTGTCTACTCCATGGCCAAGGCTGGGCTGGTGATGATGACCAAGTCACTGGCCTGCGAACTGGGGCCGGAGGTACGGGTCAACGGCGTCGCGCCGGGGGCGATCCTCTGGCCGGAAAATGATATGGACGACACCACCAAACAGAAGATTCTGGAACGCACCTTCCTCAAGCGCCAGGGTAATCCGCAGGATATTGCTAATGCGGTGCTGTTTCTGGCGCGGGATGCGCACTACACCAGTGGCCATATTTTGACGGTGGATGGGGGGAGATCCCTAAACAGTTAAATCATAAACGTCATTGCGGGACGGGGGTTTCCGAAGCAATCTCTAACACAAATCCAGATTGCTTCACTTCGTTCGCAATGAGATAAGCGGACAATATAGCGAAGCAGTGACGTAGGCTGGGCAGCAATTCCCCGCAGGAGAAGAATCAAACTGGGTTAGAAAGCATTATTCTCTAATATTAAAAGCTATTGCCCTCTGATCTGGTTTTGCACATTAAAAGAGCTCGGTGAGTATTTTAATAAACACTATTCGACGATAAGTCGTATAGTAAAAGGAAATGAATAATGTGGCACGGAAAGACCTGACCCTATTTTCCTTACAACGTGGTACGTCCCCTATTATTGTTGATTCAATAATAGTTACATTATTTTCTCATTGACTATTGATAACATATATATTATATATAATTTAGCTGAATATAATGTAAGGGTTATTATTATGCGCGCACAAGATAGAGCCACAGCTCGCCGTCAATTAGATAAGCGCCTGAAACTGCTACAAGGCGCGGACAACCTTGCCCGCCCGCCTTATGGCTGGATAAAAGCAATAAGAGAAGCTCTAGGCATGACCACAAAGCAGCTTGGTAAACGGCTGGGCGTTAGCCAACCTCGTGCTGTAGCAATTGAAAAAGCTGAAAAATCCGGCTCAATTACTCTAGCTTCTCTGGAGCGCGCAGCCCACGCACTGGATTGCCGTGTTGTTTATGCTCTCGTGCCCAGAAATTCACTTGATAACATAGTCAGGGAACGGGCTACTCTTCTTGCCAGAAATCGCCTGGATTCCACTAGCCATAGTATGAGACTAGAAGCTCAAGATGTTGATGAGTTGGATGAAAATGAACAATTAAAACAGCTTATTGACAAAATAATCATGCAAAGCAGCTCTAAACTTTGGGAGGATAAATGACAGATCCTCTGATCGAACAGGACGATGCCTCCACCCCTCTAACGCAAGAAGAACTAGATGGCCTTATTCCTTCCTATATCACTCTAAGATCAGAACTCAATGAGGCTGAGCAGTCCAATATTATTGACGCTGAGGAATGGGCGTTTAACCAAAAACGTGATGTACTTTCTGAGAAATTTTTAGATAACCTGCATAAACGGATGTTTAACAGGGTTTGGAAATGGGCAGGGATGCATCGCAATACTGGAAAAAACATAGGCGTTGATGCATACCGTATTCCTATAGAACTACGCCAGCTATTAGACGACGTTCGGTTTTGGGCAGAAAATGCTACATTTCCACCTGATGAAATCGCTGTAAGATTTCATCATAGGCTTGTTTGGATACATCTTTTTCCAAATGGCAATGGCCGCCACGCACGTTTAGCAGCAGACCTATTACTTGCAGCACTAGACCAGCCACGCTTTACATGGGGACGTGAAAATCTGGTAAATGCTAATGAAACAAGACGATCATATATTGATGCACTTCGTAGTGCAGATATCCACGACTACCAGCCATTATTTGAATTCGTGCGATCTTAATAATTTAGCCTCTTCATGAAAAAGAACGAGACCCACGTTACAGGGTCTACAATAAGTTTATAGTCTAGACTTGGCCTCCTTTTCTTCTACCCAGGCTGGTAAAAGCAAAGGGAAAGACCAGGCCCTGTTCCCCTTCTCGCTGGGTAATTAAGTATTGTGTCCTCAGAACTATTAACCAGTTGTAGGTCACGTTGCGTCAGCTACGTGACACTTCTGATGCTGAGATATCACTCTGAAGATAACCCACGAGTTAAAGATATTAGGGCATGGTAGGAGCGGCTTTGCCGCGAACATAATTTAATGAGGTAGTGTGTTCTGACTACGACCCTCGTGTATGTGAAATGCAACAATACGAGACCTGACCCTCGTTTCCCCCCTTTAATTACATTCGGAATTGGAAAACGGCCTTGAACCGATTTATGATTGAGTTCGAAGACCGCTTGAAAGATTACGTTTAACTCTGGCAGTTACACAGAATTATTTACAGGGTCACCTGACCCTATTGTCCTCTTTTTTTATTTTCCTTTTTACAATATTATTTTCACTCTGTTGAGGCTATCAACTGATATCCACTAATTCGATAGATAAATTCGACAGACACCTTCAAGTCAACACCAAGCTTCAAACAAAGAGCCAAAACAAGAAGGCTTTCTATGAACTTTGTTTTTCCTTCAATCTCTCCCTCACTTTCGTAATACTCATTTGCATGGGTAATGTCGTTGCGGAGCTTACACATGCCACCAATGTCACATTTCTTAAATTTCCACTTACTCGACAACTCGACTGGCATTAGCTCATAAAAATCTTGGATGCATTTTTCAGTATTATATTTAGATTTGTTATAACGAGGCACACCCCTCAAAAATCTTTTTACATTCTTCTCGTCATCAAACTTCCTTATCAAATATGCTTTGGACTTTTCGCAAAGATTGGCCAACACAGCCTCATCAAGGTAAGACTTCTGCTTAAAAACCAGCGCCTCTAACAGGCGAAAATAACCAAGAAATCGCTCTTCAACATTATTCATTCTTTTGTATTTCAGGTATTTCCCCCAATACTCAATTTCGGTATCACTTAGAGAGAAATAATTATTGAAAATACCTAAAGGCATTGACGGAAGACCTAGCGAGTCAAATCTGAGATCTTTACCTAGAGGAAAGAGTGTAACTCCATCATTATATTTTGGCCTAAACGACCTAGAAGAGTAGTAAAGTGAACCGCTATTACTAAATCTTAATCCACCACACCCAATATCAACCTTACTTACCAGAACGTCATTCCCAACCAAAAAAGATATTAGATTGTAAATCTTGTCGTACAGCCGCTTCATTTCTTCTGCATCCACACATCGATTGAAATGCATTAACAATGATGGCGGAAACAATATTCCAGACTTGAAGTCTAGAGATGAAACATGCATTGACAAATTATAAGGCACCCCAAGAGTACCCACGCCATCTATACCAACAACAAATTCATCGAGAGCTCCAGCATAATTAAATAATGGTTTTTTGTTGCGGTAGTAACTAAGGATGTTCTCTTGAGTAACTGTATTTCCAACCCAGTCATTTATGGCCTCAGAATGAATATTTATTGACTCAACAAAATTATCCTCATAAACATCGAAGGGACAAAATACAACAAAGCCAACCTCAAACACGGCTTCAAAATAACCTATTGACTTTGGGTGCCGACTAATCGAACTATTTCTTGCTCTGCAGAGCCTGAGATCATATAGGAAGAATTTCTTATTTATGTCAGTACATGTTAGTTGACTAAGGTTATCCCATCCAATTGAACATTTCCGTTCATTATGCTGCTCTCCCATTATAGTAATTGTTGTTTTCTCAGGAGCTAGATTCAGCTTCCCTGCGAACCTTTCCTTGCCATCCTCAACAATAACATTGAATTCATAAGTTTCCAGAAGTTCAAGGCTTTGCAAATCAAAAGTCATTTTCTTTCCCATCTAAAACTCTGCACAACAGCTCGTAGGGCGCAATAACCAACGGGCATTGCGCCGGGTGTTGTTTGAATCACCTGTAATTCCTCTACCCTTCAACAAGCGCGATCTCTTCTGCGGTAAGGTAAAATAGTTGATATACCTCTTTATTAAGCTCCGCTTCGAGTTGGGTGATCTGTTGATTGAAGTCGGCGATCTTTGTCTTTTCACCCTCGAAGTAGTCTTGCCACTCGTTACGCTCTGCGATGGGGATGGTAGTTTTAAATACGCTCTTGATCGCCTTTTGCAGCTCTGTAAAGTCGAGTAGCCACCAGCTTTTTAGTTTGTTGTTTAGTTTTGGCTCCAACTCTGGTGGGCAGAGATCGGGGAGTCGGCGGCGGAAGTTGTTTTCTATGGAATAGCGTTGTTCTGACAACCGCTGACACTGTCCTGCTAATTTTCCAATTGAATCTTTCTGTTCTGCCGAGGCATTTGGAACAGGTAGTGTTTCCATATATTGCACACGAAGCTCATGATATCCACCGCGTTTGGGGGGACAAAGTGCCTTAATCAGAAACCAAAGAGCATTACTAGTTAATAGCCCATAAACATAACTATCATCTGTCGGGAGAATGTAGCATTTGTCATTTGAATAGTGACCTTCAGCATTGTAGTGAAATAATGGTGATGGGCTAAAATGTGCATATTGTATTTTTCCACCCTCAAATGACGGTGCATAAGCCAACTGAGCCTGTTGTAATTCAAACCATTCCTGCTTGGTTGCCCTTTTCTCTAACTTCTCCTTAAAAGGAAATAACCACTTTTGCACAGCGGGGTAGTCATTAATGTTAATTTTTCCCTTAGGTATATAAATCAGCCATAGTTCACGTGGTTCGGCATGCCATCTCTTAAGATCTTTACCCTCAAGAAAAGGCCTGAGTAATTTCTCAGATCGTGGGTCTTCACTTATGAGTTCATCACGTGTTTTTTCATCAATAACAAAGGCATCATTGAGAACAGTCACAATACCGCGTAGGGGTGGACCGTAAACCTCTTTTATTGTTGGCCTATCTGTGGTCAATTTTTTACGTAAATTAGCTAGATTCTCATCTTCCAAGTGCCAGTTCTGCTCACTCAACTGTGATTGCAGCATTAAGCCACTCTGTTGAGAAAAATGTTGATCTAAATTATCGGGCAGTTTGTCCCGCAGCGGCAAAATCTTTAGCTTACTCTCTACCTGTGGGGCATCTTGCCTGAGTATCAAAATGGCTGGATAGGTGGTGACCCCTTCAAACACCTGAAGCTCACCAAAATCGACGATCTTCTCCAACGTAGTCTGAGTCGCAAGATAACGACGTAGCGGCTCACCCGATCCGGTCTTAAAGAAGGTGGAAGATGAGATGTAGCCCAACCGTCCGCCGGGCTTGAGTAGTTTGTGCCCCAGCTCAAAGAAGTAAGCATAGAGATCAGCACGATCTGAAACGACTTCATAATTCTGTTCAAGCCACGGCTTGATCTCTTTCAATAGCTCCATGCGCACATAAGGCGGATTCCCCAATACCACATCAAAACCGCCCAGCCCCATGATCTCAGGGAATGCCTCTTTCCAGCAGAACTCCGCCTCGAGAGCCGGTGCATCAAGGCCAAGGCTGTTACCGGCAACAATATTGGCATCAAGCGAGGTGAGCGACTTGCCGCGCTCTGCGGTCTTGAGCCAGAGCGATAGTTTACTGATCTCTATCGACTCGGGATTGATATCGACGCCGTAGAGATTATTGGTGAGGATCTCCTTGTTGAGATCCAGTACCGAATGTTGGCCGGTTAGTTCGGCCAGTTTGTCGTTTATGCGCTGGTATTCGCCGTGCAGATAGTCGAAGGCGGCCACCAGAAAAGCCCCTGAGCCACAGGCGGGATCAACCACCTTGATCTCGGTCAGGGTCTGTTGCCAGGCGTACCAGAATTTAAGCTCGGTCTGTTTGCCCTTTTTCCACTGAATAGTTTCATCATCTTTAAACTTGCCATACTCGGCCAGCAGTTGAAGAAAGCGTTCATTAATGTGGCTACCGAGTGTGTGTTCGACGATAAAGGCGGTGATGTGGTCGGGGGTGTAGACCACGCCCTGACGTTTTCGCTTACCGGATACGGCGCGTCCCTTTTGGCTGGGAGTAGGCAGTTCGCCCCCTTCAACCTGGGCGGTAAGTGCCTCCAGGTCGGCAATAGACTGCTCGAAGATATGGCCGAGTACGGTAACGGAGACCTCAGAGTCGAAGTCGTATTTAGCCAGTTCATTGACCGCGTGGCAGACCTCATCGGTAACGTTTAGCTGATTTAACTCGTCGTCTGTGGCAAAGAGACCGCCGTTATAAGCGGGAATGTTAAGTGCCGCATTGCCTTGATCGATAGCGCTGAACAGCCCCTTAAAGTTTTCGTAGATGGGGCGTGGGTTATAGGGGTCGGCGTGCTCGAAGGCCTGCTGAATGGTTTTATCAGGGATCAGCGCCTTATCTTCGGCAAAGGCGACAAAGAGGAAGCGGTCAAGCAGCTTTTGCGCAGGGGCGATTAACGCTGTGGCCTCTTTCTGCGGATTGTCGGCAATCAGGTGGGTGATCAGGGTTTCGCGCAGGGTTTTATAGTCGTCGTAAAGTTGGGTGGTGATCTCTTTATCGGCCAGCAGACTCTGGTTAAGCAGTTGCGCTGTTTTGCCGCTGAGAAGATTGTCGGCATGGAGCAACAGGATAAAGTGGGCGTACTGTTTTGGGTCGGTTAGCTCAGCAAGATTGAACTGTTCATAGACCAGAGAGGTTTCACTAACGGCGTAGAGGCGGATCTCGACATAATTGGAGACCAGCACCCACTGGACACCCTTTATATCTTTGGCATATTCCCACGCCTGCTGCACCGGGGTCTTATGGCGACCGGGCATGATGGCATCGAGGTCTTTGGTTTTTGCACCTTTAAGCTCGAACGGGGCAAGTACGCTATCACTCGCCTTGTCATCACTAAAGTGTCCCAGCGCCAGATCGACGGCACCACTGGCAACACCGTATTCCCGCGAAACAGTCCAGCTATCTTCTGTACCAAAGGGGGTGTATCCCAACACTCCGGCGACGATACTCTGGGTAAAGGGGGAGTGAATAGCCACCTCATTCTGATTTTCAAGGCTGCCGTTTTCAATCTTCTCCTTCCAGCTCTGCAAGATGGCCAGTGGCTCTTCGGGGATCGGGGCCAGGTTTGTACCCAGGGCCTTCTCAATTATTTTTTGTTGAAACAGAGGCATTTATTTCTTTTGTCCATTTTGACTGAGTTAATTAGATGCTGATGTTTTCAAAGTAGGTTTGTCTCATACCTGCCACAGGGGCAGGAGAAAAAAATGGGATCAGGTCTTTCCAAGCCACATTATTTGAAAAAATGGTACAAAGGAATTAGGAGTACCGACTCACTCCTTGCTCCGCCACATTTCACATGCCCTATACCAAGCTCGACTCTACCCAATCAAACTATCACAGCCATTATTTCTCTTAAACTCACACACTTTTCTACTTACCTATATCGCTGGGCATAGTTGCCCAGCCTACCGAGCCGTCATCATACGTCAATACTAACGTACGTCGATTCAAACGTACTTTGTATAGCGTCAACAACATGAGCTGCCACGTGGGCAATAAGACCTGCCCACCCTACGACTAATAAAAATTAAACGGGTTAATGCCCTGTAAAGTCTAAAACAGAAAAATCCGAATATTTCATGCCATTAACAACAACAACTCACGCTGTTCACGACTATCTACCTCTCCCATCTCCCTCACGATATTCAGGCCCATATTCACCCTGGCAAGATCGTTAAGGGATTCATCAATGCTGTAGCTGCCGTTATCTGCTAGCCAGACAAGGATCTTCGCGAGGTGCCAGATAGCGGGTTTGCCGTCGTGCAGCGGGGGGGGGAATGAGGCACCGCCGTTTAGCATGATCTTACGCATGTTTTGACGAGAGAAGCCAAGCAGTTCGGCTACGTCGGTAAGGCCGACAAGATCGGGGGTCGCTTCGATGAGCCTTGCCTTGGGAATGACCTGCCGCACCTCTTCTATTGCACATTGAACAGCTTGCATGGCGCTGTCGGCCTCGCGGATAAAGTTGAGAGCAATGCGGCCCTGTTGACCGATACCGATAAGCGCATCATCACAGCCCGCGGCGATGAGGGCATCGACGTATTCTTCCGCTGTGGTTTCTGGATCGGGGAGGCTGAATTTTAGCGTGAAGTCATATTCGTTCATCATCTCTGCTCCTCATCCGGGTCGCCTGGAGTGTCTCTTCCTTGCCATACACCATCCTTAGTTCATATTAATCTAGTTATGTCTGAACGGGTTGTCAAGTGACAACCTGTGATGTGGTAATTTACTGTGTATCAGCCGTTTACTACTGCTCCCCACCCCCATTACTCACAACCGCCTTTATCCTTGCATGACCATCATCGCCAACCATCAGTACCGCCACGCCACCATCACGCAGCTCTTTCTCCAGTGCCAGTGCCTTCTCCTTAGGGGCGAAGTAGGCCTCGATGCCGTATTTGATGCGTACCGGCCCGCGGGCACTTGTGTATCTTCTTTGCTCCACGCGGCCGCGCAGGTAGATCCCCTCTTCGGGCTCCTCAAGCCAGGCATCGGCATATTCATAGAGGCCGGAGGCATTTTTTTGCAGGCTGATGTAGACCTTCTCGCCATTTCGCAACGCCGCGTCTGCCATAAACTCATCGTACGGAATGGTGGAGAAGTCATAACGCAGGCGCGCATAGTTGCCCCGGAACAGGGAGCGCGGGTCGACCGGTTGCGTCTTCACACGGATCTCGGTGCCGATCCACAGTGGCAGTGAGGCCCTGGCGTACATGCCGATGAGGATCAGGCCCTGTAGCAGGATGGCAATCACCAACCCCTTTGTAAGCCAGTTTTTCATTTCGCCTCCTCCCGGTTGTGCAGCATTTTCCAGTAGCGGGCGGCGCCCAGCAGTAGCAGGGCAAAGACGATGAACAGGGCGGCGGCCCCAAGGTAGTTTCCGATAAGATCGATGTAGCGCAACAGGGCGGTGATAAGGATGGTGGCGACGCCGAGGAAGAAGTAGTGGGAGATGCCGTGGTGGATGCCACGAATGATCAGCCAGCCGCCCGCGGCAACGAGGGCGATGTTGTCGACCACTTGCAGGGTCACCGCGTCGTCTTTTGCCTCCGAGACCATCACGAAGGTGAGTATCAAGAGGAAGTAGCCAACGAAGGTGATAGTGGGCTGTAACCTGCCGTTGCGGTATGCCAGAAACAGTGCACCGCCGAGGAGCGGCAGCAGCAGTGCAATCATCTGTTCGCTGTGGCGCCACTGCGCGGTGAGCAGCCCTTCCCACGGCAGCTCGAAGCTCATTACCAGCATAAACACCAGGGCGAAGCGCAGACACCAGACGCTGAGCAGTGCGCCGTAGTCGCGGGCAGTGGGTGAGGGCAGGTGCGCCAGCCACTGACTAACGCTGTGGGCGAAGATGAACAGCGCGGCACCCAGGGCGATGTGTTCGACGCTAAAGTCGTAGCGCCCAGGCTCGCGCCACAACTCGGCCATGCTGTACTCGAACCAGCCGATGATCGACACCACGCTCAGCAGGAACAACAACATGCTCTGCCTGCCGTTGCGCAGCACGTAGAGGGCGGCGATGATGAATAGCGGGAAGGTGAGCGGATAGAAGCCCATGCTGCTCTCCACCATGAACCAGATCACCGCCAGCAGCAGGCTTTGCAACATCAGCCAGGGATTTTTCAGCAGCAACGCGAAGGGGAGCGAGCCGAGAGCCCACCAGTAGATGCCGTCCGGCATATGCTCGCCCAGGTGATAGATCTGGGCGATGAGGATGATCGAGGCGCCATAGAGCATGTTGCCCAGCAGGAACAGGGCGGTAGCCCCTCCCTCCTGCCCCGCCAGTTGTTTGCGCAGGGCCAGTGCCTGGACGATAAGGGTGATGATGATAAGGCCACCCATTCTCAGGGCGCGAGGGATCTCATCCCAGTTATGCCCGAGCAGGGTGATCACGGCAAGGCCGATAAAGAGGTAAGCCAGCCCCACCAGCACCATGTAACCCAGCGAACGGCTTTGCGCCTGGTGGTAATCAACGCCGTAGCGCTGACTGATCTGCTCCGCCTGCGCGGTGGAGATGATATTCTCATCCACCCATTCGGCAGACTCCCGCGCCAGGTCGTTCTTTAACAGGCGAATCAATCTCACTGGCTTGCCTCCCCTGCTTTACTCCCACTGTCCATATCACCCTTCCTTGTTGTTTTCAGCGAATACAGTAACCCATAATCAGATCGGCTTCTGCCAGAACAGCGCCTGCCCCGCCTCGGGATCCAACTCATAGGCGGCAAAGCCGAACTTGCGGTAGGCCTTTTGTGCCGCGCTATTATTGCTCAAGACTTCCAGGGTAAGTTTGCAACAGCCACGTTGGCGGGCCAGCTGTTCCAATTCACTCATCATGCGCTGCGCCAGGCCGTTGCCGCGAAACTCACGGGCAACAATGACATCGTGAATATTCAACAGTGGGCGGGCGGCGAAGGTAGAGAGGCCCTCGAAGGCATTAATGAGGCCGACTGGCTGATTATTTTGAAAAGCGATCACGCCAAGATAGTCGTTGCGTGTTTTTAGTTGGGGGATGAGGTTTTGCTGTACCTGTTCGGGGAGCGGCTTACCACCGCCCATCGGGTCGCGGGCATAACTGTCGAGCAGTTGCAGCAGCGCCTCGCCATCATTATCCGGCCCATTGAGTGCTACGGGCCGAATCACCTCTACCACTGAAACTCCACCGGCCACAGCGACTGCTTGTTCTTATCAAAGGCCTGCCACAACTCACCATACGTCTGTTTAAGAACCGGATGTTTTACATCTGCGGCGATCTCCGCCAGCGGCCAGAGTACAAAGGCATTTTTGGTGATCTCATCACGCGGCAGCTCGAGGCCGTTGTCCTGGCTCACCAGATCGTCATAGGTAAGCAGATCAATGTCGAGGGTACGTGAGGAGAAGCGGGGCCCCTCACGGGTACGACCATGTTCGGCCTCAATGTCGTGAAGGATTTTTGAGACAACCTCCACCTCCTCATCGGTATCGAGAACGGCAACCAGATTATAAAAACTGTCACCATCAAAACCCACCGACTCGCTCTCGTAGACACTAGAAAGCGTCAGTTCACCAAACTGTTTTTTCAGGTCGGCAACACCGCCACGAATATTCACCTCGCGGTCTATATTACTGCCGATGCTGAGGTAGACCCGGGCCATCACGCCTCCTGGTAATCACTGGCGGAACGTTCAATCAGGATACCCACCCCGGCAGCGTGGCGTACCGCACCCTTCTTGTTGAGGGTGACCTTTACCCAAGGCACCCGGAATTCAGTGACAATGAGCTCGGCGACACGCTCGGCAAGGGTCTCCACCAACTGAAACTGGCTCTCACCAACAAATTGAATCAGCCGCTTCGCCACCGATTTGTAGTCGAGGGTATGCTCGATGGCATCAGAGGCAGCGGCCTTACGAATATCCGTTGCCATCTCCAGATCGAAACAGACGGTCTGTTTAATACGCCGTTCCCAGTCGTAGATGCCGATCACGGTGTCGATATTCAGCTCTTTGAGGTAGATGATATCCATGGTCACATGGTCTCTGCGGCAAATTGGAGCATAACTATACCCATTCAACTAATTCACTGCCAAGCTCGAAGCATTGGAGCCTGTCTGTTTTAAGGGGGCATAGCGAGCATGGTAGGAGAGCGAGAACAAATCTTCTCGCTTTAGAGGCGCATAGTGGTGCTACGCAACGAAAAATCGAGAAGATTTGGGCCGCTCTCCCACCAGCGCAGTAGCCACACTAAATCTGGCAGACTCCTTAAGAACAAGGCCGTATAATCCCCGCCACCACAAATAAAAATGACACCAGACAATGATCACCCTACAACTTATCCTGATTACCTTTGCCTACCTGCTCGGTTCGCTCTCTACCGCTATCATCACCTGCAAGCTGATGGGACTACCCGACCCGCGCACCCTTGGCTCGAAAAATCCCGGGGCCACTAATGTGTTGCGTTTCGGCGGCAAGAAGGCGGCAGCGGTGACTCTGTTCGGTGATTTTCTTAAAGGCTTACTGCCGGTACTGCTCGGTCTGGCCCTGAAAATGGATCCACAGACTCTGGCACTTATTGCTCTCGCCGCCTTTCTCGGCCATCTCTATCCGGTGTTCTTCGGCTTTCAGGGTGGCAAGGGGGTGGCGACGGCACTGGGGGTGATCCTGGGGCTTTCCTGGCAGGTGGCGCTGGCGGCATTCGTCACCTGGCTGGTGATGGCAAAGGTGTTTCGCATCTCCTCCCTCTCCGCGCTGATCGCCGCGGTACTGACCCCGCTCTACTGCTGGCTACTGACACCGCAGCGGGAGTTCATCATATTATTAGTGGTGGTCAGCGTGCTTCTGATCTGGCGTCATCGCTCCAATATCCGGAATCTACTCAGTGGTAATGAGGGGAAGATTGGCGGCCAGGATTGATAGGGCAAAATGTTGTAGGAGCGCTTCCAGCGCGATTTGATAAACATCGCGGCAGAGCCACTCCTACAGTAGCGAGGGGAAGATTGGCGACCAGGATTGATAGGGCAAAATGTTGTAGGAGCGCTTCCAGCGCGATTTGATTAAACATCGCGGCAGAGCCGCTCCTACAGTAGCGAGGGGAAGATTGGCGACCAGGATTGATAGGGCAAAATGTTGTAGGAGCGCTTCCAGCGCGATTTGATTAAACATCGCGGCAGAGC
>JBDLJH010000007.1:0-141097 GCA_039714395.1 Pseudomonadota bacterium | reverse complement strand
ATCAACAAGGACAAACCTCCGCGGCACTTTAGCTGTGCTTGTCGCTACGCTAGCACAGCTAAACCGCCACTCCGGTTTGCCTGTTATCGTGAACGTTAGATTGAAAAATAATGAAAATAGACTTACCAGATAAACTAAGAATATCGCTAGCACTAACCGGTGCAATTTTCGCGATAGTAGGATTTATTGCTAGGGGCGGCGTGTTATCTGAATACAGTATATTAAAGTATCCGCTCGTTATTGTTCTTGGTATTGCGCTATTTGCTTTAGGTCTATATTCACCAAAATACGGTTTCAGTTCCAACCGAAACGATGGGATAGACAGTGCACCTGGTGCGTCAGTAGGTAAACAAGCAGATAATTCAAATAATGAAGGAGGCTTTGGCGGCGGTGATGGATAACAATCTAACCATCAGCTCAAGCCGACCCACCTCCGCGGCACATGTTTTGTGCTATTTAGCACAAAACCAAGCGCCGCTACGGCGGTCGGCTTAGCAAAACGTTATGTGTAAAAGGAAAGAGATATAAACACCATACTTACTAATGTCGAAGCCGAATCGTTCATTGATAATTTGCGAGATCAAATTATTTCACATGTTTGGCGTGGACACGGAAGTGCCATATTCCTTGAGCTAGGGGAATTGAAAGAAAGAACAAAAGGTAAAAACCCGTTTGGCGAGTTCACCATTTCAATTGAATGGTCATGGCGTATAGAAAATAAGAACTCAATAATTTTAGGTAGCTGGAGTGAAGATCACGAGATAGATGCAATAACCAAGATCTTAAATGGTCTAACCATTAAGAACATATCTTTCTTTGCTAGATTAAAGGAAATAGAAGTAGAGTTAAGTAAAGATCGTTGGTTAACGAGTTTCGCTACAGAAAAGGGAGACCCTCAATGGTCTATAAAAAACAATGATACATGGCTGTATTTCAAAAGCGGTCGGTTTGTAAGTGAATAAAACACATAACAATACGCTACACTGGACGCAAATCAAACCAACGGGGTCGGGTCTTTCCGTGCCACATTTCTATCAACGGGACCATACATGATCCACCTCGCCGTCCTTGTTCTGTCGTCCAAACAAATTGTATAGGAGAAAAATGATTCGGGCATGATGTAAGCTCAGAACGGTGTCCTTGATGCAGCCGGTAGCTAATGGAAAAACTAGAGTGTTAATAATCAGATGACTAATCGCTCAGCACCATTTTTATCTCTGATAGTTTCTTCAGCAAGCGAATTTTTTCAAAGGCTCTTTGCCCCTGAATATGATCGCCACGCAGCATTCTGAGCCACTGCTTGATGCGCATCACGACATACTTTTCCCTATACTCCCGTGACATGCGCTCGCTGCCTTCTATTATCAGCCTGGCGATTTCGCACCATGCCATCGGTTCATTATTCCCACCGTGTTGACGCTGTTTGATCTGCCTGGCTAATGACGGGTTACTGATCGCACCACGTCCCAGCATCACATCCTCACAACCGCTTGCCTCAACACAGCGCTGGTAATCATCCGGGCTACGAATGTCACCATTGGCAATAAGCGTGATAGAAAGTGCCTCGCGTAGTGGTGCCAGGGCCTCCCAGCGGGCAGGGGGGGTGTAGCCCTCAAGCTTGGTGCGCGCATGGACGGTCAGCTCGGCAGCGCCCGCGGACTCAATCGCCAGGGCATTGTCCAGTGCCAGTGCATCGTCTTCATAACCGAGTCGCATCTTTGCTGTTACCGGTATGGCACTATCAACAGCCTGGCACACTGCAGCGACAATGGCGTGTACCTGCTCGGGCTCACGCAACAGGGCTGAACCGCCGTTTTTGCTAGTGACAAGTTTTGACGGGCAGCCGAAGTTAATGTCGATGGCCGGGGCGCCGAGCTGTGCCGCCCTCTGTGCATTGGCGGCCATGGCTCCGGCATCACCACCTAGTAGCTGCAGTGTCACCGGCACACCGGAGGAGGTTTTCCCCTGATGGTCGAGTTCCGGCAGCAGGCGCTTGAACACTCTGCTGGGCTGAAGCTGATCGGTGATGCGCATGAACTCTGTAACACAGCCATCGTAGCCGCCAACGCCAGTAAGCGTCTCTCGCATGTGGTGATCGATAACACCCTCCATCGGGGCGAGCAGGACTTTCATGGTAGCGGGGATTACACTTTAGTGAACAGGGATTGATGTGGGCGCTATTATGACAGCCAAAGCGATTAGAGAGAAACTGTATGCCCTTGCCGATAAACAGAAGGCCGAGGGCTTGCAGCGATTTTTCAAGACCGGGCCGGGTGAGTACGCACAGGGAGATCGCTTTATCGGGGTGCAGGTGCCGCAGATCCGCAAGCTGGTCAAGGCCTACCCCGATACCGCATTAAACGATATAAAGTGGATGCTGTACTCCGATGTGCATGAGGAGCGCCTGCTGGCTCTGCTGCTTATGGTGCAGCAGTATCAAGGTGGCAATATTGAGTGTCGTCGAAGCCGCTACAAACTCTATCTGGCTTCGACCGAGATGATCAATAACTGGGATCTGGTGGATGTAACCGCCGAGCATATTGTTGGGGCATGGCTTTTTGAGCGGTCACGCAAGCCACTCTACAAGCTTGCTGGATCTGAGAGTTTGTGGGAACGGCGCATCGCCATTATGGCGACCTTCCATTTTATTAAGCATCATGAGTTTGAAGAGACCCTGAAGCTTGCCGTGCTGCTGCGAGACGATAAACACGACCTGATTCACAAGGCGGTGGGCTGGATGCTGCGTGAGATAGGCAAGCGTGACCGGCAAGTGGAGGAGGCGTTTCTGCAGCAGCACTACAGGGTAATGCCACGTACCATGCTGCGCTACGCGATAGAGAAATTTCCGGAGAAGCTGCGCCAGGACTATCTTAAAGGGAATGTGTGAATGGGTCAGGGAGGGGGCAATTGTTGGCGCGCTTCCATCGCGATGTCATCGAGCATCGCGGCAGAGCCGCTCCTACCTCAGGGGTGCTTGGGTCTTCAAAGTAATTCCGTATCATCGTGAGAGTAGGGTGGGGCACAACAACATAGAATCTTTAGCTCCTCGTTGCCGGTGTTTTTGACGGAGTGAGGAGTGCCGGGCGGGATAGTTATGGTGTCACCAGCTGAAACGGCAAACTGCTCGTTGTCTAGTGTCATCAGCCCTTTTCCTGAGGTGATGTAATAAAGCTCTTCGCTATGGTGGTGACGGTGAAGCAAGGTGGTTGTGCCAACAGGCAGCACGGCCTCGGCCAGACTCTGATTATGATTGCCGTGATGCTGTGGGTGCATTAACTCTCGGATCGTTGAACCATCCTTGGTCTGATAGGCCTTGCAGTTGTCATAGTGTGTCAACATGGGCTTTCTGTTCTCTTCGTTCTGCATCGCAACTGTCATGCAATTTCTAGTGCCAACTTACCGACCATACCACCCTGTTCAATACGGCGGTGAGCCTCGGCAGCCTGGGCCAGGGGGCGGGTATCAGCCAGTTCAATCTTCAGTTTTCCAGCATCGAACAGGCTGGCACATTGGGTGAGGATGTCTGCCTGATGCTTTTCTGCCTGATGCCAGTTAAAAAACATCGGGGAGAGCATGAGTTCATGACTGGTAGAGAGGTTACGCAGTCGCGCCACCTTCCAGTCGGTATTGGCATTGTGTTGCAACAGACTGACAACATGGCCATAGGGGCGGGTGGCAGCGAAACTCTGTTCGAAGACGGGGCCGCCAACGGTGTCGAACACCACATCGGCCCCCTCACCACCGCTCCAGTCCAGGGTCGCCTGTACCACATCCTGAGATTTGTAGTTAATGACTGTATCGGCCCCCAGTGCCTTAACGAAGCCAGCCTTCTCTTCAGAGCCAACAGTGGTAATCACCTCACAGCCGGTACTCTTCGCCAGCTGGATCGCTACATGGCCGACGCCACCGGCCCCAGCGTGGATTAATACCTTCTGTCCTGCCTTGATGCGGGCGCGATCAAATAGTGACTCCCATGCGGTGATAAGTACCAATGGGGCGGCAGCAGCGTGGGTAAAATCAAGTGATTGGGGCTTGTGTGCAATATAACGGGCATCCACCACGCTGTATTCGGCGTAGTTGCCCTGTGGGCCTCCTATACCACCACGGCAGTAATAGACCTCATCTCCTGGCTTGAAGTCCGTTACAGCATCACCCACGGCCTCGATGACACCCGCCCCATCACAGCCCAGTACGGTGGGCATTAGATCCGGGTAATAGGTACCGTTGCTGCGTAGTTTGGTATCGATGGGATTGATGCCAGCGGCTTTGAGGCGAACCAATACCTGATGTTCGTGGGATATCTTCGGGGTGTCGATATCGGCCAGCTGTAGCACCTCTGGGCTGCCACAGTCGCTCATCAATATCGCTTTCATCGTCAAAATCCTCCACTATTAGTGTTATTCGTCACAACTGATTTTATAATCGACCCTCAGCCTGAGACAATCAAGATTTATACGGGGAACAGGCCACGACCATGGCAACCGAAATAGAACGCAAATTTCTGCTAAATAGTGATGACTGGCGCGATAGTGCCGGTGCCGGCACTCACTTTCGCCAGGGCTATATCGTTGGTGCCGAGCGGGCCTCGGTGCGGGTACGTATCGAGGGGGAGGCGGCTAATATTAATATCAAAAGTGCTACTCTTGGTGTGCGACGTCAGGAGTATGAATACCCCATCCCACTGGTCGATGCTCAGGAGTTGCTCGACACCCTGTGTGAGCAGCCACAGATAGAGAAGACCCGTTACCATGTCTCTTACGGTGAGCACACCTGGGAGATAGATGTGTTTACTGGAGACAATGAGGGACTGATTGTCGCAGAAATTGAGCTCGGGGATGAGGATGAGGCCTTTGAGCTGCCACCGTGGGCGGGGGCCGAGGTCTCAGATGATAAGCGTTATTACAACGTCTGTCTGGTAAACCACCCCTACAGTGAGTGGCAGGATGAGTGAGTCGCTGATCACCGTAAATATCGCCGAGCAACGGCTGCGTCTGGAGCAGGGTGGAGAGGTCCTGATGGATGTGGCCGTCTCCACAGCGAAGAACGGCCCCGGTGAACAGAACGGCAGTGAATGTACACCACGTGGTCAGCATCGAGTTCGGGCAATGATTGGCGCCGGTTGTGAGGCCAATACCGTGTTTGTCGCCCGGCGCCCCACGGGCGAACTATTCTCCGAGACGTTGCGAGATGAGCACCCCCAGCGTGACTGGATCCTCAGTCGCATACTATGGCTGAGCGGTATGGAGCCGGGACATAATCGTGGTGGTGAGGTGGATACCATGCGACGTTATATCTACATCCACGGTTGCCCGGACAGTGACCCTATGGGTATTCCTAGCTCCCATGGCTGTGTGAAAATGCGTAATCAGGATATCATTGAGTTATTCGACAGGATCAAGGTCGGTACATCTGTGCTGATCTCTGAATAGTGAGGTGTGAGATGAAAAAAGTGATCGGGATAAGTTTGTTGTTAACCGCAGCCGGCCTTGCAATCAGTGGCTGTCAGGTACGGCCTGCAGTACGTGGCAGCGTAGTGGTTCATGATGGTCCTGTTCATGTGGGTATCGCCTTTAGTGATCGTGATCGCCGTCATATCCATCGCTACTATGAAGAGCGCTATGATAAGCATCATCGTTATTATAAAGGTAAGAAAAGTAAGGGGCGAAAGGGTTTGCCTCCGGGCCTGGCCAAACGCGAGCATTTGCCACCGGGGCTAGCCAAACGTGACCGTTTGCCTAAAGGCCTCTCTGGCTATCACATCCCCAACGAGCTGGATCGCCGTCTCTCCAGACTGCCAGAAGGGGTGATTCGCATGCGCATCGGTACCGAAATTGTATTGATGGATGAGCGCACACGCGTGGTGCTTGATGTGATTAAAGATATTCCGCTCGATTAACGTAACACAGGAATTAGAACACGATGTCACTCGGTCCGGTGATGCTGGACATTGAGGGTACAGCCCTTGATGCCGCTGAACGAGAAATGTTACAGCACCCGCTGGTGGGTGGCCTGATCCTCTTCTCCCGCAACTATGAAAACCCTGAGCAGCTCGCCGCGTTGATCGCCGAGATCCATGCGCTCCGCTCACCGCAACTATTAATCGCGGTGGATCATGAGGGCGGTCGGGTACAACGTTTTCGTGACGGTTTTACCCGCTTGCCGAGCATGCGTCGTTTTGGCGAGATATATGACAAGGACAGACGCCGAGCACGACAGCTTGCCGAGCAGTGTGGCTGGGTACTCGCCTCGGAGTTGCGTGCTGTGGGTGTCGACTTCAGTTTTGCCCCGGTGCTGGATCTTGACTACGGCATAAGTGAAGTAATCGGTGATCGCGCCTACCATCGCGATGCACAAATTGTCTCCGACCTGGCCAATTCTACAATGCAGGGCATGCAGAGGGCGGGGATGGCGGCAATTGGAAAACACTTTCCCGGACATGGTGCGGTGGAGGCCGATTCTCATGAGGCGATTCCCCACGACGGGCGTCGCTACGAGGATATCTTTGCCGAGGATATTCTTCCCTATGAGCGCATGATGAACAATGGCATGGCTGGCGTTATGCCGGCGCATGTGATCTATGACAAAGTCGATCCTAATCCTGCCGGTTTCTCTCCCTTCTGGTTAAAACAGGTGCTGCGCGAGCGCATCGGTTTTCAGGGGGTGATCTTCAGTGATGACCTGAACATGGAGGGGGCCAGTGTGGCGGGGGATTATGTGTCACGGGCCGAGGCGGCGGTGCAGGCCGGGTGTGACATGGTTTTGATCTGCAATAACCGTCAGGGGGCGATGCAGATCCTCGATAGATTTAAACCAGAGTCTGCCCCGGTACTGCACACCCGACTGGCTCGACTGCATGGTCGTCATCCGGTTAGCTGGGAGGCGCTACATAATGACAGTGCCTGGCAACAGGCCGTTAGTGCGATGCGTGAGTTGAGTGGCGACAGTCTGTCTTTACCGTTTTAATGGAGTGATGCATGGAGTTTGAGAAAATATTGAACGATCTGCTGCAGGGCAGTCCCACCACCATTTTGGTGATGCAGGTGTTCATCGTGGTCTTTGGCACACTGCTTATAGACTTTATTCAAAAACGAACCGTGCGCCGTATGCAGGGGCGTATAGAGAAGAGTCGAATCCTCTGGGATGACGCCCTCTATTTTGCAGTGCTTCGCCCGCTTAGCGTGCTTATCTGGTTGTTGGGCCTGAGTTTCGCTGCCGATATAGTAGGCAGTAAAACAGATGCTGCCATTTTTGATGCCATCTCTCCGGTACGCGAGCTCGGCGTGATCGCCATATTTTCCTGGTTCCTGTTTCGCTTCATTCAGGCAATGGAAAAGAATGTCGTGCTCAAGGCGGAGCGCCTGGGCAATAGTATTGATCGCACAACCGTTGACGCCATCGGGAAGTTGTTACGCCTGTCAGTGTTGATTACCACGGTGCTGGTGGCGATGCAGACCCTGGGCTTCAGTATATCCGGTGTTCTCGCTTTTGGCGGGGTCGGGGGCATCGCTATCGGTTTTGCTGCCAAAGATCTGTTATCGAATTTCTTTGGTGGCTTAATGATCTTTATGGATCGTCCCTTCGCTGTGGGTGACTGGATCCGCTCTCCTGACCGTGACATTGAGGGAACGGTCGAGAAGATCGGCTGGCGGCTCACGGTTATCCGTACCTTTGATAAACGCCCGCTCTATGTACCCAATTCCACCTTTGCAAGTATTGCAGTAGAGAATCCCTCACGCATGAGCCATCGTCGCATCTACGAGACCATCGGCATTCGCTACGAAGATGGAACGAAGATGGATGCCATTGTGCAGGCTGTAAAAACGATGCTGCAACAACATCCTGAGATCGACACCACTCAAACAATGATCGTAAATTTCAATGCCTTTGCGCCATCTTCCCTCGACTTCTTCATCTACACCTTTACCAAGACAACAAACTGGGTCTTTTACCATGAGGTAAAACAGGATGTGTTACTTAAGGTGATGGCTATTATCGAGCAGAATGGCGCTGAAACAGCCTTCCCAACTTCCACTATTCATCTTGCGAGGGGAATTATTCCTCTCGAACCATCACCACAGGAACAGCTTTAAATGTCGGTTAGCCCTGAACAGGTAAAACAAATCTATAATGAGGCTGACTGCCTGTTTGATCGCAGTGAGGTTGAGACGGCCATCGGGCGCATGGCCTCGTCAATAACGAAAGAGCTGGCCGACAAGAACCCGTTGGTGTTATCGGTGATGAGTGGTGCAATGATCCCTGCCGGGATCTTGCTGAGCCATCTGGATTTCCCTCTTCACATCGATTACATCCATGTCACACGCT
Source organism: Pseudomonadota bacterium (assembly GCA_039714395.1). Taxonomy (GTDB): domain Bacteria; phylum Pseudomonadota; class Gammaproteobacteria; order Thiohalomonadales; family Thiohalomonadaceae; genus JAPHSX01. The sequence goes on along the minus strand of JBDLJH010000007.1, from coordinate 132,775 downwards.
ACCGTGGTAATACCACGGGTGGTGAACTCAACTGGCGAGTGACTCCACGCTATGAATTAAAAGACCGCGTAGTATTGATCATCGATGACATTCTCGATGAGGGGATAACACTTCAGGCGATTATCAATAGCTGTAATGAACAGGGTGTTGCTGAGGTGTATAGCGCAGTACTGGTAAAAAAATTACATCAGCGCAATGTCGGCATTGAGGCGGATTTTGTCGGGTTGGAGGTTGAGGATCGTTACGTCTTCGGTTTTGGAATGGATTACAAAGAGTATTTGCGAAATGCACCAGGCATCTTCGCGGTAAAAGGTCACTAAGCGGAGTATAAGTGCAATGTCGAGGCTAGCCATTATTGGTGGTACAGGATTAACCAGCCTCACGGGGTTGGAGATCACGCGTAGTGAGGTGGTAGAGACGCCATATGGTGAAACCTCCGGGCCACTCAGTTTTGGTGCAATGGAGGGCAGGGAGGTATTGTTCCTGCCGCGCCATGGTGACAAGCATACAATCCCACCACATAAGGTAAATTACAGAGCGAACATCTGGGCATTAAAACAGGCAGATGTAGAGCATATTATTGCCGTTAATGCGGTTGGTGGTATTCGTGCCGATATGACACCAGGGTGTCTTGTCGTACCGCATCAGATCATCGACTATACCCACTCACGTATTAACACTTTTTTTGAAGAGGGGCTTACACACGTCACGCATATTGATTTTACCGAACCGTATTGTGAGGAGTTACGCCGTCAGATAATTGCTGCCGGTAGCGTTGATAATAAGCTCGAACTGATATCTGAGGGCACCTATGCGGCAACGCAGGGGCCGCGCCTTGAGAGTGCAGCGGAGATCAACCGGCTGGAGCGTGATGGCTGCGATCTGGTCGGCATGACTGGAATGCCTGAGGCGGCGCTGGCCCGTGAACTGGGACTTTGCTATGCCTGCATCGCGGTGGTAGCCAACATGGGCGCTGGACGCAGTGATGAGGAGCTCACCATGGAGATGATTGAAGCTACTCTGATCGGTGGTATGGCCAATGTTCGTCTGCTACTGGAACAGACAATAAAAACGCTGGATATCTGAGAATCCGGCTTACTGTGTAACCGCCGCACTCTATTCGGGCTGTGCCAGCTTGAAAGGTGTTACCAGGACAACAATACCGAACCGCGGGTGGTCAATATAGTGTATCTCGCTACTGCGCATACGACGTGACTGTTGCATGCGGAACACCTGATAATTCAGGGAATCGTTCATCGGTGTATCCTCAAGCATCGTATCACCGCCTGGGGCCAGGCTATCCATATTCTCACTTACGGACAAACCCATTTGGCCCCTTGACTGAGTATTTTCTTCAGTAAGGCCAGGCTGACTTTTGGGGCGTGGCTCTCTCCATATCAGATCACTTTCCAGATGAAGGTAGCGGGAGAGGATGAGGCGCAGGGTGCCATCGAGCCTGGGGCCAGTGCCCTTCATAGGCGTACCCATTTCGACATGCTGATGTTGAGATGAGCGCGGCGAAGCCTTTGCCTTGTTCGACTTATTCAGCATACCTTCATAGATATGAACTGGCACCGCCTGTTTCTCAGGTAGACCGGGTTGGAGCCATCCGAAGTGAAGCATTAACTCTACATCACTGGCTTTTTTGATACGTCGCACAGTGTCGCCCAGCTTAAGCTTTTTGCTTGAGACAAAACTAAATGGCCGTGGGGCTGTCTGTGATGCCTTGCCCGATCTAGGCTTAACCAGTTCACGACTCTTTTCCAGGTCGGGAAAACTGATGTTAAGCGGCCATTGTTCTGATTCATGGTACTGCGGGTTATTTTGCGAAAAAACAATGATCTCGACCTGATACCAACGTTCAGCATCCTCAGCATATGACAAGGTAGGCAGCAGTAACAGGAGGAGGGTAGCGAAGTGTTTAAATAGTGACATCAATTTTTTATCCTGATTATTCTCTGTTGCAACAATTTCTTTCGACCGCCATCACTGCGGCCTCGACCCGAGAGTGAACATTAAGCTTTCGCAGGATGGCCTTAACGTGCAGTTTCACTGTGCCATCCGAAATGCCAAGATTACGTGCGATCACCTTGTTGCTCTGCCCCTCTGCCAACAAACAGAGGATCTCCATCTCACGAGGGGTGAGTTCATCAAAGGGGGAACTCTCTGGTGGTTCTTCATCGACTGAATCCCCCTGAACCACACGCGCCAGTACCGGGGTCAGTTCGGGAGCAACGACGGTCTTGCCTGCGACGATCTCCCTCAGGGCAGATACCAGTTCACTGGGTTCCATATCCTTCAGCAGATAGCCGGAGGCCCCGTTACGCAGACACTCCACCAGATCTTTCTCCTCATTACTGGTGGTAAGCATAACGATGAACATCTTCATGCCAACCGTGCGCAAGCCGCTGAGTACTTCCAGACCACTCATCTCTGGCATCCGCATGTCGAGCAGCACCACATCGGGGAGGAGTTCGCGAGCCATAAGGAAACCCTCACGACCATTACCGGCAGTGCCAATCACCTCAATTTCGTGGCGCTCCAGTAACGTCTCCAGTCCGGAACGAAACAGGGTGTGATCATCGACTAAAAGTACACGCATGTTTGGTTTATTGATACCCTTAAATCAGAGCGAAGTGTTGTTGCTCTTTTGGTTCGTCCGAATCGGCATTGCTAAAGTTTAATTGTACCCTTGTTCCCTCGCCGGGTTCACTCTCTATGCGTAATTCTCCTCCAAGATAGCGTGCACGCTCCTGCATGATGGAAAGCCCAAGATGTTCGCCAGGGTGTCCACTGAAGGCAGGTTTGTCCATACCGATGCCATCATCCTCTATTAGCACGTGGTAGTTCTCATCCTCATCGCTGCGCAGCATTACACGTACCGTGTGGGCCTTACTGTATTTACGGGTGTTGGCCAGTGCCTCCTGGATGATACGCAGCACCTGCATTTCGTTACTGGTCGAGAGGTTGGAGGTGTCCCACTCCTTTTGTAGCAGTACATTCATGCCGGACTGTTTGCGAAAATTGCTGATCAGGTCTTCCAGTGCGGCGAGCAGGCCGTGTGAGTGGATAGGGGCGCGGAAGTGTGCCAGTAGCTCACGCAGTTCAGTATATGCCTCGTCCAGTCCCCCCTTGATCTGGTGAATATCCTCGTGGGTGACATCGGCCCCCTGTTGGTCGATCGTCTCATCAAGCATGCTCACCTGAAAGCGCAAACTGGCGAGTGTTTGTGCCAGTGAGTCATGCAGCTCGTGAGCCAGTGCATTACGCTCCTTGATGATGGAGAGTCGCTTTGCCTCGTCATCCAGATTGGCCTTTTCGATGGCCATACCCAGATGACTGCCGATGCTGGTAAATAGCGCCTTGACGTCATCCCGTGACTCGATGCTGGCACTTTCGACAAACAGGTTGTAGACACCAAGATTCTTGCCTTGATACTGCAGCGGCACGGCGATCATCTCCAGATCGGAGTTACCTAGCATAGGACGGCCCAGCAGCTTATTACAAGGGCGTAAATTCTCCTGAAACAGTACCTGACCCTCGGTTAGGGCATTGCCACAGAGGCAGCGTTGTACCGCCACAAATCGCTCCTCGTCGATTACCTCATCTTCAAGGCCGAAACTGGCTACCAACTCCATTTGACTGTTGTCACGTAGCAGTCGCACGGTTCCGGCCTGTGCCTCGACAATATCGCGCATGGTGTGCAGGAAACGAGTCAGCAGGTCGTTGAGGTCACGTGAGGTATTGAGGCTTGTCGCTACATCGTAGAGCACTTGCAGGGAGTTAGTCTTCTGCTCGAAGCGCTTGGTCTGGCGGTGTACCTCTTCATCCATGTGTTGAGTGAGGCTACGCAGGTAGTCGAGCAGGTTGTTAATATCCTGAGAGACATCCTTGAGTTGCCCCATATCATCAGGTTTGAGACGCATTTCAAGGTTGCCACTACGAATCTCGTCACTCCAGTGTTTAAGCTCTTCACTGGGGTGGAGAAGATAGCAGCGAAAGGCGATGGAGATGGCGAATAGCAGTGCAATACCCCCGATGATCAGCAGGGCGAACAGCCCCATCAGCAGGGATCCATACTGCGGTAGATAAGGCAACAGGATCAGGATAAGGCCGAGCAGGGCGAAGGTAATGCCGACACCGACCAGTAAATAGCGCAGGCGCTTGCCGGGCACTCCACCGCTACTTAGCAGAAAGAATTCTGTGAGGTATTCCAGCCCCTGAGTTAGGCGGCTGGAGGGATGAGACTGATGTTGACCCATACGCAAAGCGATCTCAAGCTATAAATAGGCACTGACTGAAAGCGCGAATAATAGCACAGGCTTATCCCATATGGAGGAGGGGAGTCATTATCTCCCCTCCCAAACAGGGGGGCTGGTATTAAGAGCAGCCGCCACAACCACCTGAGCTACAACCGCCACCAGAGGAATCTTGCTGAGAGCAATTGGTGTCATTGGGGTTGATGAAGATAAAATTATGCTGTCCTGGCTCCATTTCAACAAAGTCGATGGTGGCACCGTTAAGCAGCGGACCGTATTCACCATTAAAAACAACAGTGACATCCTGGAAATTGAAGGCCATATCGTCGTCCTTGGCCTCATCAAATCCCATACCGTATTGCAGGCTGCCATCGGGATTTTGCTTCGCTGCCAAACGTAGTACGGCCTCGCTCACACCATTCTGCTCGGCAGAGACAAGCACCTGTTTAATGGCCTCGGGGGTCAATGTGATCATGATTTCACCTGTTATCGTCAATTAAATAGAAGTCATTGTATTGCAGTGGCAATGGGTTTATCACGACAATTACGGACAAACTGGATGAAGCGCTCTGTCCAGCGATTGCCACTAACACTACGTAGATGGACATAGTTTGCCAGCAGATTCCGATAAACGAAACCATCATGCTGTTGGTTAATGCCAACACCTCGACTCATTGTATAAGCAAAAATGAGGTCTGATGGTAGATTTTCAAGGCTGGAATAGTGAAACTCATGAGCATGCTGTTCAACAGTCAGCTCACTACCTGGCCACGGCATAGCCCCAGTTTCTCTGATACGTGCGTAGCCACGACCTACCGGTTTTTCGTGCATGATGCAGTCACCAGGGATGATACCCACCATATCATGATAATTTTCACCCCAGCTTACTGTGCGGCTCAGGTACATTAAGCCTCCACACTCGGCATAACAGGGTAAGTCCGCCTCAATAGCCGCTCTGATCGCTTTATGTAGTGAGCGGTTGGCCTCTAGTGCAGCCATATGTGTTTCGGGGAAGCCGCCACCAATAAACAGGCCGTCGATCTCTTCTGGCAGGCTCTTGTCATGTAGGGTATCAAAGGGAATTAATTCTGCCCCTGCCTGTTGTAATGCCTCCAGGTCATCTGGATAGTAAAAGCCAAAGGCGGCATCCCTGGCGTAGGCGATACGCAGATCAGGCGTTGTGGCAGGTTCCTTTGCTGAGATATCGACCTGTGGCAAAGAGGACGAAGTAGCCAGTTCCCGTAGTGCCTTAAGGTCTACCTGCTTCTCGATTATGTCGGCCACCTGGTTAAGCTTGGCATCGACTGCAGAAGCCTCGTTACTGGGAATGAGACCGAGGTGACGCTCATCAATAGAGAGACGTTCATCGCGATGTACCGCACCGAGTATCGGGATATCACAATAATGAGCAATAACCTCTCGCAGGCGCTGCTCGTGACGGCTTCCCGCTACCTTATTAAGGATGATTCCACCCAGTTTCATCTCAGGGTCAAACTGTTGAAAGCCCAGGATTAATGGGACGATGCTGCGAGTTGCCCCCTTCACATCGAGTACCAGCACCACCGGCGTGTCGAGCAGGTTCGCGAGGGCGGCATTACTCATACTGCCCTCAATATCAAGACTGTCGAACAGGCCCATATTTCCCTCAATGAGGCTGATATCGGCATCTGTACTACGGCTGGTAAAGAGAGTGCGTAGCTCCTCATGGGACATAGTGTGAAAGTCGAGGTTGTAGCAGGGGCGTGCGGCAGCACGTCCCAGCCACATCGGGTCGATGTAATCAGGACCCTTCTTAAAGGGTTGTACCACAGTACCCGAGCGGGCGAGGGCGGCGCAGATCCCAAGGGTGATGGTGGTCTTGCCCGACGACTTGTGCGCCGCGCTAAAGAGCAGTTGTGCCATGGAGTAGTTAGGCAGCCTTGCTGAAGCGCTGCTTGTTGCGATTGTTCCACATTTCCCAGGCCTGAGCCTCGGCGCTCTCGCGGCTCTCAGCACGTCCCATGGTGTAGAGGGCGATGGCGACGGTGCCGACCACGGAGGCCTCGGCGTACTCGTCATCCATACTGCCATCCCATACTGCAATAAGATTCGGCACGTTCATCTCTTCGGGGCGCACATGGCGCTTATCGAACATCGCAGGCCAGGTCTCATCCTTCATCTCACCGTTGTGCACGCTCTGTAGCAGTACCTCCATGTCGGGGTTGCGCTCGATCTCGCCCCCTTCACCCTTAATCACCGCCATGTGCGGGATATTCAGTAGCATCCCCGCCTCCTGATGGGTGGGGCGGTAGCCGGGGTGGAAGATCCCCTGCATTACCACCGGGGCGTCGAAGGGATTGAGCATGCGGGCGATGGTGTGTACCGGCGAGCGCAGGCCGAGCAGGGGACGCATTTCGATGATTTCATGCAGCTTGGGGTTGAGGTGCTCCAGATCGATATAGCTGAAATTGGTTGCCTCCACCTGCTCAACCGCCTGCTCAAGGCTGGTGGCTACGGGCACACCCAGCTGTGGCAACACATCCTTGGTGTAGATGCGCCCTGGGGTATGGCCACTCGCCCCATGCATGAAGATGCGGATACCGCTGTCGGCCATTAGCAGCGTAGCCAATAGGTACCAGGGAAGGACGCGCTTCTTGCCAGCGTAGGAGGACCAGTCGAGATCAACCTTAAATCCTTCAGGAGTCGAAAGGGACTCACGAATCGCACGTACCGACGCGGCCACCTCTTCCGGGGTCTCCTCCTTAACACGCATCAGCATCAGGTAGGCTCCAAGCTGAAGCGGGTCAACTTCATCATTCATGATCATGCGCATCGACTCGTAGGTCTCCTCAGCGGTCAGGCCGCGGGAGCCGTTTCGGCCTTTACCTAGAATACGAACGTACTGTGCGAAGGGATGTTCCTGCTGACTCATGTTACTACCTCAAATTCTCTGCAAGTGTCTAAGAGAGACACTATAAACAATACCTGACTATGACACTATAAATAAGAATGATGTCTCTGATTTTAAAGGGAGTTTGAAAAAAACCAAAGCGTAAATAGCAAAACACCGATGTCCCTTACGGTAACATCGGTGTCTACAGTGCAAGCCGTTAGATATTACTTGGCGTGCGGGTCGACCATGTCATCGGCCAGGCTCTCAGGTAAAAAGCGCAAAGCCTTAACAGCAACCGTGGTCATCGCAAGCGTCAAAGCAACACCCATAAAGCCGAGCAGTGTCTCCCACAGAGAAGGGGTGTAGGCATAAGCACCAGAGTTGGTTGCACCCTCAAAGCTGCTCATAACCTCGTAGCCGGGGAACATTAACAACGGATAGGCCTGACCACCGATAAGAATGACGTAAACCAGAGCAAATCCACCGACGATAACCAGTGCCGAGGCAAGAGCCATAGCCGTGCGGTTCTTAGCCGTTGCCGGTGCGAAGATCAGCGCCAGCGGTGCCAGGGTACCGAGTACTACGAATCCGAGCCAGAACAGTGTGGTATAGATACCGCCATCACGCAGAATAAAGGCCTCAACACCGTGGTGCTCTGCAGCGTAGAGGTTGGTAACGTGCTGCACCACCACAAAGTAGAAGGCACCGGCAATGAAGATACCCAGCAGTTTTCTCAGACGATTGAGTATCGCATCACCCAGGGGACGCTCGGTCCACTTGTAGCTTGCCATCAGTACCAGCATGAAGATTGCCAGACCGAAGGAGAAGGACATGACGATAAACATCGGCGCCATAATCGCTGCATCGTAACCCTGACGCGCCACCAGGAAGCCGAAGATAGAGCCGGTACCGGTGGTAAGGACAAGACGCCAGATAAAGGCGAAGAATCCAGCAATCGGAGTGTAGCGATTCATCCGCTTCTCCATCATGGTCCACAGGTAGACTATAACCAGACCCAGGAAGCCGTTATAGAGCAGGATATTCCAGGTGAAGATCGACTTCGGATTGAAGTTGGTCATTGCCACAATCAAGCGATCGGGACGGCCCAGATCAAGTACCAGCACCGTCAAACCACCCAGCAACAGGGTGATCGCCAACAGGGCTGAAAGCGGGGCCAGTGGCTTATATGCCTTTTTACCAAACACCGAGCCGATGGAGGCAACATTAAGCGCTCCCGAGGCGGCAACGATAAGGAAAATGGCAAAGACATGCGGTATCCCCCAGACGATCTGGTTGGTCATACCGGTAACGTGGTGACCACCATGCTCCATCTGGTAAACGGCACCGAGGCCGATCAGGATAATGAGTCCCAGGCCTCCGAGCAGTCCGTAGAAGCCGTTCCCACCCTCGATTTGCGTAAACAGTGTTTTTTTCATGCTTCTCTTTCCGTTAACTCTTACGGTTAGATGCCGCGATACCGGACACCGGGGTTAAGACCGAGATCCGCGCGTACCTGGGTTGTTGCATGCTCGGCAACTGCCTGAGCGATTTCGCTGTTCTCATCGCGCAGGTCGCCAACGATGATTGCTTTATGACCTTCGCTATTACAGGCCGTGGCACAAGCCGTGGTGCCTTCGCCGGCATCCAGTTTATGAACGCACATGGTGCAGGCCTCAACGGTACCTTTACCACGCGGTGCGTGCTCGCGCTGGTTGTGCAAGGCCTCGTGAATGAATGAGCGAGCCTTATAAGGGCAGGCCATCATGCAGTAGCGGCAACCGATGCAGATATGCTTGTCGACTAGCACGATACCATCGGCACGCTTCATCGATGCGCCGGTGGGGCAGACATCAACACAGGGCGGATTCTCACAATGCTGACACATCATCGGCAGTGACTGGACGTGACCGGTGTCAGTGCTGCGCAAATCAACCTTGCGAATCCACTGTGCCTTTTGCAGTTCGTTGGAATTGACTTCATCCTGGCTATCAGGACCCCAGCCATTCTCACTTTGGCAGCCAGTAACGCAGGCATCGCAGCCGTTAGAACATTTGTTGGTATCGATCAACATGCCCCAGCGTTGCTCACTGCTGGCAGCCTGCTCGGCAGGGCGAGCCTCGGCAACACCGTAGAGCATGACGCCAGAAGCCAGACTGACGCCTGCGGCCAGTTTGGCACTACCGCCAATGAACTCGCGACGTGACTGATCCATTTGCTTCATTTCGCTCATTGGATAGCACCACCTGTTTGATTCTTGGTTCCTGCAATCTTGTTAAGTAGATCACCGGAATCGGGCTGGTGAACATCTTTCAGTGCCTTCATGCGCGGGGTGACCAGCGGATGGAACCTGGCTGATTTCTCCGGCTTGGTAGCGTGGCACTCAAAGCAGTCGATGGTTACACCGGTATAGACGTGGCAGTTCTTGCAGAAGTGCTCGCCCTCGGCGCGAGTGGCTTCGGAAGAATCATCCGCCGGTACGTGACACTCCAGACATTGCTTCAGGCTGTACTGTTTGGTACGAATACCTTCACGTAGTGTCTCTTCACGGTGCTTTTTGAGGTACTTCATGTGATCACGGCGCATCACGTCGGTATCCTCAACACACTGCTCACCTTTAACAGCCTTGGGGATGTGAGGCCCCACGCCGTTACTCTCGTCGGCAAATGCCGACACTGACAGGGTCAGTGCCGACAGCGCTGCAAGAAGTTGTAGAAGCTTGCTAATAGGCTTCATGACGTCCCCTTATTCACCCATACCCATGTCGATGTAACCGGTGGGGCAGACATCGGCACAGATGTGGCAACCGATGCACTTGCTGTAGTCGGTGTAGACGTAACGACCAGTGGTGTTCTGATCCTTAGGAGACTTCTTCACCGCTTCCTGAGGGCAGTAGATAACACAGTTGTCACACTCGAAACACATACCACAACTCATGCAACGCTTGGCTTCGTTAACAGCTTCTTCCTCTGTCAGAGGTACCAGGCGCTCCTGGAAGTTACCGATAACATCGGCAGCACTTACCTCGATGTGTGAGCGCTTATTACGAGCCTCTTCCTCGAAGTGCCCCAGGAATAGACGGTCAGAAGAGATGATCTCTGCCATCGAACGGTCTTCGTAGTTGTGAACAGCGAAGTCATCCTCGGAGGTACCACGGATACCCAGGTCGATCTCTTTGGCAAAGCCTTCAGCCTTAATGACCTCTTCCTTGCTCAGACTGTGGTACTCGGAAGGCATGTGATCGGTTTCACGCAGCTTCTCCATCAAGTTCCAGTGATGTACATCAACCTTCGGACGGGCAATCAACTCTTTTTCGTTGAGGTAAAAATCGATGCTCTCGGCGGCGATAGAAGCGTGACCGATAGCGGTGGTCAGCAGGTGCGGACGAACGATATCGCCGATGGCGAAAAAGCCGGGCTTACCAGGAACCTGGAAGTTCTTGTCGGCGTCGGCAAGGCCACGGTCATTGGCATAACCGTCCATACCGGCCCAGTCACCACCCTGGCCAATAGCAGCCACAATGAGTTCAGCTTCAATAACGTACTCGCTACCTTCGATGGGGGTCTTGCCGTCAGCCTCAAGCTTTTGCACTTTCAGGCCAGTAGCACGACCATCGTCACCCTTAACTACCTCAACCGGGCTCAACTGGCCGATGATCTCGACACCCTCACGAGTTGCATCTTCAATCTCGTACTGGGCCGCAGGCATGTGCTCAATGGCAGAGCGGGACATCAGAGTTACATCGGCACCCTGACGGGCAGCGGATTCGGCAACGTCATGTGCGGTCTGGTTGATGATGATATGTTCAGGACGATCTTTCTCGTGCTCAACGGTGATCTTGCCAAGACGACGGGCAACCGAGGCGACGTCGATAGAGGTATCACCACCACCGATTACCACGATCTTGCCAGTTACTGCTTTCAGGCGGCCTTCGTTAAAGGCGGCGAGGAAGGCAACACCGGTGATGCAGTTAAGCGCATCGGCACCGGGGATAGGCAGGGCTCGACCAGCCTGGGCACCCATAGCGAAGACAACGGCGTCGAAGTTCTTCTCAACTTCGTCCATCGGTACGTCAACACCAACCTTGGTCTTGCTCTTAACCTCAACACCCATGTCGATGATGCGTTTGATCTCACCGTCCATGATGTCACGGGGCATACGATAGCCAGGGATACCGTAGCGCATCATACCGCCAAGCTCTTCCTGTGCATCAAAAATAGTAACCGCATGGCCTTTGAGGCGCAGCTGGTAGGCAGCAGCCATACCACCCGGGCCACCACCGATGATGGCAACCTTCTTACCGGTATCAGCACCGGGAGCGGCCAACTGGAATTTATTCTCCAGAGCCTGGTCACCGATGTACTGCTCAACAGAGTTAATACCGACAAAGTCGTCAACCATGTTGCGGTTACAGCCGTCCTCACAGGGAGCAGGGCATACACGACCCATAACGGAAGGGAATGGGTTAGACATGGTGGCACGCTGGAAGGCGTACTCCTGCATGCTCATCTCACCGGTGGGCTTCTCAATACCGCGTACGATATCCAACCAGCCACGAACGTCATGACCCGAGGGGCAGCTGCCCTGGCAGGGAGGTGTACGGTGTACATAGGTAGGGCACTTATGTGACCAGCCTGCCTGGAAGATATTCTCATCCAGACCACCCCACTCTTCATCACCGTCTTCATAACGTCGGAAGGTATACTCTTTGTTCATATCATCGCTAGAAGTTGCCATCTTTAAAACTCTCCTATGCCTCTAAATCAGTTGTTGCGGTAGCGGCACTGCTTGAAGCCGCTTGCCAGTGTCTGTTATTCCGCTGTTTCGGATTCGGTTTCGGGTGCTGCGTCTTCTTCCATCAACTCTTTTTCCTGCTCAGAGCCGGTCATCACCAGTGACTCCCCGACCAGCTGATGGGTACTTACCAGCATGTCCATGGGGAAGTTGTAGTAGGGCAGAATCTTGGCAAACTGTGCCTTACAAATCGCACAAATCGCCGCCAATGTATTTACACCATTGTTGTCCTGAACATCCTTCAGGGCCTCCATACGGGGGAGGGCACCCTTCACGCGAATTTCCATCAGATCATCAGTGAGCAGACCGCCACCGCCACCACAGCAGTAGGTCTTCTCCTTGATGGAGTCAGGATCCATATCGACGTAGTTGTTACAGCACGCCTTGATTACCTCGCGAGGAATATCGAACTGACCACCTGCCCAATCACCCATGCGTGAACCGCGGGCAACGTTGCAGGAGTCGTGGAAGGTAACGGTACGGTGATCGTTCTCTTCCTTATTGAAACGCAGCTTACCTTTCTGAATGAGGTCATAAGTGAACTCACAGATGTGTGTAGGCTGTTTAACAGTGTGATCTAACTGCTTCTGTAGGATCTGTGCATACTTGTCATCGGGATCTGCACCAGAACCGATACCGGCAACGGTGTTCCAGAAGGAGTAGGCAACACGCCAGGCGTGGCCACACTCGCCAACAATAATGCGCTTCACACCCAGTTCAATCGCCGCATCGCGAATACGCTCAGCACAGATCTTCATGTTGCTGTAAGAGCCGATGAACATGGAGAAGTTAGCCGCTTCAGAAGCATATGAGCTAAGGGTCCAGCTCACACCGGCCTCATGGAAGACCTTGGCATAACCCATCAGACCATCAATATGCGGCTCGGCGAAGAAGTCGGCAGAGGGGGTGATGAGAAGAATATCAGCACCTTTCACATCCAACGGCATCTTTACGGGCAGGCCGGTGTCATCCTCGATCTCTTCAGCGTACTCAGCAAGAGTCGCCTTAAGGGCTGGCTCAGGCAGACCGAGGTTATTACCAATCTTCTGCAGCTTACCCAGGATCTCGTTGCAGTATTTCTGACCCAGGCCGACATGATCCATGATCTCGCGAGCGGCCATAGAGATTTCAGCGGTATCGATACCATAGGGGCAGAACACTGAACAACGACGGCACTGCGAACACTGGTGGAAATAGTTGTACCAGTCGTCCAGCACCTCTTTGTTCATCTCACGCGCACCAACCAGACCACCAAGACCAAACTTGGAGAGGGTCTTGCCGGCGAAGGTAAAGTAGCGGCGATAAACGCTACGCATCAGATCCTGGCGTGCGACAGGCATATTTTTCGGATCGCTGGTGCCCTGGAAGTAGTGGCACTTGTCGGTACAGGAGCCACACTTGACACAGCTATCCAGGTAGACGCGCAGTGAGCGGTACTTGCCTAGCAGATCGCCCATCTTATCAATAGCCTTCTCTTCCCAGTTATCAACCAGCTCGCCGGGGAAGCCTAGCTGCTCCTGGTGATCAGGCTTAGCAACGAATGGGCTCAGGTGCCCCGTTGCGTTGGGTACTAGCGTATTGGGAACAGCTGGGTATTCCCGAAATTCTGGTGTCTGAAAATCGGCCACGCGATTATCCTCAGTTCTTTATTCCAAATTCGCTTGAAATTTACTTTTCCATCTCGGCAGCCCACGGAGCGATATGACGCTTCTCACGCGGATTGTCGACCTGGTTACGAGTGGGGCTGAAGAAGATTCCCGGCGCATGCAACAGCTTGCTGAGCGGGAAAATAATCATCAGTACCGCAACCAGGAACAGGTGCAGCATCAAAATCGGATCGTCGGGCAGGGCCAAGGCGCCGAAGTTAAATTGCATCACGTTCTGGAAGAATATTTTTACTGCCACGATATCGGTGTGCTCGACGAACTTCATCATCAGACCAGAGGCACCAATACCTACAAGCAGTGCCAGGATCAGGTGATCTGAAGGGCCGGTAATGTAACGAATTCGCTCAACAAGGATACGGCGTGCCCACAGACCGAGCAGACCAGCGACCATAGCGAAACCGGCGTAGATACCAAAAGGCTGAAGAAACTTCAGAATCGGACCTACTTCCTGGAAGTAGCGGCCGTGGCGGATAAGTACCAGCGCCAGACCGACATGAAACATATATCCGAACAGCCAGATCCACTTATTGGATTTAAACAGGCTTTCGAACAGCACGACCTCACGGCCAATGCGAAACGCCACGCCACCACGAGTGATTGGAGCGGGAGTTGTAGGAATCTTGAGCGGTGCAGGGGTAGACCAGTATTGGTAAATTTTATAACCAACACCACCAACCAGCAGCACAAACGCTACATAAAATAGAAGTGCATAGAGCACTGACATTTTTATCGAGCCTCCGAAAAACGGAAAATATTGAGAAGGGGGAGAGTACCTCTCCCCCGACACAAACTACTTAGATACAACCGGTAGGCTTAGGCAGACCAGCGATCTTACAGGCCTGCTTGGCAGGACCGTAGGGGAACAGCTCATACAGGTACTTGCTGTTACCTTTTTCTTTACCCAGCTTCTTACCAATAGCCTTGGTGAGAACACGAACCGCAGGAGCGATTTGATACTCGTCGTAGTACTCACGCAGGAAGTCGATAACTTCCCAGTGGCCATCGGTCATCTCAACGCTTTCGGTCTTGGCAAGCTCTTCACCAACTTCTTTGTTCCACTGAGACAGATCGATGAGGTAACCCTCTTCGTCTACTTCATAGTCTTTACCATTAACGGTCATTGTAGCCATGTTACTTTCTCCTAATTGAGTTAAAAACGGCTTAGCTTTAATTTACAGCCAGGATTGAACCTTGTCGTTCTCAGTGCTGAGGTCGACAAATCCGGCGTAATCTACCAGTTTGATGCCGTCAATAACCTTGTCGGCGACACCACGTGCCTTCACATCGGCACTCAAGGCGTAAACGGTTACTTTACCCATGGCAGCTTTAACCTTGTCGGCAACGTTGCTGCCATTCAGGGCGCCATAGACACCATCTTCAATCAACAAAACAGCAGCGCCATTGCTAACGCAGTCCAGGCAGGACTCGAGGCTGTTGTTGGTGAAGGGTGATTTATTTACAGTATGCAACATATCAATTCCCCTTTTAGAAGCTCAGGACTACGTCCTGCTCTTCCATCAGAGCAGCGATTTCATCACGGCTAACGAGACGGATAGAATCCTTCTCTGCCCAGTCGTCATCTTCATCCTCATAGGTCAGAGGAATCAGGTCGTCGAGGGTCAAGCCACGCTCTTCCAGAGACTGTTTATCGACATACATTTTGGTGATGTCGTAGTCGCCGAGGGCGGAGTAGGTGGGCGAGAAATTTTTCATCTCGGATTCACCGGTATCCTGACCTTTAGCAATCTGGAATACACCGTCGTCCATAAAGAGCAACTGTACGTCTTGTTCGAAGGCTGCACCGATCAGTACAACTTCCAGCGACTCCAGGGCGTAGACGGTGCCGTACGGAGCCTTGCGGTTCACGTACAAAAATTTCTTTGTTTCACTCATCTCATATTCCCCTTAATCACCAAACACAACCAGACGGTCGGACTGGACACCACCTTCGATCAGCTGGCCCAGACCGGAGATCCGGAAGCCAGGAGCGAGGTTGTCGGCATCTTTACCGTTACGCTTGGACTCATCGGCATCGGCGATACCACGGCGCTGGGCCGCGGCAACACAGACAACCATGTCGAGGTCGTGCTTTTCAGCCAGCTCACTCCAGCGGGTGATCACATTGCGATCATCCTGCGGCGGAGTGGTCAGACGGGTCGCGTTGTTCACACCGTCGTGGTAGAAGAAGACGCGAAAGATCTCGTGTCCCTTCTCCAGAGCAGCTTTAGTGAACTGATACGCGGTGTCAGAAGCCTGGTGCTGATAAGGGCCTTCGTTAACCTGAATAGTAAACTTCATTATCTCAATAACCTCTTCTTAGAAGTGGATGTGAGCAGAAGCGTTCAGGTTCACACGACCACCACGCCAGTTATCAATGTGGTACTTGGTGAACGGCAGACCGGTCTTCTCGAAGAATGCGGGCCAACCAATACGCTCAACCCAGTCACCCATACGTTCCCAATCCTTCGCATCTTCTTTGTAGACGGCCAGGATATTCTTCACGGCATCGCCAACTTCAGGCCAGCGTGGTGGGTTGTTCGGCAGGCCAGCAGCAACCAGCTTGTGGAACATAGGCTTGGAACGGGCATTAGAGTGCTTACCACCAACCCAGATTGCAAGCTTGGAGTGCTCGGGATCGTTGATTTGCATCGGTGGGCAAGGTGGGAAGCAGGCACCACAGCAGATGCACTTCTTCTCGTCAACTTCCAGCGAAGGCTTACCGTTTACGATAGCAGGGCGAATCGCAGCTACCGGGCAGCGAGCTACAACAGTAGGACGCTCACAGGCATTACCAACCAGCTCGTGGTTGATCTTCGGCGGCTTGGTGTGCTGGATATTGATAGCAATATCGCCCTGGCCACCACAGTTGATCTGGCAGCAAGAGGTGGTGATGTGAACGCGGTTAGGCATATCTTCTTTGATGAACTCTTCGTGCAGGTCATCCATCAGCGCCTTAACCACACCAGAGGCGTCGGTACCGGGGATGTCGCAGTGCAACCAGCCCTGGGTGTGAGAAATCATGGTAACGGAAGGACCGGTACCACCAACAGGGAAACCTTCAGCGGTCAATTTCTCGATCAGCGGGTTGACCTTGTCATCGCTGCTAACCATGAACTCGATGTTGGAGCGCATGGTGAAGCGAACGTGACCTTCGGCCAGTTCATCGGCGATATCACAGAGCTTACGAATGGTGTAGAGATCCATTTGACGCTGGGTACCAGCGCGAACGGTCCAAACCTGGTCGCCGCTCTTGGCTACGTGGCGAAGAACACCAGGACGTGGACGGTCGTGATAGCTCCACTCACCGTAGTTTTTCTTCATAACAGGGTGCATGTACGGGAACGGATCCGGTACTCCACACTCATCAGGCATGCGAGGTGCTGACATGTTTACCTCCTACTTTACAAAGTTTATTTGTTAGTGCGGAACAATAACCGGTGGTTACTGCCCCGCAGCTACTAATTAATTAGGCCTTACGCTCTGCCCATTTCTCGGCTTCTTCGTCCCAACCGTCCATACGGACATAGGAGTTGGTGCGTGGCTGGCTGATCATGTTGGGGTCAACCTCAAGGCCAATACCTTCGAGGTAAGGAACCAGACCGATACGCTCGATCATCTCACCGGTACGCTCATGCTCAAGTGCATTCTCGGCAAAGAAGTCGATCATCTCACCTGCCAGCTCTTCGATGGCCTCGAAGTCGTCATCGCTTTCCATCTTCATGAAGGGAACGATAACGGTACCCATGAGGTCACCAATCTTGAGAGTACGCTTACCACCAATCAGGACGGTAACGCCCTTGTCATTACCAGGGCTCAGGGCCTTGTTCATAACGTTCAGGCAGTGCATGCAACGTACGCAGGCGCCATTGTCAACGTCGAGGGTATCGTCGTCGTTAAGGCTCAGGGCACTGGTCGGGCAACGGGTGATAACATTATCAACAACGTACTTGCGACCCTTGTCGGCAACGAAGGCTTTTACTTCGTTCTGGTCAACAAGCATCTCGTCGCGCCAGGTACCGATAACTGCCATATCGGCACGCTGAATGGAGTTCATGCAGTCATTGGCACAACCGGAAACCTTAAACTTGAACTTATAAGGCAGGGCGGGGCGGTGCATGTCGTCGAGGTAGGCGTTAACCAGGGTACGGTGTACGCGCTGCTCATCCACACAGGACTGCTCACAACGAGCGGCACCAACGCAGTTCATACCAGTACGGACGGCCGGGCCGGCACCGCCGAGGTCGAAGCCCATCTTGTTAAATTCGTCAAAGGCAGGCTGTACGTTATCAGTGGTACAACCCTGGAACATGATATCGCCGGACTGGCCGTGAAGGGCAATCAGACCAGAACCATACTCTTCCCAAACATCACAGAACTTACGCAGTACGTCTGTGTTGTAGTGCATGCCGGCAGGCGGCATGATGCGGAGGGTGTGAAACTCAGCTGCTTCGGGGAACAGAGGCTGGTGGTTATCATCCATCAGTTCGGTGAAACGGGGAATTACGCCACCACCGTAACCGATAACACCAACGGTACCGCCTTTCCAGTAACCTTTTTTGGTCTGGTAAGAGGTTTCCAGTTGACCAATCAGGTCAACCATCATGTCATTGTCGTTAGCCAGACGCTTGAGGCCGGTAACAAAGCTCGGCCATGGGCCTGCTTCCAGCTGATCAAGGTTCGGTGTGTCAATCATCTTTTTAGCCATACTATATTTACTCCGTCAGACTTATTTGGTTGTTGACCGGTCTTGGTATCAAGCCAGGCCGACTAAGGCTGCAAGTACTACAAAAAATCCTGCATGGATTGAAGAGACGTATTTACAACGACTCTCAATATGGAGCAGAAGTTTAGAAGTTCCTTATGGGCCAAAAAACCTTTCTGATGGGGGATAGGGAGGGTGTTCGTATATCCTAAATGGGATATATGAAAATATTCTAAACATGTTCTAAATGTTATGGGGATCCATTAAATTACTTATAATACAATTGGTTATAATGGGAACCTTAAGTTGGATAGAGGAAATAGCTCATAGTTTATGGTGACGGGCAAGAAAATTATTATTCTGGAAGATACCTCTATTTCCCCTAGCATAACGGGTGTAATTAGATATTAAGAGTAACTTGGTGTGATATTATGCGGCACATTAGGAAAATCTGATGCTATAACCCTTGAGTTACACTCATGCGGTTCACATATCAAATGCAATATTAACAGACAATTATACTGAGTGACCTTATGTTATATCTGAGTGAAGTACTGATTCAGAATCCCGAGATACAGGGCTTTGACGAACTACTAGAGATCGTCAAGCTGCGTTCCAAGTCGGAAATGTTCTTCCGCATCGACGTCAAACCTCCGTATCCGGATACCCCGGAGAACTGGGAGGATAGACTGGAAGCCTCCTTTACCTGATTTTGCATATATATAAGGTATAGGCATTCCGTAACAGGCAACAACGAGTAACAGCAAGAGGTCAATGTGAAATATTTGAATACCGACGAGCACCTGGGTGATGCTGAGTGTGCGAATGATGCTATTAAATCCAGTGATCTACTGATACAAAAGCTGGCAGAACACGAGACCGTGCTACAGAGTGCGCAAGGAATAGATCGTATTAAACCGCTGCTTGATAGCGGCTATATACTACTCGATTTAGTTGAGCGCAACAAAGATGCCTGGGCCGTTGCCAAAGAGGCCTTCGATATTGCGATGGCAAATGAGATCTGGCTTAGTGCCGTCGAGGCCTGCGACATTATCTATCAGGCAGAGCAGGAGGATGCGATACAGGCGCTGGCGCATGGCATCTGGATGGGTGTTACCTACCCTATCGATCCAGAGCTGAGTGTTGCTATGCTGCAACATCTGGTAGATGAGACCCCCCCTGACTCTGATGGTGCCGCGGTGGCTGCCGCGGTGGCTACTTATATCGTTGATGTGAGAGCAAAGGACAAGCCTCGTGAAGAGCTGCAATTTTTCACCAACCAGCTAATGGGTGCCGTGGCACGTCGTCATACTAATGGTGCCTGCGACTCACAGGAGTTGTTCGATATCTGGATTGAGCGCCTGGAGTTGAATGATCCTTCCAAGTTTCTTCCGCGTCTGTCGAAAATCATCGATGTTCTTGTCCCCGAGGGGCAATGGTGGTTCGACCGTGATGCCCTGCGCGAAAAGATCCCTGCTTAGTAGAGGTTACCGATCATGCATTGGCAAATTGAAAACGACGATAGTTCACAGGTTGTAGTACCGGAGAATGTCGTTGATATGCAATTCAATATTGACTGCAAGACATTGCCAGTGGATCACGCCCACAGCCTCTCTGCCGCCATTCAACAAGCGCTGCCCTGGTTTGCCGAGGATGAGACCGCCACACTACACCTAATTCATGGTGCTGAGACAGGCAATGGTTGGGAGCGTCCCGAGGACTCTGGTGACATCATCTATCTGGCACGGCGAACCAAACTGGTTTTGCGAGTATCAGGAGAGCGGGTCGATGACACCATAGCCCTCACCGGTCAGACCTTAGATGTGGCGGGTAATACCATCATTGTTGGCGAGGCGATTAAACGCTCGCTTAGCATTACAACCTCTCTTTACTCGCGCCATGTGGTCGTGGAACCGGGCGAAGATGAAGAGGTCTTCCTGCAACGAATCATCACCGAAATGCGTGATATGGGATTACAGTTCAAAAAAGTGCTGTGTGGCAAGGAGCATGCCCTGCAGTTGCCAGAGGGGGAGCTGGTCACCCGCAGCATGTTGGTGGCCGATATCGGTTTTGATGATTCTATCCGCCTGCAGGAGCGTGGTGTTGGTGCAAAAATGCACAAGAAATTGGGATGTGGGCTGTTCATCGCACACAAGACTGTTTAAAATACTGTAAACACATAAGTTTTTAACCAACTAGTAATTAACGAAGATTAGTGTAAGGAGCTACCCATGAGTTACGAAGTAAATGGTGCTACCCTCGAAACCAACGAAAAGGGCTATCTGGTCAATATCGACGAGTGGAATGAGGAAGTTGGCAAAGTTATCGCCGCTGCAGAAGGCATTGAACTTAGCGAAAAGTCATGGGACGTAGTTAACTTCCTGCGCGATGAGTTCATTAACAATAATGGTACTCAGCCCAATGATCGTAACATCGTTAAGGCGATGGCCGATAAGTGGGACGAAAAGGTTAACAGCAAGGACATCTACAGCCTGTTTCCGATGCAGCCCTCCAAGCAAGCCGCCAAGATTGGTGGCCTGCCAGAGAGTCGTCGGAAAGGTGGTTACTAATCGTCAGCATTTGTGCTAACGATAGAGAGAAGGCCCGCGTTAGCGGGCTTTTTTTTGACTAATCAATTTCCAGCTGGTTTAAGCGCTGCATGAGCTCAGCGCCGTCATCACCAACCTCTCTGTAGACGCTCAGGGCAGACTCGGCCTGCATACGCCACAATTCAACACCTCTTTTAACCGTCTCACGCAAAGCCTTGCCATCATCACCCCTAAGCCATTTCTGGTACGCAGCTTCCAAAGCAGGAAAGAGTTCCTTACGCGTGGCAGTAAAGTTAGCAAAATAGAAGTGTAAAGCGGCATCACGAGCTTCATCCATCAGCCAGGGCAGGGTTCGGCTGCAATCGACCAGATGATCGCGAATGGCACGCAGCTGAAATTCGGCACGTGAACGGGGCAGGGCAGCCAGCATCGCCTCCCACTCAGGCCCCAGCTCACGCCCTATAGCCAGTTCCCCCAGTTCATGTTGTAGCAGGGTATCAAGCTCATCCGCCGTTATGGCATCCAACGCAGCCTGTAGATCATCATTAAAATTGTAGAAGGCTGCAGCATGAGCGATGGCGCGATGCGGATCCTGCCAGCCCCACTCCTCAAGCATCTCCCAGATCATGCGACGTAGCGACTCACGTCGTAAAAAGATGCTATCACCTAAACTCATAGCCGGTGGGGCGGTTAGTTCACGCGCCAGTTCACAACCAGAGATATAGATACTTGCCCCCTCACTCCTTTCAACATGCTCCAACTCGGCGAGGAAGAAGTGGGGCTTGGCACCATGGTAGCCGCCACTGTAAACCATGCCTTCACCCACTAATTGAGTGTTAATGGCATTGCTGTCGAAGGGAAGATAACGGGTGCCAGATAGCTCCACGGGCTGAAAATCCTCCTCCTGGATCTGTTCCCAGTGATGTTCCCTGGCTGTTAACCACTCCCCCAGTGGCCCCCTGGCTAGTGGCTGACCAAAGGCGAAGCCCTGCTCCCATCGATAGAATTCACGCATCTTCAACAGGTAGATGCAGAGAGAATAGTCGCGGGCATGATGGGCATCAGAGATGTGGCAGTTATGCTGCACCCTCTCAATCAGAGCGGTATACTTTACGTTGTGGTTTGTCATCGTAAGCATCATCCAAACCTTGTTGCGGCAACTTATTACCTAGTAAACTGGTTGGCCTTTACCTTAGGCTAGCATGCCGTAAAACCCGCTGCCAGCAAACCCCTGGAGAGAGCGATCTCCAACAACACCGTGAGGAAACCATGGCACGTATCAAAAGTAAATTTCACAAAAATAAAGCTAAATCTATTGAGACTGTCGCTGGTGCCGTAGGGATGAATATCTGGAAGCTGGCTGCAGATACCGCCAACAGAATGTACAGCTCTGGATTCAACTTTAAGGATAACTCACAACTTCTTGATGTTATTGGTGAATTTTGTATATTTATGCTGCAACTGGCCGATCGTATCGCCTATGAAAAGCTATCACAGGAAGAGCGCATACGTTTCACCCAGGCGCTCGCTGCTCACCTCACCAATACAATGATTGAGAATCAGATTGAAGAGCTGGGGACAGGTGACTATAAGGGTGCCTTTGTCGAAAAGCTTAATCAGCGCCTTGATGCCTACTCGGAATTCAGTGTGGTTGACGGTAATCCCAGCTATCCGATGTTGCGTTTTTTCGGCACCAGCGTTGATGCGGTGATGGGGGGGGAAGATAACAAGTGGGTAATTGAGACCGTGATTGAGGCGGAATCTCCCGTTGTGATCAAACCACTAAAAGATAGTATGGCGAAGCTATTACCACAGGCCCAACCCTCTCAAACAGAGGAAGACGCTACAGAGGAGTGATCCGCTTTCCTTCCCGTGTCACCACGGGTAGGATCAGCCACTTCTATCTGATAATCACTACACGGAACCCTGATATGCGCGGACGCTTTATTACCCTCGAAGGCAGTGAGGGCAGTGGCAAGAGTACCAACCTTAACTATATCCACCAGCGCCTGCAGCAGTCCGGTATTGAGGTAGTTCTTACCCGTGAACCAGGCGGCACCCCGTTGAGTGAATCTATTCGCGAGCTGCTACTGGATCATCGTCAGCAGGCAATGGCCAGCGATACTGAACTGCTGCTTATGTTTGCGGCACGTGCACAACACCTCAACGAATTGATTATCCCGGCCCTTGAGGCCGGAAAATGGGTACTGTGTGACCGCTTTACCGATGCCACCTACGCGTATCAGGGGGCAGGGCGCGGCATATCCGATGATCGTATCGCTCTACTGGAGCAGTGGGTACAGGGCGAGCTGCGCCCCGACCTTACCCTGTTTCTCGACCTCCCGGTGGCTCAGGGGCTGGCCCGTGCCAGTGAGCGTGCCGAGCTGGATCGTTTTGAGCGAGAGGAGATCGACTTTTTCGAGCGGGTCCGTCAGGGTTATCTAAACCAGGCCAGGTCGCACCCACAGCGTTACCGTGTAGTCGATGCCTCGCCTGCATTACCCGAGGTTCAGACGCAGTTAGACCGCATAATCGATGATTTTCTGACACAAAGCTCCAGCGCAGCATGAGTGAACTGAGCCCTTATCCGTGGCAACAGGGGCTCTGGCAGGGGCTTATGGCACGGGTTGCACAACAGCGCCTGCCACATGCCATTCTCCTCACCGGGGTAGCAGGCATCGGTAAACGCCACCTTGCCAGCTGCCTGGCCCATTCCCTGCTATGTGATAACCGTCTGGAGGATGGTACGGCATGTGGTCAGTGTCGCAGCTGCCTGCTACTGACGGCAGGCACCCACCCGGACTACCTACTGGTGCAGCCGGAAGAGGAGGGGAAGGGGATAGGCATAGACAAGGTACGTGCCCTCGGTGAGTTTCAGTCACTTAAGAGCCAGTACTCCCACGGTCGGGTAATTCAGTTGCACCCTGCCGATGCCCTCAACATAAATGCCGCCAACGCCCTGTTGAAGACACTGGAAGAGCCTAGTGGTGACACCACACTCATCCTTGCAACGGATCGGCCAATGAGTCTACTGGCGACTATCCGCAGTCGCTGCCAACAAATAGTTCTTCAGCCAACGGTTGCCCCCGAATCTGATTCATGGTTGAGAAGTCGGTTACAACATACTGAATCTTATGATAATTCTTTACTGAAAATGAGTGGTGGTGCACCACTGCGTGCGTTACACTGGGCCGAAAATGGCGAGCTGGAATGGCGCCAGCAACGCTGTGATGAGCTACAGGCACTAGAACGTAATGAGTACTCTGCAGTGGCACTAGCAAAAAGCTGGTATGAGATCGGCAGCGATCGCATCCTCCCCTGGTTCTATGGGATGGTGCTCGATCTGCTGCGACTTAAACAGGTGCCACAGGCCACACCACAATCCAATCCGCAGCTACAACAGCAGTTGCACAGCCTTGCGGATAGGGTAGACTTGGATTTTCTGCAACAATTAGGTGAACGGTTGCAGGAGTGGATGCGCTCGATGCGTGGACAGATCAATCAGCAGCTGCTGTTAGAAGAGCTGTTGTTGGCGTGGAAACAGCGTCGGATTGGCGGATAGACGAGGAAGATAAAGATATGGCAGCACCATCACCGAGACAGGGAATTTTATCACTCACCATTAAGGATAAAAGTGCGCTCTACGCAGCTTATATGCCTTTTGTTAAGAATGGCGGCCTGTTCATTCCCACCACCAAACCCTACCAGCTAGGCGACGAGGTCTTCATGCTACTCACCCTGATGGATGAGACTGCGAAGATGCCGGTCGCCGGTAAGATCGTCTGGATCACCCCAAAAGGGGCTCAGGGCAATCGCGCCACCGGTATTGGTGTACAGTTTAGTGAACAGGACGGCGGTACCGCCCGTGGCAAGATAGAGACCTATCTGGCAGGTGCATTGAAGTCAGATCGCCAGACCCACACCATGTAACTTACCCTTTCTTCTTCATACACAAAAAGCGGCGTTTCGCCGCTTTCTGTTTTTACAGACCACATTTATATGCTTATTGACTCACATTGCCACCTGGATCGCCTTGACCTCGCCCCCTTTGATGGTGAGCTTGCTAACGCGCTCGCCTTTGCCAAAGAGCGGGGGGTGGAGCGCTTTCTCTGCGTCGCCATTGATATGGAAAACGTTAACACCGTGATCGAGATAGCCCAAAACTATCCCCAGATCTACGCCAGTGTCGGTGTCCACCCCAACGAGCAGGGGCGTGAGGAACCGGGGGTAGAGCAGCTACTGGAACTGGCTGCCAACGACAGAGTGATCGCCATTGGTGAGACCGGGCTTGATTACTTCCGCAGTGAGGGGGATTTAGGCTGGCAGCATCAGCGTTTTCGCACCCACATCGCCGCGGCCAAAGAGTGTGGCAAGCCACTGATTATCCACTGTCGTGAGGCTAGAGAAGATACCCTTAAGATGTTGGCGGAGGAGGGGGCGGATGAGGTAGGTGGCATCATGCACTGTTTCGTCGAAGATATGGCCACAGCCGAGCGCGCGATGGAACTGGGCTTTTATATCTCCTTCTCCGGCATTGTTACCTTCAATAGTGCCAAAGAGCTGAAAGAGGTGGCGAGGGCGGTACCCGCTGATCGCATTCTGGTGGAGACCGATGCCCCCTACCTGGCACCAGTACCGTACCGGGGTAAGAGCAACCAACCTGCCTATGTACGTGAAGTGGCGGAGTATGTTGCAGAGTTACGTGGGGTATCGTACGAGGAGATTGCGATGCAAACAGGTGAAAATTTCAGGCAGCTATTTAATCTGGGATAGTCCGTTTTTACTCCGGAGCCTCTTCCTTCTTCAAGGAACGCAGGCCTCCCTCCAGGTAACAGGCATCAAACCCACGCTCACTGAGTAGATAGGCAGCCGAAGAGCTGCGGCGCCCGGTATCACAATAGACGACATATTTAATATCACGCACAAGCTCGTGGGTCTTTATACGCAGCAGGTAGAGGGGGATATTCAGGCTATCTGGGATGGCGATATTATTATGCTCGCTCTCCAGACGCACATCCAGCCACAGTGCCCCGTCGTCTACCAACTTCCGGGCGGCAGCATAATCGACGGTTTGCAGTACCGGCGCCTTGAGTAGTTCGACAAAGTGCTCCTTCGCCATGCGCATCAGCACACCGTCCGTGAGCATGGTGATGTTGGCGTTGCGCTTGTTATCGGAGATCAGTGCCTCCTCGCCAAAACCGGTCCCTGCCTCCAGCTGGGCCAGCTTGATCTCCTTGCCTGACCTGGTGCTGTGGCTGACAACACATCGCCCCTTCTCGATGAAGTAATAATAGTCACCCTCGTCGCCTTGCTTGATGACTACCTCACCCTTGGTGACGGGTACCGCCTCCATGCGCATGAATACAGCTTGAATGTTGCTGGGGGGGATGAGATGGAATATCTCGGTGCGCAGCATCATCGTCATCCAGTCGCTACCTTCCTCCTCACTTTCATTGGCGGCACCCTTATCCTCCTCCAGCTCGGAGACCATCATCCCCGCATTTTGATCCCAGGTGAGGAGGATATCGAGCATATCGTTATCGACACGGAAAAAGTGACAAGCACTCTCGGCGATAGCGGTGTAACGGCGTGGGCGGTGGTGTTCGAGCGGGAATCGGGTAGGGGAGGAACCACCACGAATCCACTTCTTCTCATTATCCTCGCCAAGCAGCAGTAAGTCACCGGACAACAGATAGAACGAGAAGTTATCGCTAGCGCCCCGCTTGAATAATGCCTTCCCCTTTTCCAGTATCTCGATACGCGTCTTCTGCGCAAGACTCTGAAGGTTATCGGAAGTTAGCTCATTAAGGGGGACAAATTGTCGAAGTACCTGATTATTCACCGCGTTATCGGGCTCAAATTAGTAAAATTGAAGAAGCGAA
Source organism: Pseudomonadota bacterium (assembly GCA_039714395.1). Lineage (GTDB taxonomy): Bacteria > Pseudomonadota > Gammaproteobacteria > Thiohalomonadales > Thiohalomonadaceae > JAPHSX01. The sequence continues at coordinate 106,053 of JBDLJH010000007.1, read as the reverse complement.
AGCATAGCATATAAGCATTGTGTAGAAGATAGATGTTACGCACAAAAACACTCATATAGAAGTCTTTGCCATACATGTAATATGCAACGTAACTAATTATTATTAAAGCGTTAATAACTTTGCGAGGTATTGAACTACATGCTCAATTTGATGCCTGGAAGTGTAATAATGTGGTGAAAAACGAATACCGCCTGCACGGTGGGCACAAAAGATCCTACTGGCATTAAGCGCATCAAAGACGGGCTTATTCTTATCACCCTCTATACGAAAGGTGACTATTCCGGCAAAGCGTCCCTCATCAGAAGGTGTAATCAACTCTATCCCAGGAGTTTTGTCTAACGCATCCATTAAAAACCGACTGTTTGTCAGAACCTGGTTTTCCACCACCGGCATACCCACCTCCAGCAATAGTGAAAGACTGGCACTAAGGGCGTGAATAGTCAGCATATTCGGACTCCCGCACTCAAATCGACGAGAAGAGTCTGCAGGCCGCCATTCAGTGCAGTCAAAATCCCCGACCGCCTCGACCATATGCCAGCCGAACTGCGTCAGTTTTAGGGCATCACGAATTTCAGGGCGGGTGTAGAAAAAGCCAAGCCCCTCAGGCCCACACATCCACTTATGTCCGTCGGCTGCAACAAAGTCAGCGTTAATTGCCTGCACATCGAAACTAACAGCCCCCACGCTCTGAATTGCATCGACACAGAATAGAATCTCATGGTCACGGCAAAATTGGCCTATACGCTGCAGGTCCATACGCAGACCTGACCCGAACTGCACCGAGCTAATGGCAAGAAGGCGGGTATTCTCATCGACTAGCTCAAATAGTGCATCTTCAGGTGTAGCGGCCGAATTTAAGTCCGCCTGTCGTAACTCAACGCCCTGATTAGCCAGAGACTCCCAGACAATCCGGTTGGAAGGAAACTCCTGGTTACTGCTGACAATATTTTCACCAGCACGCCAATCGATTCCAGCTGCGACAAAAGAGAGTGCCTCGGAGGTGTTCTTCACCAGTGCAATATCATCTGAAGATGGCGCACCGATTAGTTTGGTCAACTGCTGGCGCAGGTGTACCTCAATTTTTAACCACTCCAGGTAATTCCACGAACCGCGCTGCATATTCTCCTGTGCGAAGCGATTTATAGCATCGACCGTACGCCTTGGCCAAGGGGCTACAGCAGCATGATTTAGATGAATCAAATCATTGTTGAGTGCGAATTCCTCTGCGGAAAATCTAAGGCTGTCATTCGTCATGGATAATATTTTCAGGAAAATTAACAGCAGTAATATTACGTTAATTCAACGCCAAAGTGCATACCGCTTAAGTGTGATTAGAACATTGATTGAGTTGTGTAACATCATCCTTCGCTGATTTCCTTACCCTTTAGCCAATATTGGCGTAACAGAACGTTGGTATTCTCGTTCAAGCCTCTCTCACAGGGTACTTTGGGATGAGAATAAGTCGTATCCGTAATGCATACTGCCGTCGGAGGAGGGTATACAGGTTGCAGCAACACTGCCATTATTCGCCAAATCTGGTCTGGTATGGGATGATTAATACTAGCTAATTGGTGGCAGAGCAGACAGAAAACTTACTTCTCAACAATTGGTTATTGAATAATTATAAAAGTGATGAGGCCGAGGACTTAGGCAAGCGAGTTAAGAACATCAACATCGATGGATAGGCTTTTAAAGTAGGGAAATTATGGAAATAACACTAGAGCAGGAAGATAAGCTCAAACAGGCGACGGAAGATTTCAGAAGGGCCATGGGTATCCGCAACGCGATGAATGTGCGTGTTGCCACGCGTGTGACAGCTATTTTGCGCATCGGCATGGTGAGTTTCGGTGTAGTCACCATCATCCTCCTCTTAATGCTGTACGCGTTTACCAGCAAGATGGATGAGATGATTGTCGCGCTCAATACAATGAACAAGGAGTTCACCTCAATGTCGAAAGATATGACGATGATGCGGACCACGCTCGGCGGTATGGAGAGGAACATATCTCATGTACCAGCGATAACTAAGGCCACCCGAGATATCAGTACGACGGTTGGAACGATGCGCACCGAGGTTGTTAGTATGGATAAGACAATAGCCAACCTTAACTATGAGGTGGACGGGATCACCAATCAGGTCGGTAATATGACCTGGCAGATACGTAGCCTTGACCCCGCAGTCCAGAATATTGGCGTTGACGTTAATCGTATGTCTGGCCCTATGCGTATGTTCAACATCTTCAGCCCGTTTGACTAGCTGTGAAGAGTGATATGGAAAATAGTAGTAATAAGAAGCAGGATGCCTTCGACATGATCGCTAATGCAATGAATGATTTCAGTGACGAGATGGAGTATTTCGATTCCCTCGGTACAAAAATCGCAGCAAAAACTCGTTTTATAATGAGATCCGTTTTTGCCATTCTGACCATTGGTTCACTCTACATGATCGTGATGATCTATCAGATGGCCAACAGCATGGGTGTTATGACCAATCACCTGGAGGATATGTACGGAAGATTTAGCACCATGTCTGGGGATATGCGCGAGATCACCCGAATGGTCGACTCAATGGGCACAAACATATCGGGGATCCCCGATATCGCGGAGTCAATGACTATAATTGATAGTGATGTCCGTGCTATGAGCGGTTCGGTTAATAAGATGAATGGCAGCGTTACTAACATCGATAACGATATGATTCAAATCAATGTAAACATGAAAGAGATGACCGGCAGGCTCTCCAATATGAGCCGTTCAGTCAATTCCATGAGTTACGACGTTAACGAAATGGCTGCACCAATGAATAGTGGACCAATGACGGGGTTCTGGCCTAGATAAAAAAACCGACTAGGCTGGGCTTTAACCGCATACTCAGTAAGCTTTCATACCTTATTCTAGCTCGCACAGTTAGTGCGCATAATCTCTATTATGTAAAGTAAGATAAAGAGAGGCCATATCAGCGCTCCGCCAATGTATCTGCATTGAGTTTAAGGGTATGTATCTCACCTTCCGGTAGTTCTCCGGCTCGCAGCCTAATGTAGTTACCGGTGAGCCCTGTGCCACCTCCTTCTACCAGGACTGAGAACTCTCTACCCATTTGCTCACGAAGAAACTGCTGGCGCATCTCTCTGGCCAGCTCGCGTATCTCACCGGCTCGCTTTTTTCTGATGGCAAACTCTACAGGATACTCGGCAGTCGCAGCAGGAGTTCCTTCACGCTCGGAATATGGAAAGACATGCAACTTTGCAAACTGTACTGCTTTAAGTAGCGCTAAAGTCTCCTGATGCTCCTTTTCTGTCTCACCAGGGAAACCGGCAATCATATCGGCTGCAATAGCTGTGGCGGGACGCACTTTACGAGCCTGCTCGGCAATTTTGAGTAGTTCTGCTGTGCCATGACCTCGAACCATTCGCTCCAGCACCGAATCTGAACCGCTCTGAAGCGATATATGCAGATAGTCGCAGATCCGTTCATCGGCGTAGACATCGAAGAAAGAAGGTTGGATAAACTGTGGCCCCAACGATGAGAGTCGAATCCTCGGCATCTCGGTCTGCTGCAGGATCGCCTCTATCAACTGGTGCAGTCGTGCCTGCTCCGGCTTATTAGAATTCTCACATCCCCAGGCCGCAAGATTGATACCGGTTAGCACAATCTCTTTAATGCCATGATCAAAGGCCTGATTCACCTGTCTAACGATACCCTCAATGGGCAAGCTACGGTGTGCACCACGGGCGATGCGGGTAATACAGAAACTACACTCATTATCGCAGCCGGTCTGGATCGCGATGGGCAGACGGGTGCGGGAACTTAGTGGCATCTGCGCTTCGTCCGCCACAATACCAAAGTGCGCCTGCATCTCGTCATCATTACTAAAGATCAGGGCGTTGGCTGCCTGTTGTTGCCACCCCTGGCTATCAACTCGTGGGCCGCATCCCATCACTGCCACCTGTTTCTGTGCCCTGCCCGCCTTGTTCACCGTCTGCTTGGACTTCCTGTCGGCCTCTGAGGTAACGGTACAGGTATTAACAAAGACGTAGTCAGCCTCTACTTCGTCATTGACCGCGTGATGGCCGGCAGTTTGAAGTGCCGCAGCCAGGCGCGCTGAATCGAGCCAGTTCATCTTGCAGCCAAGGGTTCGTATATAGAAATTCATCTGTTTCGGGGATTGTTCAGAAGGTAGTTATTGTAGCGCAGGCAGAGCAAAATGTGGCCAGAAGATAGTATCAGACTTTACTTTCGTACCAGCGGTACAAAGGCAACGGGTAGCACCGGTTCACGTTGGATCACACCATCCTCTCCCTTCTTAACCACCAGCAGCTGCTGTCCCATAAACCCATCACTGACCGGGATGACCAGACGAGCGCCGGGCTTTAGCTGCTCCTCCAGAGGCGGTGGCACGTGTGCCGCGGCGGCGGTAACAATAATGCCGTCATAGGGGGCATGTTCCTGCCAGCCCAGATAACCGTCAGCTATAGTGGTTTCGATATTGTGGTACCCCAGTTGGCTGAGGCGTGTTTTGGCCAGCAACCCAAGGGGTTCGACTACCTCTACGCTATAGACCTGATTTACAAGCAGTGACAGCACTGCCGTTTGATAACCAGAGCCGGTGCCAATCTCTAGTACAGTATCTCCCTTACCCACCTCTAGCAGCTCACTCATCAGGGCGACGATATAGGGCTGCGAGATGGTCTGGCCATGTCCGATAGATAGAGGCCCATTGTCGTAGGCATACTCCTGATAATCTTCCGGCACAAAGGCATGGCGCGGCACCGTTGCCATAGCTTCCATAACCTGCGGAGAAAAAGCATCACGTTGTATATAGCCGCGGGTGTAGTGCACCTCTGATCGGATGTCAGCGAGCATGCGTGCAACATCTTCTTCACGTTCCATGCTCAGGTCCCCTCCTGCCATGAGGAGAGATAGCGCTGTTGCTCTTCACTTAGTGAGTCGATCTGAACCGCCATCGCCTCAAGCTTCAGGCGGGCCACCTCGTTATCAAGCTCACGCGGCATGGTGATGAGGTCCGCACCATCATCCATGGTGATCTGCGGTCGCGTTTCGAGCACCGCATGAATATGGCGGTAATAGGTATCGTTATCCTCACCGCAGATGGCAAATGCAGGAATATCAAACTCCTGCACCAGCGCTGCCGCTACATCGTCCTGGGTGCTAAGGGGGTTGCTGGCACAGAGCGCGATCTCTGCGCCCCCCGCCTGCAGCACGCGCAACAGGTTGGCGGTCTCGGTGGTGACATGCAGGCAGGCACCGATGCGTATGCCCGCCAATGGCCGCTCATCACTGAAGCGGCGCAACAGCAGTTGCAGTACCGGCATCTCGCTAAAGGCCCATTCGATGCGATGAAGGCCGGTTTGTGCCAGCTCTAATGAATGAATATCGTAGTTCCCCATCATCACCACTTTGACTTTTTATTGTTATACACACTTTAATTGTGCATTAAGATGAGAATATTTCCTCCCAAAACGATAAAAAAGGGAAAAAAGTAATGAGGAGACATCCTTATGTATAACCGTGTCAGGGCAAGAGTCCTGCTGTTGGCCTTCTCTCTTGTGGTTATGGTGGCCCTGCTCTACCCAGCACTTTATCGTGGTTATGAGACACTACTACTGTTGACGGACATGAGTGCGACTGGCGCGGTCCCCTCTCACTACTTGGCACAGCAACTATCGCGCAAAACGGTTCATTTTTCTGGTGAGGGACGCGATTACGTTGCCGATCTTTACCTTTCAGCGCAAGAACCCCACGGCGCCATTGTGTTGCAGCACGGTGCTGCCCAGGCGGGCAAGGATGATGAGCGCCTGGTGCTTCTGGCCGAGCAGCTAGCTCGGGCACACTTCGCAGTGTTGGTACCAGAAATGCCTGGTGCCAAGAATTTAAAGGTGAGCAGTGAAGATATCCCGGTGCTGCTGTATGCCGTCGACTACCTGCAGAACGCCAGGATACTGAAGCCGCGTAGAGCCATCGGCATCGGTGGCTTCAGCATAGCCGCCGGCCTGGCAATACACGCTGCTATGCTTCCGGAGCTGCAAGACAGGGTCTCTTTCATCCTTGCCGTTGGCGGGTATCACGATTTGCCTCAAACCCTGGGATACATGACCACCGGCCACTTCTCACTCGATGGTCAGCAATACCAGTTAGTGCCTAATGAATATGGCAAGTGGGTGTTCGTGCAGAGTAATGTGGAGAGAATAGATGAGCCACAGCAACGTGAACTACTACAGCAGATCGCAACACATAAATTATCAGACGCAACCCCCGTTTCCGATGAGTTGATATCACAGCTCAAAGGAGAAGCTCTCAACGTTTATCGCTATATCGAAAACCGTAATCCGGAGCAATCGCTGCATCTGTTACAACAGCTTCCCGCGTCGTTGCGTGCAGAGATAAATCGGCTTGACCTTGCTGCTATGGATCTCTCGCCTCTTCGTGCGCAACTCCTTCTGGTGCATGGCATGCATGACAGCGTTATCCCTTACAGTCAGAGCATCGCACTACAACGTGCCCTGCCGCCTTCACAGACGCAACTCTACCTACTGAAGAACTGGACCCATGTCGACCCACATGATGGGATGTTCGATGCCTGGCAGATGTTCCGGGCCCTCTATCGATTACTCGAATTACGCGACACACTGCGCGACTGACATAGCTTAACTACTGAGCGGTAGTATCGTCATTTTTCTGCGCACGTGTTTTACGTGTCACACGGCGCTCACATTTCTTACGCAGACAGGGGACATGTGCCCCCCGCTCCTCCGCATGCGAGGTGGCCAGGGCATAGATGCGGAACAGATCATTCTCATCGACATCAATGTAGGTGTCCATTTCATCAAAGGCGTAGGCGAGATCATCGGCGGTAAAGGGGGAGTTTTGTATGATGGCCTTGGTCTCTTCCTGTACCGGCAAAGGTTCCGGTACTGAGTGGCTGGCGAAGTGACGATGCAGAACCAGGCGGTTCACCAGCAGGCTCAGCAGCAACAGAATCAGGGTATTGATGGCGATGGGAGTAAAGATGAACTGAAACCCCACCTCATGGATCTCCGGTGCCATCAGGATGGGGATTAGTGCCGTCGCTCCACCAGGCGGGTGCAGGCAACGTAGATACATCATGGCGATGATTGCCATCGTAACTGAAACCGCCGATGCAATAACGATGTCGTCGATCACAAGCGCACAACTGATGCCGATAAAGCCCGATATCATATGTCCACCAAACAGCGCCCACGGTTGTGACAGGGGGCTACTGGGAATGACAAACAGTAGTAACGCACTCGCCCCCATCGAGGCGATGAGGTAGTGGGTGACTACTGTTTCCTCTATCAGGTGCCGGCTAACAAAGCCGACTATCAGGATGGCCACGCAGGCGGCGACGGCAGGAATCAGGATCTGGCTGTGGCGTACAGGGTGAGACATGGTGCTTCCGGCTCTTATTCTATTCAACAGTGACTGAGCATACCAGATTCAGAGCCATCATTGCCGCACACCGGGCATCTCAGGATAAAGACATACAACGCGACATTTTACATCAATGGATCATTGCCACTTTTCTTTGGGCGCCGACGCTTATAATGATTAATTAGCCCGTTTGTTGAGCTGTCATGCGTATTGATTTGTTCGGTATCATTTAACTCATGCAGGATACTTTTCGCCAACTGTTTACCCAGTTCAACTCCCCACTGGTCAAACGAATTGATATTCCATATTACGCCCTGAACAAATATCTTGTGCTCATAGAGAGCGATAATGGAACCCAGCGTTTTTGGGTTGAGGGTATCGAACATCAAGGTACTGGTTGGTTTGTTACCGGGAAACACCTTGTAAGGCAGGAGTTGTTTGATTTTCCACTCTTCAAGCCCTTCTGCTTGTAGTTCTGTATAAGCCTCCTGTTCAGTCTTTCCACGCATCAGGGCTTCTGCCTGCGCAAAAATATTCGACATCAATGCTCGGTGATGCCTTGCATTGCAACGAAAACTATAGACGGGAGAAAGGAGGTCGGCAGGTACCAGTTTAGTGCCCTGGTGTAATAGCTGAAAGAAGGCGTGTTGTCCGGCAATACCAATTTCACCAAAGATCACGGGGCCGGTAGTATAGTCCACCGCCCTGCGCTGGCGATCGACATATTTCCCATTACTTTCCATGTCGGCTTGTTGCAGGTAAGCAGGAAAACGATGCATATGTTGATCATAAGGCAGTATCGCCGTGGTTTGAGCATCGAAGAAGTTGTTATACCAGACGCCAAGTAAAGCCATTATGACCGGGATATTTTTGTCTAACGTGGTGTATCTAAAGTGTTGATCAACCTCATAGGCCCCTTCAAGAAGTTCATCAAACCGTTCTGAGCCAACCGCGATGACAGTTGATAAACCAATCGCCGACCAGAGTGAGTAGCGGCCACCTACCCAGTCCCACATTTTGAAAATATTGTCTTGAGCTACCCCAAACTGTTGCGCCAGTTTCACATTCGAGGTGACGGCTGAGAAGTGACGATTAATGTATTCTTCACTCCCCAGCTTATTGATATACCACTGGCGTGCAGTTTCGGCGTTAACCATGGTGTCCTGCGTCGTAAAGGTTTTTGAGGCGATAATAAAGAAGGTTGTTTCAGGATTCAGGTACTCCAATGTGTCATTAATATGATTCTCATCGATATTTGAGACAAAATGCACATTCAGATCGTGAAGCGCATAAGGTCGTAGCGCCTCGTTTACCATCAACGGGCCAAGATGAGACCCCCCGATACCGATATTAACCACATCAGTAATCGCCTGATTGGTGGCGCCACGCCACTCTCTTGCCCGAATCTTTTCTGCCAGTTGCTTTACGCGCTCCCGTTCGCGCCTTATCTCTGGAAGTATATCCACGCCATCAACGATGACCGGTTGATCTCCCTGGGCTCTCAATGCCGTATGCAAAACCGCACGATGTTCCGTATGGTTGACGGGTTCTCCTTCAAACATCTTTTCTATCCACAAGGGTAGATTCACATCGTCGGCCAACTGCAACAATAGCTCTACCGTGTCATCGCCAATACGATTCTTTGAAAAATCATAAAGAATGTCATTCAGTTCCAATGAGTACTTATCGAATCTATTTCCATCATTTTCAAACAGTTCGCGCATGTGAAGTTGTTTTATCTCATCATAATGTTTCTCCAGCGCCAACCATGCTCTTGACTGTGTGAGCTCAGACATTTTTCATCCTTCCTTTTTGGCGCTGTTAGCGCAATATCTTCATTTTCTGGTAAGGCCTGCAGTCTATAGTCATTCCAACCCCGGCGAATACTCGCCACGCCTTGCAAGGTTATTAAGTCGTGCGCGTTTTAGTAGCGCTTGCTGTGCTGCCTCACGATTTTCTATAGTGCCCTGCCATGCGTGCAGTGCAGGTTGTTGAAGAGCACGACCATAAGAGATACTCAACTGCCAGGGGGCATTGCCTCGCAGTTTATTTATGGAGTTAAGGTTCTCCGTTGCCTCTTCCGGGCCCTGGCCACCGGAGAGAAAATTAACACTCGGAACTGCCGCAGGAACGGTACGTTTAAGCACTTTCAGGGTGGCTTTTGCGATCTCCTGAGGAGCTGCCCGGCGGCACTCCTTTCCGGGTAGCACCATATTGGGTTTGAGGATCATGTGCTCAAGTCTCACATTGTGCAGGTGTAAGGCATGGAATACGGAGTGCAGCACCTGTTCCCTGTAAATCGCCAGCCGCTCGGCCAGGCCATCAAGCCCGCTGGTGATTAGATCGCCAGGTGCTCCAGGCAAAGGGCCTTTTCCCTTATCGACCTTAACACCAGGCACAATCTTTTGTGACCATGCCACCTCTGGCAGCAGCTTTCCGGCGTCATTCTTCTGGGTCAGGGTCTCATCAAAAAGAATAACGCTGCTAATGTAGTCACCCAGGTCTTTTGTGTCCAATAACAGAGAGCGATAATAACGACGATTTTCTTCCGTGGATTCCACGCTAATAGCATCAAAACGTTTTTCTATAGTGGGTGCGCTCTCGTCCATGGCAAGAATGCCTCGATGAGCATCCACCATATCGTTAATTGTCTGCTGTAGCGCTTGTTTAATACTCATCGTTTTATCCTTCGCAACACATGATTTAGCTGATTGTATGCACCGACAGTTAAAAGGGGCTCATAACTTAGTTACATATCTATCAATAGCCTAAAATATAATTAAAATCGCTCGCTCTTTCCTGACGAACTCATTAATTCAGTCCCAATGCATAACAGTAGTATCATTTTACGTTTTCCGCCCATTCCTCAAATATGAGTTTACAGCACTACCAGCCATCAACGTTGCATATTGGCCCTGCTCGCCTACCCTTAGTGGATAGCATTCAGCCATGCCTCAGGAGGGACCTTGCAGAGCAAAACAGAAGCCAGCAGTCGACCACTCTATATCCTTCTCATCAGTGTTCACGGTCTTATCCGCGGTAGCGGCCTTGAGCTTGGTCGCGATGCCGACACCGGCGGGCAGACCAAGTACCTGGTCGAACTGACCAAGGCACTCAGTGAACACTCCACTGTCAGCCAGGTCGATCTATTGACACGACAGGTCCTCACCAGAGACGTTGATAATGACTATGCAGAACCGTTCGAACCACTTAATAGCAAAAGTCGAATCGTCAGACTACCAGCCGGACCCAACCGCTACCTTCGCAAGGAGGAGCTGTGGGATCATCTGGATGTCCTGGTCGACAACACCCTTAACTATCTCCACGAGCTTGGCCAGACCCCCGATGTCATTCACGCCCACTATGCCGATGCCGGCTATGTCGCCAGCAAACTAGCCAGGCATCTTGGCGTTCCGCTCATCTTTACCGGTCACTCGCTGGGGCGGGTCAAACGACGACGCCTGCTTGCCAAGGGGTGCAAGATGGTGGAACTGGAGAGCAACTACTGCATCTCCCGGCGTATTGCCGCAGAAGAAGAGACCCTGGCACTGGCCGACATGGTCATCGCCAGCAGCAGTAACGAGGTCGAGCAGCAATACCAGCTTTACGATTATTACCACCCCGATACCATTCGCATCATCCCGCCAGGAACTGATCTTGAGCACTTTCATGCCCCGGTTGCCAACGAGTGGTCAAGCCCCATCTGGCAGACCATAAAACGGTTTCTCGATTCACCTGAAAAACCGTTCATCCTTGCCCTCTCACGCCCCGACGAGCGTAAAAACCTCACTACTCTACTGGAGGCATACGGAAACTCTGTCGAACTTCAGCAGCTGGCCAATCTGGTGATCGTCGCCGGCAACCGCGACGATATCAGTGAGATGGAAGAGGGCCCGGAACAGGTCATGACCCAACTATTGTTACAGATCGACCGCTACGACCTTTACGGTAAGGTCGCCTACCCCAAACACCACAGCCCCGACGATGTCCCACAACTCTATCGTCTCGCCACCAGTTCCCGTGGCCTTTTCATCAATCCGGCCCTCACCGAACCGTTCGGTCTTACCCTGATCGAGGCGGCGGCCAGCGGGCTTCCGGTTGTCGCCACCGAGGATGGCGGGCCGCAGGACATCATCGCCCGCTGTCAGAACGGACTGCTGATCGACCCGCTCGATCACCACGCCATCAGCAGGGCACTGCTCTCACTACTGAACGATCCGGTGCGTTGGCAGGGCTTCTCGCAACAGGGGCTGGAGCGTGTGGTCAAACACTACTCCTGGCAGAGTCACACCAAACACTACCTGGAACTCCTACAACCACTCTGCACCCGGAAATACCGGGGGGATCGTCATTACCAGCGTCACGATGAGGCGCTCTATTTTGACCGTGCCATCGTTACTGAACTGGATGAGTCGCTACTCGGTGATGATGAGGCATTGCAACGGTTTATCGATCAGTTACAGAAGAACCGCAAGAAGACTGCCTTTGCTATCGCTACCGGTCGCAGCCTCAAATCCGTACTCGCACTGCTTAAGGTTTACGCCATTCCGATGCCCGATGTGTTGATCACCGCGATGGGTACCGAGATTTACCACGCCCCGCGCCTGTCGTTCGATATTGCCTGGAAACGTCATGTCGATCACCGCTGGAATGCCACAGCCATTCACCGGCTACTCGACCCGCTCCCGGGACTGACACTGCAGCCGCGAAACGAACAGCAGCCCTACAAGGTCAGCTACGATCTTGATCATAATGAGGCCCCCTCACTCGATGGTATCATCCGCCTGCTTCACCAGAATGATGAGACGGTTAACGCCTTCCTCTATCAGGGGCGTCTACTCGACATCCTGCCGATCCGTGCATCGAAGGGGCAGGCTTTACGCTACTTCTGTGGGCAGTGGGAGATCCCGCTTGAGCGGGTGCTGGTTGCCGGTGGCACCGCCGCCGAGGAGGACATGATGCGCGGTAACACCCTCGGCGCGGTCGTCTCCAGCCAATACAGCGAAGAGATGGTGCCCCTGGCTGACATCGACGGGATCTACTTTGCCACCAGAAACTATGCAGCCGGTCTGCTGGAGGCGATCGATTACTATGACTTCTACGGACGTTGTCGACTCCCCGACATCAAGGAGACTGCGACACTACTGCGTGAAGGAGGAGAACATGGATAATAAACCAAGTGAGGGCTATCGTCAGGCTCTGGATATGCTGCACCGCTGCTGCACGCCGGACGGCTTCCTCGCCTCGACCACAGACAGCGCCAACTACCGCCGTATCTGGGCGCGCGACGGGGTAATCCTCTCCCTCGCTGCCCTGCTAACCGAGGATGCGGAGCTGATCCACGGGGTGCGCGCCACCCTCACCACCCTGGCCCGTTACCAGGGGCCACACGGCGAGATTCCCAGCAACGTCGACCCGCTGCTGGAACGGGTCAGCTTCGGAGGCACCAGCGGTCGAGTCGACTCCAACCTCTGGTTTATTATCGGCTGCGCCGAATATTATAAGGCCACTGGTGATAGCGACTTTCTCGAGATGATCTTGCCGCATGTGGAGAAGGTTCGTTTCCTGCTCGGTGCCTGGGAGTTTAACAATCGTGGGCTTATCTATGTCCCGCAGGCAGGTGACTGGGCCGATGAGTATATCCATTCCGGTTACATTCTCTACGATCAGCTGCTCTACCTGCAGGCACAGCGTTCCATCTGCTGCCTGCACGCCGAACTCTACGGTTCAGAGGACCACACCCTGATCGAACACCTCAGCCGTCTGCGCCACCTGATCCGCACCAACTACTGGTTCAACGGCGTCGTTGAAGTGGTTCCCGACGATGCCTTCCATCCGGTGACCTACCAGCGTGGCTCCGAGGCAGCGGCAAAGAGCCTGGGCAAATTTTGGCTCCCCTTCTTCTCACCCTCGGGCTATGGTTACCGTTTCGACGCCTTCGCCAATGTACTCGCCTCGCTGTTTAATGTAGCCGATGAGCGTCGCCGCAATATTGTCGACAGCTACATTGATGAAAACCTGCTTGGTGATAATGGAGAGAACTTCGTGTTGCCCGCCTTCTGGCCAGTAATCGACAGCCACGATGAGGACTGGAAACACCTGCAACGAACCTTCTCCTTCTCCTTTCGCAACAACCCCTACGAATTTCACAACGGTGGCCGCTGGCCGATGATCACCGGCTTCCACGTCGCCGCTTTGGCCAAGCGGGGCAAGACCGAACAGGCAGGGAAATTCCTGCAGGGGATTCACGACGCCAACGCCTTAGAGAGTGACGGTGAGGCCTGGTCCTTCCCCGAGTTCATCCACGGCAAGAAGCTCACCCCCTGTGGCACCCTCCATCAGGGTTGGAGCGCCGGGGCGGCGATCATCGCTGAACACACCCTCAGGGGCGAATTGCTATTCAGGATCGAAGACCATGACTAAACCACTACTGCTCTGCACCGACCTTGACCGCACCCTGTTGCCTAACGGTGATCCAATTGAGTCACCGGGTGCGCGTGAGCGTTTTTCCCGCTTCACCGCCCGGCCTGAAGTCACCCTGGTCTACGTCAGCGGCCGTCATAAAGAGCTGGTGCTCGATGCGATCAATGAGTTCACCATTCCTGTACCCGACTTTGTCATCGGCGATGTCGGCACCACCATCTACTCGATAAAAAACGGCGAGTGGCAAGCGTGGCCCGCCTGGCACCAGGAGATCGCCCCCGACTGGGCAGGCTACGACCGCCCCGCCCTGGAAGCGTTATTCGAAGATATTGAGTCACTGACCCCACAGGAAGATGCGAAACAGAACACCTTCAAGCTGAGCTACTACACCCCCGAAGATATCGACCGCCAGACCCTGCTTAGCACCATGCGGCAGCGGCTCGATGAGAAGGGGGTTAACGCCAGCCTGATCTGGAGCATCGACGATATCGAGCACGTCGGCCTGCTAGATCTGCTTCCCGGCAGCGCCACTAAGGTTCACGCTATTGAGTTTCTGGTGAAAGAGAAGGGATTCTCAGCGGATCGGGTAGTCTATGCCGGAGACAGTGGCAACGACCTGCCGGTACTAGTCAGTCCGATCAACTCAGTGTTGGTTGCCAATGCCCAAGACGATGTCCGGAGCGAGGCGCTCACTCAAGCGAAAGAGAATAAAAATGAGAATACGCTCTACCTGGCAACAGGCAAGGTTCTCGGCATGAATGGCAACTATAGCGCCGGAATCCTCGAAGGGGTGATTCACTACCTGCCTGAGACCGAAGAAATAATCTGAAGCAGATTAACAGGGTCACCCTCGTATGCAGATTTTATTGCCATCCGTTTATCCCAGGCGCGTGGATAAGGAGTCTGCTAGATTGTGGCAATCTCACTGTTACTAAATCCCTGGGCGTTCTGCTGGCGTTGCTCAACCATTTCATCACTAAGCGGCGCCTTCCACAGGTGCAGTCCCCAGGCCATTTCCGGCGCGCTATAAACTGCCTGATTCCGTTCACGGTTCAGATCCACCTCGAAACGCGAGCGGTTTGCGACGATCCAACCCGGCACTACCTTCTCCCAGCGATCGGTGAAGGGATCCTCCTCACGTAAGCGTGTTGGCTCATCGAGTGCTAAAAAGGGGAGCAACTCACCACGAAGGGTGTGACCGGCGTGGATCGCCGTGGCGAATAGCGGCCCATCCCCCTTCATGTTCCAGCCATAGTTTACCTTCTGTGCTTGCCATCTTTAGACCTTCTTTCTTTTACCATACTTATTTATATAGCAGAGTCAGAAAAGTTTTATCCCTGTAGCCGTTTTACTCATCTACTGTTTGTTTACTGTTTAGCTTTTCGAGCACCATCTCGCGCATGCGGAACTTCTGCAACTTGCCGGTGACTGTCATCGGGAACTCATCAACGAACCAGATAGTTTTAGGGATCTTAAAGTGGGAGATATTGCCTATGCAAAAGTCACGCAACTCTCCTTCACTCAGTGACTCGTCCGCGTGCAGTTCTACCCACGCCATCACCTCCTCACCATAGAAGTCGTCAGGGATACCGAACACCGCCACCTCGGCTACCTTGGGGTGGGTGAAGAGGAAGTCCTCGATCTCACGTGGGTAGATATTCTCACCGCCACGGATGATCATGTCTTTCAAACGACCGGTAATACACACATACCCCTCTTCATCCATAGTGCCAAGGTCACCAGAGTGTAGCCATCCAGCCGTGTCGATGGTCTCGGAAGTTTTCTCGGGCTGGCCGTAGTATTCGCGCATAATGTGGTAGCCACGAAAACAGATCTCACCAGTTGTGCCGAGCGGTACGATACGTCCGTTCTCAGTATCGATTACCTTCACCTCCTGATGCGGCAGATTGGTGCCGACTGTTTCAGTACGCCGCTGCATTGAATCATCGCGTGAGGTGAGGTGGGTCAGTGGAGATGCTTCAGTCTGGCCGTAGCCGATGAGGATCTCGTGGCAGTGTATCTCTTCCATCACCCGTTTCATTAGCACCGGTGGGCAGGGAGCACCAGCCATGATTCCTGTACGTAGGGAGGAAAGGTCATACTTGAAAAAATCGGGATGCTCCAGTTCGGCGATGAACATGGTGGGTACACCGTGGATCGCGGTGCACTTCTCCTTCTCTACCGCCTTCAATATCGCTCCGGCATCAAAGTATTCGCAGGGGTTCACCACGCAGGCACCAACAGAAAAACAGAGCAGGTTGGCCAGCACCATACCGAAGCAGTGGTAGAAGGGAACAGGAACAACTAGTCGATCCTGCTCAGTAAAATGCATCTCCTGTGCTGAGAACCAGGCGTTGTTGAGAATATTGTGATGGGTCAGTACCACCGCCTTGGGAGAACCTGTGGTGCCGGAGGTGTACTGGATATTAATCGGGTCATCAAAATCCAGAGTGGTGTCGATCTCATCCAGTATCTCTGGTGAAGCACCCTCGCCCGTCGCGATCACATCCTGCCAGACGCCAAAGCCTGTTGCAGGGCTCGCTGTATTATCTGGGTCTGACGGTTCATAGACTACGATGTGTTTGAGTAGAGGAAATTCGCTGTTGTTTAGTGGTGATGCCGAATCGAGTTCGGGGATCAGTTTACGTAGCATTGCGACATAGTCGCTGCTCTTAAATCGGGGAATAATAAACAGCCCCTGCACCTCGGATCGCTGCAGCGCGTAGGCCAGCTCTTTCACCTGATAGGCAGGATTGATATTGACCAGTACTGCACCGATACGGGCGGTGGCCATCTGTAGCAACAGCCACTCTATATTGTTGGTCGACCAGACGCCGATGCGATCGCCCCGTCCGTAACCGAAAGCAACCAGTCCGCGAGCAAGTCGATCGATTTCTGCTGCAAATTCGCGATAGTTTAGACGCCGATGTTGTGACAGCGAGACCACCGCCTCCTGATCGGGGTAACGATTAACGATCTCGGCAAAGTGTTGCGGGATCGTTTTACCAATTAATGGGGAGCCGCCACCGCGATGGATATAACTCATGCCCATTACTCTTCCACCCCCTCCCAGTAGGCATCGACCCGTGCCTGGATCTCGGCAACTAGCTTTTCATTACGTTGCGGCTCGAACAGGTGTTTGTAGCGCCCCTGTAGCTTTAGATACTCCTCAACCGGCACACGCTTATGCGGCACCTTGGTATGCACCACCTTGCCGTCGATAACCTCCTTTAACGGCCATACCCCGCTCTTCACTGCGAGTTGTCCGATATGGGCTGTCTCTTTTGGGTCGTAGACCCAGCCGGTGGGACAGGGAGAGAGCGCGATAATCATCCTTGGCCCTTTCATCGTCTTTGCCTTTTCAATCTTGCGCGCCAGGTCCAGTGGCTCGGCACCGATCACCGTGGCGACATAGGCCGGTTTGTGTGCCGCCCAGATATCGAACAGTGGTTTCTTGTAGCCGGGATAACCACGACTCCCTGTGCTGGTTGCAGTTTTCGCACCGTGCGGTGTAGCACCTGAAAACTGTTGACCGGTATTGCCGTAGCCCTCGTTGTCGTAACAGAGGTAGATAAAATCGAGGTCGCGCTCCATTGCCCCGGAGGTGGCCGAGAGCCCCATGCCGTAGGCCGCGCCATCGCCGGTGAGTACCACCACCTGCATATCCTCGTCCTCGTCGATCGCACCCTTGTCCTTGAGAATATCGAGGGCATCGCGTACCCCCTGCGCACCAGCAGGGGCCGAGGCCATCGCGGTGTAGAGCCAGCCACCGCGAAACGGCGTGAAGGGGTAGACGGAGAGTAGTGTCATGCAACCGGCAGCATTAACGAATACCGTCTTCTCACCGAGGATGTCATAGACCTCATGCAATGCCTCAAGGCCACCACAACCGGCGCACATCGGCGTGCCGGTGCCAAGCAGATGGGTTGAGGGCATATTTTTCAGGTTCTTGAAGATGGTGTTCTCACTCATCGCCCTTTTCCCCCATCTCCCCATCGGCCCTCAACTCAGCTCGCTCTACGCTGGCTATCGCCTGCAGTTTGCGTACTTCCCGTAATTCGTTTTCGGTGTAGAGCAGTCGCGGTGGTGGCGCACTTCCCTGCTCCACCGCATCACGCAACACCTTGGCTATTTGGAAAAACTCTTCGGCCGGAATGTCGCGTCCGCCCAGGCCACCGATAAAACTGGCGAGTAACGGGGCATCGGGTTTGCCATAAAGTACCGAGGTGATCTCACTATGCAGTACGCCGCCCATACCCATAGAGATATTTTGATCGATCACCGCAACTGCACGCCGTTTGCACAACACCTTTTGCAGTGCCTGATGCGGCAAGGGACGTAGCAGGCGTGGCCGCACCAGCCCTATCGACCAGCCGGCATCACGCAGCCTGTCCACCGCCTCTTTGGCCTTGGTGGCAAAGGAGCCCATCATCACAAACAGGTACTCCGCATCATCACAGCGGTAACACTCCAGTGCACCGTGATGGCGACCAAACAGCAGCTTGAATTCGGCGGCGATTTCATCGTAAACAGTGAGTGCATTTTGTGCGGCAAGATGGGTTTCATATCGGAAGTAGGAGTACGGTCCACCGCCCAGTACAGCCACCGCTTGACTCTCCGGTGAGCTGGCGCGAAACATCATGTTCTCCGCATCAAAGGGTGGCAGAAATTGCCGCACCTTCTCCTGCTCCGGCAGGGTGACCGGCTCACGGGTAAAGCTGAGATAGAAACCATCGAGGTTAACGATCACCGGCAGTCGTACCCGCTCATCCTCAGCCAGCCGGTAGGCGATAAGCGTCGAGTCGAGCACCTCCTGACAGGTGGCGCAGTGGATCTGCAAAAAGCCCGAGTCGCGTGCGGCAAGAATATCGTTGTGATCCGGTTCCAGGGTGATCGGTGAGGCGAGTCCGCGCGAGACATTGGCCAGTACGAAGGGGGCACGCCAGCCCGAGACGGTATAGAGCATCTCCATAGCGTAGAGCAGCCCCTGACTGGAGGTGGCACTGAAAACGCGCACGCCAGTGGCCGCGGCACTGCCAGCGGCAGTGATCATCGAGTGCTCCGACTCAAGGGTGACCATACGCCCCGGCATCTCACCTTTATCTATCCATGCCCCCAGGCTCTCGATGATCTCGGTCTGCGGGGTGATCGGGAAGGCAGGAATGTAATCGACCTCGGCCAGACGAGCCCCCCAGGCTGCCGCTGCGTTGCCGGTCATTAACAGTCGCGTCATCAACTCTTCTCCTTTTCGGCGGCCTGGTGTTCCGTCACCGCCTCAATGGCGTGTGGTGGACACTGTGCGACGCAGACCAGACACCCCTTACAGTGGTCATAATCGATCACCGGACTTCCCTCTTCCACGGCGATGGCGCCATCGGGACAGAATGTGCTGCAAATCCACCAGCATTTGTTGCAGCGTTCATAGTCAATCACCGGTCGCATGGTGCGCCATGAGCCGGTCTTCAGTGCATCGGTATTATCGGCGGCGTGAATCACCGGAGCGGCGGTGCGCGCATCGTCGAACGGTAGCTCGATCCACTCCGGTGCCCGCCACGCAGCGGCATCGGCGGAAATGCCCTCAACCACATTTGCTTCCTCTCTCTGCATCACATCAAAGGCGTGCAGTGCGCGTTGACTATTCCTCTCAACAATATCACTGCCCAGGTGTCCCAGCTCCTGCTCAATCGCCTGTTGCAGTGAATCTCTGTTGATAACATTACACAGGGCCGCTGCTGCACCGGCACATAGGGCACCGATAAATGGCATCTCGGCCCGATCCGCAACCTCCTCAGGAGCAGGAAAAACAACAATAGGGCCTGGATAGTTGAGTCGCTGCTGCCATTCGTTAACATCGGTATGGCTGTTGATTAGCAAAACGGTGTGTTCGTCGGCACCGGCCACCACACCGGCGGCGGGTACCGGTACCAGAGTATCATCGGCGACGATAATGAGATCGGGCTTGTCGATAATGCCACGTTCATTGATCGGGGCTCTGTCGGCACGCACAAAGGCGAAGATCGGTGCACCGCGTCGCTCGGCACCGTAACGCGGTGCATCCTGCACCTCGTAGCCCTGATGGAAGAAGGCGCTGCCGAGGATGCGGCTGGCGGTCTTCATCCCTTGACCACCTCGACCATGAAAACGAATACGGTACATGGTTTAAATCCAGTTCGGCCCCATCGAGAAGGTGTTAAAGCGACGGAAGCTCATCGCCTTCTCCACCCGCTCACGCGCCAGCCGTTGCGATGCTTCGCGCGGCAGGCACTGTTCTTTCTTCGCCATCCTCAGAACCTGCTCGGTATTACGCCGCAGTTTTTCCTCAATGGTCTGCATCGCCGCCGACTCCGTTGCGCCGTGATACTCCATGGCGGCGCAGATCACTCCACCGGCATTGGCGATAAAATCGGGCACACAGAGAATCCCCTTCTCATGCAGGGCCTGCTCGGCACCAAGGGTGAAGGGGATGTTGGCTCCCTCCACCACCAGTTTGGTGTTGAGGCGATGTACATTATCCTCATGAATCACATCGGGGCGCGCCGCCGGGATCCAGATATCACACTCCACATCGATCACATCGTCACGGCCCATGCTTTTAGCATCGGCATAGTTGGTGACACACCTGCCCTCTTCCTTGAGCGCCAATAGCGCCGTCACATCGATCCCTTCTGGGTTGTGAATAGCACCAGCCGAGTCGGCCACGGCCACTAGCACGGCCCCTTTATCGGCAAGAAAACGGCTGACATTTCTGCCCACCGCACCGAAACCCTGCACCACAAAGCGCGCCCCTTCCAGTGGAAAGTCACAGTAGGTGAGTGCGATATCAACTACGTTGCTAAGACCCCAGCCGGTGGCACCAATCTCATCCAGCGGAATACCACCGATCTCCCGTGGCAGTGCCACCACCCGCTCCACCTCGTCTCGGATCCATGCCATACACTCTTCATCAGTGCCCATATCGGGGGCGAAGATATAGCTCTCTTCATTGCGCAATGCACTGGCCATGGTGCGCAGCAATAACTGCTTCTGCTCCTTCGGCATTTTTGGGTCGCCCTGAATGACTATTTTTCCTCCACCGTGTGGCAGGCCGGCAGCGGCATTCTTAAAGGTCATGGTGCGTGCCAGACGGGCGCACTCCTCAGTGGTCACATCGGGGGCCATGCGAATGCCACCGATAGAGGGGCCTTTGGCAATATTGTCGACCACCAGTACCGCTTTAAGGCCACAGCCGGGTTCATGCACATGGATCACCTTGAGTGGTCCCAACTCATCACTGAGTGAGAAAATATGCTCCATTCAGCTCTCCTTCATTCTTTTTGTTCCCCCGGCTAAACAGTGTGCTGGGGACAGCAAACAGCACTGCTCCCCCTTACTATAAATGTAGTACAGAATGACAGAGAAACGGATATTCGGTCTTGAGCAAATCAAACAAACTAAGGGGGGAAGTAAGATCACTTTTCCATAGCATGCAAATAGACCTTATCATGCTCAGCATGCATGGTTAATGCCGCATGCTGGGCATAGTTAATGATCACTCAACAGTAATGTTCTTTCGATGTGACTTTTCCACCTTGGGGATAGTGAGTTCCAGAATGCCATCATTAAAGGCGGCCCTGGCCTTATCGGCATCAACATCCGAGGGCAATGCCACGGTACGGCTAAAACTGCCACGGGTGATCTCACTACGATAGTAGTTCCCCTTTTCCTCCTTCTCCTCATGGCTGGTGCTGCCCTTGATGGTGACACTGTTATCGGTCATTGATACATCGATATCATCCTTTTCTACACCCGGCAACTCGGCCTTGACCACGATTTCAGTATCGCGATCAATAATATCGACCTTCGGCACCTTCAGATCGGACAGTTCTGGCCACTGCGGCATCTCCCAGCGGAATGGTTGCATCCAGCGGTGCGGAAAGAAGCCATCGAACATCCGATCCATCTCCTCAAAGGGACTTAGCGCCCGCGCCGGTATTTCCCTCTCTACCGGAACCTCACTGTCCTCTTTTTTTGCCACTTTATTCTTTGCTTTGGCTGCCATGGTACATCTCCTCCCAAACTAATTTTCATAATGAAATAGAAAAGCTCATAGGATATTTCCACTCCAAGTATAGACAATTAGTAGTAAAGTACAGCGGCGGCTGGTGCGAACAGAAACGGTACTTAAATAGAGAGTTCCACTCTTGATGCAGCAGCATCTTTTCTGTCCAGTTCAGGGTGACAGATAAACAACTGTTTTGGCAGGGCACCATAGCTTTTTACCAAAATAGATTTAATGCTCTCCGCACGCTGTTTAGCCAGCGTATCTAGTGCTGCATGACCCGCTGGTGGTATTGCCTTCTCCTTGCCTTTGCTAATAGCAGTTAGATCAGCAGCCGTTGCAAAGCCGCACAGACGCATATTGATGCCCTTCTTCTCCAGCAGTTTACTAATGCGCTCAAAATAAGGTGTGGCCTCAACACTGATCTCTGCACTACCGGCAGTAAACATCACAGGGTCGAGTTGAATATGCCCTGCGGCCTTACCTGCCATCTGTATTACACTGATCAGCGACCCATAGGGTTGCAGTAGCAACTTGAGGTAGCTCACCGATGCCATTTTCAGGGATTTTCCCAGTGCTGTATTAATGATGTCATTCAGATTGAACTGCGGATCATCCAGCTTGCCGCTGATCGGTAACTTGAGCTGGATGTTATCATCACTGTCACGCAATAGTGATAGCGCAGTATTTAGCGGTAGCGTGGATTTACTCTGAAAATTCTCGATACGCGCAGGATCTTCCGGTTCAAGTTGCAACTGGTTCATACGCAGGTCGACTTCGCCCTTCATCACATTGTTCTCGATTTTCATGGCCACATCAGTATCAACCTGACCGGTGGTGATTCGATAGCCCAGCAACTGTGCCAGATAGGGTGAGGTAGGAGGCATATCGAAGTTACTCAGCTTGGCTTTGAGATCGACCGCAATCTGCGGAGCGAAAGGCTTAGTCTTACCGTCAATCGAGAACTGAGTGTAGTAGTCATCCCTTCCCCTGAGCATCACAGAGATAGGTTGTTCCGGCTGGCTGTTGTCGATGTGCTGTAGCTCGCCCTCAGTAATCGTAATGCTGTGGCGGAATGGCGGCTTGACAGTTTGATCATCGAAGGTAAAACGGTTTTTACCGCTTAGCCGTACTCGCTCAATGCGAAACTTGAACGGGTCGGACTTATCGGTGACGGCTGTCTGCTCGATTGCCGCCACCTCTTTTTTTTCGACAGGTTCAGCCGGTGCCGCAGGTATGCCAACCAGTGCCATGCCGCTACTGCGGCGTGCCGCTTCCGCCACCAGACCATCGACTGCAACTTCGCTTAGGATCAGTTGTTTGCTGCCCACCAGTTGCAGTCCGGAGATAGAGAGCCCTTGCAAGGAAACCGCGGAGGTCTTCTTCCCTTTTTCCTTCAAGTTAATTCCAGATAGTTTGAGGTTCCCGTTTACCCTGAGTGTTTCTATATCAGTAACATCAGGCAAGTTAAGACTACCGTCCCAGTGAAATCCGTCCTGTGCTAACAGACTGTCACCGTTTTGCAGCTGTAGCCCTGTTAGTGACAGCTGGCCTTTCTGGAATACTGCCAATTGCTGTGCAGCATTCTGTTTAATTTGTAGCTGCATCTGAGTGGAAAACGCCCCTTCCAACCCGGTTATCATCGGCTCGGCAAGTTGGGTAAAACTTTTCAGAGGAAGTGACTTAATGTTGAGTTCAACAGTGTGCAGTGGTTCATCACTAAAGGGGGTGCTTTTTGCAGCAATACCGACTATTCCTTCACGTAGTGCCATCTCCAAATTAATGGGTGTGGGGAATTCAGAACGCCACATAGCCAGTGGTCCTACCGCTATGCTGTTAAGTAGCACGGTCTCGGAAAACTGTGGATGGAGCAGCAGTAGCGCGCTCTCCCTGATACTTATGCTATTGATGCCGAAAGTCCAGACGCTGACCTCCTCTGACGAGACTATCGTATTGTCATTGCTGGTGGCCTGCGGCAGTGTCATACCCGCGATCTGAAGCGGCTGATTGGCATCCTGCTTTAACGTGATTGAGAGCCCTTGCAGAGTAAGTGACTGGATGTGAATGCGTTGTTCAAGCAATGAAAGAATGCTCAGGTCTAACTCCAAGCGTTCCAGGTAGAAAACCCGGGCCGCTGACTTGTATAGCGCCACCTCCTCCAGCAGCGCCTTGCCACGGAATAGATTAATATCAATATTGCCAATTTCTACTACTCCAAACCCCATCCGGGGTACCTGGTAGCGAATCAGCTGGGTAAGAAGAGTGGGAAGCAACAATATAAAAATCAACAGGCCTGACAGTGTTGCCAGAAAAAACCTCTTCCAGAAACGATTACGCAGATTCAGGGGGCTGGTGAGGGGGCGCACTTTGGTTGTATCTCCAAAACAGGTTGGAACTGTTTAAGTATAGGCGAGGTAGAGAGAATGAATATTAAAACGACAGGCTGAGCAGGACAGCACCACAAATCAGCAGTGTCGCGATAAGATTCATCCAGATCCCGGCCCTGGCCATCTGCGGGATAGTGACATGCCCCCCGCTAAAGACAATCGCATTAGGTGGTGTCGCCACCGGCAACATAAAGGCGTATGAAGCGGCAATGGCAGCGGGGACCATCAATAGTGTTGGTGCCAGCCCAAATGCCCCTGCAAGAGCCCCCATCAACGGAAGAATAATAGTGGCTGTGGCGGTGTTAGAGGTGACCTCAGTGAGGAAAATTATCATTAACACTAGAGCCGATAGCAGTAGCCACACCGGTACCCCCTGTAACAACCCCAGTTGATTAACTAGCCATTCGGTGAGTCCACTGTGAACGAAACCGGCTGCCAGGCTAAAACCGCCGCCAAAGAGGATAAGAATCTCCCACGGCAGTTTGACCGCACTCTGCCAGTCGAGTAATCGTCCTCCCGTCCTGGAACCTGCGGGAAGAACAAACAATAACAGGGCACCGCAAATGGCGATGCTGGCATCCCCTACCCCTTCCAGCCAGGAGATATCTAACAGGCCACGCAGGATCCAGCCAGAGGCAACCAGAGAAAATACCACCATTACCCATCGCTCTTCGTAGCTCATCTGGCCAAGCTTGCGCAGTTGGTCTTGAAGCAGCGCACGGTCTTCAGACCGCTCCTCTCCCTTGCCCCGATAAATGATGTGCGTAAGGTAGAGCCATGCAACAAGCAGCATGACAATGGAAAGCGGTAGAGCAAATATCATCCACTGCGCAAAGCCAAGGGTGACACCCGTTTGCTCCTGTAACACCCCGGCCAGAATGGCGTTGGGTGGGGTACCGATAAGGGTGGCGACACCGCCAATAGAAGCGGCATAGGCAATGCTTAGCATTAACGCTGTAGCAAAATCGCCATCCTCATCGCTTGCCTGACGATGGGCTATTACCGCCAGTCCAATCGGCAACATCATCATCGCCGTGGCGGTATTGCTGATCCACATAGAGAGAAAGGCAGTTGCCAGCATAAAACCGAGAATAATGCGTCGCGGTGAGGTACCAACCTGATTGATGGTATGAAGGGCAATGCGTCGATGCAGTGCCCACCGTTGCATCGCCATAGCGATAAGAAAACCACCGAGAAAGAGATAGACCATGGGATTGGCGTAAGCACTGGTGGTTTGTGCCGTAGGCATGATCCCAAGCAGCGGGAACAACACAATAGGTAACAGCGCCGTGGCGGCGATAGGCAGCGCCTCACACATCCACCACACGGCCATTAACAGGGTGACGGCAGCGAGGCGCTGTGCCGCCGGACTCATTGCCTCCGGTGTCGGCAGTAACAAAAACAGAACAAAGAGTAGCGGCCCCAGCAGTAGGCCGATGCGTTGACGCATAATTGTTATTCGCTGCTATCGGCAAGGCCTAAATCATAATAGGACTGAGCCAGTTTGTTAATGGCGATAACGAAGGCGGCGGTACGGTAGTCCTTGATCTCGGGATCTCGTTTCATGGTATCTCGAATATCTGCAAAGGCCATGCGCATGGTGTCATCCAGGCCGGAACGTACCAAATCCAGTTCACTAGCCCCGCGTACGATCTCGGTTCGCAACTTGCCGGGCATCTCCTTCTCGGTCATCTCTTCGATGGCGGTGGCATAACAGGTGCCACGCAACTCATCGAAGCGGCGTTGCAGGCGACCAAAGCGCATGTGAGAGAGGTTACGCGTCCATTCAAAATAGGAGACGGTAACACCACCGGCGTTGACCCATACATCGGGTAACATCACCACACCACGACGACGAAGAATCTCATCGGCCTCATAGGTAACCGCGCCATTTGCCGCCTCAACGATCAGCTTGGTCTGAATATGCATTGCATTATTGGCATTGATCTGTGATTCCAGTGCGGCGGGGATGAGGATGTCGCACTCCATGGTCAATACCCCGGCGCCATCCTCCACATAGGTGCCGCCGGGAAAGTCACGCACACCACCGGTTTCAGCAAGGTGTTGGCGTACATCATGCACGTTCAGTCCTTCCTCGTTGATCACCGCACCATCACGCTCGATGATGGCTACCACCTTTACTTTATCCTCCTCGGAGAGAAACTTAGCGGTGTGATAACCCACATTGCCCAGACCCTGAATGATTACCCGCTGACCGGCAAGGCCATCGACCAGACCGGTCTTTTCCAATTCATCAGGGTGGCGGAATAACTCCTGCAAGGCGTACTGCACCCCCTTGCCCGTCGCCTCGGTACGGCCTGGAATACCACCGCGGTTGAGTGGCTTGCCGGTAACGCAGGCATCGTGGTTCATATCCTCCGGGAACAGGCTTTTATAGGCATCGGCGATCCAGGCCATCTCTTGAGAAGAGGTGCCCATGTCGGGGGCCGGCACATTGGTGGCGGGATTAAGAAAGCCGCGCCCAGCCAGCTCAATGCCAAACTGGCGGGTGATGTTACGTAACTCATCAACGGTATATTTCCCGGGGTCGATCATCAAGCCACCCTTGGCACCGCCAAAGGGAATATCTGCCAGGGCACACTTGTAACTCATCAGCGCCGAAAGGGCCTCCGTCTCATCCTGATTTACATGGGGGGCAAATCGCAGTCCACCTTTGGCAGGCAGACGGTGAGCGCTATGGACAGCCCACCAGCCGGTGAATACCTCGACACCTCCGCGAACCCGTACCGGGAACTTAAGCTGAATGACCGCACTGCCTTCTTTGATTACACAGGCCGTCTTGGGATCGAGTCCCGCCGCCAGGGTGGCACGATCCACTATGCGATCCACCCCCTCAAGAAAGGACATACTCTCTTTACGTGCTTCGGTCACCACATTCTCCTTTAGGCTAAGCCCGTCAATTTTTACTGCAATGCCATATCAGTTAGTGCTGAAATTTGAGTGGCTTACTTACAACAATATTAGCAGGTGTTTCACCGGTAAATTCGATGCGCTGTTGCATCGCCGGGTTCATGTAGAGCGTCCCCGCATCGTCTACCAGCATCATATACTCTATGCCCATTTGTCTGGCGATACGGTGCCACTCCTCTACCCCCGCGACAACCAGTGCCGTTGCTGCCGCATCCGCCACTCCACCATTTTCATGAATCACGGTAACAGAGGTAATCCCCTCTACCGGCATTCCCGTTCGGGGATCGAGAATATGGGCGTAGCGCACCCCTTCGTGTTCCCGGTAGCGTTCGTAATTGCCTGAGGTGAAGACACTCTCATCTCCTTTTACCTCGAGTGCAGCCAGCACCCCCTTGCCCTGTGGGTGACGGATGCCAACGCGCCATGGGGAGCCATTCTTGCTGCCGATGGCACGCAGGTCGCCACCGCCGTTGACGATGGCATTATCGATACCCTGAGTGCGCAGAATGTCGATGGCCTGGTCAACGGCCACCCCCTTGGCAAAGGCTCCAAAATCCAACTGTACCGTGTTGTTGATGGAGGTGAGTTGGCCATCGGTAATGCTGATATCGTCCATACCCGGGGCACCGCTCACCCAGCGGTCGATAGCCTGTTTACCAGGTGGCGGGCCATTGGGACGACCATCGCTTTGAAATCCCCACAGCTGCAGTAGTCCACCAATGGCAGGATTAAACAGGCCATCGCTCTGTTGATAGAGACGTTGTGAGCGGCTGATCAGCACTTCAATCGAAGGAGGTACCGCGATGCCCTTCTCCCCTTTAGTAATCGCCTGGTTGATCTCGACCAGAGGCCCTGGCTTCCAGGCATGCCACTCATGGTGCATCTGCTGGAAGGTACGGGTGATCTCAGCCACTGCCGCATCACGGGCATCAGGTTCGGCACCCCACATAGTAATAGTAACCAGAGTACCGAATACGTAGATCTCATAGTTCTCACTCTGTGGCGCGCGGCTACAGGCGCAGAGCAGGAGTAAAAGGATAGATATGAGGGTGAACTTCGTCATTTATCTAAAGCTACCAGAAAGCACAGAGCAAGGTAACTGTGGGGAGTTGACTCTGTCCTTGCTACAAGCCTGCTATGGGTGGTTCAATACTGAAAAATCAAACAAGGGCACTCCTGGCAATGAATCTCCACATCCTGCAACACGTCCCCTTTGAGGGCCTGGCTAGTATCGAAGACTGGGCCTTGGAGAAGGGCCATAGCATGACAACCACCCGCCTCTATGCCCAGGAGCAGTTTCCACGGCTGGACTGCATCGACATGCTGGTGGTGATGGGCGGTCCCATGAGCATCCACGATGAGCACCAGTACAGCTGGCTCAAGGGAGAGAAGTGGTTCGTCAAACAGGTCATCGACGCAGGTAAGCCGGTACTGGGTATCTGCCTGGGTGCACAACTCATTGCCGAGGTGCTGGATGGCAAGGTCTATCAGGGGGAGCAGAAAGAGATCGGATGGTTACCCATACAGCTGGATGAACAGTTTGCCAGCCACCCACTGGGGAAAAATCTACCGCAGGAGATGACCGTCTTCCACTGGCACGGCGAGACTTTCACCCTGCCGCCAGCAGCACAACGCATCGCCTCCAGCATTGCCTGCGACAATCAGGGTTTTATCTACCAGGATCGGGTTATTGCCCTGCAGTTCCACCTGGAGACCACCCCCTTCAGTGCACAGAGTATCGTCGAATACTGTGGTGATGAGCTGGTGGAGGCCCCTTATATCCAGAGTGCCGAGGAGATTCTGGGAAACACAGAGCATTACAGTCAGAACAATGAATACATGCGCCGGGTAATTGAATATCTGGAGGAAAAAGCGGGCCAGAATACTGACTGAACAGCCTCCCCATTCACCAATTATTCATGACTTCTTCATAAAATTGTCATGACCTACGCCTATAGTTCTCTACAGTTCAGTAACTTATGACCCTGGTGATAACACACCACGCTGACACCAATGTCATCCGTCTCCTACAGACGACCTGTAGAGTGAATGGATAGACTTAGTGCCAATTGACTGTAAAAAGGAGAACAGCAATGAACCATTTGGAAACTATTCAGAATCACATTGAGATCACACGCCAGCAAATTATCAGACAGCTCCAGGATGAGATCTCACAGTCTCAGTTTGAGCTTGGTGAATTGCATACTGACAGCGGCAGAGAGTGTGATGTTTGGGGAGATAGAGTTTACAACAAGATTATTGCTCGAAAGCGTCAACTGATTTCCGGCCTTTCATAAAGGGTCGCAAATGATGATAGGTGAGGAGGAATAATGGCATGATTAAAAAGAATATTCTGCGTGTCCTGTTATTGGAAAAACGCAGCTATGAATCATTGCTGGCATTGAACGCTGCAGGAAAACATAGATCGTCAATTGTTGATAGCATGTTGAATGCTCAGCGGCAGAGGGTGCGTCACTCAATTGAAAACTTGCTAAAAGTAAAACCGCAAGCGCAGAGTAAATGTTATCGGGAGATGTCCGAACTCTGAACGCGGCTCACCTGCTAACGACAAGCCCTTTCCTCCCGGTACTAACAGCGAAGCCATGAGATCTGATTCATTGCTCACCGAGTAGGTAAGATTAATCTGGTGCAGTAGAGACCAGTTGTTTGAACCATTACTATCTTCCAGCACACTCCCCAGAATGGTATAGCCACCATGTATCAGCGGGGAGAGATCACGGGCCAGACCCAGGCCAATAAGTTGACGAGAGAGTTGCTGCTGTAATCCGGAAGCCACCAGCTCATCAGAAAACACCCCGACTAGTTCTGACTCTGATGTAGCACCACGGCTATTATCGTAATACTCGGCACTCAACAGGGTGCCATTATTAAACTGGTAGTCCATCCCAGCGACCCAGAACAGGGCCTGCTCATCGGTATTTACCAGTTGGTAATGAACACCCTCAATACGCCAGCCAATGCCTTCCCATGCACTCTCGAATGAGCCGCCGATGGCCGTGTTACCGGTAATGCTACCTGCCACCATCGCCAGCTCGGACAACTCTCCCACCTGACGACGATAATGTAATGCACCACTGTTTTTAATTACTGTCTGATTCTTTGGCGCAAAGGCATAGACGCCGGAAAGTGAAGAAAAGGAAGAAGGGAAGTAATCAACTGCAATGGCATCGATCCCAGGCTTGTAGTCGGTATCAAGATCAGTGGGAGAAAAACTTCCAAAGAGGTTTAGCGGTTGCCAGAAGCGGCCACTGCCCCAGTCTATCGCCTGGCGCCCGAATGAGATCGTGTAATCGTTAACGTGCTGGCGGTAATAGAGACGATCCAGTTGATAATGGATCATTGTGGATGCCGTAGCATCGCTTTCATCTAGCATGGTGCCATCCAGATCGGAATAGCGGAACAGTGAACTACTGTGTGAGCCGCTGGCGGGAAAACCGTGAGTGTGAGTACGCACAACTCGCAGGTGTGCCGACCACTCACTTTTATCATTACCCTCCTCCAGCATCAGGCGTAGGCCTTGCTGATCGGCACTGAGGGTATTAGCGTCACCTCCCTGGTATCCAAAGTCTCCCTCTTCGGCCTGTGCCGTAGCACCCAGCATTGAGAAACGTCCGTTGAAATCGACAGCTGAAGCACTCTGCCAGCTAATGGTTAACAACAGAATTATGAAATACGGGCTAAATCTCATGGTGATGCTGTTCGATGGTTTCATCACTCTCTATGGTGCCGTCACGCAGTGTAATGATGCGTTCGGCACGCTCCATTACACGCGGGTCATGGGTGGAGAAAATAAAGGTGGTCTTCTCCTCATGGGAGAGACGATGCATGATATCGAGGAGTGCCGTCGCATTTTCTGAATCCAGATTTGCTGTTGGTTCATCGGCTAGAACCAGTCGCGGCCCGGCAGCCAGGGCACGCGCCACCGCCACTCGCTGTTGCTGACCGCCACTCAATGCGGAGGGGCGACGGTGCATCATAGAAGTGAGACCCACCAGTTCAAGATAGTGTTCGGCCCGTTCACGCCGTTCATGGATGTGACGACCCTGCATCACCATTACCAACTCCACATTCTCCAGCGCACTCAATACCGGTACCAGATTATAGGCCTGAAAGATAAAGCCGAGCTGCAACAGGCGAAAGTCAGAAAGTGCAGCCTCACTGAGCTTGGTGATGTCGGTGTCGTTAAGGTGGACGCTACCGTGACTGGGGCTATCCAGTCCGCCGATAATATTAAGCAAGGTGGTCTTACCTGAACCAGAGGGGCCGACCAGTGCGGCAAACTCCCCCTCCTCTACCGACAGATTGATGTCGCGCAAGGCCTGCACCTCCACCTCTCCCTGGAGATAGCGCTTGCCGATTCCTTCAAGCCTGAGTAGTGCCATAACTATTTTCCTGTTTCATTGGGCGCTAGGTACGCAACGCTTCGACCGGGGTGACCCGTGCCGCCTTAATTGCCGGGTAGATACCGGAGGCGAGCGTGGCGACAAAAATAATGGTTGTTAACTGAATGACCCTGTCCACAGAGAGTTCGGTATAGACGACGGGATCCATAATCGTGCCCATGATCGAGGAGCCTTCGGCCATCATGGCGGAGAAATCGATGCCGTGGCGGGAAAACCAGAAGTGCAGGCCGCCGCCGACCAGCCAGCCGATCACCACCGCCAAAACACTCAGTAATAGAGATTCACAAAAGACTAGTCGCAACAGATGATAACGGCTCATTCCCAGTGCCCGCAGCAGACCAAACTCGCGGGTGCGTTCCAGCACGCTCATCAACACGGTATTGATGATGCCAAACACCACCAGCATTAAAATCAGCATTAAGAATACATAGTTACCTGCATCGTCGATGACAATAAACTGTACCAGTTGCGGCATCATTTCGCGCCAGTCCAGGGCAACAAGTTGCGTCGTATCAATGGTATTACGCAGCTGTTCTTTCCATAGCCCCATCTGTTCTTCATCTTCGATAAAGATGGCAAAGCGGGTGACGGGTTGTGCTGTCAGATCGGCCCCCTCACCCTCCAGGAAGCGCTGAGCAAATTGCAGGTCACTGAGGATAAGGAAGTCATCCAGCTCATCGACATGAGAATCGAAGATACCGCGCACCCGTCCCAGCTGCGCCTGTGAATCACCGCCCTGCTTGCCGGCCATGATGACAATCTTACTGCCCAGTTTGGCCTTGAGCTTGCGTGCCATGCCATCACCGATTAACAGACCGCGCCCATCACCCGGCTTAAGCCACTCACCCTCCTGTAACATCGGGCGCAGCATCTGTGCACGAGGATCATCCAGCGCGGAAATCCCCTCGACACCCGCCCCTACTGAATTATTGGCGGTGCTCGCCAAGACTTGTAACGAGATACGTGGTTGCACGCTGCCTTTAATACGCAGCTTCTCAACCTGTGCTGCCAGCGATTTCCCATCGGCGATATATTTATAGTTGGCTGGTGCCTCAAGATAATCACGTGGCTGTATCGTGATATGCCCCTCGCCCAACTTGATGGCATTGCGGATCATCGAGTTGTGGCTGCCATCACCGATACCAATGGAGAGCACCGCCAGACCAAAGCCGATGGCAATGGTGCTGAGTGTGATCAGGGTACGGCGCCGGTGTCGCCAGATATTGCGCCAGGCCAGACTAAAGAGAATGAGTAGGGGCAGATGGCTGTGCTGTGTCGGGCTCATCGCAACACCTCCGCCGGCTTCAGACGAACGGTGCGCCATGATGGAATGATGGAGGCCAGCAGGGCAATGGTGATCATTAGCAGGCTGCTGATGATAACGTGTTGCGGCTCCAGATGGCCGCGCATAATCGGCTCAAAGGCAATGCCATTCCAGTCGTAGCCATCGGGCATCGAGGCACTAAAGTCGATGCCGTGCTCTTCGAAATAACCCGCGACGATCACCCCGACAATCGAACCGGCCACGGCAGAGACCAGCGCCAGGCAGAGTGACTCGAACATCACCATAATTAATAGCCACCAGCGGCTCATACCGATGGAGAGCAGGATGCCGAACTCATGGGTACGCTCATGCACCGCCATTAACATAGTGTTGAGCATGCCGAGTGAGGCAAGACCGACGATAATGAAACCAACAATCAATACCATCGACTTGCTTAGCTCCAGCATATCGGAGATGGCCGGGGCCAGCTGACGCCAGTTGCGCACCAGGGCTGCACCACCCAGCTCATCGAGTGGCTGCTCTGCCGCCAGCTCTTTTAGGAGTGCGTCAATGGACTGCTGCGGTGGCTCCAGTGCGGTGAGGTCATTCGTCCAGAGTGCCAGTTCATGAAAACCCTCCTCCAGATACATGAGATATTGATAGGCCTCAATCGACATCAAGATCCCCATGCGATCAAAGTTCGGTTCCACCGGTCGCAATACACCGGAAACACGAAATAGTGCATTGCCGATGCTACCATCAGCGGCCTGGGTGATGAGAACCAGCTCATTGCCGATATCGAGACGCATATTTTTCGCCAGTTGTGCCCCCACCACGACGTTGTAGCGCAATAGCGGCTCATCGGCGGCACTGGCAACATCGAGCCTGGCTTCTCCGAGACGCAGGTGCCCCAGCATTTTGGTGACCTGTTGCTCGCGTTCAGGGTCAACCGCTTTGATCATGACCCCACTAGAGGCATCGCCCGAGCTGGCCAGCCCGGCGGCGTAGAGTCGCGGTGCCACGATAACACCGGGGACCTGCTCCTCAATGCGTTGCATGTAGTGCCACGGCAGTGTGGCATAGAGATCCTGATCATCGACAAAGGCCTGGCGATGCACTTGCATTTGGCCGGTGGAGATCTCGGTGGCGTATTGCACCATCTGCCGTGTCATCCCCTCCAGCAGCGTGGCATAGAGGATCACCATCACCAGGCCACCACCCAGTGCGCCTATGGTCAGCAGACTGCGGACAGGATTGCGCCAGATATTGCGCCAGGCGATAAACAGCAGCATCGGTAGGCGGGTAACAGGGTGGCTGTGAGATTTAAGCTGCATCTGTATTTAGCGTCGCTGCTTGAGACTGCGAAGGGAGAAAAAGTTGTCATTCAGCTCCATGCCGAAGGCGATCTTCTCATACACCACAATTGTCGATTCACCCGGCTTATCCTCCGGTATTAGGGTCATACGCATGGGGATGGCACGGCCATCGACCTGTTCGATACGATCAAAAGTCATTAGCCGCACCCGAACTCCCTCCTCATCAAAATAGGTCGCGGCAACGGGCGCGAAGTTATCCTGTTGGATAGTCATTACCACCTTGCCCCACACCACCGCGGCATCGGGTTTGGGTATTGAGGTCACCTCATAAATAAGGGCGCCATCGCGCTCTCCCTCAAAGCTAATCAGTGAGTCATAGTCATCGATAAAAGTATTCTCCTTCACCAGATCATCATTGGTGAAGTGGCTCCCCATCCATGAGCCGGACATCATGCTGGCTGGCACCTTGGTAACACGATTGATTTTAGGCAGGTAGTTCCAGATATTCTCTTTCACCTTGAGGGTGGCAATACCGCGGTCCTTAATCGGTTCGCGTATCACTAACAGGGAGTAGTCTTTACCACGTGACCACGCCTCCATCGTCATGTTGCGCTCGTAACGACGTGTCTTTACCGTCATCGACATGGTGGCCTGAGAAGTATCACCACGCCACAAACGGTCAACGTGCGTCATTAGTTCGTCGATATCCATCGCCTGTAGATTTGGCAGGTAGAGCAGAGCAAAAAAGAGGAGAGCGAGCCGAATCAGTCGATGAGACGTTCTATCTGTAACAGCGATGGCAGATGTGACCATTATGGATGACTCCCCCGGTTCTCTATTAATTCTTAATCCTAAGTATAACGAACCATCAGAAGAGAGTCATGGCAGAGGGTTTATTCAAGCAGGCCGACACTCTTGATGCGGGCATAGACCTGTGAGCCAATACGCAGTCCAAGGCGGTCATGGGATTTGATCGTAATACGCACTAGCAGTGGCTGCTCACCCCTGCGCTCGGGGCAACAAAGCTTAACCATCATCTGGCCCGGGTCAGCAGCGGCAAAATCAACCACCTCAGCTCGCCATATATTAAGGATACTGCTTCTGGTCTCCTCCTCCAGGCTGAGGCTGACATCGCGAGCCGGAATACGTACCCGCACACTCTCACCCAGTCGCTTATCCATCGCCTTTACCCAGAGCCGCCCGAAACGGCAGTCGAGGGCGGTAAGGTTATATTTCTCATCATGTTCCACCACTACCGTATCGAGTACCGCCGCGGCTTCATCGCCATGGGTAAGTGCCAGTTCCATCTTGGTGAGCATCACCTGCACACTACCGCTATCGACGACCCGTCCCTGCTTCAGCCAAACCATATGATCGGCCAGTCGTGCCACCTCGGTTAGAGAGTGGCTAACGTAGAGCACGGGGATTGGCAGGTAGTCGTGCAGTCGTTCAAGGTAGGGCATGATCTCGCGCTTACTCTGCTCATCCAGCGCTGAGAGTGGTTCATCCATTAACAGCAGGCTGGGGCTGGTAAGCAATGCGCGACCGATCGCCACGCGCTGACGCTCACCACCGGAGAGGTGCTGTGGACGACGCTGCAACAACGGCTCCAGCCCCAACCACTCGACTACCTGTTGCAATGACAGTTGGCGTGACTTTTTAGGAATACGTTTGAAACCGAAGAGCAGGTTATCTCGCACCGAGAGGTGGGGAAACAGGCTTGCCTCCTGGAATACATAACCGAGCGAGCGCTTGTGTAACGGTAATACCTGTTTGCCCTGTTTCCATGACTCGTCTCCCACCGTCAGCTTGCCATCGAAGGGTTCCAGGCCCGCAATAGCGCGTAGTACGCTGGTTTTGCCGGAACCGGAATGGCCGAACAGCGCGGTGATCCCCTGCGCCGGGATATTGAGTGAGACATCAAGTGAAAAGTCGCCAAGGTTGTTTTTTATCTCTGCCTGAATGCCCGCCATTACGATTCACTCCGATACAGCCGGCCGTTAAGCAGGTAGAGCAGCAACAACACTACGAAGGCAAAACCGATCATGCCGGCGGAGAGGATGTGGGCCTGATCGTACTGCAGTGTCTCCACATGGTCATAAATGGCGACCGACAACACCTTGGTCTCACCGGGGATATTGCCGCCGATCATCAACACCACGCCAAACTCTCCAACCGTATGGGCAAAGCCCAATACCATGGCAGTGAGAAAGCCGGGGCGTGCTAGTGGCACTGCGATATGAAAAAAACGATCGATGGCCGAGGCACGTAGTGTGGCGGCCACCTCCAACGGACGTGTTCCTATTGCCTCAAAGGCATTCTGCAAGGGCTGAACAACAAAAGGTAACGAATAGAGTACCGAGGCAAAAACCAGACCGGCAAAGGTGAAGGGTAACGCACCAATACCCAGCGCCTCTGTCAGCTGCCCCCCCGGGCCATTGGGGCCAAGAAACACCAGCAGGTAGAAACCGAGCACCGTCGGCGGCAATACCAGCGGCATAGCGACCACTGCTGCCGCCACATGCTTGAGACGAGAGTGAGTTTGCGACAGCCACCAGGCGATGGGGGTACCGACAAACAACAGCAAGATAGTGGTCACCGTCGCCAGTTTCAGGGTCAGCCACACCGGTTGCCAGTCAAACTCCATCAATACCCGTCTCTCTATCGCTTATTATCACTGTCACAAGCATCTATTATTCCACAGCGTAGCCATAATCCCGAATAATTGTCCTGGCCTCGTTGCTCCTGAGAAACGATATAAAGGCCACAGCTGCGGCGTTCTGCTCACCCCGCTTCAGCAGCACCGCCTGTTGTGAAATCGGCTGGTAGTAGTCATCGGGGATCACCCACTGGCTACCTGGCTGCGGCCACGCCTTCACCTGAGAGGCAGCAACCAACCCAAGCTCAGCGTTGCCGGTGGCCGTGAACTGGAAGGCCTGGGAAATGGAATCGCCACGCACCAGCTTTGCCGACAATGCCTCCCAAATCCCCAAATGCTGCAATACCTGCTGTGCAGCAAGACCATAGGGTGCGGTGCTGGGGTTGGCAATGGCTAATTTGCGGAAGCTGTCGTCACGTAAGAATGCTTCACCCTTATTAAAGAGATTCTTATCGGCACTCCATAGCACCAACCTGCCGCGGGCATAGGTGAAGCCGCTTCCCTTTACCGCATACCCTTCCTCTGCCAGTCGTCGAGGTCGTGCTTCATCGGCGGCAAGAAAGATATCGAAGGGGGCGCCATGTACTATCTGCGCGTAGAGCTTGCCAGTAGAGCCAAAACTCACCTTCACATTGTGGTCTGTATGTTTCTCAAAGAGGGGGACAACTATACGAGTGACATCGGTAAAATTTGCAGCGACAGCAAGGTGTAACGTTTCCGATTTGCCTGCTGCTGGTAACAATATAGACGTCAGTATAAGAATAATGAGGAAAAGAGTGTTGGCGTTTACTGATGCGATTGGCATCGTTAGAGAGTGCCATACAGTTGTCGCAAGGCGCAACACAGAGGGGCATGTGCTTGTGGCTAACGTAGAAGTAAGTAACTTGAACCTAGTTTAAAGGTGAATACTGAATATGGCTGGGGGCTCCCTCCCCATTGAGATATTGTCATAAAACCGACAACTCCCGGATCAGAGTCCTCTCAGATAATCTTCATACTGCATATCCATGGTAAGAATGTGCTGCTTCAGCCAATCCTTCACCGTAACAGCTACATTCGTTACCACAAAGAGGCCATTACCTTTAGCTACCTCATCCTGGAACTCCTGAATCTTGTTCAGAAATGCGGTGTGCGCCTGGCGTTGAGCCTCAAGATGAGGATAGTTTGACTTCACCATCAACTTATCTTCCTCATCGAAATGGTACTTGGTATAGCTGGCAAGCTCATTCAGAGAGCCTTCAATAATCTCTTCACCGCGCCCCTCTTTGGCCGCTTCATGAATAGTGTTCAATATATCAAACAGCCTCTTGTGGTGGCTGTCCATGGTGTTATTCCCAACGCTAAACTTATCGTCCCATTCAAATAATGCCATCTTGCTGCTTCTCCTGAGTCATTCTAATCTTAGAGGGGTCGCATACCACTTTAGAGACCCCTTTCGGCTAAAAACTACCACTTTAGTGGTAATTTCTTTCACCAAAATAATGAGAGTGTTAACAAAATGCAATACTTTAATGAGTTTTCTCACATATACACACTTGGCATGTAATTAAAAACTTTTATCTATGTACCTGGGATTTAAGCTGGTAGCCCCAGTATTGCAGCCATGAACATGTATTCTCATAGGCAGCCATGCACATTCGAGTTATTAGTCAGATAAATCATATTCCTGCAGATACCTGGAACAGCCTAGAGGGAGGAATAAATAACCCTTTTCTACGTCATGAATTTCTTGCGGGTTTAGAGCAGCACGACTGTGTAGGTGAAAAGTGGGGCTGGCATCCACGCCACTTAGTACTAGAGGATGATAACGGGAAACTGCTGGGTGCGATGCCTCTCTATCTGAAAGAGAACTCCTACGGTGAGTTTGTCTTCGACTGGAGCTGGGCCGATGCCTATCAGCAAGCAGGTCTTCGCTACTACCCCAAACTGGTCAGCAGCATCCCCTACTCACCCGTAACCGGGCCTCGCCTGCTGGTAGCGGATGGTGCTGATCGCATCCAGGTACAGCGACATCTAGGTGAGGCTGCACTCGATTACGCCAGAACCGAGGGGCTTTCATCACTGCATGTTCTCTTCACCGAAGAGGAAGAGACCCTGGTGCTGGAATCACTTCAGATGATGCGCCGCACCGGCACCCAGTTTCACTGGTTCAATCGTGGCTATAGCAACTTTGATGATTACCTGGCGACCTTTACCTCCAGTAAACGCAAAAAGCTGAAGCGGGAGCGTCGCCGTGTTACTGAACAAGGGATAGAGATTGAGGTACTTGACGGCCACCAGGCCAGCAGCGAGCAGTGGCAGGCCTTCACCCGTTTCTACCTCGCCACTTTCGACAAGCACTGGGGCCATGCCACCCTGAATGAAGGATTTTTCTCTCATCTGGGTGAGAGCTTGCCCGATAATATCGTGCTGGTAATGGCAAAGCATCGGGGTGAGTACGTTGCAGCCGCCCTCTCCCTACGCTCCAACGACACCCTTTACGGCAGGCACTGGGGGTGTATGGATGAGTTTCACAGCCTGCATTTCGAACTCTGTTACTATCAGGGCATCGACTACTGCATCAGCCATGGCTTGAGCCGCTTTGAACCGGGGGCCCAGGGTGAACATAAGGTAGGGCGAGGCTTTGAACCTGTGCCTACTTGGTCTGCCCACTGGCTGGCCAACCCGCAGTTTGCCTCCGCAGTGGAGAACTACCTTGCCCACGAGCACGAGGCGATGCGTGAGTATATGGATGAATTGAAAGGGCATTTGCCCTATAAACGTGACGATTAATAACAATGCAAGAATCTGACGGGCCGTACTGGCTCGAACCGGACAGTGATCCGGCCCAATTTCCCGATCCAGCCTTCGCCCTTGAGGAGCCCGATGGCCTGCTGGCTGTAGGGGGGGACCTCTCCCCAGCTCGCCTGCTTAATGCCTACCGTCAGGGGATCTTTCCCTGGTACAGCGAAGGTGAGCAGATCCTGTGGTGGAGCCCCAATCCACGAGCCGTACTTTTTCCAGAGCAGTTAAAACTTTCGCGTAGCCTGCAAAAAACGCTACGTAAACGTCCCTACCACGTCACTTTAGACACTACCTTCGCTCAGGTCATTGAGGCATGCAGTGAGTCACGACCTGAGAAGGATGGCAGTCAGAGCGGCACCTGGATCACCGAGGAGATGAAACAGGCCTATATCGAACTGCACCGTATAGGCTTTGCCCATTCAGTGGAGTGCTGGGCGGGTGATGAGCTGGTCGGCGGGCTCTATGGGGTGAATATGGGCAAGGTGTTCTTTGGTGAGTCTATGTTTGCCCGTCGCACGGATGCCTCGAAGATCGGTTTCGCCCACCTGGTGCGGCAGCTTATCGACTGGGAGTTCGCCCTTATCGACAGTCAGGTCCATACCGAACACCTTGCCAGCCTGGGAGCCGTTGATATCCCTCGCGAGCAGTTTCTCAGCTTGCTGGATCAGCACTGTGAACCCTTTGATGTCCATCAGGGACACTGGCAACTGGATGAGAATATCGGGTTAGAGTGGTAGCACATGAGCGAGCGCCATCCCAACATTCCTGAAGATCTGCTGTTCTACATCTCGGCGGCGCACGACTGTAGCTATCTGGAAGGGCGCGAGGCCATAACGCTGTTCGCCGACCCCGAACACTCCCTCAATCAACACACCTTCACAATGCTCTCCGAGCTTGGCTTTCGCCGTAGCGGCGGACTCGTTTACACGCCGCGATGTGCCGAGTGCAATGCCTGTATCCCGGCACGTATTGTGGTAAAGGATTTCGCTCCAGATCGTAGTCAGCGACGTAATAGGAAAACCAATCAAGAACTCGAAGTGCGCATTATTGAAGGGCAGTTCAGCGATGAACATATTGACCTTTACCGGCGCTACATCCGTTCACGTCACCCGGATGGTTCGATGAATGTTGAGAGTAAGCAGGAGGTGGAGCGCTTCTTTCTCTGTGACTGGAGCGACACCTTCTTCATCGAGTTCCTGCTTGAGGGGCGCCTCATAGCATTAGCGGTGGTGGACGCACTGGGAAGTGGGCTCTCAGCTGTCTATACCATCTTCGACCCTGCCGAGGAGAAGCGCGGTCTCGGTGTTTACGCGATACTGTCACTGGTGGAGGAGGCAAAACGGCGTGGGCTCCCCTACGTCTATCTTGGTTATATCATCCATGAGAGCCCAAAGATGGCCTACAAGGCCCATTATCGCCCGCTGCAGCTGTTTCGTGACGGTCAGTGGCACCTCAGCAACAAGCCCTGATGTAGTGCCTGTTTACCAACATATCTTTTTGTGATGCTGGTCACAGGCTGTGCCAAAACAACAAAATCTCTTCAGTAATAACTGGAAAACCCCGGAATTTGGCCGATACTCACAGAAAGGGAGTTCCTTCCCGTCGTTAGAGGAGCCGCACCATGTTGAGCTTTATCTACCGTTTATCACGTGACTTTGAGAAAGAGCACGGTATTCATCCCAATCTTCTCTACCTCAATCCTTCCCATCTAAAATTTCTCCGTGAGCAGCTGGACAACGAAGCGCAGCTCGACAATATCGTCAAATTGCTGGGTATGGAGATCATGGTCACCACTGAGGTGATTCACCCGCACGTGGTATGGACTCATCTTCCGTGGCAGCGTAAAGCAATCTAAGTCGGTAGATTGTAATAATAAAGCGCTCATTTCCGTGCCTTGCGGGGACGAGCACAGGGTGCGATTCTCTTTGATATATTCAACAAAATAGTGCATTATGTCGCGCTAATTTAGGCGGCTTCCTAGCCGTTCGCTGTTAAGTCACTGAGAGCATAATTTGCATGGCAAAAGAAGAAGGTATTGAAATGGAAGGAACGGTCGTTGAGACCCTTCCTAACACTACATTTCGCGTAGAGTTGGAAAACGGTCACGTTGTGACCGCCCACATCTCCGGAAAGATGCGCAAGCACTACATTCGCATTCTTACGGGCGACAAGGTCACGGTACAACTTACCCCCTATGACCTGACCAAGGGCCGCATCACCTTCCGCGCCCGCTGATAAGCACTCAAACAAAAACGCCCGGCATCAAAACCGGGCGTTTTTTGTTGTCTGAAGAAAACCTCCTCAGGGCTAGACCGTTTCCTTTGAATCTTCAAAGTCGAAACTCAGCTCGCCATTTTCGGCACTAATCAACACATGACCACCACCCTCCAGAGAGCCAAACAGTAGCTCCTCGGCCAGCGGCTTTTTAATGTGTTCTTTAATCACCCGTGCCATTGGACGCGCGCCCATGGTCGGCTCAAAGCCATGCTCAGCCAGCCAGGCTCGTGCGGCCGCATCGACCTCGATAATAACGCCCTTCTCCTCCAGCTGGGTCTCCAGTTCCATCAGGAACTTATCAACCACACTGCTAATCACCTCTCCGCTTAGAGACTTGAACTGGATCACCGCATCGAGTCGATTGCGGAACTCCGGCGTGAAGTGCTTGTTGATCACCTCCCGGCCATCGGTGGAGTTGTCCTGCTCGGTAAAGCCGATGGAGCGACGCGCTAGTTGATCGGCTCCCAGATTGGTGGTCATCACGATAATCACGTTGCGGAAGTCCGCCTTACGCCCATTGTTATCGGTAAGGGTTCCGTGATCCATCACTTGCAACAGCAGGTTGAATACCTCCGGATGGGCCTTTTCGATCTCATCGAGTAGCAGCACTGCGTGGGGGTGTTTATTGATCGCCTCGGTAAGCAGGCCGCCCTGATCATAGCCAACATAGCCAGGCGGTGCACCAATGAGACGGGAAACCGTATGACGCTCCATGTACTCCGACATATCGAAACGAATCAGCTCAATACCCATGCTCTTGGAGAGCTGGCGTGTGACCTCGGTCTTACCCACCCCGGTAGGACCGGCGAAGAGGAAGGAACCAATTGGTCTCTGCTCACTGCCTAGACCAGCACGAGACATCTTGATCGCCGTGGAGAGCACGTCAATGGCCTCATCCTGACCATAGATCATCAACTTAAGGTCACGTTCCAGGTTGCGCAGGCTCTCCTTGTCTGAACTATTGACGCTCTTCGGTGGGATGCGCGCCATCTTGGCGATGACCTCCTCGATCTCCTTCACACCGATGGTCTTCTTGCGTTTAGAGGGTGTCAGCAGGCGTTGACGCGCCCCCGCCTCGTCGATGACGTCGATAGCCTTATCTGGCAACTGACGCTCATTGATGTAGCGCTCGGCCAGCTCTGCCGCCTCTTTCAAGGCGGGACGGGTGTACTTAACCTCGTGATGTTCCTCGAAGCGGGATTTTAGCCCCTCAAGGATCTGTATTGTCTCACTGACCGTCGGCTCAGGTACATCGATCTTCTGGAAGCGACGTGCCAGTGCATGATCCTTCTCGAAAATACCGCGGTACTCCTGGTAGGTAGTAGAGCCGATACATTTCAGGTCTCCAGAGGCGAGCACCGGCTTAAGCAGGTTGGAGGCGTCCATTGCGCCACCTGAAGCAGCACCGGCACCGATGATGGTGTGGATCTCATCGATAAACAAAATCGCCCCATCCTCACGCTTGAGTTGAGCCAGAACCGACTTAAGGCGTTTCTCAAAATCACCGCGGTACTTGGTACCTGCCAGCAGAGAGCCAAGATCCAGCGAATAGATAGTGCTATCAATAAGTATCTGGGGTACTTCGCCATCGACGATGCGTTTGGCCAGGCCCTCGGCCAGCGCAGTTTTACCGACACCAGCCTCACCGACGAACAGCGGATTATTCTTGCGGCGACGACAGAGCACCTGCACCGTGCGTTCAACCTCATCCTTGCGTCCAATCAGTGGGTCGATGCGCCCCTGACGGGCCATCTCATTAAGGTTAGTGGCATAGCTATCAAGAGCAGCGGCCTCATCGGGTTCTCCCTCTCCCAAATTAGCAGTACCTTCATGTGACTCTTCATCCTTTCGCATGCCGTGAGCGATGTAGTTGACCACATCGAGACGAGTCACATTCTGCTGCTTTAGAAAATAGACTGCCTGTGATTCCTTCTCATTAAAAATAGCCACCAGTGCGTTGGCACCCGTCGCCTCTCCCAGTTCGGAAGATTGCACCTGAAATACGGCGCGCTGAATGACGCGCTGAAACCCGAGAGTAGGCTGGGTTTCGCTCTCCTCATCGTCGGGCAGCAGGGGAATATTATTGTCGATAAAGTCAGTCAGCTGTAGCTGCAGCTGTTCAAGGTTGGCCCCACAACTGGTGAGGATAGGATTGGCCGTGGGATTATCCAGCAGAGCCAGCAACAGGTGCTCCACAGTCATGAACTCGTGGTGCTTATCCCTGGCCTCTTTAAAGGCATTATTCAGGCTATATTCGAGCTCTTTACTTAACATCTACCACCTCGTATCGACTATTCAGCTTCCATCGTACACAACAAGGGATGCTGGTGTTTACGCGAATAATCATTAACTTGCACCACCTTGGTATCAGCAATATCGCGGGTATAGGTACCACAAACCCCCTGCCCTTCAGTATGTACCGCCAACATCACCTGTGCTGCCTTGTGCCGTTCCATAGAAAAAAACTTCTCCAGAATATGCACCACAAAGTCCATGGGTGTGAAGTCATCGTTTAACAGTAGCACCTTGTACATGGGAGGGCGCTTTAGCTTTGGTTTGCTCTCCTCGACCGCCA
Source organism: Pseudomonadota bacterium (assembly GCA_039714395.1). Lineage (GTDB taxonomy): Bacteria > Pseudomonadota > Gammaproteobacteria > Thiohalomonadales > Thiohalomonadaceae > JAPHSX01. Next base: position 61,565 of record JBDLJH010000007.1, on the reverse strand, counting down.
GCCCATGATCACTGTCCTTATGCTCCCCGTCATCGTGTCCCATGTTCATCGGCGCTGTATCAAAACCGCTCATTGTGTCTCTTACCTATATCTATGATGGCGTTTTCTGAAATCCCAAGCCATTACTTGACTATTTTAATCAGATGTTGAAGAATTTCACGAATGCCATACATAATACATTATGGCAGAGAGAATTAGACGCTCACTTTAAAGAGACGGACTTAATAGTATGGCAACAGGTGTAATGAAATGGTTCAACAATGACAAGGGCTATGGCTTTGTCACGATGGATGACGAGGACAAGAGCGAGGTCTTCGTACACCACAGCGCCATCGATATGGAGGGATTCAAAAGCCTTAAACATGGCCAGAGGGTTGAATTTTCTCTCTACTACGGCCCCAAGGGGCTGACTGCTTCCTACCTCAAGCAGATAGAGCCTGAGGATGCTGACACCCCAGTGCAGGATGAGGCAGCGGATTTCTCTGTTACTCCGCCGCAGTCCCAGATCTAAGTTTCGCTACATTCTTTCTATCATTGCCTCTCCGAAGGCGGAACAGCTGAGCAATGTTGCCCCCTCCATCAGACGCTCAAGGTCGTAGGTCACGCTCTTCGCCGCAATCGCCCCCTCCATACCCTTGACGATAAGATCTGCCGCCTCGAACCAGCCGAGGTGACGTAGCATCATCTCGGCAGAGAGGATGATAGAGCCGGGATTGACCTGATCCTTGCCTGCATACTTAGGGGCCGTGCCGTGGGTCGCCTCAAACATCGCAATGCTATCGGAGAGGTTGGCTCCCGGGGCGATACCGATCCCCCCCACCTGGGCGGCCAGGGCATCTGACACGTAATCTCCATTAAGATTCAGCGTAGCAATCACGTCGTACTCTGCCGGGCGCAGCAGGATCTGCTGCAGGAAGGCATCGGCAATCACATCCTTAATCACTATCTCCTTGCCGGTATTCGGGTTTTTAAAGGAGCACCAGGGGCCACCATCGATCTCGGAGGCATCAAACTCCTCCTTTGCCAGCTCATAGCCCCAGCTCTTGAAGGCCCCCTCGGTGAACTTCATGATGTTGCCCTTATGCACCAGGGTGACCGAATTACGATCGTTATCAATGGCGTATTGAATCGCCTTTCGCACCAGGCGCTTAGTGCCCTCCTCGGAGACGGGCTTAATACCGATGCCAGAGCTCTCAGGAAAACGAATTCTGGTTACCCCCATCTCCTGTTGCAGGAAGTTGATCACCTTCTGTGCCTCATCCGTCCCGGCGGCCCACTCAATCCCTGCATAGATGTCCTCGGAGTTTTCACGGAAGATCACCATATCGGTCTTCTCAGGTTCCTTCACTGGGCTGGGGGTGCCATCGTAGTAGCGAACAGGGCGCAGACAGACGTAGAGGTCGAGCACCTGGCGCAGGCTAACGTTGAGCGAGCGCATGCCACCGCCTACCGGTGTAGTCAGCGGCCCTTTGATGGAGACTACGTACTCCTTCACCGCCTCAAAGGTCTCTTCTGGCAACCAGACATCGTCGCCATAGAGGCTGTTGGCCTTCTCACCGGCATAGACTTCCATCCAGGAAATGGCGCGCTTGCCCCCATAGGCCTTCTCTACCGCCGCATCGACCACGCGCTTCATCACCGGGGTAACATCGACACCGATGCCGTCGCCCTCGATAAAGGGAATGATGGGGCAATTGGGTACATTGAGAGAGAAATCACTGTTAATGCTAATTTTCTCTCCAGACTCGGGAAGCTGGATCTTGTCGAATGCCATAGGGGCTCCTGTTCAGGTGGAATATGAGTGACCGAAATCGGGCCACCAATACACTCTAAATAGTGGCACATGCATCAATTTCAATACAATAAAATCGTAATATGATGTAAAGATTGTGTGTAAATTGTAGTGACAGTGAAATCCTCCTGTTTCAATCCACTCCAACACTGATAGACTAGTAGACGTTAGTTTACATATCATTACACACCACCTATGTCGCGAATCATCCTCTTCAACAAGCCCTATGACGTGCTGTGCCAGTTCACCGATGCAGAGGGACGACACACCCTCGCCGAGTTTATTTCGCAAAAGAGCTTTTACCCTGCAGGGCGCTTGGACCGTGACAGCGAGGGGTTGGTGGTGTTGAGCGAAAGAGGGGAACTGCAACACCAAATCGCCCACCCCAGGAACAAAATGGAAAAACGCTACTGGGTGCAGGTAGAAGGCGAACCCGATGAGGTGGTACTACAACAACTGAGATCCGGGGTAGAACTTAAAGACGGTATAAGCCTTCCCGCCGAGGTACGACGCATCGAGGAACCTGAGGCATTATGGCCACGAACACCACCAATACGCGTTCGCAAGAATATCGCCGATAGCTGGCTGGAACTGACGATACGTGAAGGCAGAAACCGCCAGGTGCGTCGCATGACCGCTGCTATCGGTCACCCAACCCTGCGGCTGATTCGTTATTCCATTGGCCCCTGGACATTGGATGACCTGAGCAGCGGCGAGTGGCGTATGCTGGATGTGGAGTTACCCGCTGCTACACGCCACAAACATCAAAGCCGCAGCGGCCCACAAAAAAACCATCGCCCGGTAAACAAACGCAGATAGATTTCGACCCGTGTATGCACACGCACCTGTGGTAATCACGATATAATCCCTACTTTATTGATCACGATATAGAGCATGAGCGAAAAGATCGAAAACATCATCGTCGGCCTCTCCGGCGGCGTCGACTCCTCGGTAACGACCCTGCTACTCAAGGAGCAGGGTTACCACGTCGAGGCCCTCTTCATGAAAAACTGGGAAGAGGACGACGATGCTGAATACTGTGCCGCCGCCGTTGATCTGAAGGATGCAGAGAGTGTTGCGCAAACACTTGGCGTAGAACTGCACCGGGTCAATTTTTCGGCCGAGTACTGGGATCGTGTATTTGAACACTTCCTCGCTGAATACAAAGCGGGCCGCACACCCAACCCCGATATCCTCTGCAACAAGGAGATCAAGTTCAAGGCATTTCTCGAATATGCACAGCGCCTTGGTGCCGATCACATCGCCACCGGCCACTACGTGCGACGCGATATTGTTGATGGCCACTATCGCCTCCTCAAGGGGCGTGACCCGGACAAGGACCAGAGTTATTTTCTCTACACATTGGGGCAAAACCAGCTACGTCATGCACTATTCCCCGTTGGTGAATTAAACAAGTCGGAGGTGCGCGAACTTGCTGAATGCCACCAGCTCATTACACACAATAAAAAAGATAGTACCGGGATCTGCTTTATTGGTGAGCGAAAGTTCCGCGAATTTCTCAGTCGCTATCTGCCTGCACAACCGGGCGATATTAAGACACCAGAGGGCGAGACAATTGGTCGCCACAGTGGACTGATGTACTACACTCTGGGCCAGCGTCAGGGCTTGGGTATCGGAGGCGTAGCCGGTTATCCCGATGAGCCGTGGTTCGTCGTCGGTAAGTCACTGGAGAACAACGTTCTTATCGCCGCACAGGGGCACGACCACCCGCTGCTCTTCTGCCGCACTCTTGAGGCCTCACAGCTGCACTGGGTACGTGGTGAGCCGCCCAACGTCCCTTACACCTGTCGTGCCAAGGTCCGCTATAGGCAGCAGGATCAGGCATGCACTATCACTCAATTGTCAGGAGACAGTTGCACAGTAGAGTTCGACGAGGCGCAGCGTGCTGTTACCGCAGGTCAATCAGTAGTGTTTTACGATGGTGATGTCTGCCTTGGTGGCGGCATCATTGAAGGTACCGATCAGCAAGAGGTTCAATCGCTGTTATGAAACATACTCTGAAGGAACGAAGCATTGCACTGGCCGGCCTGTTCCAGGCCACCTCTCTGGTAACACAGCTTGCGCACACCGGTTCACTGGCACAGCCAGAGTTCGAGACACTGATGCGCAGCCTGTTTATTACCTCACCACAGGATGCTGAAGAGGTCTACGGCTCCAGGTTGGAGCTAGGATTGGGGCTACGGGCCGTGATCACACAACTCGGTAAAGATACCTCGCAACGAAGTGCCGATAAGACCCGCTACATTATTAATCTGTTACAACTACAGCGACTACTGGAAAAAAAACCTGATGTACTTAATAAGGTCGCTGAAGAGCTGCAGTCGATGGAACAGCAACTGGAACATTTTGAGATCACCCATCCCAATGTTACAGCACGCCTGGCCGATATCTACCTAAACAACATCAGTACGCTGGGCCCCCGCATTATGGTGAGCGGTGAGAATAACTATCTTGAAAATCCTGATACGGCCAACAAGGTGCGTTCACTCTTACTAGCAGGCATTCGAGCAGCGGTGTTATGGCGGCAATGTGGTGGCAGCCGTTGGCAGCTACTGTTCACGCGACACGCCATCATTAAAGAAGCAGAAACCCTGCTGGCATAAAAAAGCGGGCAACACCGAAAAGTGTTGCCCGCCACTAGTTATTTATCTTAACTACTTACTCTTTATGGTGAGGTTTTCACGGTTCTTATCCACCAGCTTCAGACCAATACCCTTCACCTGAGTCATTTCATCAACTGACTTAAAGGGGCCATGCTCATCACGAAATGCAACAATGGCCAATGACTTCTTCTCCCCAACACCAACAATATTGGCGGCAAGTGTCTGGGCATCGGCTGTGTTGATATTTACAACCTCTGCTACAGCGAAGTGGCTAGCAAAGAGTAGGGTGACCGCTACAAATAGTTGGATAATATTTTTCATTCTGATTTTCTCCGTTAATTACTGTGAGGCATCCAGTGCCACGAACAGGATAATTACAGAGCAGCAAGACAGGCTATCAGATAATGCCAGTATTTATGTAGGGTTATTTCCCGTTTAGTACTAGGATGAAAGCTCAGCCTCAATCTTGGCCAAAGCATCAAGAGGCTCAGCAGCACCCGTAATAGGGCGACCAATTACCAGGTAACTCGACCCCATGGTCATCGCATCAGCAGGTGTTGTGATACGAGTCTGATCGCCCTTGGCAGCCCAGCTTGGTCGTATTCCAGGTGTTACCAGGCTAAAGTCACTGCCGATAGACTCACGCAACATGGTTACTTCCTGCGGCGAGCAAACGACACCATCAAGTCCTGAATCCTGGGCCAGCATGGCCAGACGCTTAACATTATCTGCAGGGCTGCCGGCAAGACCAACCTCGTGAATATCCTTCTCACCCATGCTGGTGAGGATGGTGACAGCAATCAACTGAGGCTGATGCGATGATTTTTGCAGTGCCTCATGAGCTGATTCCATCATGCGGCGGCCTCCCTGCGCGTGGACGTTAACCATCCACACACCGAGATCGGCTGCCGCACTACAGGCTGCGGCAACAGTATTAGGGATGTCGTGAAATTTTAGATCCAGAAAAACATCATAGCCCTTTGCTACCAGCTGTTCGACCAACTCTGGTCCGCCACGGGTAAACAGCTCCTTACCTACTTTGAGGCTACAGCGCTCAGGTTGCAGGCGTGCAACCAGTGCTAATGCCTGCTCCGCTGAGGGGAAATCAAGTGCCACGATGATAGGGGAATTATTACTCATTTATTAACCTTTATCTAATCGCCTTCAATACCATGAATCGGTTTTACCCGATCCCACTGCTTACAACTAGGACACTGCCACTGCATCGTCTTTGAGCTGAAACCACAATTTTCGCAGTGAAAAACCGGCTTATCTGCTAAAAACTTATCCAACGTTATCAATGCCAGTTGCAACTCTGCATCATCAGAACGCTTATTTGCACGCAGTTCCAGTAAGCGTTTGAGAATACGCAAAGACGGGCGGCGGCGTAATAACGGGGTCAATAACTGTGTCGCGTTCTCATTGCCTTCACGATGTTGCAGCTGCTCACTCAGCTTGAGTGCCGAACTTAAACTCCCCTCATCCGGCAGCTGGCGAAGAAAGGCAACATACTCATCCAGATTACCCTGTTGCTCATAGGCCTGTTGTAGTGGTTCAAGGATAAGTGGTAGATATTCACTGTTCTGCTGCGTTACCTTCTTCAGAGACTTAATCGCTGCCCTGTGGTTTTGATTGCGCAGATGAATCTTTGCCTCAATTAAGCTCGCTCGCACACTATTGCGATCCTCATTAAAGGCACGCCTAACTCTTTTCATGGCTAACGATGAATCACCCTGTTGCAGAGCCTCGTTAGCCTGTTCACAGAAGAAGTGGGCTAATACAGTCTGAGATCCACTTTTAAGATCATGGAGACGACGAGCTATCACAATCGCCTTATCCCACTCCTTCTCCTGCTGGTAGACATCCAGTAGTTGCTGACGACTCTGTTGACCAAAGCTGACATCATCGACCAATTCAGAGAACAGTCCTTCCGCCCGATCAAGTAATCCTGCACGCATGTAATCCTGAGCTAACTCATAAAGAGCGCGGTTGCGATCATGAGGGGACAGCGTTGGCCTGGCAATAAGGTTTTGATGGATACGAATGGCACGATCTACCTCACCACGTTTAACCAGAAGATTAGCCAGGGTGAAGTGCAACTCGACCGTTTCACTATCGAGCTCGGACATCTGAATAAACACTTCAAGTGCTTTGTCGGACTGTTCATTTAGAAGGTAATTTAGCCCCTTAAAATAGTCCTGTGAGAGTGAGAAGCAGTCATCACTGGCTTTATCATTCTGTCCCTTTCGACGGCGCCCAATGAGCCAACCAGAAAGAGCAGCCAATGGCAATAATAGAAACAGCAGTTCCTGTCCCACTTAGTGGCGTCCCTTGATCGGGATCTCGCGAAGATTGCTGATCTCCTGTTCGCGCAGTCGTAAGGTACGATGCAGACGTCGCTTCTCTGCGCTGGCGGTGAGTGTCATACCCAGGGTCAAAAGCCCCCCTAGCAGCACTCCGCAGGCAAGTGCCAACATAAGCAACAAGGGCAGGAGGATATTTATGGAACCAAAATAGTAATTGAAATTGACGACTTCAACATTAAGTTGTGTCAGGGCGCTACCGAATAGGGCAATAGATAAAAGAAAAGTAATGATCAAGGCGCGTTTCATTAAGTCTATCCCTATGTGAAGCCTTGGTATTTACTATTTGACTGGGAGTAAAAAATCCCGAAACAGACTGCAACAAATTGATTGCTTCGTTTGTTACAGATCAAAGATGGGCAAACTATCCACAAAGCATTGCACTTTATGATATTTGCGATCAGGAATTATCACCCTGAATTTGATTGCCTAACTTCAGGCCTTCATCTACACGCTCACGCAACTCTTTACCAGGTTTAAAGTGTGGAACATACTTTGAACCAAGGGCTACCGAGGCACCGGTCTTAGGATTACGACCCATACGCGGGGGACGATAGTGTAGGGAGAAACTACCAAAGCCACGAATCTCAATTCGCTCTCCAGTGGACAGGCTGTGACCCATCTGATCGAGGATGGTTTTCACCGCCAACTCGACATCTTTATAGGCCAGTTGTGACTGCTTACGAGAGAAGAGTTTTTCGATTAATTCTGATTTTGTCATTATTACTCCCCGAGATGATGGAGGTGGGAGGCGCTTAAAACGTCCCCCACCGTGCCATTAGTCTTCCTTATTACCCATTTGCTCCTTCAGCAGATCGCCCAAAGTAGCATTTACCGGAGCTGAACTATTGTAGTCCTGAATCGCTTCGCTCTCTTCATCAGAGTCTTTGGCCTTGATGGAGAGGTTGATGCTGCGGTTCTTGCGATCAACACCCAGGAACTTAGCCTCAACCGTATCACCTGCTTTCAGAAGAGTGCGAGCATCTTCTACGCGGTCTTGAGAAAGCTCTGAGGCACGTAGGTAACCTTCAACCGTATCGGCCAGGTCGATGATAGCACCACGGGCGTCAACCTCACGCACGGTACCGGTAACGATGCTGCCCTTCTTGTTCTGTGCAACATAGTCGGAGAAGGGATCCTGCTCCATCTGCTTGATGCCGAGAGAGATGCGCTCACGCTCAGGATCGATAGCGAGGATAACTGCCTCAAGTTCCTGACCTTTCTTAAAGTCATGAACCATCTCCTCACCGCCCTCTTCCCATGAGATGTCGGAGAGGTGAACCAGACCGTCGATACCACCGTCCAAACCGATGAATATACCAAAGTCGGTGATCGATTTGATAACACCAGAGACGCGAACACCCTTGTTGTGGGTTGCTGCAAACTCGTCCCAGGGGTTGGACTGGCACTGCTTCATGCCCAGGGAGATGCGACGACGCTCGGCATCGATATCGAGAACCATGACCTCGGTCTCGTCACCCAACTGTACAACCTTGGAGGGGTGAATGTTCTTGTTGGTCCAGTCCATTTCGGAAACGTGTACCAGACCTTCAACACCCTCTTCGATCTCGACGAAACAGCCGTAGTCGGTGAGGTTGGTAACCTTGCCGCTAAGGCGAGTACCTTCAGGATAACGACGCGTAATATCTTCCCACGGATCCTCACCCATCTGCTTGAGGCCGAGAGAAACACGGTTACGCTCGCGGTCAAACTTCAGAACCTTAACATCGATCTCATCGCCAACATTGACGATTTCACTTGGATGCTTAACGCGCTTCCACGCCATATCGGTGATGTGCAGCAGACCATCGATACCGCCGAGGTCTACGAAAGCACCATAGTCGGTCAAGTTCTTAACGATACCCTTAACGTCCATACCGTCCTGCAGACTTTCCAGCAGCGCTTCGCGCTCTTCACTGGACTCGGTTTCTACAACGGCACGACGGGAAACAACAACATTGTTACGTTTGCGATCGAGCTTGATAACCTTGAACTCAAGGTCCTTACCTTCGAGGTAAGCGGTGTCGCGTACAGGACGCACATCAACCAGAGAACCCGGCAGGAATGCACGGATATCTTGCAGCTCAACGGTGAATCCACCCTTGACCTTGTCAATGATACGACCGGTAACGGTCTCATCTGCTTCACTGGCTCTTTCCAGGCGGGTCCAGGACTCGGCACGCTTAGCTTTCTCACGGGAGAGGCGGGTTGAACCGAAGCCGTCTTCTACAGCTTCCAGGGCAACGTCAACTTGATCGCCAACGGCAACCTCAAGTTCACCGCTGTCGTTGCGGAATTGTTCAACCGGGATCATGCCCTCAGACTTGAGGCCTGCATTAACAATAACTACGTCGTTACCAACGGAAACTACGGTGCCAGTAACAATGGAACCAGGACGTAATTGGGTAGTGGAGAGAGACTCTTCAAAGAGTTCGGCAAAGCTTTCGCTCATCGCTATGTAACCTACAGATAGTGCCGCAATACTTAAATAACAGTAAGGCGGGTTGTTGTTTCATCAAACGTATACCGCTCGATGAAAACAACGAAGCGATATACCCCTTAAATTAACGGCGCTCAACAACTGCGCAATGGCTTAAAGCCTCTGCGAATACCACTTCAATACTCTTGTTTGAGGTATCAAGGGTAACAGCGTCGTCCGCCGGCTTGAGTGGGGAGGCGCTGCGCGTACGATCTCGCTCGTCACGCTGACGAATCTCCTCAATCAGACCGCTAAGATTAGCATCCAATCCCTTGTCTTTCAACTGCTTATAGCGTCTTTGTGCCCGCACCTCGGCAGATGCGGTAAGAAATAATTTAACGTTGGCCTGTTGAAATACGGTAGTGCCCATATCCCGACCATCAGCGATCAGGCCCGGAGCCTGTGCGAAGTCACGCTGGCGCTGTAAAAGTGCCGCACGCACGGCCGGTAATACGGCAACCTTGGATGCATTATTACCTGCGACTTCAGTTCTAATGTCATCGGTAACATCTTGATTTTCTAGCGTTATCTTTAGCTCTCCTGCATCAGTATGGAGAAAGCTCACGTCAAGGCCAGCTGCTATTTCGGCAACGGCTGCCTCGTCGGCAAAGTCTATAGTGTGGTGCTGTGCAGCCAGTGCAGTAAGACGGTAGAGCGCCCCACTGTCGAGAAAATGCCAACCAAAATGGTCCGCCAGCAGGTGACTAATCGTCCCCTTACCAACACCACTGGGGCCATCGACGGTGATCACGGGTACACGGTTGTCACTCATATCAGGCCTCACTACTGCTGATCTCAAGCCCCGCCCCACCGGCAAGAGCAACAAAACCGGGGAATGAGGTGCTAACGTTGGCGCAGTCGTTAATAGTAACAGGGCCACTGGCTCGCAGGGCTGCCATGGCAAATGACATGGCGATACGGTGATCACCGTGACTTGTCACGGAACCTGAACCGATAGCGCCACCCTGAATCACGATGCCGTCAGGTGTGGCCTGCGCATCAACACCGAGAGCCACCAGGCCGTCGGCCATTACCTGGATACGGTCAGACTCCTTGACCCGAAGCTCTTCCGCCCCGCTAAGCACGGTCTCCCCCTCAGCACAGGCTGCGGCAACAAACAGTGCCGGAAATTCATCAATCGCAAGAGGAACCTGCTCCTCAGGGATACGGATCCCCTTCAACTTACTGGAGCGCACACGAATATCGGCCACCGGCTCACCACCGACCTCGCGCTCATTGAGCACATCAAGATTGGCCCCCATCAGGCGCAGGATGTTGATCACACCAATGCGGGTGGGGTTGATACCGACGTGTTGCAGTGTGATATCCGAGCCCTTACTGATTACCGCGCCCACCATGAAGAAAGTGGCGGAGGAGATATCGGCCGGGACATCAATAGGCATAGCCGCAAGCTTACCCCCCGGCTCAACACAGGCGGTCGCGCCATCGACCTTAACGGGATAGCCAAAGCCCTTGAGCATACGCTCGGTATGATCGCGGGTGGGAGCGGGTTCGGTAACGCAGGTGGTCGAGTCGGCATAGAGCCCGGCAAGCAGGATGCAGGATTTCACCTGCGCCGAGGCAACCGGCATCAGGTAGTTAATGCCATGAAGCCTGGCTGCACCCTTTACCTTCAACGGTGGCGTACCTTCTTCGGTGGTGGCCACCTCGGCGCCCATCTCTGCCAACGGCCCGGTAACCCGCTTCATTGGCCTGGTGGAGAGCGAGGCATCACCCACCATCTCCAGATCGAAATCCTGACCCGACATCAGACCCGCGAGCAGCCGCATCGAAGTGCCGGAGTTGCCGAGATCTAATGCCCCGGCGGGCTGCTTCAACCCGTGTAGACCAACCCCGTGAATAGTCACCCTGCCCTCGTTTGGTCCCTCAATACGTACCCCCATATCGCGAAATGCCTGCAGGGTGGCGAGACTGTCTTCGCCTTCGAGAAAACCACTCACCTCGGTGGTTCCCTCGGCCAGTGAACCCAGCATGATGGAACGGTGGGAAATCGACTTATCGCCGGGTACACGGATCTGGCCGGAGAGCTTGCCACCAGGCTGAACAATAAACTGAATATTTTTCGAGGAATGACTCATAACATTTTGATTAACAATTGGTTTCGCAATAGGAATCTCGTGATTCTTTAGCCCGTTCGAAGGTCTGTAGAATAGCCTCTCCATCTCCGCGCTCAATGGCTTCAGTGAGTGTTGCCAGCTCGTCACTGAAGCGGGTAAGCATCTTCAGAAGTGCCTCACGGTTATTTAGACAGATATCGTGCCACATCTGCGGATTACTCGAGGCGATGCGGGTAAAGTCGCGAAAGCCACCGGCTGCGAAGCGGAAGATATCATCGTGATCCTCCAGCCGCGCCAGGGTATCGACCAGGGTAAAGGCAAGCATGTGAGGAAGATGGCTAGTGGCGGCAAGCACCTCATCGTGGTGCTTAACCGGCATCTCCACCACCTCAGCACCGGCCTGCTCCCACATCCAGCGAACTTTAGCCGTCGCTTCATCATCGGTTGATGCCAGTGGGGTCAGGATCACCCGACGGTTTTCATAGAGTGTGGCAAAGGAGGCCTCAACACCACTACGCTCAGTGCCGGCAATAGGGTGGCCAGGGACAAAACGGGATGGCAGTTCACCAAACACCTCACGGGCAGCCTCGACCACAGAGCCCTTGGTGCTGCCGACATCGGTCAAAATCGCCTCGCTGGGAAGATGGGGTTTGAGCTGGCTGAGAATCGATACCATGGTGCCGACGGGAACACCAAGCAGAATCACCTCGGCATTGGCGACCGCCTCGGCCATGTCTGTCGTATAGCGGTCAATGACCCCTAACTCCAGTCCCTTCTGTAATGAAGCCTCGCTACGCCCCCAGCCAACAATCTCCTCGCACTGCCCTGCCGCCTTGAGTGCTCGCGCCAGTGAACCGCCGATCAAGCCGACACCGAGGATCGTCAGCCGCTTTATCATCGGTTAGATATCACGTCCGATGGCCTGAGCGATCAACTTCAGTTCAGCCATCAGGGTTTTAAGCTCCTGTGCATCGAGTGCCTGATCGGCATCACACCAGGCATCACAAGGCGTTGGGTGCATCTCTACCAGCAGACCATCGGCACCTGCGGCTACCGCAGCACGAGAGAGCTGCGGCACCATCCATGCTTTGCCCCCGGCATGGCTGGGATCGACGATCACCGGCAGGTGGGTCTCCTTCTTCAACACAGCAATGGCGGTGACATCAAGCATATTGCGATAGTAAGTCTCAAAGGAACGCACGCCGCGCTCACAGAAGATGATGTTGTGATTGCCACCCGCGGCGATGTACTCGGCGGCCATCAGCCACTCGGAGATAGTCGCCGACATGCCGCGCTTGAGGATTACCGGCTTGTGGGTGCGCCCGACCTCTTTGAGCAGATCAAAGTTCTGCATATTACGGGTGCCGATCTGGATCACATCAACGTCATGCTCAAGGAAGGTATCGAGCATGCGCACATCCATTAACTCGGTAACGATTGGCATGTCGTATTTTGATGCCGCCTTGCGGAACATCTCCAGCCCTTCAACGCCAGTGCCCTGAAAGCTGTAGGGCGAGGTACGTGGCTTAAAGGCACCGCCTCGCATCATCCGGCAACCGGCCTCAGAAACATATTTGGCGGCCTCATCCATCTGGGCCTGTGTCTCCACCGAACAGGGTCCGGCGATAACCTGAATCTGATTGCCGCCGAGCTTGATACCATTGATATCAATTACCGTGTCTTCCTTGTGGAAGGAACGGGCCACAATTTTATAGGGCTTCATCACACGGATGACATCCTCGACGCCCGGCAGTGCCTGCAGCAGCTCCTTGTCAATTTTAGTCTCGTCACCAATGGCACCGATCACCGTACGTTCAATGCCGCGCGACACATTGCTGTCGAGACCGAAATCTTTCAGCTTTTTTACTACACCGTCGATCTGCTCGTCGGCAACCCCGGAACTCATGATGATGATCATGGACACACTCTCACTCGATTTCTGTTCGTTCTCTGCCCGGCTGCTCGGCCCGACATACCTTTAAATTACGCCGCCAGCACTTTTTTCAGTGCCGCGACAAAGCGTTTGTTCTCTTCAGGGCGGCCCACCGTTACCCGCAGGTGAGTGGGCATACCGTAGTTGGCAACGGGGCGCACGATCACCCCCTCACGTAATAACTCTTCGTAGACGGGTGCCGCCGAGCGACCCACATCAACGCAGATGAAGTTACCGACAGACGGAATAAACTCCAGTCCCATCCCCTCAAAGGATACCGCCAACTGCTTTAGCCCTGCGGCATTCATCTCTACCGATTGCTGCAAGTGCTCATTATCATCCAGCGCGGCTAACGCTGCGGCCATCGCCAGGTTGTTGACGTTAAACGGTGGCCGCACCCGGTTCATAAGATCTGCCACCTGAGGGTGAGAGACCGAGTAACCGACTCGCAGCCCCGCTAGCGCGTAAGACTTGGAGAAGGTACGCGTCACCATCAGATTAGGATACTTGCCCACCCAGTCAATGGCATTGGGATAGCCCTTAGCTCCAATGGCCGGATGCGAAGCATAATCGTAATAGGCCTCATCTACCACCACGATGATGTTTTGCGGTATCCCGGCGATAAATTTTTCCAGTGCATCCCCCGCCAGCCAGCTCCCCGTGGGGTTGTTGGGATTGGCGATAAAGATAACACGAGTCTTGTCACTGATTCTCTGCTGTAACGCTGCCAGGTCATAGCCCCAATCCCTGGCCGGGGCTGCCACCCCTACCCCACCTGCCGCCTGGGTAACGATGGGATAGATGGCAAAACTGTGCTCAGAGAAAAGCACCTCGTCACCCGGCTGCACAAAGGCACGCACCACAAACTCCAGCGGTTCACTGGAGCCATTACCCAGGGTAAGCTGCGATAGCTCAACCCCGTGCAGCATTGCCAGCTTCTGTTTCAAAGCAAAGCCATTGCCATCCGGATAGAGCCAGACATCGGCCAGCTCGGCCTGCATCGCCGCCACCGCCTTCACCGAGGGACCCAGGGGGTTCTCATTGGAGGCGAGCTTGATGATATTCTCGATACCCAGCTCACGCTCAAGCTCATCAATGGGCTTGCCTGCCTGATAGGGGCGCAGGCCTGCTACACCGGGTGTCGCCTGTTTCACAAAGTCCGTCATCGCCGGTCTTACAGTACGGCTTTAGGGAAGGAGCCGAGGATCTTGAACATCGCAGCCTCCTGCTCCAGCTCACTTAAAGCCGCGGCGATCAACGCATCATCACGATGTCCCTCGATCTCGACAAAAAAGGTGTACTCCCACATTCCCTGGCGTGAGGGACGCGACTCGATACGGCTCATTGAGATCCCATTTCGTGCCAACGGCTCCAGCAGCTGCGACAGTGCACCTGGACGATTCTTTGCTGAGAGGATTAAGGCAGTCTTGTCATCACCACTAACGGGGACATCATTACGACCGAGGATAAAGAAACGGGTGGTGTTGTTGGGGTCGTCCTCGATATTCGATTCAAGAATCGAGATATTGTAGAGTTCGGCTGCAGCCTGTCCCGCGATACCGGCACTCCCCGCCTCCTCAGCAGACAGACGCGCCGCCTCGGCATTACTGCTTACCGCAACACGTTCTACGCCGGGCAAATTACTGTCGAGCCATTCACGACACTGAGCCAGCGACTGGCTATGTGAGTAGACCCGCTTCACCTCAGCAAGAGAGGAGACATTTCCCATCAGGTGGTCATGAATACGTAGCTCAACTTCGCCACAGATCTTCAACGGAGTCTTTAACATCAGGTCGAGGGTGAGATTAATCGCCCCCTCGGTAGAGTTCTCGACAGGGACTACACCGTAGTCGGCACTCCCCGCCTCCACCTCTCGGAAGATCTCATCGAAGGCGGCCAGTGGTAGTGTCACGGCCGAATGGCCAAAGTGTTTCACCACGGCTTCCTCAGAGAAGGTTCCCTCAGGGCCAAGGAAGGCGATTTTCATCGGCTGCTCCAGCGCCAGACAGGCCGACATCACCTCTCGGAACAGACGAGCCATGGCCTCAGCGGCTAGCGGCCCTTCATTACGCTCCTTAACCCTACGCAGTACCTGTGCTTCACGCTCGGGACGGTAGAAAACCGCGGACTCACCGGCAGCCAGCTTCACCTCCGCCACCTCCTGAGCCAGTTTTGCACGCTCATTGATCAAGCGTTGCAATTCACTATCGAGCGAATCGATACGCTCACGAATTGCCTGGAGTCTCTCTTCACTACTCATGAATAGTTACGCTAAACGCTAATGGCTCGAACATTGAGAACACCATCAATACCAGCTATTTCATCAACAATTTCCTGTGGGATCGCCTGATCGATATCGACCACACTATAGGCCAAATCACCATGTGACTTGTTAAGCATATCGACGATATTCAGACCCGCCTTGGCCAGGTCGGAAGAGATCTGGCCGAGCATGTTAGGGACGTTACTGTTAACGATGGTAAGGCGGTGGGTACCTTCGGCACGTGGCATGACCACCTCGGGGAAATTTACCGAGTTGGTGATGTTGCCGTTCTCCAGATACTCCTTCACCTGGTCGGCTACCATGATGGCGCAGTTCTCCTCGGCCTCACGGGTGGAGGCGCCAAGGTGCGGCAGAGTGATGACGCGCGGATGGTTTTTCAGCAAATTGGTGGGGAAGTCGCAAACATAGGAGTAAGCCTTGCCCGAATCGAGTGCAGCGACCATCGCCTCATCATTAACGATACCGCCACGTGCGAAGTTGAGGACAACCACGTTATCCTTCATGCCCTTAAGACGCTCCTCATTGATCAGGTCTTTTGTCGCATCGATCAGCGGAACGTGGAAGGTGATAAAGTCAGAGTTATTCAGCAACTCATCAACACTGGAAGCCTGCTTTACCGCCGCATCAAGCTGCCATGCGCCCTTCACAGTGATGCCCGGGTCAAAGCCGATAACATTCATACCAAGAGACACTGCCGCATTGGCGATTCGTACACCGATGGCTCCTAAACCGACCACACCGAGGGTACGACCCGGTAGTTCGAAACCGCCGTAGTTCTTTTTGCCCGCCTCGGTCGCCTTGCCAATCTCCTCATCGCTTCCCTCAAGATTACGTGAGAAGTCCCAGGCCTGAGTGATATTACGGCACGCCATCAACATGCCAGCGATCACCAGCTCCTTGACCGCATTGGAGTTGGCGCCAGGGGCGTTGAAGACAACTACCCCTTTATCGCTCATCTTGTCGACCGGGATATTATTGACCCCGGCACCGGCACGACCCACCGCCTTTAATGATGCAGGGATCTCCATCTCGTGCATCTTGAACGAACGCAGCAGGATCGCATCGGGAGTCTGAAACTCCGAGGCCACCTCGTAGCCGTCGCGCGGCAGACGATCCAGACCGGCTGCTGAAATATTATTAAGCGTCAGTACCTTATGCATTATTGTGTTCCTTATTCTTAACCGTGCTTTTTCTCGAACTCGGCCATGAAGGCGATCAGGGCATCAACACCCTCTTCCGGCATCGCATTGTAGATGGAGGCACGCATGCCACCCACCGAGCGGTGTCCCTTAAGGGTTACCAACCCCTGCTCCTTGGCACCGGAGATAAAGCTTGCATCCAACTCGGCATCAGCAAGGGTGAAGGGGACATTCATCCAGGAGCGGCAGTTCACCGATACAGGATTAGCATAAAAATCTGAGTTACCGATAGCGGCGTAGAGTTTGCTCGCCTTGCGCTCATTGATCTCGGCTATTTTGCTCATGCCGCCCTGCTGCTTGATCCAGTCAAACACCAGACCCGCCAGATACCAGCTGTAGGTGGCCGGGGTGTTGTACATGGAGTCGGCCTTGGCATGTGTCTCGTAGTTAAACATGGTCGGGGTGCTGTCGATCACCTCACCAATCAAATCCTCACGCACGATACAAACAGTCAGACCTGCCGGACCAATATTCTTCTGCGCACCGGCGTAGATGATGCCAAATTTGGAGACGTCGATCTCACGCGAGAGGATGCTGGAAGACATGTCCGCAACCAGCGGCTTATCACCAACCTCAGGGATATAGGGGAACTCTACACCCTCAATGGTTTCGTTGGGAGTATAGTGCACATAGGCCGCATCATCAGAGAGGTTCAGCGCCTCCTGACCCGGTGCAAAAGTGAATTTGCCAGAGAGTGCCGAGGCATCCGCTGCCACATTTACTTCGCAATAACGCTTCGCCTCGGCGATCGCTTTCTTACCCCAGGAACCGGTGAGAATGTAATCGGCCTTTTTTCCACCGCGCAGCAGGTTCATCGGCACCATGGCGAACTGGCTGGAGGCACCGCCCTGCAGAAACAGCACCTTGTAGTTTGACGGGATATTCATCACCTCACGCAGGTCTGCCTCGGCCTGCCCGGCAATCGACATATACTCCTTACCGCGATGGCTCATCTCCATCACCGACATACCGCTGCCGTTCCAGTCCAGCATCTCCTGCTGGGCCTTTTCGATCACTGCCTGTGGCAACATTGCCGGACCGGCGCTGAAGTTGAATACACGTGTCATGGAATATCCTCTATCGTTTTTTATTGATTGGAAAGGTTCAGCCCTACTCCTCAGTATCGGCTTCACCCTCCTCCTCATTGTCATCCTCATCGGTCTCGGCAATACGCTCAAGACCGATCAGTTTTTCATTCTTCGTCAGGTTGATAAGGCGTACACCCTGGGTGTTACGGCTCATCGATGAGACCTCGGCAACTCGGGTACGTACCAGGGTGCCACCATCAGTGATCAACATGATCTCCTCAGCCTCTGTGACCAACACCGCGCCGACCACGGCACCGTTACGATCTGAGGTTTGAATGGCGATTACACCCTGACCACCACGACCCTTGAGCGGGTAGTCATCCATCGGTGTGCGTTTGCCGTAACCATTCTCTGTGGCAGTAAGTATCTCACCCTCATCGGCAACAATAAGTGAGATCACCTCCTGACCCTCGCCGAGACGGATACCACGTACGCCACGTGAGACACGGCCCATAGAGCGAACCTTCTCCTCCTTAAAGCGAATCACCTTACCAGCGCTGGAGAACAGCATAATGTCACGCTGACCATCGGTAAGCGCCACACCTACCAACTGGTCATCATCGAGCAGGTCGACCGCAATGATGCCGCTGGCACGCGGACGCGAGTAAGCCTTCAGCGGGGTCTTCTTTACGGTACCGGCGGCGGTGGCCATAAAGACATACTTGTCTTCCTCGAACTCACGTACCGGCAGAATGGCATTAATGCGTTCACCATCTTCCAACGGCAGCAGATTGACTATCGGCTTGCCGCGCGCAGCGCGACCCGCCTGCGGCAATTCGTAAACCTTGAGCCAGTAGACACGTCCACGGCTGGAGAAGCAGAGGATGGTGTCGTGGGTGTTGGCCACAAACATCTTGTCGATAAAGTCTTCGTCTTTGGTCGCCGTGGCCGATTTGCCGCGTCCGCCGCGCTTTTGTGCACGGTAGTCGGTGAGAGGTTGTGACTTGGCGTAACCCTCGTGGGAGAGCGTAACGACTACGTCTTCCTCGCTGATCAGGTCTTCCAGGGTCAGATCCAGCTTGGTAGAGAGGATCTCGGTACGACGTTCGTCACCAAACTGATCACGAACTATCACCAACTCGTCACGGATCACCTCGAGAAGACGAGATGCACTATTCAGGATCTCAAGTAATCCTTCAATAACATCAAGCAACTCTTTGTATTCATTAATGATTTTATCTTGTTCGAGCCCCGTCAAACGGTGCAGGCGCAGGTCAAGAATTGCCTGGGCCTGGGTCTCGGAAAGATGGTAATTACCATCAACCAGACCGAACTCCTTGCCCAGAGCGTCCGGGCGTGAAGCCTCGGCACCTGCACGGGAGAGCATATCGATCACTACGCCTGGCTCCCACGCCTTGGAGAGCAGCCCGGCCTTTGCCTCGGCGGGGTTGGGAGCGGCCTTGATTAACGCGATGATGGGGTCGATATTGGCCAGCGCCACGGCCAGACCTTCCAGCACGTGGGCACGCTCACGTGCCTTACGCAGCTCGAAGATGGTACGACGGGTCACCACCTCTTTGCGGTGACGGATGAAGGCCTGCAGCATCTGCTTGAGATTGAGCAGCTTAGGCTGACCGTCGAGCAGTGCCACCATATTGATGCCGAAGACGCTCTGCATCGAGGTCTGCTTGTAGAGATTGTTGAGCACTACCTCGCCAACCTCGCCACGTTTCAGTTCAACCACCATGCGCATGCCGTCTTTATCTGACTCATCACGCAGTTCGGAGATCCCCTCGATCTTCTTCTCTTTGACCAGCTCGGCGATCTTCTCTACTAATCGAGCCTTGTTGACCTGGTAGGGCAACTCGGTGACAACAATACGGGTACGGCCAGAATCCATCTCTTCCATATGGGCAAGGGCACGCACATAGATGCGGCCACGACCAGTGTGATAGGCCTCATGGATGCCCTGGGCACCATTAATGATACCGGCGGTTGGGAAATCGGGCCCCGGTATATGCTCCATCAACCCGGCAATATCGAGCTCAGGGTTATCAATCAGCGCCAGACAGGCATTTACCGTCTCAGTGAGATTGTGGGGCGGGATATTGGTCGCCATACCTACGGCGATACCGGCAGAACCGTTGATCAGCAGATTGGGCAGTTTGGCCGGGAGTACTTCCGGCTCGCTCTCAGACTCATCGTAGTTGGGGATGAAGTCGACGGTCTCCTTGTCGATATCGGCTAGAAGCTCGTGGGCGATCTTCGCCATGCGCACTTCGGTGTATCGCATGGCTGCGGCAGAGTCACCATCGATGGAACCGAAGTTTCCCTGGCCATCTACCAGCATATAGCGCAGTGAGAACGGCTGGGCCATCCGCACGATGGTGTCGTAAACGGCAGAGTCGCCGTGGGGGTGGTATTTACCGATAACGTCACCGACCACACGGGCCGATTTCTTGTAGGGCTTGTTCCAGTCATTGCCCAGATCGCGCATCGCGTAGAGTACGCGACGGTGTACCGGCTTGAGGCCATCACGCGCATCGGGTAGTGCTCGGCCCACGATTACGCTCATGGCGTAGTCGAGGTAAGACTGCTTCATCTCCTCTTCTATATTTATAGGGAGGACTTCTTTAGCGAACTCAGTCATCTGAAAGCGTTATCCTTACTGTGCCTGTAGCAATATCATTAATGAGGCGAAAAATCGGCTCAATCATACCACACCCCACTCCACCACTGCATCAGCAATAAAAACGACGAGAGGCCCGTTTAGGGCCTCTCAGAGTCACATCCGTACAAAAAATGCTTATTTTTCCATCATGGCAGCCATCTTTTCGGCGGTAGGATTCAAAACAACCCCCTTTTCGGTGACGATAGCATCCACCAGCTCCGCCGGGGTAACGTCGAAGGCGGGATTCCATGCCTCGGCCCCCTCAGCGGCAATACGTTGACCGCCCAACTCCAATACCTCATCGGCACTGCGCTGTTCAATAGGAATCAACTCTCCATTAGCCAGTGACATATCAACGGTAGAGGTGGGTGCAACCACCATAAACTTAACTCCGTGGTGCCTGGCGGCGATGGCTGCACTATAGGTGCCGATCTTGTTGGCCACATCCCCGTTAGCAGCAATACGGTCAGAACCGACCACCACCCATTTCACCCGCCCCTGCTTCATCAGATTGGCGGCAGCACCGTCGGAGAGCAAGGTTACCGGGATCTGATCCTTCAACAGCTCCCAAGCGGTAAGGCGAGAGCCCTGCAGCCAGGGACGGGTCTCATCAGCATAGACACGACTGAGCTTCCCCTGCGCAAAGGCGGTACGAATCACCCCCAGAGCCGTGCCATAACCCCCTGTCGCCAGCGCGCCGGCATTACAGTGGGTAAGGACACCATAGCCCTCCCCTTCAATAAG
Source organism: Pseudomonadota bacterium (assembly GCA_039714395.1). Taxonomy (GTDB): domain Bacteria; phylum Pseudomonadota; class Gammaproteobacteria; order Thiohalomonadales; family Thiohalomonadaceae; genus JAPHSX01. Next base: position 40,370 of record JBDLJH010000007.1, on the reverse strand, counting down.
CGCAGCGCCCAGTTCCCCCATCTTGCGGTTGGCGGCAATATCCTCTGTGTGGATCGCCTTTGCCTCGGCCAGCATCTCGGCTACTACATCAGCTCCCTCAGGCAGCTCAAAGAGTAACTTTCCCATGCGCCTCAGTGCCCAGGCCAGGTTTACTGCAGTAGGGCGGGCTTCGGCCAGGCGGGTAAAGTCACGATCCAGCAGTTCCACAATCTTCTTCGATCCCTCAGCCTCGCGCTTGCGTACTGCCAGCACCACGCCGAAGGCAGCAGTGACACCGATGGCCGGGGCACCACGAACCACCATATCGGTGATCGCCTGGGCTACCGCATCAGAATCTTCATACTCGTTATAGATCTCCTGCCCGGGCAACAGGCGCTGATCTAGTAGTTTGAGTTTGTCGTCTTCCCACAGGATGGCACGGATGGTGTCGTGTGATGCGCTCATGCTTATTCCAATTGATTGAAGATGAAAGTTGCGCAGTCTAGCGCAAATTTCTCTAAGCGTCCGCCTCCCTTACTACATCAAACCGTCATAAAAGCTTTACCAAATTGTCATCTTCCTGTCACAAATCAGCGCAATACTGGCCGCGGTTTTTGGATATCCCCTTTTTGGGTACATCTATTAATTCTGAGTGTTACAGATTGGGATGCCAACTTTTTCCTATCAAGGCGCAAATTGCGCGTAATAGCGGGACTATTGCGAAGATTTGCAACGTAGAGAGGAGTATGTTGGTGCCCAAGATGTTCATTCACGAATTATTAGAGGTGCCCTTTACTATTAGGAGTATGTAATGCAACTCAACAACACCCTGATTGCTGCAGCAGTCACCGCCGCCCTCGCCGCTTCCGCCAACGTAAGTGCCGAGACCACCGTATACGGCAAGATCCACACCTCTGTCGCCGCTGTGTCCCAGGACACCTGTACCCCACCAACCGTCAACACCAACTGCGATTTCAGCGGTACCGCCATCAGCAGCCATTCTTCTCGCGTTGGTATCAAAGCCAAGAAGGCCCTGGAAAATGGTATGGAGATCAGCGGCAAGGCCGAGTTTGAGCTGGATGCGGTGAGTGGCAGCTACAGCAAGTCCAAAGACTACGACCTCGATTTCGATGGCGACACTGTCACCGATGCCACCGTTACTGATAATGACAAGTACATCTTCAAGCCCCGCAATATCTATGTCGGCCTGAAAGGCGGCTTCGGTGAGGTACGCGTTGGTCACCACGACACTCCGCACAAAATCGCCACCGGCAAGCTCGACCCCTTCAGCGACACCTATGCCGACTACAACAACATCATCACCGTGGCCAACCGCCTGGATAATGTCGTTGCCTACCTCAACAAGTTCGGCCCCGTTGGCGTAGCCGCTGCCTACCATGCCGGTGATGACAGCGTTGAAGCCGAAAACAACGGTGCCGCTACCAGCATCATGATCAACTACGATCAGGGCCCGCTCTACGTGGCCGCTGCGGTTGAGAGCTATGGCGACACCGTTGCCGATGACCTGCAGACCGCTACCGTAATCGGTGCCGGCTACAAGATCGGGCCTGTCGATCTCGGCTTGGTCCATGAGACCCTCGCCTACGACGGCAACAGTATCGATGATGTGGCTGAGACCTACTTCAGCGCCAAGTACAAGCTGAATGACAAGAACACCATCAAGCTGGCCTACGGCATGCGCGACGACGGTGAGTCTGCCACCGACGATGAGGTCATGACCGCTGTTGGTTTCGACCATAAGCTGGACAAAAGCGCCTCTGTCTACGCCCTCTACGCTGCGGGTAGTGACGGCGGTCTTGCCAAAAAGGGCAAGCTGGATGGTGATGCCTCTGCCTTCGCCCTGGGTCTTGTCTACAAGTTCTAAGCAGCGGATTGAGCATGAACGCCACATGGAATTGGCATGATGTCTCATTAGGAAAAATAATTTAAGGACACTCTCAGGGATGGGAGCTGGGAATGGATTCCACTTATGATGTATTACCGTTCTCCTAACGGATACCACTTGGGCGCATATTGCGCCCTTTTTTTCGTCTTTTGCATTTTCCCCCGAAACAAACCAACAGCAGATTGGTGTATGATCGCGCGATTCTTGTCATAACTAACCTGGATAGAGATATGGATCTGACCTCACTTACAGCCGTCTCCCCCATCGATGGCCGCTACGGCTCCAAGACCGAGTCCCTGCGCCCCATCTTCAGCGAATATGGCCTGATCCGTCATCGCGTACAGGTGGAGGTGCGCTGGTTGCAGAAACTGGCCGCCACCGATGCGATCAGTGAAGTCCCTGCCTTTTCCGGGCATGCCACTAACCTGCTTAACGACATCGTCGAGAAGTTCTCCGAGGAGGATGCGCAGCGGGTGAAGAACATCGAGCGTACCACCAACCACGATGTGAAAGCGGTGGAGTACTTCCTTAAGGAGAAGATCGAGGGTAATGAGGAGCTGATGGCGGTGACCGAGTTCATCCACTTCGCCTGCACCTCCGAGGACATCAATAATCTCTCCCATGCGCTAATGCTGCGCGAGGCCCGTACCGGAGTTATCCTGCCCGCCATAGATGAAATCATCGATGCAATGCGTGGCAAGGCGCATGAATACGCCGAACAGCCAATGCTCTCGCGCACTCACGGCCAGCCTGCCTCCCCTACCACCGTGGGCAAGGAGTTTGCCAACGTCGCCTACCGCCTGATGCGTCAGCGCGAGCAGATCAAAGGTGTACCGCTGCTGGGTAAGATCAACGGTGCAGTGGGTAACTATAACGCCCATCTATCGGCTTACCCCGAACTCGACTGGGCCAAATTTGCCGAGGAGTTCGTTACCTCGCTGGGGCTGGACTGGAACCCCTACACCATCCAGATCGAACCACACGACTACATCGCTGAATTCTTCGATGCAGTCGCGCGCTTTAACACCATCATTATTGATTTTGACCGTGACATCTGGGGCTACATCTCCAACGGCTTCTTCAAACAGAAGACCGTGGCCGGTGAGATCGGCTCTTCCACCATGCCGCACAAGGTCAATCCCATCGACTTTGAGAACTCCGAGGGCAACCTCGGCATCGCCAACGCCATCTTCGATCATCTGGCGCAGAAGCTGCCGATCTCCCGCTGGCAGCGCGACCTCACCGACTCTACCGTACTGCGTAACCTCGGTACCGGCGTTGGCTACTCGCTGATCGCCTATAGCTCCACCATGCGTGGCATCGGCAAGCTGGAGGTTAATCCGCAAGCACTGGATGCCGACCTTGATAGCAACTGGGAGGTACTGGCCGAGCCGATTCAGACCATTATGCGTCGTTACGCTATTGAAAAGCCCTACGAAAAGCTTAAGGAGCTGACTCGTGGTAAACGCGTCGATGGTGCAGGCATGGCTGCCTTCATCGATACTCTGGAACTGCCTGATAACGTCAAGACCGAGATGAAAAAGATGACCCCGGCCAACTACATCGGCAACGCCATCGAGCAGGCAAAAAATATCTAACTCGTTTAGAGGGCAGCCAACAGCACTCTCTTCACTTTACTATGAAAAACACCCCATTCCCCCTCGGTGAGTTAACATCCGAACAGTTCCTTGCTGACTACTGGCAGCAAAAGCCACTGGTAATTCGCAACGCCCTGCCCAACTTTGTCTGTCCCATCACACCAGAAGAACTGGCTGGCCTGGCAATGGAGGAGGATGTGGAGTCACGCATCATCCGGGAAAATACTGGGGACAATAACGATGCGGCTCCCTGGGATCTCAAGAGCGGCCCTTTCAACGAAGAAGACTTCACCTCACTGCCCGATACCCACTGGACGGTGCTGGTACAGGAGATCAACAAACATATTCCCGAGTTTGCCCTGCTGCAGGAGCGCTTTAATTTCCTGCCCAACTGGCGCCTCGATGATGTGATGGTGAGTTTTGCCCCGGAGTACGGCACAGTCGGTCCACACGCCGACAACTACGATGTCTTCCTCATTCAGGGGCCGGGACGGCGACGCTGGCAGCTCTCTTATCAGGATTGCGGCCCTGAACAGCTGATTCCAGGCCTGCCTGTGCGCATCCTTAACGACTTCCAGCCCGAGGAGGAGTACATACTCGAAGAGGGCGATATGCTCTACCTGCCGCCCGGTGTAGTACATCACGGCGTGGCACTGGAGGACTGCATCACCATCTCAGTCGGTTACCGTGCCCCAGCCATCGCCGAGTTGGCTGCGGCCTACTGCGCCGACAGCGTGTCGCGACTCGACACAGAGAAGTTCTACAACGACCCCGGTATCGAGCTGCGTGAGCAACCGGGGCTAATCACCACCAGTGAGCTTGCTAGAATTCGTGATGAGCTGCGTCAGGTCATGCAGCGTGATGATGATGAGCTGGCCCGCTGGTTTGCCTCCTTCACCACCGATGTTAAACCGGGCCACTATCTGCCTGAGCCGGAGAGTGAGCTTAGCCTCGATGCATTCCTGGAAACACTAAACCGTCAGGGTGAACTGTGGCGTAGCGAATATGCCCGTTTCAGTTATATTGAACAACACGGTTCTACTCTGCTCTACGTCGCCGGAGAGGAGATCCCGCTTCATCACGATCTCGCCTTCGCAGCTACCCTGCTCTCGGGTCAGCGCCGCTTTGATTTGACGGTATTACTCCCTCACCTCGAAACGGCTGGCTTTGCCGATCTGCTCACCGCCCTCTACAACCTCGGCGCACTCTACTTTCCCGGCGAATAATGGCCGACTTCCAAATTAAACAGAGCCGTTGGCAGGATAACGAGGAGGCACTGCGAATGATTCGCAAAACGGTCTTCATGCAGGAACAAAAAGTACCAGAAGAACTTGAATGGGACGGCCTGGATAACGACGCCATCCACTTGCTAGCCCGAGACAACAGCGGCAAACCAATCGCCACTGCACGTATGCTGGCCGATGGCCATATCGGCCGCGTCGCCGTGCTGCCAGCGTGGCGTGGTCACGGCATCGGTAGTGCCCTGATGCAGCGTTTAATACAGATCGGCAACAAACGTGAATTGAGCGAGATTCACCTTGATGCACAGGTTGAGGCCATCCCCTTCTACCAGCGCCTTGGCTTCAGCCCCCATGGCGAGGTCTTTATGGATGCTGGCATTCCCCACCGCCACATGCATAGGCATCTATAACTTGAGGCCCCTTAGCACTATGATTAAGGTATGTTGTGATACAAGCCACTGGTGATGCTATGGAATATACATTGGACGACAACGCAGAACAGATCGAACTGGGCAGCACGGAACGGAATCACGAGTTGGCCCTCAAGCTGGCACAACAGGCCAGGCACGAGATCCTTATTGCCAGTTATGACTTCGATAGCCGCATCTACAGTAATGAGGCATTTGTCGATGCACTCTCCGCCTTCATCCGCTCTCACCGCAATGCCCATGTTCATATCCTGGTGTGGAAGAGCGAACAGGCTGTTAAACACGGACACCGTCTGGTCAATCTGGCACAACGGTTAACCAGCGGCATCAAGATCCATGAACCCGACAGGGTGGATGCCGAATTTATCGAATCCTATATGGTGGTAGATGGTACTGCCTATTTTCGCCGTCCCCTGGCCGATCGCTTCGAGGGGATCGCCAGCCTCCACAGTCCCCTCACTGCCCGCAACCTGAAAGAGCGGTTTCACGCTATGTGGGAACGATCCACCCCCTCCTCAGAATTTCGCAGTCTCAGAATCTAGCACTGGGAGTTAATGATGAAACAACTCACTGCCCTACTGCTATTGCTACTCTTAATGCCGTTTCTCGCCCACGCCGAGATGAACTTCATCACCCTCAAGCATCGCAACGCCGAGGCACTAATCCCGTTACTGCAACCTGTACTGAGTGAAGGTGTTCGCATCAGCGGACACAACAACATCCTTATTGTTAACAGTAAACCCTGGCACCTTGAAGAGATCCGCTCCCTGATTGAACAACTCGACACACCGCTGCAATCACTAATGATTAGTGTCATGCAGGGAGGTGACGATAAACAAGCCACCTTGCATGGCGATGTTCGAGGCAGCATAGAGCGACCCAAAGTACGCGTCTATGGCACAGAGAAAAAAGAGAAAGATGCCATAGCACAGCGGCTACGTGTAATTGAAGGAGGATGGGCTACCATTCGTACCGGAGAATCCATTCCCGTAGTCACCAAACGTAGCCACCACTCTGCTCGCGGTACTAGCGTACAGCAATCGATTGAATACAGAGATGTTGAAAGTGGCTTTGAGGTAAGGCCGCGCATTCGCGGCGAACATGTCACCCTGGAGCTTCGTCCTTTTAGCAGCAAGCGTTCAACGAGTGGGGCAGGAATCATCGAAAAACAGAACATCACCACTACCGTTAACGGCAAGCTGGGTGAGTGGATCACCATCGGTGGCATCGATGAGCAACAACAACACAGTGGTGTTGGCACCTTCTACGCCACCGGAAAAAAACGTAGCGCCACTCACACGATAAAACTCAAGGTCGAACGACTTAACAATTAATCGGTCAATAAATTCTATGCAACAACATCCCATTCACTATCGTGTGGAGCCTGCCGATCCGGCTGGCCATCTATTTTCCATACAGCTCACCGCCAGCCGCCCGGATCCCGAGGGACAGCACTTTTCGCTGCCTGCATGGATCCCCGGTAGCTACATGATCCGCGACTTCGCAAAAAATATCGTCACTATTAATGCCGAGTGCAGTGGCAAGACCGTCGCCCTTACCAAATCCGACAAACAAACATGGCAGGCTGCGCCCTGTGACGGTGCACTAATTATCAACTACACCGTTTACGCATGGGACCTCTCGGTACGTAGCGCTCACTTTGATCAATCCCACGCCTATTTTAATGGCACCAGCCTGTTCCTGCGCGTTCATGGCCAGGATGAGACTCCTTGCTCGGTGGAGTTACAACCACCTGAAGGGGATGCCTATAAGAACTGGCGCGTCGCCACTACCCTGCCACTAAATGGTGCGCCTTTGTGGGGCTTTGGCGGTTACCAGAGTAGCAACTACGATGAACTGATCGATCACCCGGTAGAGATGGCCGATTTCACCCTTATTGAGTTCGAGGCAAAGGGTACTCCCCATGCCGTGGCGATCACCGGTAAGCACTACGCCGACTGTGATCGTATCGCGACAGATCTAAAAAAAATCTGTGGGACCGAGATCGAACTCTTTGGCGAACTGCCCGAAATGGATCACTACCTGTTTCAGGTGATGGCAGTAGGTGACGGGTATGGCGGTCTGGAGCACCGTAGTTCCACCTCGTTGCTCTGCTCACGCGATAATTTCCCGCAACACGGTGATAAAAGAATGAGTGATGGCTACCGTAGCTTTCTTGGTCTGTGCAGCCACGAATACTTCCATACCTGGAACGTCAAGCGGATCAAACCGACCGACTATCTCCCCTATAACCTGCAGCAGGAGACTCATACACCTCTTCTCTGGTTCTTTGAGGGTGTTACCAGCTACTATGATGACCTGTTCCTCTACCGCAGCGGTTGCATCAACAAAGAGAGTTACCTGGAGTTGCTGGGCCAACAGATCACCCGTTTATTGCGTACACCAGGACGAGAAAAACAGACGGTCAGCGAATCAAGCTTCGACACCTGGACCAAGCTCTACAAGGCAGACGAAAATGCACCCAACGCGATCGTCAGCTACTACAATAAAGGGGCACTAATCGCTCTCTGTCTGGATCTAACTATCCGTAAAGAGAGCGGTGGAAAGAGTTCGTTGGATGATGTGATGCGTGCCCTGTGGCAACAACATGGCAAACCACTTATTGGTGTCACCCCTGAAGGACTAGAAACATTTATTGAATCAGTGAGCGGTGTCGAACTAAGATCATTTTTTAATCACACCCTGCGTACAACCGAAGAGTTACCGCTAGCCGAGCTACTTTCCGAATTTGGCGTAGAGTACAAGCTACGCCCCAGTGAGGGACTGGAAGATAAAGGTGGCAAACCCGGTAGCAGTAACCCCTCCCCTCCCTATACCGGGATCCGCTTTTCGGCTAATAGTGATAGAATAGGGGCAAAAGTCGCTGCAGTGCTCAACAACTCCCCAGCCCACCACGCAGGGATATCCGCCAACGATATCCTCCTGGCCGTCGATGGCCTAAAAACCAATAAGGAGAAATTTGACAAACAACTAGCAAACATGAATATAGATAGTGGCGTCACCATTCATGGTTTTCGTCGTGACGAGTTAATGCAATACCAAATAGTGTTGGGTAAGCAGCCCACAAACAGTGCTTTTCTCATAGACGACAAGACAAAACGAGTTGAGTTATGGTTAGGGGGGCATTAGTGGCAATAATGATGACCCACAATCACCCGTATTTTGTAGCAACGCCTCATTGAGTCCCCGTTTTTACTTTTAAGTATTAGCGATATATCTGGCGATATTTGGTGTTTTTCTTGCGGTGTTAATGTCATAGAAATTTTTATAAATATCACTCTCTACCTAAAAACTGACGTCATTCCAGTAAAATTGGTTGTTGCTACTGCTCTAATGGCTATTTCACGTAATAGTAATGATTTTTGAGTTTGAAAAGATTACACCACTATATATTTCAGGGACTGCTGCAATTGCTTTAGCTCTAGGGATAACATACTGGCTTATTAGTAGAGAATCCTAACAATAAAGACAGCGTATTCATAATTGGCTTGTATAGCATGCCACCATAGAATGGTGAATAGTCATGACCACACAATCCATTTAAAGTATTCATGAAGTTAAATATTCGGATAGGTGGCATGAAGTCGAAATCAAACAACTGGCATGTCGAAAGTGCAAAAGCAGTCTTAGAATTGCTTGCCACAACCGCTGGCGGACTACCTAGAGAAGAGGTAACAAGCAGACTTACCGAATACGGACCCAATAGGCTTCCAGAGGCAATAACGCGTAGTCCTTTAGTGAGATTTTTTTATCAATTCAATAATGTACTAATCTACGTACTGATTACTGCAAGCGCCGTAACAGCTATGCTTGAACACTGGGTAGATGCCAGTGTAATTCTAGGTGTAGTCCTTATCAATGCAATAATTGGTTTTGTTCAAGAAGGTAAAGCCGAAGATGCTTTGAGAGCAATACGTCAGATGCTCTCTTCAAACGCCATAGTTGTACGTAGTGGTCGACAAATGACTATACGGGCTGAGGAGTTGGTGCCCGGTGATATCGTCTTATTGCAATCAGGAGATAAGGTACCAGCTGATCTGCGATTGTTTCGAGTAAAAGGGCTACAAATTCAGGAGTCGATACTGACTGGTGAGTCTATAGCAGTAGAAATGGTTACCGAATCCGTCGCACATGATGCCGTGATTGGTGATCGCCGCTGCATTGCATATTCAGGCACCCTTGTGACGCATGGCCAAGGGAGCGGAGTAGTGGTTGCAACCGGTGCACAAACCGAGATTGGTCAGATTAGCACACTGGTATCGGAAGTAGAGTCGGTAACGACCCCACTATTACGTCAAATGGCCCAGTTTAACCATTGGCTTACGGTTGCCATTTTGGGTGTAGCCATTACCACCTTCGCGTTCGGTTCACTGGTTCAGAATTATGATGTCGCTGAAATGTTTCTTGCCGCTGTAAGCCTCGCAGTGGCTGCAATTCCAGAAGGGTTGCCAGCAATCATGACGATTACACTGGCAATCGGTGTACAACGCATGGCAAGGCGTAAGGCCATTATTCGCAGATTACCTGCTGTTGAGACACTGGGAGCTGTGACTGTGATCTGTTCTGATAAAACAGGCACCCTGACCCGTAATGAAATGACCGTGCGCATAATTGCTACTGCTAACAGTTTATTTGAGCTGGGTGGCACGGGCTATGATCCCCACGGTGCAATCTCAACAGAGAATGGTGAGGTACTACCGGACGAACGCCCCCTATTGCTGGAGGCTCTTCGTGCAGTCGTGCTCTGTAATGATACATCACTTGAGAAAAATAACGGTGAATGGTTAGTTCATGGTGATCCTATGGAAGGGGCGTTGCTAGTTGCCGGCTTAAAGGCCGGTTTGGATATTGAAGAAGAGGCAAAACAATATCCTCGTACTGATCTAATCCCTTTTGAATCTGAACATCGTTTTATGGCGACACTCCATCACAGCCATACAGGTGATGACTTTATCTTTCTCAAAGGAGCTCCTGAACGTGTATTGGAGATGTGTACCCGTCAACGACTTGTTGATGGTAACCAGCCTCTAGACAGCAATTACTGGTTGACTCATATTGAAAAAATGGCACACCAAGGTCAGCGAGTATTGGCCATTGCCTTCAAGCAGGCAAGCGATGAACAGACGGAGCTAAAGTTCAGTGATGTAGAAAACGACCTAATTATGCTGGGGCTATTTGGCTTAATTGATCCACCTCGCGAAGAGGCTATAGAGGCAATTCAGGCCTGTAATAAGGCCGGCATCCGGGTAAAAATGATCACAGGTGATCATGGAGCAACCGCCCTGGCTATTGCCAGGCAACTCAAGCTCGTTAATACCGATGATGTGCTATCCGGACAGAATCTTGAGCTAATGACTGAAAATGAGTTGCAGCAGCGAGTTCAAGATGTTGATGTCTATGCGCGAGTAAATCCTGAACACAAGCTGAATTTGGTGAAACTATTACAAAAGCAGGGTTTAATTGTTGCCATGACGGGGGATGGTGTAAACGATGCTCCGGCTTTGAAGCGTGCCGATGTAGGCACCGCCATGGGGCAAAATGGGACGGAAGCGGCCAAAGATGCTGCCGAGATGATTTTGGCCGATGATAACTTCGCCTCAATCACTCATGCCGTAGAAGAGGGTCGAACCGTTTACCACAATCTTAGAAAAGCTATTCTTTTTATTCTCCCGACTAACGGAGGTGAGGCACTAATCATCCTTGCAGCCATCTTATTTGGATTTCATCAACTACCGTTAACCCCTGTACAGATTCTCTGGGTAAACATGATCACAGCAGTAACATTAGCTCTTGCATTGACATTCGAACCTCCAGAGAAAGATGTAATGCTACGTCCACCACGTAACGCCAATGAGGCTGTACTCACCCCCCATCTGATTTGGCGCATTGCATTTGTCTCAATAATTTTAATGTGCGGAACATTCGGGCTTTTTATTTGGGAAATGGAACGAGGTGTTAGTATCGAGCATGCGCGCACTGTAGCCGTTAACACTCTAGTCATGTTTGAAATATTTTATCTTTTCAACTCTCGGTATATCACAGCCTCGGTATTTAACTGGACAGGATTAACTGGAAACCGTTATGTGCTAATAGCCATTAGCATCCTTATCATATTTCAGATTAGTTTCACCTACCTTACGCCAATGCAGTCCCTATTTGGCAGCGTCTCAATCGACTTCAACACATGGTTACGCATTCTACTCACCTCCTCCTCAGTACTGTTTTTGGTTGAGCTGGAGAAGTATTTTATACGGCGCATAGAAAATGGTCGATAATAAATAACACTTGACATAGATTGATCTAAAGAAAAATTTGAGTCCCGAATAGGGCTGAGCAATAATGAACTATGGACTTTGAATGGGTTGCTATCGCACTAGGTGACGTTGCCTGGATATCACTGGCTTTTTTGCTGGGATTCCTGGCGCGTCTAATTAAGCTACCACCATTGGTTGGTTTTCTGGCAACCGGTTTCATTCTAAATTATATGGGTATTACAAGCGGGGAGATGCTGCAGAAGCTTGCTGATCTGGGTATTACGCTGCTTTTGTTCACCGTTGGCCTGAAGCTGAACCTAAAGGTATTGATCAGACCACAGGTCTGGTCGGTGACGGTGCTACATATCTCAGTCATTGTTGCCCTCTTCGGAGCAATTATATTTGGTCTAACCTTGATGAGTGCACCACTCTTCTCTGGGCTAGATCTCCAGATGTCGCTAATGCTTGCCTTTGCATTAAGCTTCTCCAGTACCGTTTTTGTGGTCAAGTCGTTGGAGGAGAAAGGGGAGATGAAATCCCTGCATGGACGGATCGCTATCGGCATACTGGTAATGCAGGATCTGGCTGCAGTCATTTTCCTGGCTGCATCCACAGGAAAGATTCCTTCGCCCTGGGCCTTACTACTATTTTTCCTCATACCGATGCGTCCCTTATTTCATCAGCTTCTGCAAAAAACAGGGCACGGCGAGCTGATGATTCTGTATGGCCTGGTTCTGGCTCTGGGCGGAGCCGAACTCTTTGAGCTGGGTGGTGTGAAAGACGATCTGGGTGCACTCATAATGGGGGTGTTGATCTCGACCCACCCCAAATCAAAAGAGATGTCCAAATCTATGCTGGGTTTCAAAGACCTTTTTCTGGTTGGATTCTTCCTCTCCATCGGTATGTCAGGCCAGCTCTCGCTGGAGGCATTAATTATTGGAATATTACTCGTACCCTTTATCTTCGTTAAATCGGCACTCTTTTTGACTCTAATGACCCGTTTCAAACTGCGGGCACGGACTTCACTGCTGACAACCCTCAATCTGACCAACTACAGTGAATTTGGATTAATCGTTGCTGCGATTGGTGTAACGAATGGCTGGATGGATGGCGAATGGTTGGTGGTGATTGCCATCGCCCTCTCCCTCTCTTTTGTTATTGCCGCACCGCTAAATAGCCTCGATGACAGAATCTATAGCCGGTTTAGGGGGCTCTGGATGAGGTTCCAGCGTAAAGAGCGGCTTGAGGATGACCGACTGCTGGACACGCTCGGTGCAACCATTGCTATTTTTGGCATGGGCAGAGTCGGTAGCGGTGCTTATGATCGAATGCGTGAATTTCATGGTGATACCGTGGTCGGTATCGACTTTGATGCCGATTTAATCAAAAAACACCAGTCGCTAGGGCGCAATGCTCTGCACGGTGATCCAAGTGATGCCGATTTTTGGGAGATAGTAGAGCAAGACCACAGCATAGAACTTGTCATGCTGGCGCTGCCAAACCTACGAGCCAATCTAGATGCCGTGGAACAGCTGAAAAAAATATCTTTCTCAGGGCGTATTGCCGCAACGGCAAGATTTCCAGATGAGGTAAACTTGTTGCGACAGGCCGGTGCCACGGCTGTGTTCAATATCTACACTGAAGCAGGCACTGGGTTTGCCGATCACGTTGAGGTACAAAACCAAGTTTGACAGGAACTAATAGATAACATGAAGTCTAATAGACTTGTGCTGCACTTCTTTATAGAGATTGATAATGAAAAAACCAAACACCAATGAGTACACCGCTCCATGGGAGAAGGCCTTTGACCAGGTATTAACGCCCCTGGAAGAGTTTATTCACCGCCAGACCACCAGTGGTGTTCTACTCATGCTGTGTGCGATTGCGGCACTATTTATTGCCAATAGCCCGTGGAATGAGGCTTATCATCACCTGTTGCAGTTGCCATTTACGGTTGGCATGCCTGGGTTTCAGCTATCCAAGTCACTGCATCACTGGATCAATGACGGTTTAATGGCCCTGTTTTTCTTCGTTATCGGCTTGGAACTTAAGCGTGAAATTCTAGTGGGTGAACTTGCCGACCCTAAACAGGCTCTGCTACCGATCATTGCCGCTGTAGGTGGCATGCTGGTACCTGTTCTTATCTATGTAAGCATCAACCCTGAAGGACATACCCTCGATGGCTGGGGTGTGCCAATGGCAACTGATATTGCCTTTGCCCTGGGCACCCTGGCATTACTGGGCAAGCGGATACCAAAAAATCTGCTGACATTTCTGGTAGCGCTTGCAATTGTGGACGATTTGGGTGCCGTTCTGGTCATCGCGCTGTTCTACACAGAGGCCATAAATTTGATGGCCCTGGCAACGGCAGCTGTTATGTTGCTACTGCTGGTTGCATTGAATCTTGGTGGAATACGCCGCCCTTTACCCTATATCCTGCTTGGCTTGATACTCTGGATAGCCATGTTGCAAAGTGGCGTCCATGCAACCCTGGCAGGCATATTCCTGGCCTTCACTATTCCCATGCGCCCCAAGTATGACGCGAATCGCTTCCTATCCCATATTAATGAGATGGTTGAACAGATTAAACAGGCCTACCGGCGTGAAGAAAACATAGTTAAGAATGATGAACTGCGTTCTCGAGTTCATGCCCTGGAAGAGGGGGTACATCTGGTACAGGCTCCCGCACAAATCCTTGAGCGCAAGATGCATCTGCCATCCGCCTATCTAATTATCCCTATCTTCTCTTTGGCCAATGCAGGTATCCCCATCGACTGGTCCTCTTTTTCCACTATCGTTACTCACCCTGTCTCAATGGGAATTGCAGCGGGTCTGATTTTCGGAAAGCTAATAGGCATCGCCGGTTTCTCATGGGTCGCTGTAAGGCTTGGTCTGACCACTCTCCCACCAGGTCTAAATTTTAAGCATGTAGTGGGGGTAGGTCTGATGGGAGGGATCGGCTTTACCATGTCGATATTTATCGCGGAATTGGGTTTTACCCACCATGCCCAGGATTTACTGATGGCCAAAACCGGGGTTCTCCTAGCCTCAGTTCTAGCCGGGATCTCGGGGTTTCTATGGTTGTATTTTACCTCTGAGAAAATCGGGGAATAGGCTTTATCATTATGACCTGGAGAGCCGCTGGGGTGCTCAGCACCCGATTGCCAGTAAGTCCTGGCATAGCCAGTGGGCAAACCTGTCGGTCTACTTTAAATAACCGGAAGATATCCGCCGAGTCATCTATACCACCAACGTCATTGAGACGGTGCATCGGTAGTTACGCAAGCTGACCAAGGCCAAGGGAACCTTCCCTAATGAGAACAGCTTAATGAAGTTGCTCTATATGGGAATTCGGAATGCTTCGAAGAAACGGACGATGCCAATCCATAACTGGAATTTGACTCTGTCGCAGTTATCGACCTATTTTGAAGGTCGGTTAGATCGCGTGCTGGATATTTGACCGATTAGGCTGACACAGACCTCTGAACGCCCTTCTCCAGTAATGACAATATATAAAATCAATCTATCTCTAATTTATCAATAACCTCTGACATTGATTGAAAACGCTGCTGCGGCTCCTTTTCCATCATCTGTTGAATCAGAGCATCAATGCCAGCATCAAACCAATCATTATTCTCACTCAGGTGAGGTGGAGCCTTGGTTAGATGCTGAGCAATAATCGACTTGGCATCCCCGCTAAACGGCAGCTCGCCACTAAGCATCTGGTATAAAACGATGCCCAGCGCGTAGATATCGGTGCGCAGATCGGTCTCCTCTCCGTTTGCCTGCTCGGGACTCATGTAGGCGGGTGAACCCATAACGGTATTGATCTGAGTCTGTATATTAGACTGGGAGAGTTTAGCGATACCAAAGTCGGTAATTTTGATATCACCATTTGAATTAATCAGCACATTGGCAGGCTTAAAATCGCGATGCACAACACCTCGCTCGTGGGCATAGCCAAGTGCATCCGCCATCTGACGAAACATGGCAAGGGCCTCTGTCGTTTCAATGCTACCTTTTGCCTTTAGTCGCTCATCAAGTTCTTCGCCCTCGACCAGCTCCATCGCGATCCAGAAGTGACCATTCCATTCGATAAAATCATAGACCTGTACGATGTTCGGGTGACTAAGACGGGCTAGTGCATGTGCCTCCTGACGAAAACGGGCCAGTAGATTCTGGTCTGCGGAAAGACTCGGAGAAAGCTGTTTAAGGGCAACTATTCTTTCCAGACGTGTATCTTCTGCAGCATAGACGATTCCCATCGCCCCGCGTCCCAGTTCATTATTGATGGTGTATCGCCCACCGACTAATGGCTTGCTGTTCTCCTCCTCATCACCACTAATAACAACGGTAGAAGTTACATCGTCGACGTTAGGGGCTGGGTTAACAACAACGGTTTGTTCTGGTGGTATGCTCACCATCGTCAGGCGTTGATTAAGTTCTCCGATCTTTGTGGCCAGTGCTAATTCCTGCTCCGAATCAACTGCCCATGCCTTAGCCTGCCCATAGAGAGTGATACTCTCGGTCGGCTTGCTGGAAAGAAGACGATCGGCTTCAAGCTCCTTACTTCGACTAAACTGCCTCGCATTCTCAAGCGTCGCAGGTATATTCCTGAGAAGCAGATAAAGTACCGCAGTGATGCCGACAAGCCAGAGCACTACGCGTAGCGTCAGCTGCGCCCCTGAGAGCCATGGATTGGTTCTCTCGGTATCGATGAGGCCAAAAAAGGTGTGACCTTTAACTGGCGGAAAGATCCATTCAAGGATGGCATCAAATATTGAAGGAACCAGTATTGGTAGTAGTAGTGCTGAGAGAACCAGGGCTATTTGAGCCCCGCGTGCGCCCAATAGCCAATAACGAAAAATCTGCGGTTTACCGCGCATGGCCGGAAACAACGTCACAGACTCTTTAACCTGGATAATGACCTGCTGTTTTAGCTGGAAGACTGTATCGAGAAACATCCGCCTAATTCTACTTCTATCACAAAGGGAGGTTATTTTAACGCAAATTAACAGGAGGTGTCGCCACGCAGACATTAGCTGGCTAGTTGAAAAACTCCCTGGCCTGGCCAGCTGTTTCTCTAGAATGAAAAATTGAAATGATTGATGCAGCAATAAAAATCAGAGCCGCCAGAATAGACAGGTACCAGATGGTGGCGCTAATGCCAACATCGGGGGAGAGCACAGGCACCAAAGCCCAGCGAGACATGGCGGCACGGCTCGCCGAGAAATGCTGATAGCTCTCCTCCCCCATCCCGATGAACAACCTCATACCAGAAGGAGAGCGCAACAAATACACGTAGTTCACATTTGTCCCGAGATTTAATGTGGTCATGGTCATAAAGCACGGGACTATTTTGTCTCTCTGTGCAGTGGTTCTCACTCCAAAATCACAATGGCTATCTGCTACAATGGCGCGAATTTATTTCTTGAAGATGGCTTCGATGGCTGAAAATATTCTGATTCTGGTACCCAAAGTATTCGATGATGTCCCAACGGATCGTGACACCCTGATCGCAACCTTGCGTGAGGAGAGGTTCATCGCCAACACCATTGAAGTAAATGGTGAGTCGCACTATCGCCCCGGTGAGGAGTTTATGATGCTAGTCACCTTTCTTGGCTGTTCGCCAGTAGTGTCTATGGGTGAGCCGGGCAAGACTGGCGATGAATTCTGCCATATTGCCATTGAAGGGCCACTGGAACAGCCACGTTTTATCGCTGGAGATAACATCAAGATCCCACGCTGCCAAAAGTGTGGTCATCGTTTCGATAACTGGCAAGCGGTAGTTGATGGCTGGAGCAGCGCACCATACATAGAGTCCCCCTGCCCTGAATGCGGAGAGAGTAGTTCAGCGACTCAGCTGCGTTGGCGCAAGTGCGCCGGCTTCGGACGCTTCTTCATCAAGGTGTGGGGAATCTTTGAGAGTGAGGCGGTACCCAGCCCCAATCTTATGGCATTACTGAAAAGGTGTAGTGATATTGAATGGCAACACTTCTATATCCGCAACAACTAAGTAACAAAATCAGGGAATATTGCCCTGCATAAAAAAGCCGCTGCCTATCTAAATGGATAGTACAGCGGCCGGACTGTGGACTAGAAGCCTGTTCAGTTCATAACCGCATTCACGGCAGGAAAGAACTCCTCACTCTCGGCTCTGATACGCTCACGAATCATGGAGAAAATACCGTGGGTTTCACGAATAAAAGCATCATTACCAGAGACCTTCACTCCCTCTTTACACCACTGCCTCTCATAATCCAGAAAGACACGCTGAAGTTCCCGCGAATTAGTCAAATATCGGGTAGTCAGACTATTTATCTGAGTATCCTTATGTGCCAGCATCTTCGCATACAGTGTATTATCCTCCAAAGAGAGGTGTTCCTTGACCTTACCGGTGAAGCGTTGGAATAACTCGCGCGCAATATTTGTGTCGCAAATGGAATTATCTGCAAGCAATACCTGAAGCACCTCACAGAGTTCGGAGATTTCGCTATTTTGTTTCTCTAACTGCTTTAGTGTTTCCATATTTTCCCCTATATTTTGAATTAAACCCTGCCCCTCCACTCTGGTAGATATCTTTCCACCTAATATAACCGTTTATAGACCTAAATCCCTGGTTCATCAAGCGAGTAAAACAGTAGGCTATTACCCCTATAGCCTCCTGGAGATTATTTTTGCTATCTCATCATCTGTTAGCCGTACCGGATTGCTCTTCATACTATTGCCACGAGCGTTGGCGACAATTGTCGGAATATCGTCTTCGGTAATGCCCAGCTCCCCTAGTCGCGGGATCGCCATACGCTCAGCCCACATCTGTAGCTGGCTAACCAGTGCATGACAGGCCGCTTGCTCATAGAGGCGACGGTCACCCAACAATAGACGGCCGACCTGCGCATACTTGACTAATGCAGGACTTTTCGGCTCGCGCTCACGTAGTGCCTTGATATTGACCTCGGTAGCGACCGCCAGTGTGGTGCCGCAGGCGATACCATGGGAAACAGAGAAGAGTGACCCCAGTGGCTGTGCCAGACCATGCACCGATCCCAGGCCCACCTGAGCGAGAGTGATGCCCGAGAGCAGCGCACCGTAGGCCATTGCCGCCCTCCCCTGGCGCGCAGCCTCATCGTCGCCACCATCGTAGGCGGCAAAGAAGCCCTGTGCTACCGCCTCTAGCCCTGACCAGGCCAGGGCATCGGTAAAGGGGTTGGCCCGCAGGGAAACATAGGACTCAAGCAGTTGGGTAAAGGCATCCATCCCCTGAGCGGCTATCAACTCACGCGGGCACTGCTCCAGAAGGGCTGGGTCAATTAACGCTACATTGGCCACCAACGAGTCATGCCTGAAGGACTTTTTATAGCCCTGTGGCCCATGTTCGCTTAGCACCGCATTCTTGGTTGCCTCACTCCCGGTTCCTGCGGTGGTAGGTACTGCAATGAGAGGCAGGGCAGGTCCTTCATAAGGGAGTCCCCGACCCACATCTTCAAGATGATCCAGTACCGAGCCACCCGCTGGCAGCAGACCGGCGATGGCCTTAGCCGCATCAAGCACACTACCACCACCAATACCAACAACGACCTCAATACCCTTGTCGCGAAACGCCCGTACCGCATCATCAACCATGCCAGGAGAAGGCTCGCCAGATACGTTAAAAACCTGATGGCTGATACCCACCTCTGTCAGCCCCTGTTGCAGGTTCTGCCAGTGTTGAGTCTGAGCAAAAGAGCTTTTGCCACAAACCAGTAATATTTGTTTGCCATACTCAGCGGTAATTGAGGGAAGCTGTTTAATCTCCCCCTCACCAAAATAGACTTGAGGCAGCGAAGAAATGGTGAATTCAGTAAATTTCATAGTGATTTAATCGTTATAAGAACCATTATCTGTTAGAATCTCCCGAAACAATTACCAAGCATGCTTGTCAAGTAATGGCGTCGCCACTATAACTATAAAAACAAGCAGCATAATAAGGAATGGAGTCATGAACACCGCACGAAAAATAGAATATTCTAACTATCCACCATTTCGTAGACAGAGTGATCGAACGCTTAGCATTAACCGTACAATACAGCAGGTAGAGCGTGGGCATGGGGCCCGCCTACACCGCATGGTACTTGTACTGGGAAGCGCAGCTGCAGTACTTATCGTTAACGGTATTCTTATCACTAGTTTTATCTAGCACTTCGTCGAAAGCAATTCTTTTATCTTCGGCGATAGCTCCAGACTAACCAGCCGCTGAAGATCCTCAGGCCTGTCCACATCCCACTGCTGCTTCAATTCAGACCATGACCAGTCCATGGCAGAGAGTTGCTGTCTGGTCTGTACCATTACCTGCTCACTACCCCAATCAATATCGCTAAATAGCCTGGCGGCAGGCTCTGCAATTCCAAGCAAGGCATAGCCGCCATCTTCAGTCGGTGATATTACTGACTGAATCCCCCGTTCCAATGCTTCAAAGGCAGCGATAAGATCATCCGCCACCAACTGAGGGATATCGCAACCAATAACTACAACATGTTTGCTGCTCTCAAGACTCGTACTCAAAGCATTGTGCAAGCGCTCTCCAAGGCCGTCACCGTACTGCTGCTGTAAGCGAACGCCGTAGCGATCTCGGCAATGGAGGAAAAAGGGGTGCTCCGTATCCGGGGTACAGCATAAGGTGAGCGGTGCGATAACTGCCTGACTCAATTTGCCAAGTAGATGCTCTAGTAGAAAGCCGTGTAACATGGCAGCACCCTCCTCACCCAGAGCAGGGATCAGGCGTGTCTTGGCCCGACCCGCCTCAGGTGCCCGCGCCATCACCAGAATCTCACTGTCTGGAAATTGCATCTTAGCTACCATCAACGTCCCTGACCGGCAGTGCCACTACGACGGTAGCGCCGAGCCAGAGATTCTGGTGATACACCCAGAAAATAAGCCAGTCGCATCTGCCACATCAACACTATCGTTCGCAAAATACCAAACTGCTCCCAGCGTCGGCTAGAGGTGATTAAAGGCTGGTGAATACAGCAGGGACGGGCCTGGCGTTTGAGTCGCTTGCTAAGCTCCACATCCTCCATCAAGGGGATATCGGCATAACCACCCAGTGACTCAAACAGATCGCGACGCAGGAAGATCCCCTGGTCGCCAGTAGCGATCCCGTTAAGATATGAACGCCAGTTGATCATCCGCTCGACAATACGCAACAGCCAATGCGAGCTACTAAGGCGAAGATCAAAACGCCCCCACAGGGCACCATTGGCAATAGCATCCTCAATTAATTGAAAAGCATAAGTTGGAAGCTCTGTATCGGCATGAAGAAAAAACAGAATATTACCTGTTGCCGCCGCCGCCCCAGCATTCATCTGTCGCGCGCGTCCCTGATTTGCCTGTACGAGTTTTGCACCAAACTCGGTAACAATCGCAGGAGTAGCATCGCTACTACCACCATCGGCCACAATCACCTCTACAACATGATTATCTGATGCAAGCCCAGGTAATAAAGAACGCAGGCTGCTTTCTTCGTTAAGCGCAGGGATGACAATAGAGACACTCACAACGCGCCGCCACAACTACTCCCCTGACCAGCGGTACACCCGTAGCAGTGACCACGTACTTCAATGGAACGACCGGTAAGAGTCAACTCAGGCAATTGACAAATATCCAACGGTTCACCATCTTCGGAGAGCATCGGCAAATCCAGCATTTGATTAAAGTCGCAGTCAAAGAGCCGGCCCTGCCAGTCAATACTTACCAGTGAGCGGCACATCACCGCATCGAGATTTTGAGGCTGAAAACTCCCACGCAACAGCTGCATGTAGCTATCAAATTCACCTTTAGATAAAAGTGCACTTCCGAAACGTTTAATCGGCATATTGGTAATAGTGAACAGACGATTAAACTCAATATCGTGGTCACACTTCAATCGCTGTTTGTAATCCAGTTCGAGGGCCTGTTGCGAAGGTGGTAATGAGCTACCCTGAGGATTAAAGACCAGATTTAACAGCATATTCTTTTCATGCCCGTAACCTAGTGCATTAAGTTGTTGCAGAGCGCGAATACTGCCATCAAATACCCCCTTACCGCGCTGCGCATCGACATTCTTCTGCAGGTAACAAGGCAGGGAGGCAATGACCTCAACATCATTTTCTGCGAGAAACTCTGCCATCCCTTCATAGCCAGGTTCTTCGAGAATGGTGAGATTGCATCTATCGAGAACATGAATACCCCGCTCTCGCATAGCCATCACCAGCTCGCGGAACTGTGGGTGCATTTCCGGTGCGCCACCGGTTAAATCAAGAGTGCTAAATAGCTTCTTATCAGCAAGCTCAATGATCGTCGCAATATTATCCGACGACATCATCTCAGTACGCTTGGGTCCTGCATTCACATGACAGTGATTACATTGCAAATTGCACAGATAGCCAAGGTTAACTTGCAGGATTGACATGTCATTACGTTCGATCGATGGGAAATCGAACTTCTCAAGATGGGGGAGTGTTGCCAGCATATATTGAAAGTGGTTTGTAATTAACGAAGTTGGCGGATGTACCAACGCTCAAAGATGCGCTTCATCCAGTGGGCAAAGCGTGTAGGTGGCAGTACTATGCTGCGCTGTTTAGTTCTGGCTACAAACATGCCTTTATTCATACTGTCTACAATGCACATTAACTCCACCTTAAAGGTCTTGTTCGCTTGCTGTCCATTCAATCCTGCCAAAAGGTTGGCTGCTGCTGCCGCCGCCTGCAGGTCGGCCATATGTGCCTGCTTGGGCATCCACTCTGGACCAGGGAAACTGCCGGAGTCACCAGCCACATAGACATGCTCGAAACCAGGAACAGCACAGTGTGCATCGGCCTTTACCAGACCACCCTCGGAACGTGGCAGTTCACTATTATCGAACCACTGGTTGCCGGTCATTCCAGGCATAAAGAGAATTAGATCCGCATTGAATTCACCACCCTCGGTGATCACTTTGTTGGACTCAAGTCCTTTCATCTTGTGACCAAGTTGAGTTTCGATGCCGCGCTTCTTCATCGTCTCCAGCAACCCCTTCACTGCCTTCGGACCAAGCCGCTTGCCAGGCTCTGGTGCCGGGTTAAAGAATACTAGTTTGAATTTCTCACGGCGCCCCTGCTGGCGCAACAGGGTATCAATACCGAAAAGAAACTCGAACATCGGTCCGCCACGCATTGCTGAAGGCTCTTTGGGGTTACCACCAAAGCCGATAGCAATCGTCCCGCTATCCATCTCTTTGAGGCGATCACGAATCTTTACCGCGGCAGCTATTCCCTCACAGGGGGTGATCGCATGCTCAATGCCCGGCAGCTTTTTGATAAAGCGGCCACCCGAGGCGATGATCAAGGCATCATTTTGCACATTGCCCGCGGAGGTTTCGACGGTACGCCCACCATGCTTCAGACCGGTCACTTCGGCAGCAACGAATTCCACTCCCATGCGAGCAAAGAAATTATCCAGAGAAACACGCAGGTCATCAGGTTGACGGATACCTGATGGGATCCAGATAAGGCTGGGCAGAAAAATAAATTCGGCCTTCGGTGCGATCACGGTAATTCGTGCCGATTTGTCGCGTTTACGGATCTCTCGTATTGATGTCAGTGCAGCAAAGCCACTGCCGATAATCGTAATATTATGGATACTCATTGCATATACCTTTTCATTAGCCAGCGGCTATTCCCACTCCATTTCCGTATAAACTTGCTGTGCGTTTCGGCCCTTTATCTGCTCATAGACCTTGAGATGACTAAAGCGCGACTGATCGATCTCTCCCACTTTTTCCATGCCAATTCCCTCATCGATCATCTTTCCCACCTCCTGACGCAGAAATACCAGATAGTCATAAGTCTCAGCCCTGGCTTTTTCAAGTGTTACGGCATGACCATGTCCCGGCACCACCCACCTGGGTTGCAGGGCAGAAAGTGCCTCAAAGGCCTCGAGCCATTGGCGACTGTTAGACATAGAGCCAACCCCTAGCATACGCTCTACGTAAACCACATCACCGGCAAAAGCTATGCGCTGTTGCGGCAGCCATATCAGGGTATCGCCCGGGGTATGTGCCGGACCAACACGTTGTAGTTCAATATCTACTCCACCGATATGTAGTGACTTTTCCTCCTCGAAGGTCTCATCAGCGAACACCAATTCAGTGCTCTGCATATTTTCTTCACTAAGAAAATTTTGCAGAGCAATTATCTGGTCACGCGAACGTGCTTTGTGATCGGCTACCGCCGCCGCTGAAGCAACCAGCCGTGCTCCACGCTGTTTAAAATATCCGTTGCCAATCCAGCGGTGATCCTGACCACCACTATTAATTACCATTGTTACCGGCTTATCAGTGAGAGTCTTAATGGCATCATCGATCTGTTGTGCTCCGCGATAACTACCACCGGGATCAATAAGCACTACACCAGACTCTGTAACAATTACGCCGAATGTCGCATTATTGGCCAAATTGGCGTCAGAACGCTGTTCCATCTCACCAACCAGTGCATAAACATTCGGTGTCAGCTGCTGCACCTCAAGCGGTGTCACCGCGCTAGCACTAAAGGCCGTCAGTAACATTACAAAAAAGCTAAAAACTTTCATTCTTTGTCCAGCTCCACAACATGACACAAGGGACTGTTATCTTTGAACTCTACCCAACGCGCGACATCCTGCACCATGTCACGCAGCTCTTCCATTGAAATACAACCAAGAACACGACCAACAAGTTCAGAATCAAGC
The DNA here is from genome assembly GCA_039714395.1 of Pseudomonadota bacterium. Classification (GTDB taxonomy): domain Bacteria; phylum Pseudomonadota; class Gammaproteobacteria; order Thiohalomonadales; family Thiohalomonadaceae; genus JAPHSX01. The sequence continues at coordinate 16,223 of JBDLJH010000007.1, read as the reverse complement.
CTAATAGTACAGGGCTCACCATCGGCCAGTTGCACCTGCACTGCTGCAACATTCTTCTCCAGAGCGTCCTCTCCCTGTTCCATTAATGCAGCGGTCTCCTGCAACAGGCGTTCATAGCAGTGGTCGATAGCATCGCCTACTGCACTCTCAATATCCTCTGCGACATCAACCTGCAGAAGCTCATCATCATCACTTAACTGGTGTTCAATCCGTTTTTCTGCAAGAAAAGTGACAAACTTGTCTCGTATAGATGATTCGAAGAAAACATATTCCAACATAGAGGGATTACTTTTTTAAGATTTTAAGCAGGGTAACGAAGGCCACAGCATGTTCCTTCTCGTCAGAGATAGATATGAAGCTCTCCCCTACCCCCTGTTCATGACAAAAACTCTCAGCATGTCCAGAGAAACATAATAAAGGCTTGCCTAAATCATCGTGATTAATAATGAAATCAGACATGGAGATCCCATCTCGAAACCCTGTGCCAATGGCCTTCGCCGCAGCCTCCTTGGCAGCAAAACGTTTGGCCAGGAAATGGGCAGGCTTGGCTGTTTGGCGGTACTCTTCCAGTTCCACCTCGGCAAGGATTCGCTCAGCAAACCGATCACCGTGTCGTGACAATGCACTCTGCATACGCGAGACACTGACAATATCGGTACCGATACCGAAGATCACCGACGGGCCTCTAGCATGATACGTTTCATCTCGGAAACCGCATTTTGCAGGCCAACAAAGACTGCACGGGCAATAATGGCATGACCGATATTGAGTTCACGAATCACCTCAATCTCAGCAATCTCATGGGTGTTGTGATAATGCAGGCCATGACCGGCATTCACCTGTAGCCCCGACTCATGCGCTAGTCGCACACCATCCTTGATGCGTGATAACTCTTCTGTCTTTTGTGCTTCAGTCTCTGCATCGGCATAGTGGCCTGTGTGGATCTCGATAACCGGTGCACCACAGGCTACCGCCGCCTCGATCTGTTTCGGATCGGCATCAATAAACAACGAGACACGTATACCTGCATCGGCCAGGCGCTTACAGGCATCACTCATACGCACCTTTTGAGCAGCCACATCCAGTCCACCTTCAGTGGTTAACTCTTCGCGCCGCTCGGGCACCAGGCAGCAATCAGTCGGGCATATTTCTTCAGCGATAGCCAGCATCTCATCGGTCACCGCCATCTCAAGATTCATACGCGTCTGCAAAACATCCTTAAGCATACGCACGTCACGTTCCTGAATGTGGCGACGATCTTCACGTAAATGCAGGGTGATACTGTCTGCACCGGACTGCTCCGCCTCAATGGCCGCCTGGACAGGATCAGGGTAGCGGGTGCCTCTTGCCTGACGTAAGGTGGCTACGTGATCGATATTCACACCCAGTAAAATATTCTCTTTTTCTCTCAACACCTATTCCTCTTCATTGCGCGGCCGCTTCTGACGAAACAACTCACGACTGGCGAGTGGTCGGGAACCTAGATACCTGCCCAACACCTCACGCATCAATAATTTACTCTCGCGGCGCAATTGCCTATCTTTACACTCTCCACTAGCCAGCGCCAACAACGTCGCACCTTGCACACTCAAGCGCCCACCTTGTTCAGAAAATATTCGCTGCGGACCAGACTCATGATGATAGCAGTAGCGGGCATCGGGCTCGACCGCAGCCCCGTTCTGTCCCTCCTGGGTTAACAGCAGCCCGTAGCCTAACTCCTGCAAAAGATCACGCTCGAACAGGCGCAAAGCCCAATCAAGGTCGTCACCCTTAATCAATGCCTGTAGTACAGTATGGTAGCAGCTGAAAAGATGCGAGTGGGGGTCATGACGTGCCAGTAACCTCATTAGCAACTCATTCAGATAAAAACCACTAATCAGGGCGTCACCTTGAAGAAATATGCCTCCACCACCCTGACTCTCAGCACTGGTGAGGGTTGGTAGATCACCACGACCGCTCCAGCTGATCAATAACGATTGATAAGGCTGTAATACGCCCTTAAGTTTGGAACGTACCCCGCGCGCACCCCGTGCAACAAGACCTATGCGCCCATATTCAGGGGTAAAAAGCTCTAGCAGTAGACTGGTATCGCGGAACGGTTTGCGATGCAGCAGGTAAGCGGGTTGCAGTTGTACCCGATGCTCAGAGCTCATCCTTGTAACCAAGGCTATTGAGGATACGCTCGTTATCAGACCATCCCTCCTTCACCTTAACCCACATTTGCAAAAAGACCTTATTGCCGAACAACTTCACCATATCCAGGCGTGCCTGCTTGCCTACCTCCTTAAGCTTCTCGCCACCCTTGCCGATTACGATGCGTTTTTGACTTTGACGTTCAACCCAGATCAGGGCATGAATATGCAGCACTCCCTTCTCTTCTTTGAAACTCTCAATTTCTACAGCCGTTGAATAGGGAAGCTCCTTAGCCAGACCACGCATCAACTTTTCGCGTATCAGTTCTGCCGCAAGAAAACGCTCACTTCGGTCGGTGACATAATCCTCAGGGAACATCGGAGGGGCTTCGGGAAGCTGCTCGTAAACCAGCTTTTCCAGTGCCTGCACATTGGAGCCCTTGAGTGCCGAGAGTGGAATCACTGAAACAAAATCCATCTTCTCCGACAACTCCTGCAACACCGGGAACAGCTCTTCCTTGTCCTTGATACGGTCGACCTTATTGGCCAGCAATACTACCGGTACCTTTACTGTCTTCAGACGTTGAAGGACATTCTCATCTTCCTCGGTCCATGTCCCGGCCTCAACTAGAAAAAGAATCAGCTCTACATCTTCAATGCTACTGGTGGCGGCACGATTCATGTATCGATTCATCGCCTTTTTCGCATTCAGGTGAACGCCGGGGGTATCAACATAGATCACCTGGTTTTCATCAGTAGTCTTAATGCCAAGAATGCGGTGTCTTGTAGTTTGTGGCTTACTTGAGGTAATACTAATCTTCTGACCGAGAATATGGTTCATCAAGGTCGATTTACCAACATTGGGCCTGCCAACAATAGCGACAAAGCCGCTACGAAAGTTATCTTCTTTAATCACAATTCAGTTTTTCCAGTATCAGGTTGGCTGCCGCCTGCTCAGCCTTGCGACGACTACTGCCTTGGGCGACGACTACCTCATCCAGGCCCTCGATGCGACAGCTTACGGTAAAGGTCTGAGCATGGGCCTTACCTGTAATTTGTGTCACCTCATAAACTGGCAACGCTAACTGACGGGATTGCAGGTACTCCTGCAGACGGGTTTTGGGATCTTTGGGTGCGCTATCGGGATTCACCGCAGCCAGGCGCTCAGCAAAGAGTTGCAGAATGACACGCTGCACCGTGGCAATATTAGAATCAATATATATAGCACCCAGAAGTGCCTCAAAGCTATCGGCAAGAATAGAACTACGACGAAAGCCGCCACTCTTCAACTCACCAGGACCTAGCCGCAGGTAATCACCCAGCGATAGCTCCCGAGCCAGTATGGCTAGAGTATCCCCTTTTACCAGGGAGGCACGAAGACGACTCAACTTGCCTTCATCTACCTTGGGAAAACGTTGAAACAACTCGACCGAAATCACATAACTGAGAATTGAGTCACCCAGAAACTCCAGCCGCTCATTATTGTCACTGCCGATACTGCGATGGCTCAAGGCCCGCTGCAACAACTCTGGTTGCTCAAAATAATAACTAAGGCCTTCACAAAGTTTGTCGACAGTGGGTGTCAACGCGCGAGAACCTCTGCATTATTTTCGAAAAACAATACTAAATCTATGTTCTTTATAAAGGGTATGCGGACTTCATATTCAACATTAATGGTATAAATATTCTCATCTCGAACAACAATCACATCTTCACCCGTGACTAGAGAAATATTGTTAACACCAAAACGCTTCACTACCGCTTGTTTAACAGCCCCTGCACCAACAAACGCCTCTGCACCACCCTCGGCCTGCAACCCCTCTACCGAAGATGTAATAGTGAAACTTTCCATATAGACAGGGAATAGTTTCAACGCAGTAAATACCACAAATGCCAATAGCCCGAGATAGAAGGCAATAGATACAAGTGTAACGCCTCTTTGTGAATGTTGTAGTTTCATCATAATCTCCTTAATACTCTATTGTTATTGAATTTTGCTACCAAGCCGTCCCCAGTCGATAACACCATCCTGCTGCCAATCCCAGTTCATCCAGATTAGGAAGGCCTTACCCACCAGGTTTTCTTCGGGGAGAAAGCCCCATGCACGACTGTCACGACTATTGTCACGATTATCACCCATGGCAAAATAATGCCCATCAGGAACTACATAATCAAAATCACCACCAAATACATTACGTCCGGGCATCACCAGGATTTCATGTTCAACACCACTTAACTCTTCATGAAAGCGGCGCGAACCGGTCATCACAGCGCCACTACCAACACCGACATAACCACCCAGATACTCCTGAGCCGCAAGCTTGCCATTAATATAGAGCACCTTGTTGCGATAAGCGATCCGATCCCCCGGAACACCGACAATGCGCTTAATAAAGTCGATCTTGGGATTTTCTGGATAGCGAAACACGGCAATATCACCGCGCTGTGGGCTGCCAATATCAAGAATACGGCTATTTAGCACCGGCAGACGTATCCCGTAGGCCGATTTGTTTACCAAAATAAAATCGCCAATAGATAGCGTAGGCATCATCGAACCAGAGGGAATACGGAAAGGCTCGACGACAAATGAACGTACCACCAGAACGATAAGAATAATCGGGAAGAAGGATCGAGACATCTCTATCAGGGAGGGTTCACGCCCCGCCTTTTCAAGCACCTGTTCATTGCGTTCGCCGCCACTTTTAAGACTCTCTACCCTGCTGCGACGCTTTGCTCTCCACAATAGCCCGTCAAGTGCCCACACCACACCGGTAGCAAGGGTCAGTAACACCAACAATAATGGAAAATCGAAACTCATTTATCCTTCCCTACATGTAGTACGGCAAAAAATGCCTCCTGCGGGATCTCCACCGAGCCCACCTGCTTCATCCTTTTCTTACCCGCCTTCTGTTTTTCCAGCAGCTTACGTTTGCGGCTAACATCACCACCATAACATTTTGCTGTTACATTTTTTCGCAACGCCTTAACGTTAGTACGCGCAATAATTTGCGTACCGATAGAGGCCTGAATCGCCACATCAAACATCTGTCGCGGAATCAGTTCTTTCATCTTATCTGCCAGTTCACGCCCACGTGGCTGGGCATTCTCACGATGCACGATCACTGCCAGTGCATCGACTAACTCGCCGTTAATCATAATATCGAGCTTGACCAGATTGGCAGCCTGAAAACGGGTAAAGTGGTAGTCGAGCGAGGCAAACCCACGGCTCACCGATTTGAGACGGTCAAAGAAATCGAGTACCACCTCATTCATCGGCAACTCATAACTGAGTGAGACCTGATTGCCCATATACTGCATATTCTTCTGCACCCCGCGCTTTTCCACACACAGGGTCATAACATTGCCTACATACTCCTGTGGCACCAGAATATTGGCGGTAATGATCGGTTCGCGAATCTCATCAATGATATTGACTGGCGGCAATTTTGCCGGATTATCCACCTTCAGAATCTCTCCCTTGGTGGTAAGCACTTCATAGATAACGGTCGGCGCGGTGGTGATGAGTTCGATGTTGTACTCACGCTCCAGTCGCTCCTGAATGATCTCCATGTGCAGCATACCGAGGAAACCACAGCGGAAACCGAAGCCAAGTGCCTGCGAAGTCTCCGGTTCATAGAACAGTGAGGCGTCGTTGAGGCGCAGCTTGGCCAGCGCCTCCCGCAGGTTTTCGTAGTCATCACTACTCACCGGGAACAGTCCGGCAAATACCCGTGGTTGCACCGGTGCAAAGCCTGGCAATGGTTCGGAGGCAGGCTTATCCGTATGGGTCAGGGTATCGCCTACCGGGGCACCGTCGATATCCTTAATTGCGGCAACGATGAAACCCACATCACCCGCTTGCAACATCTCCGTATCCTGCAATTTTGGGGTAAATATCCCCACACGGTCTGCCTGATGGCTGCGCCCGGTCGACATCACAGTGAACTTCTGCTTTTTCTTCAGTGTCCCCTCGACTACCCGCACCAACGAGACGACGCCAAGGTAGTTGTCGAACCAGGAGTCGATGATCAACGCCTTCAACTCGCCGTCTCGATCCCCCTGCGGCGGCGGGATCCGCTTCACCAGGTCTTCCAGCAGATCTTCGATACCGATGCCACTCTTGGCACTCACCATCACTGCATCGTGGGCCTCAATACCGACGATCTCTTCAATCTCGTCGACTACCCGCTCCGGCTCGGCAGCAGGCAAATCAATTTTATTAAGTACCGGAACCACCTCCAGACCCTGATCAATAGCGGTGTAGCAGTTGGCAACAGTCTGCGCCTCAACACCCTGTGAGGCATCAACTACCAGCAGTGCTCCTTCACAGGCGGCCAGTGAGCGGGAGACCTCGTAGGAGAAATCAACGTGTCCGGGGGTATCGATGAAATTCAGCAGGTAGGTCTCGCCGTCGTGGGCCTTGTAGTTAAGCGTGACACTCTGCGCCTTAATGGTAATGCCGCGTTCACGCTCAATATCCATCGAATCGAGCACCTGGGCCGCCATTTCACGCTCACTCAGGCCTCCACAGTGCTGGATAAAACGGTCAGAAATAGTGGACTTACCATGATCGATATGGGCGATGATGGAGAAATTACGGATTTTACTCAGTTCGGTCACAGTATTATTTTTTCACTCACTACGGGGCAATAACCAATAAAAAAAACAGGAATCCGGCCAGCCCACGAGGGCCCCGATCTTCCTGTATTTCAAGTCTTTCATCAGGAGTGCCAATTCTACCGGAACTCAGCCCCCGGAGAAACACTCCTCAAGGGCTGAATGGTCGAGAAAATAGTGACAGATCTCATCTCCACAGTCTGTAGTCAGCACCGGAACCTTATGACCGAACTCGGCCACCAGCGTTGACTCACTGTCAACATCGACCTCCTGCAACTGAAATCCGTAGCGTGGCTGCGCGATATGAAGCTCTGCCTGCATATCCTCACACAACGAGCAGCCACTACGGTAGTAGAGGGTCAACGATGTTGTAATGCTCAATCCTCAGGTACCCGCAGGGCCATAAAGATGGGGCCACTGCGGCGAATCACCAGTACAGGTACCGAACGGCTAGCAGGCAACTCCTTCACCAGCTGGCGGAAACTGCGCACATCAGTCACATCGCGGTTGTTCAGTTTAACGATAACATCGCCGCGCTGAATCCCAGCCTCAGCGGCAGCTCCCGCCTTCACCTGATCCACCAGCACCCCACCCTCTACAATATCAAGCGCTTTGCGCTGCTCTGCGCTAAGCTCCATGATCGCAAGTCCCAGACGATCTGCCTTCATCTTTTTCGGTTCACTCTTGGCCTCCGTCAGTTCGTCCTCGGCGGGAAGTTCACCGATACGAACTTTCAAACTACGGGTCTTACCGTCACGCAACACCTTCAGCCTGGCATCGCTGCCAACACGGGTACGTCCCACCATCGGAGGTAGATCAGAGGAGTAGTGCACCTTCTCACCGTTATATTCGATAATCACGTCACCTACCTTGATACCTGCCTTACCAGCTGGAGAGTCTTCCAACACCTTGGCCACCAACGCCCCCGCCGGCTTGCTCATACCAAAGGACTCGGCCAGCTCACGGGTCACATCCTGAATTAATACCCCAAGCCAACCACGGCTCACATGACCGGTCTCCTTTATCTGCGCAACTACATCCATCGCCACGTCGATAGGAATGGCAAAAGAGACTCCCATGAACCCACCGGTGCGACTATAAATCTGCGAGTTGATACCAACCACCTCACCATCAAGGTTGAACAGCGGGCCACCAGAGTTACCCGGATTAATAGCTACATCAGTCTGAATAAAGGGGACATAATTCTCACTGGGCAGGCTGCGGCCAAGGGCACTTACCACGCCAACTGAAACCGAATGGTCGAAACCGAAGGGGGAACCAATCGCCATCACCCACTCGGCCACCTTGAGATCGCGGCTCCTGCCCAGCTCAACCACAGGTAGATTTTTTGCCTTAACCTTGAGCAGGGCAATATCGCTACGGGCATCGCTACCAACCACTTCAGCGATCAACTCACGCCGATCATTGAGGCGAACGATCACCTCATCGGCTCCCTCAATCACATGGTTATTGGTAAGAATGAACCCCTCCTCATCAATGATGAAGCCGGAACCTAGAGAACGCGCCTCACGCTCAGGCATATCCTTACCTTCAGCACCGCCGCCTTCACCAAAGAAGTGACGAAACAGGTCATCCCATGGTCCACCTTTAGGCAGATCAGGGATCTGCAGCCCCTTGGGCAAGCCACTGTGAGGACTCTTTTTCTTCTGCTTGGTGCTGATATTCACCACAGCCGGGCCATAGGACTCCACCATTTTTGTGAATTCCGGCAGCTCACGCGCCTGCGCACTCTGCACCATCAGGCCAAGACTAAACATCATCAGCAATGTTGTCGAAAAGAGGTGTTTGAAAACTCTCATAGTTATCCCTGCTCGTTCACTTGTTTAAATTAAAGGAAATATTTTCTGAAATCGATACATCCACCCGACGCAAAATTGCCGCGTTAAAGCGTGTATCATTCACAGCACGTCGATTAAAACGGCGTAGCCAGAGAAGGCTAAGACCCAGCGAGGCCAGTGCAAAAAGAATAGTTATCCCCTCCCCCTGCATCATTAGCTGCGATGCCATCAGCTCACCGAGTAGTCCACCTGACATTAAGGCCAGAAGGGGTACCAGGTAGACCGCCAGTGACCCCTTGATCAGTGCTGACTCGCTTATCCCCAGCACCACCCGCTCACCAGCAACTGCAGCGATCGGGTTCTTCACCCTCAGGCGCTGACTGCGCCGACCCAGCACCTGACTAAGTGTCCCGGTACCACACCCCTTTGCCTCGCAACTGCCACAACTGCTACGTCGTGAAGTCTCTACCCAGGCATCCTCACCCTCGGTAGCGACGACCAGGGCGCTCTCTTCAATCATGGTCTAAGGTGCCAATGGCTCAATCGACTCGCCGATCTGCCTGACGGTGGCTGGTGGCACCTCACCCAGCACGGTAACGCGCTGTTGCGGCAACAAGCGGGTATAGGCATTCACGCTGCCCCGTCGTGAGGTACCAGCATTCTCACCGGTACTGTCGCGCCGCGGTTCAATGAAGACAGAAACCGAGGCAAGTCCGTCGCTATAGACCAGATGGTCAACCGCCACACCATCACCAGCTATGGCGTGTTGACGCTGTAGCTCCAACTCAAAACCGGCAGGCAAGTTGGCCACATGCCAGTGCAGAGGCTGCGCCGTCTTCACTTCGGATGGAAGACTCGTTACTGATAGATCAACCACTCTACTGCCTGCTTGGGGCTGTAATTGTTGCGCTGAAATATGTTCCAACAAGCTTACCGAGGTAAATTCCAGTTGTTCCACCACGTCGCCCTGCTCATTAATGACGTCGGCACGTAACAGCAGGCCACTATCGGTAGCAACCCAGTAGTTCTGTCCATAGCGCAAGGTATCGCGGGGAACGATGGCGATCTGTTGTGCCTGCAAACCGGCAACACGTGAAACAGCTAACAACTTAAAGTCATAGACGTCGCGCAGCTGCTCCCATTGCGTCGGCAGGTTGAGGGGAAATCCGGGAGGGGTGGTGGGGTGTCCCGCGACCAGCGCATCTTTCTCGGGAAGGTAGCAGGTCACCTGACCATGCTCACGAATCACCTCACGATGGGGGCCACTGAGTGATAGCAGTCTCTCATGCTCGCCCGCCTCATCGACCGCGTGCACCAGTTGCATCGTCTCCAGCTTCCCCTCATGCATATAGACAAAGGTGCCAATGTAATTAAGAGAGTGGGCCGCCCGTGACATGCGCTCCAGCCACGATGCTGCATCCTCGCTGGCGTGTGCGGCAGAAACGGTCAGTATCAGGGAAAGAAGTGTTACACGGGTGAGACCAGGCCGCATCTTATTGACCAACCTTATGACCAACGATGCGCACATAGGGAAGCACTCCCTGTATACCGGAGTTGGCTGAATACTCGTTGTGGTTCACCAGATAGGCATTAAGTGCATCGCTGTTTTGCGCCGCCCTCTCTATCTCTTTGTCTTTATTGCCCTGGGCAACCAAAGTCGGTTCCATTCGCAGATACTCCTGCTGCTGTGCGACGGGTACCGCAACAGGGGTAGAGTCAACACCATTCATACCTTGAAGGCCAATGATGGCTACACCAGTCACCGAGGCGGCGATAGCCACTCCAGCTACCTGTTTAAGCCAGGGACGAGCACGGCGCTGTGGGGCGAGTATGGTGGGTTCCGACTCCAGCGCAGTGGAGATACGCTGATGCAGTTGCAGATCCACTGAATCATCGAGGTTGCTGGAGACGGTATCACGGACAACATGATAGGCCTTCCAGCTCGCCTGTAATTCAGAGTCATTACGCAGGGCATTGAGACTATGCTCCAGCTCTTGTCCCTGCAGTTCACCATCGACTAGTGCCGATAGCCACTCTCTATTTTTATCATTCATCATCGTATCTCCACACGGGCAGGCAACTCGGCTCAGCCCCTTGATTCAAGCAGTGGTTTTAATTTTGTCTCTATCGCCTCACGTGCACGGAAGATCCGTGAACGCACCGTACCGATGGGACAATCCATGGTCTCGGCGATCTCCTCATAACTCAGCCCCTCCATCTCACGCAGGGTGATGGCGGTGCGCAGCTCCTCCGGCAGTCCATCTATGGTGTCGAAGATCACACGCTCCACCTCGTCACGCTGCACTAGCTTCTCCGGGGTGTCGTGGTCACTCAAACGTACACCGCCATCTACATAGACCGCATCTTCCGCATCCACATCGGTGGCTGGAGGACGACGCCCCTGCGCTACCAGATAGTTTTTCGCTGTATTAATAGCGATACGGTAGAGCCAGGTATAGAAGGCACTATCACCACGGAACCTGGGCAGGGCACGATAGGCCTTGATGAAGGCCTCCTGAGCAACATCCAGCACCTCATCCTGATCTCGCACATAACGAGAAATGAGTTTGACGATACGCTGCTGGTACTTTATCACCAGCGCATCAAACGCCTTCTTGTCACCTTCCTGAACACGCCTGACCAGTTCCTGGTCGACATTCTGTTCGCCCATCCGGGCCTACCCCTTATATATGAAGGTCTGGCGGCCCAAAACTCATACACCGTATGACACGTTGTATGCATTAGAGTTCGCCAGACTGCAGACTTTAATTCTCAACAGTCGCCATTCTATGACAAAATGCCTATGATGACTCCTAGGCAAGCTTCCTTTTCATCCACTTAGCTTAACTACCTTTCAAGCTACTTTAAAGACTCGATTACATAGCCTCGTGAATAAACAGCCTCAACACAGCAGCGACATATTAGTGATAGGCAGCGGAGCCGCCGGTCTTACCCTGGCCCTTCAGCTGGCCGAGAAGGCCCATGTCACCCTCCTCGCCAAAGGGACAATGGCCGATGGCTGCACCCTGCATGCCCAGGGCGGTATTGCTGCCGTATTAGATAAAGATGACTCTATCGAGTCACACCTGCAGGATACACTCAACGCCGGGGTCGGACTATGTGACCCTGATGTGGTGCGCTATGCTGCCAAGAACGCCGCCGAGGCAATCCATAGTTTGATCTCTCACGGTGTAAAATTCACCCGCGAGCGCCATGAAGATGGACTCGGTGGTTACCACCTCACCCGCGAGGGGGGGCACAGCCACCGCCGTGTGATACACGCCGCTGACACCACCGGCAAAGCGATAGAAACCACCCTGCTCGAACGGGCCAGGGCCCACTCCAATATCACCCTGCGTGAACACCAGATCGCCATCGACCTCATTACCGGTACCAAACTGGGAACAGGCGAGAACCGGGTGCTCGGTGCCTATGTATTGAATCGTGACAGCGGACATGTGGAGGTATTCCGGGCCCGCTGCGTGATCCTCGCCAGTGGTGGTGCCAGCAAAGTATACCTCTACACCAGCAACCCCGACCTCTCCACCGGCGATGGCATCGCCATGGCATGGCGCGCCGGCTGCCGTGTCGCCAACATGGAGTTCAACCAGTTTCACCCCACCTGCCTCTATCATCCCAAGGCCAAGTCATTTCTGGTCACCGAAGCGATCCGGGGCGAGGGAGGGCTGCTCAAGCTACCTGACGGTAGCCGCTTTATGCATCGCTTTGACAAGCGCGAAGAGCTGGCACCACGTGACATCGTGGCTCGCGCCATCGATCACGAGATGAAACGGCTCGGTGCCGAGTGTCTCTATCTCGATATCAGCCATAAACCCGCTGAGTTCATCACCGAGCACTTCCCTAATATCTACCTGCGCTGCATGGAGCTGGGCATCGATATCACCCGTGAACCGATCCCGGTGGTGCCCGCCGCCCACTACACCTGTGGCGGGGTAATGACCGATATCCACGGCCGCACCGACCTGCCTGGTCTTTACGCCATCGGTGAGGTCACCTTTACCGGTATGCACGGGGCCAACCGCATGGCCAGTAACTCCCTGCTGGAGTGCCTGGTCTTCGGTCATGCTGCCGCCCGCGATATCGTCAACAGAATTGATAGCGTACCGATGCCCGAAGAGCTGCCCGCATGGGATGAGAGCCGTGTTACCGACTCCGATGAGGAGGTGGTGGTCTCACACAACTGGGAGGAGTTACGTCATTTCATGTGGGACTACGTGGGAATCGTACGCACCGACAAGCGGTTGCAACGGGCCAAACGACGTGTCGACCTGCTAAGCAATGAGATCGACGAGTACTACGGCAACTTCCGTGTCAGTAACGACCTGCTGGAGCTGCGTAACCTGGTCGTCGTGGCCGATCTGATCATTCGCGCAGCGATGTCACGTAAGGAGAGTCGTGGTCTGCACTACACCCTCAATTACCCAAAGGCCGATGACAGCAAACCACCTGTTAACACCATTCTTACACCAGAAAATTTTCTCACAGAATAATTATCGCTAGCCAGGTGTCTCTGTGGCGTAGAGACGCAGGTAGACCCGCAGTCGACGGAACAGCTGTGGCGACAGTTCTGCACGCCACAATACATAGTCGAATGAACGCCGCCCTCGGGACTCCTTAAAGCAGAGTAGTAACAGAGAACGACTCACCGTACTCTGTCCGTGCAACTGCAGGGGAATAGACTCCCTCCCCCGCTCCAGTAGCCAGGCACCGTTGGGACGCAATATTAGATCAACGGGCGCCCCACCCAGCTCCGCCCTCCGCCTCCAGATAAAGAGGAACAGAGACAGCCATAACAACACGATAGATAGCTTCAACAGCAGAGGAATCTGCAGCAACAACAGTGCAAGCAGTGATAGAAGAAAAAATGTAATTGCGACAAACTGCAATCGCCGTGAGTGCTCAATCCTGAGCCGTAACGGCGTGGCGAATCTTTGCGATAACATGAGAAAACTCCTTTTTCTCCGGCTCATTAACACCCATCAGATTCTCAAACAGTTCCTGATCCGGTAACTCCAGAAGCTGAGTAAAGAGATCCTGCTCACTCTCATTCAATGCCGTATACCCGCTATCGACAAAACCCTGTAGCAGCAGATCCAGCTCCAGCATACCGCGTCGACAACGCCAGCGCAGCCGGGACATCGATTCATTACACATGCTCATACCTGATGTTTCAGCATCAGCTGCTTGATGAGGCCAATGGCGCGAGTGGGATTAAGCCCCTTGGGACAGGCATCGGCGCAATTCATAATGGTATGACAGCGAAATAATTTATAAGGCCCGTCCAGCGCCTCTAATCTACTGGCCGTATCCTGGTCACGACTGTCGGCAAGAAAACGCCACGCCTGTAGCAATGCTGCGGGGCCACGAAACTTGTCAGGGTTCCACCAAAAGGAGGGGCAGGCTGTGGTACAACAACCACAAAGAATACACTCATAGAGACCATCTAGTTTGTCGCGTTCCTCAGGCGATTGCAGGTACTCCACCTCCGGCTCGGACTCATGGCGAATCAGGTAAGGCTTAATCTCACGATAGTGATGATAGAACTGTTGCATATCGACCACCAGGTCGCGGATCACCGGCATGCCGGGGACTGGACGTACCGTCACAGGCTCCTTGAGATCAGCCAGTGGCGTAATACAGCCAAGACCATTGCTTCCGTTGATATTTATCGAGTCGGAACCACACACGCCCTCGCCACAGGAGTGGCGAAAGGTCAGGGTTTCATCCTGCTCAGCCTTAATGCGTATCAATGCATCACGCAACATCATTCCGGGTTCAATCCCCTGCAACTCAAAGTGCTGCATAGCGGGTTTCTCATCCCGCTCCGGGTCATAGCGGTAGATCTCAAACTGCATCGTCGCCATATTAAGGAGCCTCTGATTTATTCTGGACGAAGCAGGTTATGACTAAAATATGCAGATTCAAGGCGCAAACCGCACGTAATAGCGAGCTATTGCGAAGGATTGCAACGCTGAAGCTGGATATTTTAGGTGTGAGATACGAGTTCATGAATAGATCAGAGGCTCCTTAATAGACCCTCGGCTTGGGTGGAAAGGGGTCGACCGAGAGTGGTTTCATACGCACCGGCTTGTAGTCCATATGGCGACTCTCAGCATAATAGAGCGAATGCTTAAGCCAGTGCTCATCGTCTCGTTCCGGATAGTCCATACGTGAGTGGGCACCACGGCTCTCCTTGCGGTTGAGTGCCGAGATAACCGTTGCCAACGCCAGGGCCATCAGGTTCTCCAGCTCAAAGGCCTCAATACGCGCGGTGTTAAAGATGCGGCTCTGATCCTTAAGTGTAAGATCGGTCATACGCTCATTCAGTGCCATTACCCTCTTTACCCCTTCGGCCAGCATCGACTCCTCACGATAGACGCCACAATACTCCTCCATCGTCTGCTGCAACTCTCTGCGTAAGCCCTCTACCGTTTCACTGCCGCCTGGTTTATCCCAGCGCTGCAGGTGTGCCATCGCCGCAGCCACGCTATTTTCGTCCAATGGGCGATGGAAACGGTTCTCTTTAAGATAGTTGATGATGTGATTACCGGCGGCACGACCGAAGACCACGATATCGAGCAGCGAATTACCGCCCAGGCGGTTGGCCCCATGCACCGAAACACAGGCACACTCACCGGCGGCATAGAGGCCCGGGATCGCCTCCTCACCCTCACCCACCGGTACCACTACCTGTCCGTGGCGGTTGGTGGGAATGCCACCCATCGTGTAGTGGGCGGTGGGATAGACCGGCACCGGGGCCTTCACCATATCGATACCGGCGAAGGTCTGTGCCAGCAGACGGATGCTGGGTAGCCGCTTCGCCACCAGCTCCTCACCCAGGTGGTCAACCTTTAGCAGTACATGATCTTTATTAGGGCCACAGCCTCGCCCCTCCTTTACCTCGGTAAAGATGGCCCGACTCACCACATCTCGTGAGGCGAGATCTTTGGCATGGGGTGCATAGCGTTCCATAAAGCGCTCACCCTCAGCATTAATGAGATAGCCGCCCTCCCCACGTGCACCCTCTGAGAGCAGCATCCCCTTGCCGGCGATGCCGGTAGGATGAAACTGAAAGAACTCCATGTCCTGCATCGGGATCCCGGCACGCAGCGCCATCGCCAACCCATCACCGGTATTGATGTGAGCATTGGTATTGGTACGAAACAACTGACCCGCACCACCCGTAGCAATAAGCGTGGTCTTCGCCTCAATCAGTAGCGGCTCGCCGCTCTCTATATTGAGTGCCAGTGCACCGAGGATGAAACCCTGTTCATCCTTAATTAAATCGATGGCAAAGTATTCATCAAAGAAATGCGTCCTGGCACGAATATTCTGCTGATAGAGACTATGAAGAATGGCATGACCCGTACGGTCCGCTGCGGCACAGGTACGCGCCGCCTGCTCGCCGCCAAAGTTCTGGCTCTGTCCGCCAAAAGGACGCTGGTAGATACGCCCATTATCCAGACGCGAGAACGGTACCCCTGCGTGCTCCAGTTCTACTACCAGGTGAGCCGCAGCACGGCACATGTACTCAATGGCATCCTGATCCCCCAGATAGTCACTCCCCTTGATGGTGTCGTACATATGCCAGTGCCAGTTGTCGGGTGACACATTCGCCAGTGCCGCGTTGATCCCACCCTGTGCCGCCACCGTA